>JAIOYK010000003.1 GCA_021741145.1 Rhodospirillum sp. | reverse complement strand
CCCCCCTCCCAAGTCAGGCGCAACCGTCCCCAAGCCTCGGACAGGCGCGCCGGAACACCCCGGGCGCTTCCGGGATCCATGAGTGTTCCCTGTATGGCTTGGCTCATTCCAAACGGTTCCCCAAAAAGTATGCCGCCGGGAAAGGCCTGAATTCCCAAGGCTTCCAATTCTATAGACCTAAGTCCAAGGCATCCAGGGCGGTGAACTCGGACCCGAAGGCCCCTCCTGCCTCGACCTGGCTGTCCACGAAGGCTTCCGGATCCTCGCCCGGCGAAACGGATAAGGTTTCCGTGGAATACCGCCAGAGGCGAACCGCCGCCCAGGGATGCGCCAACCCCAAGCTGCACAGGGTCAGGATCCCGTTGCTGAAGATGATCCACGTATAGCGGCCCGGGTTCAGGGAGGAGCGGAAGCGGTGCCCCCCTTCTAAAGTCAAGCCGTTGACCATGATATTCCGGACCAAGCCTTGGAACAGGCTCCCCGCGACCAATCCCGGCGGCATGAGGCCAAGGAAAACGAGGAAGGGAACGAGGGGTGAGAAGACACCCAAATGCCTTTGGTCCGTGGCGGCATCCCAGCCAAACCAGAGGACCGGCCCCCAAAGCGCACCCACGGCCAAGAATGCCAGCACACTCCACCCCGCGGCCGCGTAAAAGGCCGAGACCCTGGTATCCGTGCGGAATGCGGCCGTGCCCAAGGTATGGTTATCCGTCCAGAATCGCGCCATCACCCGGGCTCCCACCGGGACCAGGGTGAATAGGCTGATCACCGACAGCAAGGGGAAGAGAATCATGGCCTTGAAGGCCTGCCACCAGGTCCCTCGAAAATCGAATCGCACATTGCGCCAGACGATATTCCGCGCGTTGAATCGCAGCGACCGACAAATGATCCAAGGCAAGACACCCATGTAGAAGAGCGCGACGACCGGCGCGACAAGGGGGAAAAAGTGCTGCACCACGCTGATAACAATGAGAACCGCGACCACCAAAAGGCGCCCCTTCAGGATCACCCAGGGAGAAGCCAAGTAGTCCAGACTACTGTTCAGAACATGGGTATGACCGTGAAAATACCGCAACCGCCGAACCTTGGCCCAGGCCGACCAAATACCAAAGGTCAGTATGCCCAATAGAAGATTCACGATCCAGATGCCAAAGTAATCCCGCGCGGTTCCAGTGAACACAAGACCGCTCCATTCCCTGGCCTCGGTCCGGTCCATCGTCGTCCCCTCCATACGCCCATCCCCTCGTGCATCCAAAATTGAGGCACCTTAGCCGGACCGGAGAGCGCGTGCACGGTATCGTGGGTCAACCGCGGAAATTTCCCACTCACCATCGAACCCGAGGAAGAGTCGTCAGTTTGTCACACTAAAACAGTCCCTACTTGCTTAAGCTTTCTTCTGGAGATCGAAGCTGGACCATGAAGGTCCGGTCGATCGGGCAAGGAAAGAAAGGGTCAAGACATGGGACTGTTGTCCGTTGGTCCATCCAATACCATCCGAGCCTTCCAGGGGGACGGAGAGACCGTCACGCTCACCGTCGAGGATGACCGGAAAATCCGGATTCCCAAGGAACTGCTGCGCCAAGCCGCCAACCATGGCCCGATGAGCCGGGATGCCTGGGAAACCGGCCTCTGGGACCGCGTGGATTTCCCCTGATCGGACTGTCTCCCCGGGGACCGCATTCCGGCCAACGAAGCTCCCTCTCGAACAGTCCTCTGGCCACCGGAACTACCCTTCGGTGGCCTTTTTGTTGGCGGAATCGCATCCCGAGCACTCTTTTATACCAAGGTATATCAGTCCAAACCCATGCACCTTGTATCGCGTTCAAACACCACGCGGGCTTTACGCGCCATACGGCGCGGCACCCCCTTGCGCATTCGGACCAAGACCGCGGGACTCGGCATAAAAAAACACCCGGCTTCTTCCGAAGCCGGGCGCAATTGGGTCTTGCTTGGAAAGAGACGGTCTTACTGACCGCCACCCAGGCTGTGGACGTAGACCGTCGCGGCCTTAATGTCGCTATCCTTCAGACGGCCAGACCAGCCGGGCATCACGCCGTGCATGGGAGCCCTCATCTGAGACAGGATGGCCTCCTTATCGCCCATGGAGCGATGCAGACCACTATACAACCAGATCTGGTTGTTCAGGGTCGGAGCTCCCATGGCCTGATTCCCATCGGGAACCGGACCTTCGCTCGTGGAGGCATGGCAGACGGCGCAATTGTCGGCGAAGAGGGTCGCGCCCGCTCCCGTGGTGGGACCACCCTGGGAAACGGAAACAATGTAATCGGCCAGGGTATTCAGTTCCTCGTCCGACAGAGAGTCGAAGGCCGGCATCTCGTTGAAGCGGGTATCGTCATAGTTCACGCTGTCGCGAATGCCGTATTGGACCGTGGTATAAATGGAGTCGGCGTCACCGCCCCACAGCCATTCGTCGTCGGCCAGGGTCGGATATCCATTGGTGCCCGCGCCACCGGACTGGTGGCAGGGAGCGCAGTTTTCCTTAAAGATCACTTCGCCCGCATGGTAGGCGTAGGTCCGCAGGGTGTCGTCGGCCAGGATCGCCGACACGTCCATCTTATTGATCTGCTCGACCTTGTCCGCGTGGAAGGTCTGGTAGGCGATGTCCATCTCCTTGGCGATCTCGGTGCGGCTGTGCCACCCGAACATGCCTTGGGTAAACCCGCCGCCCAGGGGAATGGCCGGATAGACCACCATGTACCCAATCGACCAGATAATGCACGCATAGAAAACCCAGACCCACCAACCCGGCAGGGGGGTATTCAGTTCTTCGATTCCATCCCACATGTGGCCAGTCGTCGATTGGCCGGAGACGGCGTCCTTTCTAGGAGTGCCCGCCATCTTATCGCTCCTCGTCTTGGTCGTCCCGCAAGGGGATCTCACCATATTTCTCGAATCGATCCTTGTTCTTGGGCCAGAAAGCCCAAAGAACGATCCCTCCGAAAATCAGCATCAGCCACAGGCCCCAGAACTGGCGCAGGAAATGCGAAACGTCCGCGAGAAATTCCATGACCGATGCTTCTTTTCGATATCAGAGGGTTAAGATCAGCGGATCGCGTTGGCCGCGGCCGGATCGAAGGCCGTGAAGTCCACCATGGTGCCCAGGACCTGAAGATAGGCGACCAGGGCATCCATTTCGGTGATCTTGTCGGGCTGGCCATCGAAGTCGCCCACGACCGCCTTGGGATAGCGGGTCAGAAGCGCTTCTTGGTCGGCGTCGGGAGTTGCCTGGGCCTCGAAATCGGCCGAGGCATTCTCCAGCGCGCCTTCGATCCCGCTGTAGGGGACACCCACCAGTTCGAGCGTCTTCATGTGCGCCGCGGCGTCATTGAAGGTGAGCTCTTTCTTCATCAGGTGGGGATATCCGGGCATGATCGATTCGGGAACGACGTCACGCGGATTGACCAGGTGACGGCGGTGCCATTCGTTGGAGTACTTGCCACCCACCCGCGCCAGATCGGGCCCCGTCCGCTTGGAGCTCCACTGGAAGGGGTGGTCGTACATGCTTTCCGCCGCCAGGGAGTAGTGGCCATAGCGCTCCAACTCGTCGCGGAAGGGCCGAACCATCTGGCTGTGGCAGTTGTAACACCCCTCGCGGATGTAGATATTCCGACCCGCGAGTTCGAGGGGGGTATAGGGACGCACGCCCTCCACCTTCTCGATGGTGTTCTTGATGGTGAACAACGGAACGATCTCGACGAGGCCGCCGATGATCACCGTGACGAAGATCCCCAACACCAGCAACAGGGCATTGGTTTCAATCTTCGCGTGATGCTTGATAATGCTCATTTTTCACGCCCCCCGATTACTGCTGCGCGCCGGCGGCGGAGCCCAGATAGGCCGCCTGGGGAGAGTCCTCGCGGACATCGCCCTTAATGGTGCGATAGAAGTTGTACACCATCACCAAGGCACCCAGGACGAACAGCACGCCGCCCGTGGCACGGATGATGTAGTAGGGGTGCATGGCTTCAACGGATTCGATGAAGGAGTACTGAAGGAAGCCCAACTCGTCATAGGCGCGCCACATCAGCCCCTGCATGATACCCGACACCCACATGGAAGTGATGTAGAGCACGATACCGATGGTGGCGATCCAGAAGTGCAGGGACACCAGCTTCAGGGAGTACAGGGAGCGACGCTTCCACAGGGCCGGAACCATGTAGTACAGGGCTCCAAAGGAAACGAAAGCCACCCAGCCCAGGGCACCGGAGTGCACGTGGCCGACGGTCCAGTCCGTGTAGTGGGACAGGGAGTTCACCGCCTTGATGGACATCATCGGACCTTCGAAGGTCGACATGCCGTAGAAGCCGACGGAGACCACCAGGAAGCGCAGAACCGGGTCGGTCCGCAGCTTGTCCCAGGCACCGGACAGGGTCATCAGGCCGTTGATCATGCCACCCCAGGAGGGCATCCACAGCATGATGGAGAACACCATGCCAAGGGTCTGGGTCCAATCGGGCAACGCGGTGTAATGCAGGTGGTGCGGACCGGCCCAGATGTACAGGAAGATCAGCGCCCAGAAGTGCACGATGGACAGGCGGTAGGAATAGACCGGACGGTTGGCCTGCTTGGGCACGAAATAGTACATAACGCCCAGGAAGCCCGCGGTCAGGAAGAATCCCACGGCGTTGTGGCCGTACCACCACTGGGTCATGGCATCCTGCACGCCGGAGAAGAAGCTGTAGCTCTTGATCCAGCTGTCACCGCCCATCAGGGCGACGGGAACGGCCATGTTGTTGCCCAGGTGCAGCAGGGCGATGGTCACGATGAAGGCCAAGTAAAACCAGTTGGCCACGTAGATGTGGGGCTCATTCCGCTTCAGGATCGTACCCAGGAAGACCGCCAGATACAGAACCCAGACGACGGTCAGGTACAGATCGACGAACCACTCCGGCTCGGCGTATTCCCGGCCCTGGGTCACGCCCAGGACATAACCCAAGGCCGCCATCACGATGAACAGCTGATAGCCCCAGAAAACGATGTTACCCAGCACGGCCCCACCATAAAGGCTCGCCCGGCTGGTGCGCTGGACCACGAACAAGGACGTGCCCAGCAAAATGTTGCCCCCAAAGGCGAAGATCACCGCGGAGGTGTGAAGGGGACGCAAACGACCAAAGGTCGTCCACTCCAGATCAAGGTTAAGAGCGGGGAAGGCCAATTCCCAAGCGATGAAATCGCCCGCGAGAAAACCGATCACACCCCAGAAAACCGCCGCGAGGACGAACTTCTTGATCACGCCCTCGACGTAGGGCGTCGTGTCCGTCTGAGCGCCGTGCGCCATGGTCGCCTGCGTCAATGCCGCCTCCTGTATCGACCAATAGGAACCCCAGGGCACCATGCCCCCGGGCTTGTTTCCGCTACGAACGGTGTTTGACAGGAACCAAACCGTCCCGAACCGTGATGGGAAAAATCATCTGGACGGGCGTTTGGCCCCATGAGCACTCCGTTCAAGCAACCCGTTCATCCCCAACGGATCCGACCAGATCGGCGCGCCCCCCTTTAACTGTCAATCTCCCCCCGCCTGACCGACTCTCTCCCCGCGGCGCCATCCCTAGCACCACGCGGAAACCGCCCCGGCCGGGGGCCAAGGTGGCGTGACTATGCCCGGCAACCTTCTCCCCGCCATTGACATAAATCAAATCGCCGTCACATTTGGTTGAAGAAAGCACGGAAAAACCAATTAAACCCAGGGGTTTCCCGCCCGGACTCCGGCGCGAATCCGCCTTAATTCGGAACCACGATGTCCAATCACAGCCCTCTGGATCCACCCAACGCGGATCCTCGCCCCATCCTGTCCATCGCGCCAGGCCGTTCGAAACGTCTTAGGCAAGGCCACCCTTGGTTGTTTTCCAATGAAGTGGTCATGACGACCGAGATCAAGGCCTTGCCCGCCGGATCCCTGGTCACCGTGCAAGATGCGGGCGGAGAGTCCCTTGGGGTGGCGACGTTCAGCCCCCATTCCCTGATTGCCGCCCGGCTTCTGGATGAGCGGGCCGATGCCGCCATCGACCGGATCTGGGTCGGCGCCCGCCTGCACCGCGCCCTGGCCCTGCGCGCGGCGCTGTTCCCCACCCCCCATGGCCGCCTGATCCACGGCGAGGCGGATCAACTTCCCGGGCTGATCGTCGACCGTCTGGGGGATGTCCTGGCGGTCCAAGCCAATACCGCCGGAATGGATCGGCTGACGGAGGTTATTCTGGATGCCCTGGAAGATCGCCTCTCCCCCCGGGCCATCGTGCTGATCAACAATTCCCCCGTCCGCGCCCTGGAGGGTCTGCCCCAGGAAATCCGCTTGGCCCGGGGCGCACTCGACGGCCCGGTGCCCGTGGAGGAAAACGGCTTCACCTATCTAGCGGACCTGTTGGATGGGCAGAAAACCGGGTGGTTCTTCGACCAACGGCCCAATCGGGCCTTTGTCGCCAATCTGGCCAAGGGCCGAAGCGTCCTGGACGCCTATACCTATGCCGGGGGATTCGGACTGCTCTGCCTCGCCCGGGGCGCGACCGCGGCGACTCTGCTGGATCGATCCGAGCATGGATTGGATCTGGCCCGCAGGACGGCGGAGGCCGCGGGATTGGCCGACCGCCTGACCACGGAGAAGGCCGAGGCCTTCTCGGCCCTGGAACGGATGGGCAATGAAAAGCGGACCTTCGGAGTCGTGATCTGCGACCCCCCCGCCTTCGCCAAAAGCCGCAAGGACGTGGCCGGAGCCGCCAAGGGCTACCGCAAGGTCGCCCGCCTCGCCGCGCCCCTGGTCGAACCAGGCGGCTTCCTGTTCCTGGCCTCTTGCAGCCACCACATGCCCACGGACCGCTTTCAGGATGAATCGGCCAAGGGCATCGCCCAGGCCGGGCGGACCGGCCGCATTCTCCGCTCCGGCGGCGCCGGACCAGACCATCCAATCCATCCGGCCCTGCCCGAGTCCGCCTACCTCAAGACCCTGACCTGGGTTCTCGATTAGCCCAAGCGAGGGGGCGGCCCGACCGGGCGGCTCCCTTCGAGAAAAATCGCCAAACCGATGGCGAACTCAGCCGCCAGCCACCTGTTTCGCCTTATTAACCAGAACCTCGGCCTGTTTGATGGACGCATAGTCGATCAGCTTCCCGTTCAGGGTCACCGCGCCCTTGCCTTCCTTCTCGGCCACGGCCATGGCGTCCAGAATGGCCCGGGCCTGAGCCACTTCCTTCTCGCTGGGGCTGAACAGCGCGTTGGCCAGCGTGCTCTGGCTCGGATGGATGGCCCATTTGCCCTCGCAGCCCAGGACCGCCGCGCGCATGGCCTGGGCCCTGTAGCCCTCCGCGTCCTTGATGTCGCCGAAGGGACCGTCGATGGGCCGCAGGCCATGGGCCCGGGCCGCCACCACCATGCGGGCGATGGCATAGTGCCACATGTCACCCCAGTAATAGGCCCGGGAGCCATCCTCCAGGGGATCGGTCAGAACACCGTACTCGGCATTGGGACCGCCAATATTGGTGGTCCGCGCCTTGGTCGAGGCGGCGTAGTCGGCCACGCCGAAGTGGAGGGATTCATTGCGCGGGCTGGCCCCGGCGATCTCGTCCACGTTCGCCATGCCCAGCGCGGTCTCGATGATCATCTCGAAGCCAATACGCTTGGTCGCCTTGGTCGCGGCCTCGATCTGGGTGACCAGCATGTCCACGGCGTAGACATCCGCGGCCGTCCCCACCTTTGGGATCATGATCAGGTCCAGCTTGTCCGGCGCGGCCTCCAGCACATCGACCACGTCCCGATACATGTAATGGGTGTCGAGGCCGTTGATCCGCAGGGACACGGTCTTGCCCGACCAGTCCAGATCGTGCAGGGCGGCGATGATGTTCTTGCGGGCCTGTTCCTTCTCCGACGGCGCGACGGCGTCTTCCAGGTCCAGGAACACCACGTCGGCGTCCCCCGCGGCGGCCTTCTCCAAGAATTTGGTATTGGAGCCGGGAACCGCCTGTTCGGAGCGGTTCAGGCGGGCCGGAGCCTGCTCGACGATCTTGAAGCTCATGGAAATTCCTCGCCCTATCTCATTAAATCTTATGAAAGCGAAATTTCGCTCCGGCTTATGAAAGCGAAATCTCGCTCCGGAGAATGGTCGGACCGCACCCCTTGTGCAAGCGCGGGACAATCATTGAAAAGCGCTTTCCCCCTTTCCTGAAATTTTCTTTCGCACTCTTGGAATACAGGGACTCGGAGGATATCAGACCGGAGAATTCGCGGCCTTGGGTTCGGCCCGATCCCGCAGCCCCAGAACGATGTCCTGATAGTTGGGTTCGGTATCTGGATCGATGAACCCGTGACGGACGGCGAAATCGATGATGGTCAGGTTGACGTTGAACTTGAACATCTCCGTCTCGCGGACCGTTTGCAAAACCTTCGACAAGGGCCAGAGGTGGAATTCCTCCGTCTCCCCATCCGTATTGCGGGGCTCGAAGGACTCCGGCAGATCCAGGTCATAGCAGAACAGGGTGTCCTGGTGGATCCCGTTCGGCTGCTCCATGCAATAGGTGATCGCGCCCACGGCCCGGGCGCGCATGGCCAGATCCGCGGGCAGGTCCGCTTCCTCGGCGCATTCCTTGATCAGGTTTTCCCGCAGGGTCAACCCTTCGGGTTGCCCTCCGGCGACGATGTTATCCAGCTTGCCCGGCGCGACGGCCTTCTCCCGGGTCCGCCGACCGACCCAGAGGCGCATGTCCTCGCCTCGGCCGACATATCCATTCAGATGAACCCCATGGGACCGAACCCCGAAGGTCGGCACCACGGCCCGATCCAGGGAGAACAGGGTTGGCTCCCCCCAGCCCATGGACACTTTGTAGATCTCCCCCCGGGGCGTTGGGACAACCCCATCCTCGGCCAAACGGGCGATCACCTCGGCCACGGCGCGCGTTCGACCGTCGGGCGCGCGTAGGGCGGCGACAAGGGAGACCCGATCCATATTGCAATCAAAAACCCGGGGGAAAGCCTTCAGACGTTCCGCCAGGGCGCGCCGAATCCAACCAACCGGTCGCCCATCCACGACAAAACGACTGAACCCGGACAGGTCATGGACGTTGCAGGCACGTATGTGGCGTAGAAAACCCATGGGGAGATCGTGTCCTTAGGCCTCGAGGAAGCGTCGACTGGCAACCGACGCGGATCGCGCGCGTTGGTTCTTTCGTCAGGAAAGCGCCATCCCGCCCGTTTTAGGTGGAGCGCTCACGGGATAATCGCAATGGGCCACGCACGGGAAAGCCATCTCAGTCTCGCGTCCGAGCCTTCCTGTGATGATCGTCACATCGCATGGTCAAATCAACTTATAGGATGGAAATGGAGAAATATTTTCATCCGTGGTCGACCCGACGAAAGTCAACACGGCAACCGGACCTCTCCCTGATCGACGGGGCGGGGCCAAGGGATGGGGAGGGTGGAATGCAACGGTCTCGATCATTTCAAGGCGCGCTTCAAAACGGCCTCGCCATCCTGGCCGCGCTGGGGCTTGCCATGGTTCTCGGCATCCCCGTTTACGAGGATTACCAAAAGGTCGTGTCCATGACCCACCGGCAAGGACCCATCATTAATCCCTTGGCGACTCTGGGGACCTATGGGCTTGGCCCCCTGTCCGGGCTGATGATGTTCGTGATCTCCGCGCCGATCATCATTACTGGCGCCCCGACCATGTTAACCAAGCTGGTCGGCGTAACCATCGGCTTCCTGACCAGTGCCGCCCTCTCCATGGTTACGGTCTTGACGGAGCGGGGAGACACCCTGGCCGCCATTGCTCTGACCGGAGTTTCCTTGCTGGTCCTGATCGGCGTCTTTGGCCAGCATGGCCGCATGGCCCGATCCCAGGCCCTGGCCACTCAACGGCTGGTCACGGAATCGGTTCAAATCGTAAGTGCCCAAACCCACAAGATCCGGGGGGGCCGCGCCGCGCCGACCGGCGAAAGCGATCTTTCCCCGGACCGGGGAGAGTTGACCGACCCCACCTCGGCTTTTCATATGTCGGCCCTCATCGACCGCCTTGTCATAGGCGTGATCTGGCAGGCATCCGCCCACAAGAATCCCCGGATCTTTCGGGATCTGGTGTTGGAGGGTCTGGAGGAAATCCGCGCGGACTTCGCCAACAATAAGGTCACCGACCCCCAAGGCACGGCCACCAAGGCCGCGAGTCTGTATCTGGCCCGTTTGGATCGGTACTTCGCCGCGACACACATTGATCCCACTTGGTCGGAGATTCTCGGCCGGACACCACCCCCCGCCCGGCCCCCTCGCCCAGGCCAGCCCCCGAGGCCGAAACCCCGACGGGCGACGGGCGGCATCGCATAGCGCACCACCATCACGGTGATGCACCAAGTGTGAACGCACATGAATAACCCTGATATTTTTATATGGTTTCGAAGCCGCCGACGGAGCCTTTCCCACTGGCCGTCGTGACCCAGGGTCAACGCCCCGGGACTCCTAGGCTTTCAGGCCAGGGGTGGGCATGCCATACTGGCACCGCCGCCTTGCCCCCTGGCCAGCCCGGCCAAGGAGCCGTAAGGTCGGTCGCTTAGGTGCCGCCGCCTTGATCGCGTTCATTCCGTCAAGGTGCCCGAATGGTCCGGGACGTCCGGGCCTCCTTTTCGCTCGCCGGTTCTAGAGAGTCGCCATCGTGTTTGGCCCGCTTATCCCCTTTTTTTCCGCCACGGGACTTTCCATCCTCTGGCTGATCGTGTTTGCCCTGTCCGTCACGTCCGGAACGGATTGGCCCGGCATGGGCAACCTGTCTCCCATCGGATTGGCCGCCGTGGTCTCCGCCGCGGTTCTGCCCATGGCGCTGATCTGGGCAGTGACGGCGGTCGTGTCCCGGACCCTTTCGGCCGCCCAGCCCGGGCGACCCACGCGCCTCCGTCGGGGACACGACGACTCGGAGAGCCTCGCCCGCACGGTGATCATGATGCAGGAACAGGCCCGCCGACGGGCCTTCCTGGACAGCGCCGACCTGGGCCTCCGGGATCTCTGCGCCCACCTTGGGCAGATCATGGACCGCCTGAACATCATCGACCCGGCCGAAATGGAGACCCAATGGGCCTTGACCTCGGCTGGCTATCCCTGGGCCATTCCCAACACCTTCCTCTTTTGCGCGGAGAAATCCGGTCCTGGATTTTCCGACCGGCTGGCCGAGCGATTGGCGGAGGACGGACCCAGCGCCGCGGCTCTGCAACGCTTCCTAAGGCGCCATGCCCTGATTGAAGAATTGTGCCGAGACAACACCGAGGATCGACTGCTGCGCGCGATTCTGGAAGACGGGCCATTGGAACGGGTGGCCTTGATGCTGGAAGACGTGGATGCCCGCATGCGCGCCCTGCTCGGCGATTCTAGCCCGGCGCGGTCCGGTCTCCTTTCCTCCGCCCAAACGAAGGACGAGCCCGCGGGCGAAGACGACTTCAACGCCGCCATGATTGATCCCTTGGAGGACCTGGAAACCATGGAGGACTTTGGCGGCGGCGTGGATTGGGGTAGGGAGATCGAGACAACCACACCCACCCGGCGCCCCCCCGCCCAACGGACCGACAGGACGGCAAATCCCCCCAGGGGCAGTCTGGCCGAACGCCTGAACCGGCCCGAACCGCCCCCCGCCGGGGGACGGGGCGCGCCCGAGCCGAAGGAATCCGCCGAGGATATCGCTCGCCGTCTGCCCTATCCTCCACTGAACGGATCTGATATGGCCAGCATACAGGAACGGGTGGCCCGCTCCCTCTCCCGGTCCGCTCTCGGCCAGAGTCCGGCCGGGCAGGGCAGGAACCTTGGACCAGCCGCGCAGGGCAAGGGACATGGAAAAGGGTCGGAGGGATCCAAGACCCAGACCGCCACCCGGGCCGACCAATTCGACGTCTTCGGCGAAGACGACGATTCACTCGAGGATGTGGAGGGGTATCAGGCCTCCCTTCACGACGACGGCCCACCCACCTCCCGCGGAGCCTGAAAAAGGATGGGGCCATGGGACTGATCGACAGTCTTTGGAATAAATTGCTGGGTGATCCGAAAAAACCAGGCGGCAACAAGCCTCATGTAAAAGCCGCGGCCCGCGACGCAGCCTTGGGCAAGCGGAAGTCCGCCCCCAGCAAGGCCGCCACCAAGGCCCTCGCCAAAGCCAAGGCCGGGGCCGGGGCCGGGGCCTCCCTCCCCGCGCCCAGGGATTCCAGGGCCGAGGCCGAGGCGACCATTCGCGCCAATCAAACCCGGCTCATGACACCCGAGCGGGAACAATTGATTAGCAATGCCCTGGCTGTCCATCGCGCGAAACAGAAGATCCTCGCGGACCTCTCCGACGAAGATCGCCGCAAGTTGATGGTGACGGCCATGCGGGCTCTACTTAATGAGGGAAAAGAACAGGAAAAATAAGAAATTTGTTGGTGTCTAACCATGTCAGTTTGTGCCGCTTTATCTGGGAGGACGTTTTTACTGACTTTTGACTGGATTTTTCTGGCACGCCCAGGATGGGCGGGATACACAGAGCGGTTCACAACGGCGGACCGGGGACCGGCGAGATGACTGTGTTTGGCCCAACTAGGTATGGACATGAACGATAAATCCGATTTGATGATCTTGCGGAAAGAAGTTTTCGGCCTGTTCGAACACATCCAAAGGATCCGTCGGGAGATCGCCTCCATTCACCGACCCGGGCAGACCAGTGACCGCTTTACGTCCATGTCCGACGAACTGGACGCCATTGTCGCTTCCACGGAGTCGGCGACCAATACCATCATGGGAGCCGCCGAGAATCTGGATGCGATCACCAATGCCGTGAATGGCAAGGTCGATGATCCGGCGATCAAGGCCGAATTGGACAAGGCACCGGACTTGGTTGGCCAGATTTTCGAGGCGTGCTCGTTCCAGGACATCACTGGGCAGCGAATCACCAAGGTCGTCACCTCCTTGCAATTCATTGAATCCCGGGTGCATAACCTGATTACCATGTGGGGCGAGAACGCCATCGCCGATCAATCGGTGGACGATGACGAAACCGAGGAAAAAGACGAATACAAGCAGTACCTGAACGGACCCGCGTTGGCTGGCGAGGGGATTTCCCAGGCGGACGTGGATGCCATGCTCAACGGCGGCCCCCCGCCCAAACCCAAGACCAAGCCCGCGCCCGGAACAGTCCCCCAAGTGTCCAGGGCCAAACCTGTCGCCAAAACCAAGGCCGCTTCCAAGGCCAAGCCCACCCCTGCCCCGGTCGGAGCCGGCCTGGGGCAAGACGACATCGACAAACTGTTCGATTGACGGAGCGAGGGAAAGGCGGTGGCCTGGTCCCCGTTTCCCGTTTCAGAACCCGCGTACCAAGAC
The DNA here is from genome assembly GCA_021741145.1 of Rhodospirillum sp. Lineage (GTDB taxonomy): Bacteria > Pseudomonadota > Alphaproteobacteria > Rhodospirillales > Rhodospirillaceae > Rhodospirillum. Next base: position 167,908 of record JAIOYK010000003.1, on the reverse strand, counting down.
GCTTACATGACGTATTGACTCGAGATCGCGGCACAACCACGGACGCGATTCCGATTCAACACCCTTTGATCCCCGGGACCCCGCGATTTTTCTTGACCCGCCAGGGACGCTCGGGTAGAACCCGCCTCTCTTCGAAACCGAAAACAGCTTTTATAAGAGGACCGACACATGTCCCGTCGTTGCGCCGTTACCGGCAAGGGCGTACAGGCCGGCAACAATGTCAGCCACTCCAACATCAAGTCCCGCCGCCGGTTCCTGCCGAACCTGCAGGTGAACTCGTTGATGAGCGACCTGCTGAAGCAGCCCGTTCGTCTGCGCCTGTCCACCCATGGATTGCGCACCATCGAGCACAAGGGTGGCCTCGACGCGTTCCTGATGTCGACTCCCTCGGCCAAGCTGCCGCTGGAACTGCGCAAGGTAAAGCGTCGCATGGTAAAGGCCCAGGCCGCCGCCTGATCGCCGACCTTCAGGATCGCTTCTGGCGGAAACGGGTCCCGTTTCTCCGCGGTGGAGCGAAACCGATCAAGACTAATTAAAAGGCCCGTCGTTTATCGCGGGCCTTTTTCCGTGACCGGATCCATTACCCCGTTTGTTACAGACAATTCAGTCGCCATTAAATCGATTGCACTCGTTTTGTAAACAGTCTCGCGCGAGATCCGTGGCTTCCCCTTTTCCGGAATGTCCGGAAAACTCTCAGATAACAGAAGAATTCGTCTTTATCGGGAGACAGTCCATGACCACCCTTGCTCCACCGGCCAGCCTTTTCCTGTCCCACGGCTCGCCGACCCTTCTGATCGAGAAGGAAACCCCCACCCACGCCTTCCTGCGGAGCCTTGCCCCGGCGGTCGGTCGGGCCAAGGCCGTTCTTATGGTCAGCGCCCATTGGATGACCCGCGAGGTCCAGGTGGGAGGGGCCACGGCGCCAGAGACCATCCACGACTTTTATGGCTTTCCCCCCGCCCTCTACGCCATCCGTCACCCGGCCCCAGGAGCCCCCGAGGTGGCCGCCCAGGCGTCGGCCTTGCTGCGGGAGGCGGGATATACCGCGGCCATCGACACCCATCAGGGCCTGGACCATGGGGCCTGGACACCCCTGCGCCTGATCGACCCAGAAGCCCGGCTGCCCGCCTTCCAGGTTTCCGTCCTGTACCAGGGATCCGCCGCGGACCACCTGGCCCTGGGCCGGGCGCTGGCGCCCCTCTCCCAGGAGGGCGTGCTCATCATCGGTTCCGGCGCCATGACCCACGACCTGCGCACCTTCCGCGGCCAGCCGGTGGACGCCCGGCCGGAGGAGAGCACCCGTGCCTTCGCCGACTGGATGGCCGACCGCTCCACGGCGCATGATCTGGACGCTCTGCTCGACTACAGGGCCAGGGCGCCGTCCGCCCAGCGTCACCATCCGACGGACGAACACCTGATGCCCTTCTACGTGGCTCTCGGGGCGGCGGGAGACGGAGCGACCGCCACAAGGCTGCATGACGGCACCACCCATGCCATGCTGGCCATGGATGCCTATGCCTTTCATCGGGCTATCGCCGCCTAAATCGACCGTCGTCCCTACATCAGTCTGGAAAACAGGTCCGGCGGGTCGGCCTCCGCCATGCCGTGGAGGTCGGCGACTCCGATACCGATCAATCGAAACCGTCGGCCATCCGCTTCCCGTTCCAGCAGGCATTGGGCGGCCCGGCTGATCACGTCGCCCCGGATCGTGGGACCCGTAAGCCGGACCTGCCGGGTCAAAATCCGGAAATCCGCGGTTTTCAGCTTCAGAACCACCGTTCCCCCACTGACACCCCGACGCTCCAGGGCACCAGCCACCCGGGCCGCGAGGGGGGGAAGGTGGCTCGCCAAATCACCCAATCGGTGCAGATCCTGGGAAAAAGTGGTCTCGGCGGAGAGGCTCTTGGGATCCCGGTCCGGCGTGATCGTCCGCCCCCCCTGCCCCCAGGCATGGGCATGAAGGGTCCGGCCCAACTTACCGAAACGGGCGATCAAAGCATCGGGGGATTGGCGTTGCAGATCGCCGATCAGGCGGAGCCCCATGGCCTCCAGCTTGCCTTCCGTCACTTTCCCCACCCCATGGATCCGTCCCACCGGTAGGGGGGCGAGCAGGGCTGGCGCCTCCTCCGGATCGATCACCGTAAACCCCCGGGGTTTATCCATGTCGCTGGCGAGCTTTGCCAGAAACCGGTTCGCCGACAGACCGATGGACACCGAAATCCCCACCTCGCTTTCCACCCGCCTGGCGATCTCGGCCAAGCTCGCCGCGGGGGGGCGGTCGAAGCGATGTTCCTCTGGCGAAAGGTCAAGATAGGCCTCGTCCAGGGACAGGGGCTCCAGCCGTTCCGTGGCCTCCAGAATGATGGCCCGGACCTGGGCCGACACCCGCTTGTACTTCGCCATGTCTGGCGGAATTACCACGGCGTCGGGACACAGCTCCAGGCATTTGAACATGGGCATGGCCGACCGCGCCCCGGACCGGCGAGCGATATAGCAGGCCGTCGTGGCCACGCCACGCCCCCCCGGATGGCCAACGATCAGGGGCTTGTCCCGCAGCGCCGGATTGTCCCGCTTCTCAACCGAGGCATAAAAGGCGTCGCAGTCGATATGGGCGATATCCATCCGGTCGAGGCGGGTATGGCGAACCATCCGCGCCGACCCGCACCGCGGGCAATGGGGCACCTGGGGGTCCAAATCCAGCAGGCAGTCGCGGCACAGGGCCTTCATGGAGGGGCCTCTTCAGGAAAAGTCGAATTTTCTGTGTGTCGACACCTATGTACACGAAATGTTCCCTTTGCGGAAGAGCGCTGTTTGGAGGACCATTGAGCTGTGGTTACAAGAGGAAAAATGGGAGCGTTTGGTGCCAGGGACATGTTGGTAAAGACCCTATCGCGACTGGTCGCGCCTCTCTTGGTCCTTGCGATCGCCCTGGTCCTGATTGGGCAAGAACGTCCTATCGCCGCCGCTCTGACCACCCTGATCAAACCCATCACGCCCAAGGACGCCGAACCCTGGACCCTGGCCCTGGTCTTCGCCGCCCTGGCCTTTCTGGCGACACGGGTCATCGACCTACTGCTTTGGCGGGGCGTCCTCCCCCGGCGGTCGGGGATCCAGACTCCCGCCCTTCTAAAAAGCTTGGTGGCGGGGGTCATCTGGCTGATCGCCATCACCCTGATCGCGTCCATCCCCTTCGGTCAGTCCATCACCGGCCTGATCACCGCGTCGAGCGTGGTCTTGGCGGTCGTCGGATTTGCCCTGCGCGGCATGATCGCCGACTTCTTCTACGGCATCACCATCGCCGTGGAGCGGCCCTTCGACATCGGCCACTGGATCCAAGTGGAGCCGGGTTTGGTGGGTCAGGTGATGGAAATGAACTGGCGTGCCACACGCCTGCTAACCAACGATCATGTCTCCGTGACGGTGGCAAATTCCCAGATCGCCCAGATGAACCTGCGCAATTATTCCATCCCCCAACCCTGGTTTCGCTGGTCCATGAAGATCGTTCTCGACTTCGAGGTCACGCCCGAGGAGGGTGAGCGTCTGCTGGTTTCCGCGGCTCGAAGCGTAGCGGATAGCGCATCCGTTCCCCGGGAGCCGGACGCCAGGATCCTGTCCTTCAAGGAAGAGGGGGTGGAGTGGGAACTCCGCTACTGGATGCCCGACGTGGGCCGCTTCCCCCATGTTCAGGCCGCGGTGCACCGGGCCGTTTACGAAAATCTCGCCATGGCCGGGCGACGCCCGGCGCGGGAGCGCAAGGAGTTGTTCGTCGGCCCCCTGGGCCGGGAGCGGGAGCGGGAACAGACCATCCGCGACTCCTGGCTGGACCGGGTGGACCTGTTCGCGACCCTGGCCCCGGAAGACCGGCGCACCCTGGCCGCCCTGTCCCGGAGGCGGGATGTACCCCAAAATGCGGTCCTGGTCCACGAGGGGGAGGAGGGAAATTCCCTGTTCATCCTGCGTGAAGGCCTGCTTCAGGTCTCTGTCGGGGGTCAAACAGTGGGGCGAATCCGCCCCGGCGAAGTGATGGGAGAAATGTCCCTCCTGACCGGCGCCCCCCGGGGCGCGACGGTCATCGCCGACACGCCATGCCTCCTTCAGGAAGTGACCGCCACGGACCTAGCACCGCTTTTGGATCACTCGCCCGGCCTGATCGAGCAGATGGGCGCTATCCTGGAAGCCCGCCAGAACCGCAATGCACAGGCCCTTTCCGCTGGGGAAGACGGGGGAACGAGCCAACGCGGATCAACAGGCGCGCTGATGGTGGACCGCATTCGTCGCTTTTTCCGTCATGCCGGACCGCATTGAAAGGAAAAGCGCGCGCTTTGGGAAAGTGAAAACACTTGCCCGAATCCTCCAGTCGAGAGAGCATGGGCCAATTCGTTCTCCTATTCACCAAGACGAGGATATCCCATGGCCTCTTCCCGTTTGGCCATCGCCCTTACCGTGCCGGCGATGATGGTCCTGGCCGCTTGCGCGCCCAGTGGCTCAACGACCGAATACGCCCAGGGATACAGCGATGGGTGTCTCTCTTCGACCATATACACGGGCGCCGTACCCACCCTCTGGGGCTTTGACACCCGCGCCCTGGACACCAGCGCGGACTACCGAAAGGGCGTCCAAACCTCCATGGACACGTGTGGTTTCGAGCCACCCAAGGAAACCCTGGCCACCTGGGTTCCTCTCCCCTTCGCCGATCATATTCCCTTGTCCGCGGATTAGAGCCGTCATTCGCTCCGATGAATGCTCATAAAATTAAAGATCAAAAGCACCTCGACCTGTTTCGGGGCGCATCGTTTCTCCAGTCCTCCCCCAAGGGAAGCGACCAACCCCAGGATGGTCATTCACCATCCAGTCCGGAACTTTCTGGCAGAGCTTGCGTTTCTTTAAGAGACAGTGACGGGCCTTGTTCCCAGCCTGTTCCTATCCTACTCTTTTGACCACTCTTTCAGGTTTGGAGGATTCCGCGATGCCTTTCCCGATGGCTACGGCAGCCAGAGCGGTGCGGTTGGTGGCCCTGTCCCTACCAGCCGTGGCGGTGATGAGTCTCGGCGCTTGCCAGACAACGACAGGAAGCGTGGATGAATCCCCACGGGCCGCCACGACTTCGGTCCCGGCGAAGGAGGACATCGTCGTCCAGACCGAGGGTACCCATCAGGGGGCGCGTGCATTGAATGCTGGATTCACCCAGGTAACCGGCGGAGACCTGCGGTCTTTGATCGCGGGCCACAGCTACGCCTATGACCACCCCCAGGGAGCTCGTATCACGGTCAGCTACAGCCCCGATGGTCATACCATCGGAACCTGGACCCACCCCTCGGGCATGAATGGCGAATTCGAGGAGACTTGGGTCATACGGGATGGCGAGACCCTGTGCGGCATCAGCGACGAGGGAACGAAATGCGGCACGCTTTACCGCAAGGACGACCTGCTCGTGAAAATCTACGACTCCGGCCGGGTCGACAAACTTAACCCCGTCCAGAATCTAGCGACGAAATAACAATCCGTTCGTTCAAACTACACAATCAAAAAGCAACCCCGTAAAAAGCGGGAGCCTCGCCAAGGGGCTCCCGCTTTTTATGTCCAAAGTGCCCAAGGGGTCCCGCTGGCTACACCATGGTCGGCAGAACACGGTCCGGCGGCTTATGCCCATCGGCGAAGGTCTTGATGTTAATCAACACCTTCTCACCCATATCCACACGACCTTCCAGGGTCGCCGACCCCATATGTGGCAGAAGAACCACGTTATCCATGGCGATCAACTTGGGATTCACCGCGGGTTCGTACTCGAAGACATCCAGACCGGCCCCCGCCAATTCGCCCTTGGACAGCATGCGCACCATGGCATTCTCATCAATCACCTCGCCACGGGCCGTGTTGACAACATAGGCATGGGGCCGCAGCAGAGCCAGACGACGGGCTGAAAGCAAGTGGTAGGTGGCTGGCGTGTGGGGGCAGTGAATGGAGATCACATCCATCCGGGCCAGCATCTGGTCGAGGCTTTCCCAATAGGTTGCTTCCAGCTCCTGCTCCACACTTTCGTGCAGACGCCGCCGGTTGTGGTAGTGGATGGTCATACCAAAGCCCCGAGCGCGGCGGGCAACGGCCTGACCGATCCGGCCCATGCCAACGATGCCCAGGCGTTTGCCCCAAATCCGGTGCCCCAGCATGTGGGTGGGGCTCCAACCGGACCAGGTGCCCTCGCGGATCATCCGCTCCCCCTCCGCGACCCGACGGGGCACGGCGAGGATCAGGGCCATGGTCATATCCGCGGTATCCTCCGACAGAACGTCGGGAGTGTTCGTGACCGTGACGCCGCGCTGGTGGGCACTGGCCACGTCGATGTGATCGACGCCCGTGCCAAAGTTGGCGATCAGGCGCAGCTTCTCCCCGGCGTGAGACAAGACACCGCTGTCGATCCGGTCGGTCACCGTGGGGACGAGGACATCGGCCTCGGCCACGGCCTGACATAGCTCATCGCGCGTGAATGGGTGGTCATCGATGTTGAGACGCACGGTGAACAATTCCATCATGCGTGTCTCGATGGCGTCGGGCAACTTTCGCGTGACAACGACCAATGGCTTGGTCTGCGGCATGTCGTGAAACTCCCGGAATTTAGCTGTGCAAACGGTGGGGCCCCGTGGAAGGGGTCCCGTTTGATCGGTCCCCCGTTGGGTTCGGACGTTCTGCCTACCAAGATGGACGGGGGTTGTCCAGCCACCCCGGCGGGAAAGCATCCGCCCCGGTGCCGGTGAGAAATATCCTTGCACGCGCGCCGCTTGACCCCGGGTGCCCTCTGGTTTTCTATTGCGTCGATCAAGAGTCCATAGGTCGAGCGGTCGGCGCCATGAAATGCCCTACTGTTGCATCCGCCTATCGCATTCTTTCAAGCATGTGCCCGAATGGCGGGCACGCCCCAATTCATAAGGTGTCCAGGTGAGCCGCGGCCCATCCAACAAAAAGCGCCCCCTCGGCCTTACCGGCTCGTACCTCGCCAGGGCGGGCGCCTGCCTACTGGCAGCCGCCCTCTTGGCCTCCGAGATCCTCCCCGCCAAAGCCCAGGCCCCAATGACCGAAGCCCTCGAAGGAGACGATCCCCGACCCTCGGCGGCCAATACCCCCAGCGGCCTCCCCCTGCCTCGCTTTGTATCCCTGCGCGCCAACCAGGTGAACATGCGGTCAGGCCCGGGAAAGCGCTATCCGGTGGTCTGGATCTTCCAAATGCGGGGCGTGCCGGTCGAAGTTGTCGCCGAATACGACACCTGGCGGAAGATCCGGGATCCGGAAGGATCGGAAGGGTGGGTCCACAAGAACATGCTCTCGGGGCAACGCACCCTGATCACCACGGGAGGGCCGCACTTGGTGCGAGCCGAACCCTCCCCGGAAAGCCTTCCCGTCGCCCAAGCCAACCCCGGTGTGGTTGGCAAGCTCCTGGGCTGTCCAAGCACCCTTGACTATTGCCGGGTCGATGTCGGTGGATACCTGGGTTGGCTGCCCCGGGATGCGTTCTGGGGGGTCTATAAGGGGGAATACGTGGAGTAATCCCCCTTAAGCCGACTCCCGATCAAACAGAAGCCCCCGCTGTCCGCCCGGGCGCTCGTTTCGAAGTGCGGGCCGCACCAGACCCCCGAAACGATTTTCCGAAAGGACCCTCACGAAACCAGACGGATCAACACTTCGACGGACCGCAGATTTGCCCCATCGGGAATCGGTGGCAGGTGGGATATTCCAACGTGGTCCGCGGGGATATCAATCAACTGACCGGTATTCTCGATATAAAAGTGATGATGGTCCTCGATATTGGTGTCGAAATAGGAGCGGCCAGACTCCACGACCACTTCCTTCAACAGCCCGCCATCCACGAATTGGTTCAACGAATTGTATACCGTTGCGAGCGAGACCGAGATCTCTTCCTCCACCGCCAGATTGTGCAGCCCTTCGGCTGTCACATGCTGACGCCCCTCGCCACCAAAAAGAAGGCGAGCCAACCCGAGCCGTTGTCGGGTAGGCCGAAGACCTGCGGCACGCAGCTTTTCAAGTATAGGCCGATATGGCCGGTCGCGATGCATTTCAACATCCTCTTACCGGCACTTCCCACCTCAAGGTATCGCCGTCAATGGGGGGCGGGTCAAGATGTTGGTTTCATGAATGGCGCTTTTTCCATCGAGTGGACCACCTCCGGGCCTTCATGCGCCAGCCTCTCTCCCGCCCGCGGGGCTTCAATCCCCGGTCAGAATACGCGCGACCAGTTCGCCAGCCGTGGGGACCTTGCCATCCGCGAAGAACGGATCCGTCCCGAAGCGGTAGGCATTATGACCGGCGAACATCAGGTTGCGTTCGATGCTATCGCCATGGGCGATATTCTGGAGGGTCTTCTGAATACAGAAGGATCGTGGATCGGCCCGTTTGCCGTTGTTCCCTGATTCCGTTTCGGCCCAATTGGAAAAAGAGCACTGCGACAGGCATCCCATACAATTGGTCTGATCGGTTTTAATCTCGCGCGCCCGATCCGGGTCGACGAAGACCAAGGTTGAATCCGGTGTCCGCAAGGCATCGACATATCCTGCCTCCATCCAGGCCTTGGCCTTCGCGGCGCCCTCCTCGGAAACGAAGACCTCACGACCCCGGGCACCGATGGGCAGAGGCGTACTCAATCCCTCCTCCGGCTCTGACCGGTAGTCGATTTGCCGATCCGATCGCTCGACCAATTCCCGAATGAATGTGTTGCGCACGGCGGAGGAATAGAAGCCCGTCGGGCTGAAGCGGTGCAGCAACACATCCCCGGACCGCAGAGTCGGAAGCCGCTTTTTCCATTCTTCGGAAATGGGACTTTCCTGGGTCAGGAGAGCCCGTGTGCCAAACTGAAACGCGATCGGACCCAATTCTGGATTGTCGATCCAATCGGCCCATTCCCGCAGATACCAGACACCGCCAGCCATGAAGATGGGCACCTCCGGCGCGCCAACGTCCCGCATGACCTTTCGCAATTCGGCGACGCGCGGCATGGGGGCCTGGGGGATGTTGGGGTCCTCGCTGTTGGAGAGACCGTTGTGGCCCCCGGCCAACCAGGGGTCTTCGTAAACCACGCCACCAAGCCACTCGGCGGTCTTGCTGTAGGCCCGCTTCCACAGGGCGCGAAAGGCGCGTGCCGACGACACGATGGGATAATAATAGACCGCATGGCGGGCCGCGATCTCGGCGACCTTGTACGGCATGCCCGCACCACAGGTCACCCCATGGACCAAGCCCTTGGCTCCGTCCAGAACCCCTTCCAGAACGGGGACAGCGCCCCCCATTTCCCAAAGGACGTTGACGTGAAGGCGCCCGTTTCCATTGGCCATCTCGTGGGCGATGCGCACCTGTTCGACACCACCCCGGATACCAAATTCGACAAGCTCCTGGTGCCGCTCGCGACGGGTCCGCCCCTGATAGACTTGGGGAATAATGCGCCCTTCGGCGTCAAAGGAATCCGCGTTTACCGCGCTGATGGTACCGACACCGCCAGCGGCGGCCCAGGCACCGGAGCTGCGCCCCGTGCTCACGGAAACGCCTTTTCCCCCTTCGACGATGGGGTAGACTTCCTTACCGGAAATCAAAAGCGGCTTGATGTCTTTCACGGACAGGACCCTTCCAGTCTAATTTTCTTATGGCTTTCCCCGGGGAAAACACTTGATTAGAGAGACTCGCGCGAAAAAGCAAACCCAGCTTCCCTGTTCCATAAGTCTCTCTACCTATTGAATCCAGATCAAGGACCATATCTTGAATCAAGATCGACACGACGTGATTTGATCCTCGGGCGGGGCCAGAATTTCCCCAAAATTACCCGATCAAACAACACCATGCGTCCCGAATAACACCTGGTGGCAGGATTGATCGGTCCCGTTTTCTGTTGCTCATTCCCGGAAGTTCGTTTGGCTCGACGCGTCCCTCAGAAGCGCCCCCGGACGATCCGAGATAATGGCATCCACACCCCATTCCCACAAGGCATCGGCGCGCACCGCGGAATTTACGGTCCAAACCGCGGTGATGAACCCTGCCGCTCCGCATGCCGCGATGCATGTCTTGGTCGCCAGAGCGTTATCCAGGTGAATACCTTGGCATCCCAAAGACCCGGCCTTGGTCACCATGGTTTCCGCTGTCCACCCATCGGCGCCATCGGCCAAGAGGGCCATGGGCCACTCTGGTGCGACGTCGCGAGCTTCGGCCAGGGCGATCAAGTCGAAGCTGGATACCACCAAAGGTGGCGCGAAGTCGGGCCAATGGACCCGTGCCACATCAAGGGACCGGCGCGCCGTTTCCACGGCCCGGCCCGGACAGGGCTTGATCTCAATATTGGCTCCCATACCCAAGGACGCAAGGAGAGTGAGCATTTCCTCCAGGGTAGGAATGAGTTCCCCTTGAAACTGGGGGCCGAACCATCCGCCGGCATCCAACTCCCGCAGCTCAACGAGGGTCCGATCGGCCAAGAGGCCATGCCCCGAGGTCACGCGGTCGAGCCGGTCATCGTGAAAGATAACCGGCACGCCATCGGCGGTCAGCTTGACATCGAATTCAATCCAACGCGCCCCTTCCCCGAAAGCCTGGCGGGCGCCCGCCAGGGTATTTTCGGGCGCCGAGGCGGCCGCCCCCCGATGCCCCATCACACGATGGGGAATCGGGGGGTATGCCACCTTGGTGGACGCGGCCGATCCCATCATCGGCCCGGTTCCCATGCGACTGGATCCGTGGATCAGGCGTCTTCGGCTTCCGAACCGGCGGCCAGATCGGCCCCGGTTTGCTGGTCAACCTGCTTCATGGACAGTTTGACCTTGCCGCGGTCGTCGAACCCGACGCACTTCACCTTGACCATGTCACCCACGTTCACCACGTCGCCGACCTTCTTAACCCGGTCAAGGGCCAGTTCGGAGATATGGACCAGACCATCCCGGGTACCCAGGAAGTTCACGAATGCGCCAAAGTCCATGATCTTCACGACCTTGCCGTTGTAGATCACGCCAACCTCGGGTTCGGCGACGATACCCCGGATCCAGTCAACGGCCCGCTGGCTCGCTTCACCGTCGGTGGACGCGATTTTAATCGTACCATCGTCTTCGATATCGATCTTGGTGCCGGTGCTTTCGGTGATCTCGCGGATCACCTTGCCGCCAGAGCCGATCACTTCCCGGACCTTCTGGGGCGGAACCTTGATGGTGGTGATCCGCGGGGCGAAGGTGGAAACGTCCTCACGGGCGCCACCAAGGGCCTTGGTCATCTCGCCGAGGATGTGGATTCGGCCGTCGCGCGCCTGATTCAAGGCGACTTCCATGATCTCCTTGGTGATCGAGGTGATCTTGATATCCATCTGTAGGCTGGTCACGCCCTGTTCGGTTCCGGCGACCTTGAAATCCATGTCCCCAAGGTGATCTTCGTCGCCCAGGATGTCGGACAAAACCGCGAAGCGGTCACCCTCCTTGATCAAACCCATGGCGATACCGGCCACGCCACCCTTCAGCGGAACACCCGCGTCCATCAGGGACAGGGAGGTACCGCAAACGGTGGCCATGGAGGACGAGCCGTTGGATTCGGTGATCTCGGAGACCACGCGAACCGTGTAGGGGAATTCGTCCTTGGCGGGCATCATCGGATGGATGGCGCGCCAAGCCAGCTTGCCATGGCCGATCTCGCGGCGACCGGGGGAACCCATGCGACCCGCTTCACCCACCGAATAGGGGGGGAAGTTGTAGTGCAACATGAAGTTTTCCCGGTATTCGCCCTCGAGCGCGTCAATGATCTGCTCGTCCTGACCGGTGCCCAGGGTGGTGGTCACCAGCGCCTGCGTCTCGCCACGGGTGAACAAGGCCGACCCATGGGCCCGGGGCAGGATGCCCGGAGTGATCTCGATGGGGCGGACGGTCTTGGTGTCACGGCCATCAATTCGGAACCCGGTGTCCAGGATAGAGCCACGGACAATGTCCTTCTCCAGATCCTTGAAGGCGCCACTGGCCAAGCCAGCGGCTTCCTCGTCCTCGGCGAAGGTGGCCATGGCGGCCTGCTTGGCCTCGGCCACCTTGGCTTGGCGGGCCATCTTGTCCGCCTCCTTGTAGGCGGTGGTCAGGGCTTCTCCGGCCAAGTCGCGAACCTTGGTGGCCACTTCCTCGGCGCGGGGATGCGGCGGCTCCAGATCGCGGGGCTCGCGGGCGCATTGCTCGGCCAGTGAAATAATCGCGTTGATGACGTCCTGATAGGCATCGTGACCGAAAACAACGGCGTCGAGCATGGTCTGCTCGTCCAGTTCCTCGGCTTCGGACTCGACCATCAGCACGCCTTCCCGGGTCCCGGCGAGGACCAGATCCAGGGCGGAATCGGCCATCTGGTCGCGGGTCGGATTGAGAACGAATTCGTCATCGATCAGACCGACACGGGCGGCGCCGATGGGACCCAGGAACGGCAGGCCGGAAAGGGTCAGAGCCGCGGAGGCACCGATCATGGCGACCACGTCCGGATCGTTTTCCAGGTCATGACACAGCACGGTGCAGACAACCTGGGTCTCGTTCTTGTAACCTTTGGCGAAGAGGGGACGGAGCGGACGGTCGATCAGGCGGGAGGTGAGGGTTTCCTTTTCAGTCGGACGGCCCTCGCGCTTGAAGAAGCCGCCGGGGATCTTGCCCGCGGCGAAAGTCTTCTCCTGATAGTTCACGGTCAGCGGAAAGAAATCGAACTTCGACTTCGTTCGCGCGCCAACAGCGGTGCAAAGCACCGTGGTGTCGCCCAGGCTGGCCAGCACCGCGCCATCGGCCTGACGGGCGATGTTACCGGTTTCCAGAACCAGCTTGCGCCCGCCCCAGTCGATTTCCTTGCGGAACACGTTGAACATGGACATGCGTTTCATCTTCCTTTTAACGGTCTCACCGTCGCCGTATTGCGCCTGCCACACCCTTGAACCGGAAGTTCTTTCCATCCGCCGCGCCGTCTTGCGCGGAGCGGACGCCGGTGTCCTGGTGGCCGGGGACTCCCCTGGGGATCCCACGGTGGTTTGGAGCCCCGAAGGCTCCCTTTTGATTCGTGCCCTTTCGGGCCCTGGCTCCCGTATCCCAGCGGACTCGGGTACCGGTTCATCCTCGCGTTGGACAGTGCCTTCGCATGAAAACCGGTTCGTCTTTACATGGCGTTGGGCGCGCGGAAACCCGATAGTGGCTTTCCGCGCGCCCCCTATTCCATCGCGCGGGCGGCCGAACCGCCCCGCCAACCATCCAAGCGTCCCAAATCAGAAAGCCGAATGGACCCCGGGCACCGGCCTTCCGACCGGTGCCCGGGTATTTTGTGATCCTACTTGCGGATACCCAGACGCGCGATCACGTCCTGATAGCGCGCTTCTTGCTTGCCCCGCAGGTAATCCAGCAGACGGCGCCGCTGGCTGACCATTTTCAGAAGACCACGACGAGAGTGGTTGTCCTTCTTATGCGTCTTAAAATGCTCGGTCAGATTGGTGATCCGCTCGGTCAGAATGGCGATCTGAACCTCGGGAGATCCGGTATCGCCTTCCTTGGTGGCGAAGTCCTTGATGATCTCCTGCTTGCGATCGGGCGTAACCGACATCGTTGGTCTCCTTATGTCCAGGGCCGTCCCACTTGGGGATCGGCCTAGAAGTTAATGACACGTTGAGGACGAATTTCCCCGCCCTCGATCTTGGCCAACGCCACCAAACGCCCATTGAACAACGCCTGCACGGTATCGCCTTGGGCGATTCCATGCAGGGGAGTCCGGCTTGCCACTTGCAAGAGGGACACGGGCTGTCCTTGGGACAGGCGACGGGCTTCCGCTTCAGTCAAAGGAACGGCCGGGATGTCGGCCAGCGCGGCCTCGACGGGAAGCAGGTCTACGAGATAGGGGGTATCTTGCCCGACCCCATCGGTCATATCCAGTGAAATCGCCGTTTCCGTGGTGAATGGACCACAGGACAAGCGCCGCAGGGCGGCCACGTGACCACGGGTTCCCATGGCCAGCGCCATATCGCGGGCCAGGGACCGCATATAGGCCCCCTTTCCCGACACCACTCGGAAAACCGTCCTATCCGGTGACGGCATGGAGTCGATGGTCAAGGATTTAATCAGGATGGTCCGGGCCTTCAGAGACACGTCTTCTTCCGCCCGAGCCAAATCATAGGCCCGACGGCCATCGACCTTCACGGCGGAATAGATGGGCGGCACTTGCTCGATCTCGCCGGTAAAATCGGGCAGAATCGCCTCGATGGCCGCGCTGTCAGGGCGCGATGGGCTGGTTTCCAGCACCTTGCCTTCCCGATCGTCCGTATCCCGGGATTCCCCCCAAGCCACGGTCATTTCATAGACCTTTGCCCCATCCATGACATAGGCGACGGTCTTGGTGGCCTCGCCGAACGCGATGGGTAGAACACCCGATGCCAGGGGATCCAAGGTTCCCCCATGCCCAACCTTGGCCGCGCCGGTCAAGCGCCTCAACCGGTTGACCACATCGGTGCTGGTCACGCCAATGGGTTTGTCGACAGCCATCCAGCCGTGTATCGGCTTGCCCTTCCGGCGTCGGCTCATCGGGTCGGCTCCTCCCCCACGTCCTCGGGAACGTCCCCGGGCGGACCCGGGTCCTTTGGGCCGTCCGGGATCTCATCGTCGTCCCATTCTTCAGACTTCGATCCCTCTTCCGACTCGGATCCCTCTTCCGACTCGGATCCCTCTTCCGGCGCTGGACGGTGTTTCTCCAGGTCCCGGGCAACCTCCGGTTTATGGAGCAGGTCGTCGATATGAGCGGCATAGTCATAGGTGGGGTCCACCTCGAACCGCAGGTCCGGCGTGAACTTGGTGGTCAACCGGGCTCCGACCAGATGGCGGAGGAAAGCGCGAGCCTTGCTCAACCCCTTCAGGATGTCCTTCATCTCGCCACCACCCAGACGCATCACATAGACGGTGGCGTTGCGCAGATCGTGGCTGACCCGGACCTCGGATACGGTCAAGGGGACGCCCGCGACACCGGGATCGTGCACGTCACCGCGCTCGAATACCTCGGCCAGAACATGGCGAATTTCCTCACCGACGCGCAACTGGCGTTGGGAGGGGGGTTTAACACTGTTCCTGGACATGGAAAAGCCTCGTTCCAACACCCCACCCCGGGACGGTCGGCTCCCTTTGGCGCCGAATATCCCGCGGTGGGGAAAAGAGGGACCGCGGTCCTTAGAGGACCGTGGCCACCTCTTCCATTTCGTAGCACTCGATGACATCACCACTTTGGATGTCGTTATAGTTCTCGAAGGACATACCGCATTCGTAGCCTTCGCGAACCTCGCGAACATCATCCTTGAAGCGCTTGAGTTGTCCCAGACTGCCTTCGTGAACAACCACATCGTCGCGCAGCAGGCGGACCCTGGCACCCCGTTTGACGATGCCTTCGGTGACCATGCAACCGGCGACCTTACCCACTTTGGTGATGTTGAACACCTCGCGGATCTGGGCGTACCCGATGAAGGTCTCCTTGTAGGTCGGCTCCAGCATGCCCGAAAGCATCTGCTTCATTTCGTCCGCCACCGCGTAAATGATCGAGTGGTAACGGATTTCGATCCCATCGCGGCGCGCCATTTCGCGGGCCTGTGGGTTGGCGCGAACGTTGAAGCCGATGATCACGGCGTCGGACGCCTTGGCGAGAGTGATATCGGATTCGTTGATACCACCAACGGCCGCATGCAACACACGGACCTTGACGTCGTCGTTGCCGAGCTTCTCCAGGGTCCCAACCAGGGCTTCCACGGAACCCTGCACGTCCGCCTTGACGACAACGGGCAGTTCCCGGGCCTCGCCGGCCTGAATCTTCTCGAACATCTGTTCCATCGTGCCCCGCGCCGTGCGCACCTGCTGGGCCTCGCGGTCCTTGCGTTGACGGTATTCGGACACTTCGCGGGCCCGGTTTTCGTCCTCGACCACGATGAAATCATCACCAGCCGACGGTGTCCCCTGGAACCCGAGAACTTCAACGGGATAGGACGGTCCGGCGGAGTCGACTCGTTCGCCACGATCGTCGACCAAGGCGCGGACACGGCCCCATTCGGATCCGGCGACAAAGATGTCGCCCACCTTCACCGTTCCCTTTTGAACCAGAACCGTAGCAACGGATCCGCGGCCTTTCTCGACCCTGGCTTCCACGACCACACCCTGGCAAGCCCGGTTCGGGTTGGCCTTGAGGTCCAGGATTTCCGACTGCAGGAGGATGGCCTCCTCCAGCTTATCCAGGTTGATCCGCTTCTTGGCGGAAACCTCGATATTCAGCACTTCACCACCCATTTGCTCGACAACAAGTTCATGTTGCAGCAAATCGGTCCGCACCTTGTCCGGATTGGCGTCGGGCAAGTCCATTTTATTGATCGCGACGACCACGGGAACCTCGGCGGCCCGGGCATGGCGAATGGCTTCGATGGTTTGGGGCATGATGCCGTCGTTGGCGGCGACCACCAGAACCACGATATCGGTCACCTTGGCGCCGCGTGCCCGCATGGCGGTAAAGGCCGCGTGGCCCGGGGTGTCGATGAAGGTGATCTTCTGGCCACCCTCCATCGTCACCTGATAGGCGCCGATATGCTGGGTAATACCACCGGCCTCGCCGGCCGCGACGTCGGTCGACCGCAGGGCATCGAGAAGCGAGGTCTTGCCGTGGTCAACGTGACCCATGACGGTCACAACCGGAGGACGGGACACCAGGGTCTCGACTCCTTCGGGGGTTTCGTCCACCAACCCCAATTCGACGTCGGATTCCGAAACGCGACGCGCGGTATGACCGAATTCGGCAACGACCAATTCGGCCGTATCGGTGTCGATGGTCTGGTTGATGGTCGCCATGACACCCAATTTCATCAAGACCTTGATAACATTGGCGCCCCGTTCGGCCATGCGGTTGGCGAGTTCCTGGACGTTGATCACGTCCGGAATGGTCACCTCGCGGACCACCCGCTCGGCGGGCCCCATATCGGCGGCCTTGCGCTTTTCTTTCTGCTTGGCTCGGCGCATGGCGGCCACGGATCGACCCCGTTCGGACCGATCTTCACCAGACAAGGCGGCGCTGATGGTTAACTTACCCCGGCGCTTGGGTTCGACACGCTTGGCCGGTGCGGGCTTCGCCGGAACGGGAGCACCACCGCCACGGGGCACCTTCTTGGCGCGGCTTTCCTCGTCTTCGTCGGCCACGACTCTGCGGGGACCAGGACGGGCGTCGTCCGTGGGCACCGGTCGCGGACCAGAACGGGGAGGGGTGACCGCATTCGGCTCCTCCGCGGCGTCCACCGCGTTGGCGATTGACTCTGGTTCGACCCCCTCGGCCTCGGACGCCTCGACCAAAGGCGCGGAGACCGGCGCGGTGACCGGCGCATTGGCGGCCTCCTTGGCCTGACGGGCCTCCTCCTCGGCGCGGACCTTGGCCTCCTCCTCGGCGCGGACGCGAGCCTCCTCGGCCATCTTCGCGGCCCGGACCTCTTCCTCGGCGCGGAGGCGACGTGCCTCTTCCTGATTCCGCGCTTCTGCTTCCAGAACGCGGCGGCGGACATCCATTTCGGTGGAGGTCAGGCCGGTATCGGTCATGGCCGCGCCCTGGGTGGCATTGCGCACGGCGGCGGGATCGCCACCGCCGGTCAGCGGGCGCTTCTTGCTTTTGCGCACCTCGACCTGCACCACCTTGGATCGGCCGTGCGAGAAGCTCTGCCGGACCTGACCGGTCTCGACGCTCTTCTTCAACTCCAGCTTCCCCTTCGGCGACAGCGACAGGGGGGCTTTGCGATCCTTGTCGTTCGTCATACGGATATGCCTTGCTCCCAAAATACCGGATCGAAACGATCCGGCGCCGGGCCCTTGCCCGGACTCGATACCCATTCACGGCATCGGATCCACATGATCCAAGCCGATCCCTCGAGCGGAACCCATTTCGGGTTCCGAAAGTCGTGACCCGTTGGGGTCCTGGCTTTCCTTGGATCCTTTCGGATCCTTGAAATGGTCGGATCCGTTCGGACCCTTGAAATGGCCGGATCCGTTCGGATCCCTGAAGCCACCGGATCCGTTCGGATCCCTTGAAGTCAACCGTCCCCTTCAGGGGCCGGATCCCGGTGCCGCTTACCACCCGTGGCCGCGGCCCTTTGGTTTCGGCCCGTGGCCGGTCCTTTACGGGTATCCACGGGAGCCTCCCGAAGAAGACCCCGCAACCGGGACAAACGGGTCAAATCCACATGGAGCCGTTTGGTCAATCCCCCGGGTTCAATGGCCGCATGAACAGCCTTGGCCCGGGCGAAGGCCCGGCCCAGGGCGTCACTGTCCAACGCCAAATAAACGGGCACCTCCCACATCTCGGTGCCCAGTTTGCTCCGTCCCGCTTCGCTGCCGTCGGAGGCTTCAATTACCAATCCAGCGCGCCCCTTCTGGAGCCACGACTTGACTTTTTCATATCCGGTCACCGCCTGGCCCGCCTTGCGCGCCAAACCAATCAAACCAACGCAGCGCTCTTCCAAAAGGTGGTCCACACGACCAGGAAGATCTTCCGGAACGGACACCTTACGCTTGGCCCCCCGGTTGAACGCACCCTTGGCAATCGCCGTTTCTACCACATTGGGGGATGGGCTCAACCATATTCCCCTGCCAGGCAGGCGGCCATCCAGGTCAGGGACGACCAAATCGTCCGGCCCGACGACGAAACGCAGCATCGTTTCCTTCGGGCGCACGGCGCGCGTCACCACGCATCGACGGTTTGGTCCCTCGGGTTCACGATCCTGGTTCACGGCCCCTTGGGCCACGAGGTCATCCCGCGTTTCGTCGTCGGAGTCGGTCATTCCTTACGCTTCATCCCCTTTGCCGGCGTCTCCGGCGGATTCGTCCGTGACGACGCCGTCGTCCTGTTCTCCGGCGGACAGGCCATCCTCGTCCACGGGGACAACGGGAGTGTCATCTCCGTCGTCGAACCAATGGGCACGGGCGGCCATGATAATGGCATTGGCCTTGGTTTCATTCATATTGGCCGCGCCGACGATCTCGATCAGTTCGTCACTGGCCAAGTCGCCCAAGTCATCCAAGGTTTTTACCGCGTTCTCGCCAAGGGCGACCAACATGGACCCGGTCAGGTCCTCAAGGGCGGCGACCTCGTCGGTCACCCCCAATTCCACACGCTTCTCCTCGAAAACGCGCTCCCGCTCTTCCAGGTAGACCCGAGCACGATTTTGCAGTTCGGAAGCGATGTCCTCGTCGAAACCCTCGATGGTCTCGAGTTCGTCCGAGACCACGAAGGCGACTTCCTCGACTCCGCTGAATCCTTCGGTCACCAGCAAATGGGCGATCACATCATCCACGTCCAGCGCGTCGATGAAGGTCTGGCTGCGGGTCCGGAACTCCTCCTGACGGCGCTCGCTTTCCTCCGCCTCGGTCAGGATGTCAATATCCCAACCGGAGAGTTTCGAGGCAAGACGCACATTCTGGCCGCGACGGCCAATGGCGAGGGACAGCTGCTCGTCGGGAACCACCACTTCGATTCGGTTCGCTTCCTCGTCCAAAACGACCTTGGCCACCTCGGCAGGAGCCAATGCATTCACCACGAAGGTCGCCGGATCCGAGGACCACTGGATGATATCGATTTTCTCGCCCTGCAACTCGGCGACAACGGCTTGAACGCGGCTGCCCCGCATACCCACGCAAGCACCAACAGGGTCGATGGCATGATCATTGGACAACACCGCGATCTTGGCGCGGGAGCCTGGATCCCGGGCAACGGCCTTGATCTCGATGATACCATCGTAGATTTCGGGCACTTCCTGGGCGAACAGCTTGGCCATGAATTGCTCATTGGTCCGTGACAGGAAGATCTGCGGACCCCGCTGTTCCTGGCGCACGTCCATGATATAGGCGCGGATCCGGTCCCCGTTCTTGAAATGCTCCCGGGGGATCACTTCGTCCCGGCGCAGCAAAGCTTCCGCCCGACCCATGTCGACAATGATGTTGCCGAATTCCACGCGCTTAACCAGACCATTAATGATCTCGCCAAGACGGTCCTTATATTCCTCGAACTGGCGTTCCCGCTCCGCGTCACGCACCTTCTGGACGATCACCTGCTTGGCGGTCTGGGCGGCGATCCGGCCGAAATCGATGGGCGGCAGGGGATCGACCAGGAACTCACCCAATTCGACATCGTCCTTGCGGCGCTTCGCCAAGTCCAATGTCGTCTGGGTGAACTCGTTCTCGATCTCCGCGACCACCTCGATATAGCGGGCCAAGCGGATTTCACCGGTCTTGCGATCGATGCGCGCCCGAATGTCGTGTTCGTGCCCGTACTTGGAGCGGCCAGCCTTCTGAATGGCCTGTTCCATGGCCTCGAAGACTTCCTCGCGTTCGATGTTCTTGTCGCGGGCGACGGTATCGGCCACCTGCACAAGTTCAGGCCGGCTCATGCCAACGGTACGTTCCATCGTTTCGGTTTCCTGGTCTCGGTCTAAGCGTCTTGAAAAGAAAATGTCGGTCAGGCCTCGTCCCCCTCCATGGGGTCGGAGCCATTGTCGTTCCCGGCCTCGCGTTCGGCCAACTTGGCCTGACGCAAAGCCTGGGCGATCAACTCATCGGTCAGCAGGAGCTTGGCCTTGACGATGGCGCCGTAGGGGATGGCCAGCTCCGGATCGGATCCGTCCTCCCGCTTTGGCGCGCCTTCCAGGCGCAGCAGGACATTGCGATCATCGTCAACCCCCAGAAGGATACCCTTCACACGACGGTGACCGTCGATCAACCGGTCGG
Organism: Rhodospirillum sp.; assembly: GCA_021741145.1. Taxonomy (GTDB): domain Bacteria; phylum Pseudomonadota; class Alphaproteobacteria; order Rhodospirillales; family Rhodospirillaceae; genus Rhodospirillum. The sequence goes on along the minus strand of JAIOYK010000003.1, from coordinate 147,164 downwards.
TCTCCACCCGGGCCTCGCTTCCCGCGAACCGCTGGAAATCCTTTAGCCGGGTGAGGGGCCGATCAATGCCCGGAGAGCTGACCTCCAGGTTGAAGCGCCCCTTAATCGGGTCTTCCACGTCCAGAAGCGCGGACAGGGCGCGGCTCAAGGCTTCGCAATCGGACACGGTCATGGCCTGCCCGTCCTGGCGTTCGGCCATAACTTGCAGGGTCGGGCTTTGGGAGCCCATCAAGGTCACGCGCACCAGTTCGTAGCCCATGGCTTCGGCGGTCGGCGCGAGTAGTTTATCCAAATGCCCCATCATGGGCGGGCGTCCCCCGTTCGTCGCGGGTCCCCATTGAACCAGTGGAGTGTTAACCGGGAAACCGCCATGAAAGCACACGTTTCGGAAAACAAAAAAGGTGGGCCAATGGCCCACCCTCCGCTAGTCCAGACTGGACCATGTCAAGAAGATGTCTGGCGTCTATATAGCCCCAGTGGAGAAAAATCACAAGGCTTTCACACAACGCCACAAAGGAAGCGACTCCGTCACCCGACATCCTTCCGCGGCAAGCGCCGGAAGATCATGTAGATGGGTATTCGCCCGGCGGCCAGGGCTTTGGCCTCGTATCGGGTTTCGACCCAATCCGCCGGCCTGTCCTTCCAATCGGAGGGTCCCTTGGCCATCCATTTGAATTGGGGATGGGCCGTCCCGTGCATGAGCGCCCAGTGTTGGTAGGTGGGGTCGTCACTGGCCACCCGCAGTTCGCCCCCGTCCTTGAGAAGGCGGGCGAAGGCCGTCAAACGTACAGGCTGGATCATCCGACGTTTGGCGTGACGAGTCTTGGGCCAGGGGTCGGGAAACAGGACGAACAACCGCTCCAGACAGCCATCGGGCAGGCGCGGCAGAACCGTCCGCACGTCATCGGGCCAAAGACGCACATTGGTCAACCCCGCTTCGTCGATCTGGGAGAGGGACTTGCCCACTCCATATTCGAAGACCTCGGATCCAATCAATCCCACGTCTGGATTGGCTTTGGCCTGAGCGGTAAGATGTTCTCCTCCGCCGAAACCAATTTCCAGCCAAAACGCGTTTTTTTTACCGTCGAACAGGGTCGCGGGATCCAGCACCGCCCCCTCGGCCAGCCCTTCGACGGGAAGGGTCAGTTTCGGCAGCAGGGTGTCCCACAAATGCCGACGACCGGCGCGCAGGGGTTTGCCCTTGCGCCGGCCGTGGAACTGTTCGTCTCCAGAGCCGAAATCAGGCACCGAAAGCGGTCTTCAGACCGTCGACCAAATCGGTGCGCTCCCAGGAGAACCCACCGTCGGCCTCGGGCTTCCGACCGAAGTGGCCATAGGCGGCGGTTCGGGCGTAAATAGGACGAGACAGGTTGAGGTGTTCGCGGATACCACGCGGGGACAGATCCATCATCTCCTGCAGGACCTTGGCCAACCGCGCCTCGTCCACCTGCCCAGAGCCCATGGTGTTCACATAAACCGACAGGGGCTTGGAGACACCGATCGCGTAGGAGACCTGGATCACGCACTTCTCGGCGAGACCGGCGGCCACCACGTTCTTGGCCAGATAACGGGAGGCATAGGCCGCGGATCGGTCAACCTTGGTGGGATCCTTGCCGGAGAACGCCCCCCCCCCATGTGGGGCCGCGCCACCATAGGTGTCGACAATGATCTTGCGCCCGGTCAGCCCACAGTCCCCGTCGGGGCCACCAATCACGAAGCGCCCGGTGGGGTTCACGTAGAACTCGTCTTCCGTGCACATCCACCCCTCAGGCAGGACCTTCAGGACGTGGGGACGGACCAGTTCGCGAATCTCTTCCTGGGTGACAGACTCGCCGTGCTGGGTGGAGACAACGACGCTGGTAGCGCCCACGGGCTTGCCATCCACGTAGCGCAGGGTTACTTGGCTCTTGGAATCCGGTCCAAACCTGACGTCGCCCCCATGACGTTGGTCCGCAATGGACTTCAGAATAGCATGGGAATAAGCGATGGGAGCGGGCATCAAAGCATCGGTTTCGGTACAGGCGTAACCGAACATGATCCCCTGGTCACCGGCGCCCTCGTCCTTGTTCCCGGCGGCATCCACGCCCACGGCGATGTCCACGGACTGGGAATGCAGATGGGAGACGATCTCCGCGTCCTTCCAGTGGAAGCCGTGCTGCTCGTAACCGATATCCTTGATGGCCTGACGGGCGATGTCCTTGAACATCTCGTGGGTCAGACTGTCGGGACCGCGCACCTCGCCAGCGAGAACAACAAAGTTCGTGGTCGCAAGGGTTTCACAGGCAACGCGCGAATAGGGATCCGCGGCAAGGAAAGCATCAACGATGGAATCGGAGATCCGATCACAAACCTTATCGGGATGGCCTTCGGAAACGGACTCGCTGGTAAACAGGTAATCGGATTGAGCCACTGGTTCTTTCCTCCAACGCCGGGCCCAGAGGCGACCGGTTAGGTTTCGGGGGCTGTTTGAAAGCGCGCTTTTTGACATGACCCCGGCGGGAAGACAAGAACTTAGAACGACCCGGCCCCATGTGAAACCCGCGGGTGGCCAGAGCCGTTCGCTTTTTTGACGCGAAATGGACCCCTGTTTGGCTTGATCGGGGGAACTCGGACTGAAGGCACGCCAAGAGACTGCTTGAGAAGTCTCGACGGCTTTTCGGTGGCCTTCTTTGGGTCTGCTCAAAAAGATGTGGACTTTATTGGGCCGCGGCGCCGTCCATGGGTGGGAGAGCATCCCCCTCGTCCGTGGAGCCCGCCAGAGTCTTGGTCAGTTCGAATACCCGCTTCCGAACGGACGGGTCGGAAATTCGGTAATAGGCGCGAACCAGCTCAAGGGTTTCCCGCTTGCTCATGGGATCCGCGTCCATTTCCGGCGGCTCCCCAGGGCGTTGGGCAATATTCATGGGGCTGTGCTGAGCGGTCTCCTCGTCCATTTCCTCGAAAAAATAGGACATGGGCACGTCCAAGACACGGCTCAGATCCCAAAGCCGACTGGCCCCGATCCGATTGGCGCCCCGTTCATACTTCTGGACCTGCTGAAATGTCAGGCCAATGGCCTCGCCCAGACGCTCCTGACTCATCCCCATAAGCGTCCGGCGCAAACGCACGCGACCGCCGACGTGGACATCCACGGGATTGGGTTTTCCGGACGGAGTCCGCCCCCGGGATGACCGACGAGAGGAACCATCTACGTCCAACCGTTCGGTGTCAAACCGATCAGGATCATGCATCACTCGCCCCACACTCCAATTTCTCTTTTGCCAGCCACGTTCATCCGGTGACCTTGAAGGCGCCCAAACACCACATCAAAGGAAACTGATCCCCCACCAGACCTGCCTATCCACGATGCCAAACGGCCCACGATTCTAGAAGTCTGGAGACTCCTGGAGCTTCGGGTTCCAAGACCAGATCCCGCCGCGAATCGCTCGAAATCGACCGCCAAGGCTGGAAGGACGCCTTAGAGCCCATTCCCAACGGAAAAACCCATCCACGAATTTTTTTGTTTCGTTGCCCGAAAAGGTGGGTGATCAAACTCGGAAGATGACAGACGCGACACACAACAAAAAAACGCGGATGTTTCATCAAGCGCGCTATTAAAAAAAACTTAGCACGAGAAAATATTTTAGGTCAAGAATGTTGACCATGTAGTCAAAAAGAGGAATGAACCGCTTGTGAGACCTCCTTACTCAAGCATAATTCGTCAAGTTCGAGAAAATCGAGTGGATGAAAAGTTTTTTCGCGAAAGGAATATCCCAAGTCCACCAAAAATAACCATTAAAGCAAGAAAAATTCTGTTCCCAAAATAAGAAAACAAAGTCCTGTCTTGAAGAGGTCTTGGAATGGCCACATCCAAAATCCCTTCCTCGTAGAGTCCAAGACGGCTTAAAACGCGCCCAAGGGGAGACACGACACCCGATATTCCAGTATTCGCGACTCGGACAATAGGGAGACCTTCCTCGATCGCGCGCATGCGGGCGATTTCAAAATGTTGATACGGTCCGGACGTGCGGCCATACCAACCATCATTGGTCAGGTTCAAAAGCCACTGGGGGTCCCCATCACCCCGATTGACCACGGCACCGGGAAAGATGACCTCGTAACAGATCAAGGGGGATAGGGGCGGCAGATCGCCAATGGTCACCGTCCTTGGCCCCGGTCCAGGGGAGAAGTCCCCCGCCCCGGCGGTGATCTTACCCAGGGGCAGATAGTCGCCAAGGGGCACGTATTCTCCAAAGGGAACCAAATGAAACTTGTCGAACATGGCGACAACCGCGCCCGTCCCGTCCAAGGCAAACAGGCTATTCCAAAAAGCCCGAGTCTCACCCTCTCCGGTTACCCGTGGCGCCCCCGTGATAAGATACCCCCCTGGTGGCACCGCCTGGGCCAAAGCCGCTCGAACATCGGCCATGCGGTCAATGGCGTAGGGCACCGCGGTTTCGCCCCAGATGACCACATCCACCTTGTCCATTCCTGGCAGGCGGCTCATGGCGATATAGCGCCGCAGATTGCCGACCATCAGCTCCCTGTTCCATTTTTCCTTCTGTGCGATGGACGGTTGAACCAGACGCGCGATGAGCAGGGGGGCTTCGTCTCCCGTCCCCGCCCCCTCCAAACGGACCAGGCGCGCCCACCCCAAACCCTCCAGATCCAGAGGCAGGGACAGGGCCAGAAGCACCAGGATCAAGGCTGTCCGTTTGGATAGCCCCCCTTCCAGAAGGACCGGAACGCAGGCGACCAGAGCCGTGACCAGGGAAAGGCCCAACACCCCAAACCAGGAAGCCGATTGAAGAATCCCTTCAAAGGGCATCCAGGTCATGCCCAGGGGAGCCCAGGGAAAACCGGTCAGGCCCCAGGTCCGGATCCATTCCCCCAGTCCCCAGGCCGCGGCCATGACAAGCACCCGAGCCGGATGGCCCGCCCACCAGACAGGTCGGACCAGGGCCAGGGCCACCGCGGGGAACAGGCCTAGAATCGCGGCCAGACCAACCACGGCGATGGGCGCCAGCCACCCATGGGCGGCGATATCCACCAACATTGCCGCACCCACCCAATGGGTCATCCCCATGAAGTAGCCCAGACCAAACAGCCAGCCCAAGGCAAAGGCTCCCCGCCAGCCTCGGGTGGTATCCATGCGCCAGATCAGGACAGGAAAGACAGCGAGCAGGATCGGCGACCCATAGACCGGTGGCAGGGCCAGAGCGCCGATCAAACCGGCGACCAAGACAAGCCCATGGGCCCGCCACCCCGTCAGGGCGCGAACTCGGGTGGCGAGGCGAGCGATCACGGGTCGGTCAATCCTGATTGGTGGAGAGGGGAAGGCCACGAATGCGCAGACGCTTTATACGCCGTGGATCGGCGTCGATCACCTCGAATTCCGGCCCCCCTTCGCGCACGATCAATTCCCCCCGGGCCGGAACTCGCCCGGCGAGCCGGAAGACCAGACCGCCCAGGGTATCGATCTCCTCCCGTTCTTCTTCGGTGAAGAGGGTGCCATGACGAGTTTCGAAATCCTCCAGATCGACCCGGGCATCGGCATCGATGGCGCCATCATCGAGCACGACCATCTCCGGCTCGTCGCTCATGTCGTGCTCATCCTCGATTTCGCCCACGATCTGTTCCACCAGATCCTCGATGGTGACCAGACCGTCGATGCCCCCGTATTCATCCACGATCAGGGCCATATGCGTCCGCTTCATGCGCATTTCGAGAAGCAGGTCCAGGACCCGAGCACTGGGGGCGGCGAACAGGATTTCCCGAACCACGGCGGTCAGGTCCTCACTCGCGGACTCGGCTTCATGACGGACAATGTCCTTGATATGAACCATGCCCAGGGCATTATCCAGGCTGTCCCGGAATACGGGCAGACGGGAATGGCCGCATTCAGAAATACGCGCGATGACGCCATCAAAGGGCGTCGCCACGTCGATGGCGATGACATCGGCCCGAGGCACCATGATATCGGCGACGGTGACATCCCGCAGGTGCAGGATATTGCTCAATAAAACCCGTTCGTGATCGGTAATGGGAAGGTCCAAATCGTCCCGTTCCTCAATCAACTCATCCAGGGTTTCCCGAAGACTTCCGTCCCCGTTGCGTCCTCGAAAGACTCCCCGAAGGAAGCCTCCCAGACCCCCCTTGCCTTGTCCGTCCTGTCTGTCGAGCGACCGATCATGGAACCGATCGCCCCCCCGTTCGTGGGGGTCCTCCTCCCGCGTTGTCTCCAGACCCGATCCCCCAAGGGATCGGGTCCCCTCACCGCCGTTCATCGCCCGTCGTGCTCCATGTCTCTCTCTCGTTCTTCCCCGTCGGAAAGCGCCCCATCGTAGGGGTCTTCCAAACCGTGGGCGGCTAAAATGGCCGTTTCCAGGGATTCCATCTCCCTGGCCTCGTCCTCATCCTCGTGATCATACCCTAAAAGGTGGAGAACACCGTGTACCACGAGATGGAAGAGATGGTCTTCAAGGGGAATGTCCCGTTCCTCGGCCTCCCAGCGCACGGTTTCCAGGGCGAGAATCACATCCCCCAAGGGCAAGGTTTCACCTGGTGCGGGCAGGGGTTCCTCGGCGTCGAGGGAGGCGAAGGACAGGACATTGGTGGCCTTATCCTTGTTCCGGTAGTCCCGGTTCAGCATCCGGACCCGGGCGTCATCGGACAACACCAAGCTGATTTCCAGGGGTGTTCCACCCGGAATGTCCAACCCAGAGGGGTCGCCCCCGTCCACCGCGGCATTGACAGCTCGGTCCACCAGGATCAGAAGCGCCTCCTCCCCACCGGAGAAATTCGTGCTCCAATTGGCGTCCTCCACCCTGGACAGGAGAGTCAGGGGATAGGCGGTGTTGTCAGTGTCCATGACCGTTCGAGGTATCCAGGGTTCCATCCCGCCGGTCGTAGGCCCGGACGATGCGGGTCACCAGATCGTGGCGCACCACATCCTTGTGGGTGAAGGTCGTGAAACCGATGGCGGGATCGCCATTCAAGACGTCCAGAGCGTCCTTCAGGCCCGACTTCGCGCCCATGGGCAGGTCGATCTGACTGACATCGCCCGTGATGACCATCCGTGAGTTCTCCCCCAATCGGGTGAGAAACATTTTCATTTGAGTCGGTGTTGTGTTCTGGGCCTCGTCGAGGATGACGAAGGCGTTGGAGAGGGTACGCCCGCGCATGAAGGCCAGGGGTGCCACTTCGAACTCACCGGACTCCAGGCGCTTCATCACCTCGTCCCCGGGCAGCATATCATAAAGGGCGTCATACATGGGCCGCAGGTAAGGATCCACCTTATCGCGGATATCCCCGGGCAGGAACCCGATCCGCTCCCCCGCCTCGACCGCGGGGCGGGAGAGGATCAATCGCTCCACCCGCCGCTGGAGGAACATGGAAACGGCCATGGCCACGGCCAGATAGGTCTTGCCGGTGCCCGCGGGACCCAGACCGAAGACCAATTCATGGGCCTCCATCGCCTGGAGATACTGGGCCTGGACCGGTGAGCGCGCCTTGATTTCGCGCTTGCGGGTTTTGATGGCCACCACCGGCACCGGCGTGCCGCCACTCAACCGGACCGCGGCATCCACGTCTCCTCGCTCCAAAACCTCGCCCTTGGCGGCCCGGGTGTAGAGGGCGTCCAGGGCATCCCCACCATGTCCCACCCGGTCCACCGGACCGGACAGGGTCAGGCGATTGCCTCGCATGGCCACCTTGATGTCCAGCAGTTCCTCCAGGCGGTCGAGGTTCTCGCCCGCGGCTCCGATCACCAGTTGAAGGGCTCCATTGTCTTCGAAGGACCGGGTTACCCGAGTTTCACCGTCGTTCACGCGCTCTCCCGTCTTGAAAAATCCCCGACATTCGCACCGGGAACAACCGAACCCGGAATCACCGTTCCAGCCAAGCTGTTTGGGCTGGTTTTGACCACCTGGACCCGGGCCATGGAGCCCAGGACCATGTCCGGCGCGGTCACATGAATCGGTTGCATCCAGGGGGACCGGCCCACGACCTGGCCCGGATGGCGCCCCGGACGGTCGAACAACACGTCCATTTCCCGCCCCAGACAACTGTCGTTGAAGGTGGTCTGAATCTGGGTCAGGCGGCCCTGGAGGGCAATCAGGCGCCGGGACTTTTCGTCCTCCGCCACCTGGGCGCCCATGCCCGCGGCCGGAGTCCCTGGCCTGGGACTGTATTTGAAGGAATAGGCCTGGACGAAGCCGACCCGGTCGATCAAATCCATGGTTGCCTGGTAGTCCGCTTCGGTCTCGCCCGGGAAACCCACGATGAAATCGGAAGAGAAAACCATGTCCTCCCGCGCCGCCCGCAGACGGTCAATGATGGCCAGATATTGGGCGGTCGTATGGCCCCGATTCATCGCCTGCAGGATCCGATCAGACCCGGATTGCACGGGCAGGTGGATAAAGGGAGTCAGGGTGGAAACCTCCCGGTGGGCGGCGATAAGGTCGTCGTCCACATCCCGGGGATGGCTGGTGGTGTAACGGATCCGGGCCACACCCTCGATCTCGGCCACGGCACGCACCAGGCGCCCCAGTCCCCAGTCCCGGCCATCCGGTCCCTCGCCATGGTAAGCATTGACGTTTTGACCCAGCAGGGTGAACTCCCGGGCTCCCTGGCTGGCCAATCGCCGGACCTCCGCCAGGATATCCCTGGCCGGGCGGGAGTATTCGGCGCCCCGGGTATAGGGGACGACACAGAAGGTGCAGAACTTGTCACAGCCTTCCTGGATCGAGACGAAGACCGCCGGACCAGAGGCCCTGGGCGCGGGCAGAAAGTCGAATTTCGGCTCCACGGGGAAATCCGTGTCGATCTGCCGACCCGCTTGCCGTTCCACCTTCGCCACCATTTCCGGCAGCCGATGGTAGGCCTGGGGGCCGACAACCATGTCGACGATGGGCGCGCGCGCCATCAATTCCGCCCCTTCCGCCTGGGCCACGCACCCAGCGACAGCCACCATCATGCGGCCGCCATCGTTGGCCTTGGCCTCCTTGATCGGGCGCAGACGCCCCAGATCGGAAAAGACTTTCTCGGCGGCCTTCTCGCGAATGTGGCAGGTATTCAGAATAACCAAGTCCGCCCCATTGGGGGTGTCCACGAGGTCGAAGCCCAGAGGCGCCATGACGTCGGCCATGCGGCCCGCGTCATAGACGTTCATTTGGCATCCATACGATTTGATAAAGAGCTTCTTTTTCGCCACGGTTTTCCGGCTTAGGCCGTCCTTGTCTTGGCCGTTCATTGACTGGGCCATACCTCTCGCGCGGAGCGTGAAGCGCTCCGACTTCCATAGACATCCCGGGATCGACCGGTTTGGTCACGATTAATCCGCCAAGCTATCATCGGTCTGTCCCGAGTCAAGGGGTGCCAGACCAATTCGGTGGAGCTCACGTGACGGGCACCACCCCCTCCCCCCTGGAAACCAGAGGAGGGCCTGGTGGATCGACCGCTTCCGGCGGGGCCAGGGCCGGGGCCGGATCGTCCAGGCGACCCGTCAGGGCCCCTTCCACCCCCCGGGCGACGACCCTTTGGCAATGGTCCGACAGGGCCTTTCGGGACCCGAACTCGGACAGCAGGACGGGGGCATGGAAAATCACGTCCACCGTAACCACGCCGAACCCCAAAAGTCGGAACAGGTGCGGGGCCAATTCCATATCTCCGTACCAGGCGTATATGGGGCGCCAAGCCCGCCCCACGGGAACGCCATCCACCCAGGTATAAGCCAGGGAAACCGGCTGTACCGTTACCGCCTTGGGGTCCCGCTCTCCCTTCAGGATCACGGGATTCTCGGCGATGGAGAACAGGGCGCTCTTGAAACGGTAAACGCGATTGCCGTCGTTGCTGGTTCCCTCGGGGAACAGGATCAGGGGTTCGCCCTCGGCCAGTCGCCCCTCGATCTCCGCGCGGTTCCGTGCCGTGCTGCCTCGCTTGCGGTCGATGAAAACCGTGCGGGCCATCCGGGCCATCCATCCGAAAACAGGCCAGCCCCCCACCTCGGACTTGGCGACGAAAACCCCGGGTATCAGGCGCCCCAGAACAACGATATCCATATAGGAAGTATGGTTGGACACGACCACCACGGGTCGCTCCGCGACCAGGGCACCCCGGGTCCGCACGATAACACGGCAGATCCGCGCCACCACTTTCCAATAAAACAGGCCGAATTCCCGGTATCGCCACCGAAGTGTCCTGAGGATACCATAGGGAATTGCCGCCAGGAGCGTCCAAGAAAAAAACAGGAGACCTCGGACGATGGCGGTGGCTTCGGAAAACATGGGACCTCCTACCCTCGGGATGTATGCATGCCGATGGCGTGGCATACTTTGATGTCACCCGTTATCGCGGGCCGTCCGGTCATAGTGCTTGTGATATTTTTCTGAAATCAGGTCCGTCTTGACGATGACGCAGACGTCGGTGGTATTGAACTGATGATCCACCACCGCGCCATCCCCCACGAATCCGCCCAACCGCAAATAGCCTTTCACCAAAGGCGGCAGGGACGCCATGGCGCGACGGGCGTCGATCGCCTCCTTGGGCAACAGGTCCATGGTCGCATAGCGCTCGGGGAGGGCCTTCGGGCACAGGGCTTCGGGCGCCAGATGGTAATGGTACAGGTAGGAGAGTTGGGGCGCCATCTCCGATGGATCCGTGCCATGCAGGCTGGCGCAGCCGAACATCAAATCCACGTCGTGGCGGAAGACATAGGCCGCGATTCCCCGCCAGAGAAGCTGCATGGTGGAGCGGTTCCGGTAATTGGCGTCCACGCAGGACCGGCCCAGCTCCATCACATTGCCGCCCCGCTGTTCAATGGCGGAAATGTCGTATTCGTCGGCGGTATAGAAGGTTCCCGCCTTCTGGATATGCTCCCGCCGCATCAGGCGATAGCATCCGACGACCCGCTCCGGTCCGGTTCCCCGTTCGTGATCCAAGACCAGCAGATGATCCGCGGTCTCGTCGTAGGCGTCGAAATCCTGGCGACGGGCGGCCATCTCGTCCGTCGGCTTGGCCCCCATTTCCTCATAGAAAACGCGGTACCGCAGGGACAGCGCCGCTTGCACGTCCACATCCGATTCGGCAACGGTGACTTCCAAATCACCGGCGCGAAGATCACCTAGAACACCCATACCCGCACCCCAAGGATTGTCCACGCGCTCGGGAACAAAGCCGTTCCCCATCCACCGAGCGACGCCCGGACCCCGATCCGGCTTCCGCCTCGTTACTTCTCTTCCAGGGGAACGCCATACAGTTCCAAGCGGTGTCCGATCAAGCGATAACCGAGTTTCCGAGCAATTTCCTGCTGAATTTCCTCGATTCGCTCACTGTGGAATTCGATCACATGACCACCGTTCAAGTCGATCAGATGGTCGTGATGTTCCTCCTGCACCTCCTCGTAGCGGGACCGACCATCGCGGAAATCATGGCGTTCAAGGATTCCCGCCTCCTCGAACAGCCGCACGGTCCGGTAAACGGTGGCAATGGAAATGCGCGGATCGATTTCCGTGGCCCGCCGATAGACCTCTTCCACGTCGGGATGGTCAGCGGCCTCCGACAACACACGGGCGATCACCCGACGTTGTTCGGTCATTTTCATGCCCTGGTCAAGGCAGCGCTTCTCGATACTGGACGTCATCCGACCCGCTCTCGTTTGTTTTCCTGAATCCACAAGGAGTTTCCGAAGCACACCAATCGGACACCCCGAGCACCGACGCCTTCAATAATTGCATCGGCCAACGCACCAAAGGCCAACGCACCAAAGGCCAACACGCCAAATCCCAATCCGTGCATCACCGTTCCAAAGCCGGTCAAAGCCCTCGTTTGGGTCCATGCGCGAGAGGCAACGCGGCCCCAGCGCCCCATCCGGGGGGAGACCATGGACCCCGGCGCCAGGCTCATGGGTCCCGCCCGTCGTTCCAGACCCACCTGCCATTCCAGACTGCGTCGACCCCATGGTAGCGGCGCGCGTCATTCTTGAAAAGCCATGGCGTCAAAGGGATATCCAGAACCGCGCCTTCATTCCAGCGGAGCCCCTTTCCACACAAAAGAAAAAGGCGCCGTGGGTTCCTCCACGACGCCTTCACAAAGCGTCCGCTCCCGGAATACCCGATGCCTTAGCTATCGCCACCCTTGCGTGAGCGTGTCCCCAGACCAATTTTCTTGGCCAGGGAGCTGCGATGATCGGCGTAGCTGGGAGCAACCATGGGATAATCGGAGGATAAACCCCACTTATCCCGGTACTCGTCCGGCGTCATGCCGTAAGCGGTTTTCAAATGTCGCTTCAACATCTTGAGCTTCTTGCCATCTTCCAGGCAAATGATGAAATCTGGAGTCACGGACTTCTTAATGGGAACGGCGGGTTGCGGCTTTTCCTCGACAACGGCGGGCGCTACCCCAAGTTCGGTCAGGGACTTATACACGCTGGCGATCAAATCCGGCAATTCCGACAAGGGAACCGAGTTGTTCGCAACATGCGCGGCAACGATAGTGGAGGTAAGTTCAACGAGTTCTTTTTCACTCACCGGGGACGACATTGAGCGGCCTTTCTTTATTTAGGTTCAAAACGGATCCTACATAATTTGGTTTTACGATGGAAGCAATAATCAATATGGCGCAAAAAGAGATCAAAATGGACAACCAGTCGGTCAACAACAGGCTTTCAATTGATATCACGGGCGAAGTCTGCCCAATGACATTCGTGAAGACGAAACTTTTGATCGAGAAGATGGAAAGCGGAGACTGTCTTGAAGTCCGGCTAAAGGGTCGTGAACCCCTGAAAAACGTTCCGCGGTCGACCGTCGAATTGGGTCATGCCATCCTTTCCCTGGTGCCCGAGGACGGGGAAGGCCCTGAAGGGGTACATCGCCTGATCATCCGCAAAGGATGAACTCGGTGGAATGAAAACTTGACCATCCGATTCCGAAGGGTCCTTTTAGTGTCCACACGCGCCAATCGTCCGGGACAAGACAAGGGCGTCGATCCGCTTGGCGCCCCGTCGATAATACCCTTTGCGTCGCCCCTGAAAGACAAAGCCGCGCCCCTCGTAAAGGGCCCGGGCCGGGGCATTGTCCTCGGCGACTTCCAGGAACAGGGTCTCCGCCCCCCACCGGACGCATTCCGCCAGGGTCCTCTTGAGCAAGAGGCTGCCCACTCCCCGTCGGCACCGGTCGGGCCGGGTGGCGATGGTCAGGATCTCTCCTTCCCCCGCCACGGCGCGAGCCAGAACAAATCCCAGGGCTTCCGGCTCCGCTCCGGGGGCGACCGCGATAAACCCAAAGACGCCTTCCATCCCCACCAGGGTTAGAAACTCCTCGGTGGTCCACCCCCTTTCCCCCCGGGGAGAGAAAGCCGCGTCATGCAGGGCTTCGAGAAGGGGGCCATGAGCCAACGCGATGGGGATCGGATCAGGCCGGAGAAACCCGGGCTCCGCGTCCGTCATGCCGCCCCCGGCATCAACCGGGTCCCCGCCGCGCCATCCGTCAAGACAGGGTAGCGGCCCCGGGGCCGGAAGAGCTGGTAATGCCACCACTCATTTCTGAAGAAATCCCAATCCGCCGCCGTCATAATCCCGAGCAACAGCAAGCGATTCCGCTGGGCCTCCACGGAAACGGACGTATCCCCGTGATAGGATTGGGCGCGCAGGTCATCAAATCCCGTTCCCATATCCAGGGCTTGGCCACTGGCCTTGTCAACCAGGGTCAAGTCAACCGCGGCCCCCATGGAATGGGGCGAGCCACGCCTGGGATCGCTGATGAAGGCTGGATCCGGTGTATGGGCCCACAGCACCCATTGGGCCTCGGCGGGGCGGAAGGCGTCCAGGATCCTTAGGCGATACCCCAGGCTGTCGGCCAAGTCCACGGCCCGGCGCAACAGGACGGCGGCATCGGGATGAAGAAAACAAGCCGCCCGCCCATAGACCGCCTTGCCGGTGAAGACCCGGTCGGTGGCATAAACCATGTCGATTTCGACGCCGTATCCGGATTCGGTTATTTCCGTGAGCATGGGCCGGGGTGCCTCCTTACGCGATGGCGCGATGAACGCGATTACTGATAGTCCTAGATCAAACGGCGCCGGGCTGAAATCCCTTTCCCTCCCACACTCCCCTGGCGGTCGGCGGCGTCCTCTCCCATATGAGCGCCATGTCCAAAACCGCCCCACCGCCCCCACCGCCCAGAAGCCGCGTGCGCCGCTTCGCCTTCTGGATCCTGGCCATCTTCGCCCCGGCCCACCTGTACGTGGGGGTACGCCTGGTACCCGACCTGCCCGGTGGCCCCGCCATCATCGCCCTGGCCGCGAGCTATTGCCTGCTATCCACCTTCCTCATCCCCTTTGGCACCCTGGCGCGCCTTTACGCCCGTCGCCCCCTGGTGGATCCGCTGGTCTGGGCCGGCACCCTGGCCATGGGCTGGTTTTCCTCGCTGTTCGTTTTAACCCTGGTCCGGGATCTGACCCTATTGATCCCCGCCAGCCGGGCCTGGACCAGCCAAAGCGCCCTGGCGGTGGTCGGCCTCTCCCTGCTGGTCACCGCGGTCGGCTTCATCAATGCCCGGAAAGTGGCGCGTGTCGTCCGGGTGTCCGTTCCCCTGAAGACGCTTCCCCAAGCCTTGGACGGCTTCACCATCGCCCAATTGTCCGATATCCACGTGGGCTCGACCATCAAGGGAGGTTCGGTCCGGCGCATGGTCGAACGGACCAATAGGTTGAACGCGGACATGGTCGCCATCACAGGGGACGTGGTCGACGGCGACGTGAGTCACCTCGGCAAGGACGTGGCGCCCCTTGGTGACTTGCACTCCCGCCACGGCACCTTTGTTGTTACGGGGAACCACGAGTTCTATTCCGGCGCCGACCCCTGGATGGCGGCTTTCGCCGAACTGGGCATGCACCCCCTCCGCAACGCCCATGAAATCCTGGACCATGACGGCGCCAAATTGGTCGTGGCTGGAGTAGAAGATTTTTCGGCGGGACGGCACACCCCGGATCGACCAAGCGACCCGGCCAAGGCTCTGGAAGGCGCGCCCGAGGGCCTTCTCCGGATCCTGCTGGCCCACCAACCCCGATCCGCCGAGGCGGCCAGCGCGGTGGGCGCCGACCTTCAGCTGTCTGGCCATACCCATGGCGGACAAATCTGGCCCTGGAATTATGCCGTGCGCATGCAACAGCCCCTAACGGCGGGACTCCACCGCTGGGGATCCATGTGGGTCTATGTCAGCCGGGGAACCGGATATTGGGGACCCCCGAAACGGTTCGGCGCGCCGTCGGAGATCACCTTGATCACACTGACGCGGGGTTAGATGCTCCCGGCCCGCTCGATCACCAGGACGCGGGCCGGGCCAAGGGGCTCGGCCTTGTGTTCATCCCCGCTTTCGGCGTGGAAGACGTCTCCGGGTTCCAGACGGATCACCCGCTCGACGCCATTGTCCCGGACGTGCATGTCCACTTGACCGTCAAGCACGGTGAAGACCTCCGGCCCGTCATTTACATGCCAGAGATAAGGCTGGTCGGTCCAATGGAGGCGCACCGTCGCGCCGTCGATGGCCTCGATATCCAGCGCCGCCCAAGGGCGGTCCCCCGTGAAGTCGCGGCGTTTGATGACACGCATGGCGTTATGTCCCGGGTAAAGGGAGGCGCCCGGACCACCCCGGGCGCCCGTCGTCGTTACCGTGGCTCCAGGCGCTGGGCGCCATCAAGCCGAATGACTTCGCCATTGAGCATGGTGTTGCCGCAAATGGACAGCACCAGCTTGCCATATTCCTCCGGCCTGCCCAGGCGGGCGGGGAACTGGCATTTGGCGATCAGGGCTTCGCGGACCTCGTCGCTCAGGCCCTCGGACACCATGGGGGTCTCGAAGACGCCCGGCGCGATACACATCACCCGGATGCCCGATTTCACGAACTCCCGGGCCGCGGGCAGGGTCAGGGCGGCGACGCCCCCCTTGGAGGCCGAATAGGCCGCCTGCCCGATCTGCCCCTCGAAGGCGGCGATGGAGGCGGTATTGACGATCACCCCCCGTTCCCCATCCTCCAGGGGATCGAGCACCGCCATCCGCGCCGCGGCCCGGCTCATGAGGCAGAAGGTGCCGATCAGGTTGACTTCGATGGTCTTGCGGAAGACGCCCATGTCGAAGGGACCATTCCGCCCGACAATACGCGAGCCCGACACGATGCCCGCGCAATTGACCGCGATCCGGGGTGCGCCTTGCGCCTCGGCCACGTGGTCCAGGGCGGCGTCCACCGACACCTCGTCGGTCACGTCGCAGGCGACGGCCAGACCGCCGATGGCCTGGGCATGGGCTTGGGCCCTGTCCAGGTCGCGGTCAAACAACACCACCCGCGCACCCGCGGCGGCGAGCACGGCGGCGGTGGCGGCGCCCAGGCCAGACGCGCCACCGGTGACGATGGCGGATGTACCAGAAACGTCCATGAGTCCTCTCTGTATAGTGAACGGATTTTGATCGTTGGGACGTTCGCGAAGGGAGGTCCCCTGGATACCACGCCTCAGGCCCCCGTGACGGCTTCTTTTTTCAGCCGCGTTTCCCGCCAGAGGATATAGAGCGCCGACCCCATGATCACCACGGATCCCACGAAGGTCCACATATCCGGCACCTCGTCGAAGATCAGGAACCCGGTAATCCCGGCGAACAGAATTTGGGAAAACTCGAAGGGTCCCACGGCGGAGGCCTCGGCGGTTCCGAAGGCCTTGACCGCCATGAACTGGCCCAGGCTGCCAAAACCACCCATCAGAAGCAGGGCGGCGAACAACCAGGGGTCTGGCCAGTGCCAGACATAAATGGCCGGACCCAGGGTCAGGAAGGAAGAGCCAACGGCGAACCAGGTCAGGATGGTCAGTGGCTTGTCCTTGCGCGACAGGATGGCCACGATGGTCATCGCGCAGGCGATCAGCAGAGCCGAAAAGGCCGGAGCCAGGGCCACCCATTCCATATGCGCCGGATCGGGCCGTAGAACAATCATCACGCCCCCGAAACCAACAAAGGTGGCGAGCCCCCGCCGCCACCCCACTCGTTCGCCGAGGATCGCCGCGGCGAGCACAAGCATGAACAAGGGCCGGGCGAAGCTGATGGCGATGACCATGGCGAAGGGAAGGTGGGTCATGGCGTAGAACAGGCTGAACATGGCCGTGGTGCCGATCAGCAGGCGAATCAAGTGCAGCCCGGGTTGACTGGGGCGCAGGATCTCGGGCCCCATCCGGGCGATGAACGGGGTCAGGGCCAGAAGCCCAAAGAGACAGCGGAAGAAGGCGATCTGAAAAGCATGCAGGTCCTGACCCGCGATCTTGATGAACACCCCCATGACGGTAAAGGATAACGCGCTCACCAGCATCCAGACCGCGCCGCGCACATTGAGGGGAAGATCGGCCCAGGGGCTCGGGGAATCGGGCGTGAACCCCGGACCACCCGTCCCCGTTCCGGAAGCCTCCGGAAGGGACAGGATCAGGGGGTCGATGGATCCGGGAAGAGGGCTGGATCCGGCGGATTCGCCGGTGGAGGACGCTGTCATGGTGCCCTTCACATGCGCCTTTCGGACCCGGGATACAAGACCGGTCGTCCTACCCCGCGCTTGTTGGGTCCGGTCAACACTGGCAAAATGCCGCACTATTGGTCTTGCCTTTGGATATCCCATGACCGTGAAATGCCCCCTCGACCCGACGCAACGGTCTCTCATGGTGATGCCCGATGGGACGGTGGTGAAAACGTTGGTCAACCTCAACCAAGCCATCGACCACCCACGCACGGCTGGTCATCGGGAAGTTCCGCCAAATCGCCCATGGGGCATGATCGCCGGTGGCATTTCAGCCGAGAACATCCGTTCTCGTTTCGACTGAGAAACCATAAGGCCCCTTCGGAAAACCCGTTGGTGGGTTTGGCCCGTCGACAGGATCCAAACCAATCTGGAGGCCATCAAGGGAGCGGATCTGGAGGCATTGAAGCCGGTGTGAAGACAGACAGGGGCCTTCCTCACACCTTGGTCTGGCGCCCGTTCCGTTCCCCATGGTCCCGGTTGGCGCGGCGGGCGAAGGCGTCCAGCCGCTTGGCCACCCGGTCGTTCAGGCTCCCCTTGGTGAAATGGCCATCCCGTCCCCGCTCGCCGGGTTCCAGCCCCGTGAGGAGGCGGATTCCCTGGTCCACCGTGTGCACGGCGTAAATGTGGAACGTTCCGGCCGCGCAGGCATCCACCACGTCCTGGCGAAGCATCAGGTTCCGGACGTTGGTGCGCGGGATCAGGACCCCCTGGTCCCCCGTCAGCCCCTTGGCGACACAGACGTCGAAGAATCCTTCCACCTTTTCGTTCACACCGCCGATGGGCTGGACATTGCCAAATTGATCCACCGAGCCGGTCACCGCCAGGTTCTGGCGAATGGGCACCTCCCCCAAGGCCGACAGTAGGGCGTAAAGCTCCGTCGAGGAGGCACTGTCCCCCTCGATCTCCCCATAGGACTGCTCGAAGACGAGACTCGCCGACAGGCTCAGCGGGCCATCCACGGCGAAGCGCGTGGCCAGGAAAGAGGTGAGGATCAACACGCCCTTGCTGTGCAGGGGGCCGCCCAGGTCCACCTCGCGCTCGATGTCCACGACCTCGCCCCGGCCAACCCGGGCGGCGCAGGTGATGCGGGTGGGGCGGCCAAACCCGATCCGGCCGAAATGGTACACCGCCAGACCGTTAATTTGCCCGACCACTTGTCCTTCCGTATCCACCCGGATGGTACCCTCGACGATTTCCTCCAGCATCAAGTCCCGGACCCGCCCTTCACGCCGTTCCTGGGCCTCCACGGCGGCGATCACATGGGGTCCCTCGATCATTTCGCTTCCGTCCTTGGACGCGAAATAGTCCGCTTCCCGCGCCAGATCCGTCAGGCTGCCCATATGGGCGGTCAGCTTGCCCGACTCATCGGCCAACCGCCCGGCCCGCTCCACCAGTTGGGCGATGCCCGTGCGGTCCAGGGGGCGCAGGCTCTCCCGGGCCACCAGACCAGCCAGCAGTCGGGCCAGGGACAGAACCGCGGCATCTGTCCGTTTCATCATCGTATCAAAATCGGCGGCCACCTTGAACAGCTCTCGGAACTCAGGATCGGCTTCGGAGAGCAAGTAATAGGTTTCCGCGTCGCCCAGCAGGATCACCTTGACGTCCAAGGGAACGGGCTCGGGCTCCAGGGTGATGGTGGTCATCACGCCATGGGTTTGGGCTGGCGCCTCGATCTTGACCTGTCCGGCCCGGAGTGCCCGCTTCAGGTCTTCATAGGCGAAGGGCGACAACAGCAAGCGACGGGCCTCCAGGACCAGAAACCCGCCGTTGGCCCGATGCAGGGCTCCCCCCTTCACCAGGGTGAAATCCGTGGTCAGGGCGCCGAACCGCACAAGATGCTCCACCCGACCGATCAGATTGGGTTGGGTTGGATTGTCCTCCACCACCACCGGAGCACCCTGGTTGACTCCATTGGTGGTCAGGGGATTGACCTTCAGCCGCTTTCGAGCCTGGACAACGGCATGGGCCTTGGCCTTCTTCCTGTCCGCTGGCGAGTCCCCCTCCTCGGCGTCT
Source organism: Rhodospirillum sp. (assembly GCA_021741145.1). GTDB lineage: Bacteria > Pseudomonadota > Alphaproteobacteria > Rhodospirillales > Rhodospirillaceae > Rhodospirillum. The sequence continues at coordinate 127,626 of JAIOYK010000003.1, read as the reverse complement.
CCTCCCAGGAACTCGCCCACGTTGTCGACCACATCGTCAAGAATTCGGTTCAAATGAGAGACAACCGCGGGAATCTGAGAATACTCCCAGCGGATTTCCTCGATCAGATGTTCCGCGGCGCCCCGGGCCACATCGCGCAAGATCGCCTTCATGGCCTCCCGCCGCTCCTTCTCCCACTTGGGAACATCCTTCAGGCTTTCCTCCAGATCCTTCTGGAGGGCCTTCATATGGGCACTCATGGCCTCCCGGGTTTGTTCGGGCAGGGCGTTGTAGGCCTCCGGGGTCAGGGCCTCGCCGTCCTTGGCCGGAGCGAAAGTCAGCCCACCCTCCGTGCGCACCAACAGGAAGGAATGGTCCTCCGCCTTCTTGCGCAGGATCTCCATGACCTCTTCCTGATGGCGCCCATGGTCCGTTTCCAAGGCCTTCATCCGGGATTGGAACTCTTCCCCTTCGAAAGCCGCGGGCAGGGCCACGGCCAAATCCTCCACCAACCGGTCCATGCGCTTGCGGAAGCTGTCCGCCCGCCCCGAGGGCAGGCAAAGGGCCCTGGGGCGGGCCGAATCATCGAAATTATGCACATAAACCCAGTCCCCGGGGGTGGGCCTTTCCCGTGCGGCATCCGCCAGAAACTGGTTGATCAGGGACATCTTCCCCGTTCCCTTTGGCCCCAGGGCGAAGAGATTGTAGCCGTGATTTTGCATCCCGATCGCGAATCGAACGGCCTCCACCGCGCGCTCCTGCCCAAGGGGTTCATCCAGGGGGTCCAACTCGGCGGTGCTGGCGAAGGGAAGGGCATCGGCGTCACAGGGCGCGCGCAGGGCGGAGGGGGGCAAGGGGTCGAGGGGCATGAAACAGGAACTCTCGGGAACGGGACGAATGGACGACGGGACGGTTTCCAGATTTCGGATGGAGAGGCCATCCGGCGACTATTTTTTTATTCCTCGTCCATCATGGCGTCCAAACCCTCCATGTCGGCGTCGGAAAAGCCAAAATGGTGGCCGATTTCATGGATCAAGACATGACGGACCAGAAGAGTCAGATCCTCGCCCGTTTCGATCCAGTAGTCCAGCAGGGGCGACCGATAGAGAAAGACCATATCCGGCCCCCGAGGCAGGTCGTGGATGCTCTTCTGGTCCAGGGACACGCCATGATACAGGCCCAATAGCTCGAAGGGATTTTCCAGACCCATGGCCTGTTGAACCTCCTCGTCGGGGAACTCCTCGATCCGGACCACCACATCGGCGCAGCGGTCCCGAAGAAAGGGTGGAATGGAGTCGAAGGCCGCCCGGGCGATCTCGTCCATGTCCGCCAGGGTGGGGGGGGTGGTGAAACGGGGGGTGGCCCCGGTTTGGTCCGTGCTCATGGGGAACTCCGGCGAAAAAGGGGTTGATCGCCCGAACCCGGGGACCACGTTGTGCATAGATCGTTTTTCACCCCTTCCACCACAAGGGATAACCCGCGATGTCTCTCCGCCTGGAAGGCCCTGCCCGGGCCGATGCCCTGAAAACCCTCTCCGGCTGGAGCGAACCGCCCCGGCGGGACGCCCTGTCGAAAACCTTCGAATTCGCCGATTTCAACGCCGCCTTCGGCTTCATGACCCGCTGCGCCCTGGTCGCCGAGGCCATGGACCACCATCCCGAATGGTTCAATGTGTACCGCCGGGTGGAGGTCGTCCTCTCGACCCACGACGCCGGGGGGATCACCGAAAAGGACATCACCCTGGCCCAGGCCATGGACAAGATCGCCGGAGGTGGCTAAAAAAATTGGATCCACTTCGCTTTCCCTAAGGTGGCTCTAGGGCGGAGATCTTGGATCCTGGCCGCCACCGACCACCCTCGGGCGCTTTTACCCCATCCGCTCGGCGCATCCGCTTTTGACCGTCCTTTCGCCAACTGGCGCGTGGGCTTGGTCGCCCGCCGTTTCGCCCGCCATCGGGCCGTTCCTGTCCGGGGATATCCATGACCACCGAAAAGCATATCGTCCGCGCCACGCTGATCGGCTCGACCGCCGTTCTCATGTGGGGCATGCTGGCCCTGTTCACCACCTGGACGGGCAAGGTCCCCCCGTTCCAGCTCACGGCCATGAGCTTCGCCGTCGCCTTCCTGCTGATGGCCGCGAAATGGATCATCAAGGGCGAGCGCGCCCGCGACCACCTGCGCCAGCCAGCCGCCGCCTGGGTCCTGGGGGTTCTTGGCCTGTTCGGATACCACTTCTTCTACTTCATGGCCCTGCGCAATGCCCCGCCGGTGGAAGCCGGGCTGATCGCCTACCTCTGGCCCCTGCTGATCGTGGTCTTCTCGGCCTTGCTGCCTGGAGAACGCCTACGCTGGTTCCATGTGGCGGGCGCCCTCATGGGGCTTTTCGGAACCATTCTGCTGGTCACCCGGGGCGGATCCATCGCCTTCGACCCCACCCACCTGCTGGGCTACGGAGCGGCCTTGGTCTGCGCCCTGACCTGGTCGACCTATTCGGTCCTCTCCCGCAAATTCGGCTCCGTCCCCACGGACGCGGTGGGGTGGTTCTGCGGTGCCACGGCCCTGCTCGCCATCCCCTGCCATCTGGCTTTCGAGACCACGGTCTGGCCCGCCACCACCGGGGAGTGGATCGCCGTGGCCGCCCTGGGCCTCGGGCCGGTGGGCGCGGCCTTCTTCACCTGGGACCACGGCGTGAAGCATGGGGATATCCAGGTGCTGGGCGCTTTCAGCTATGCCGCCCCCCTGATCTCCACGGTTTTGTTGATTGCCTTCGGCCAGGGAAAAGCCACGCCCATTGTCGCGGTCGCTTGCCTATTGATCGTCGGCGGCGCCCTGTTGGCCAGCAAATCCATGCTCGAACGCCGCTCCAAGGCCGTGGCCTGACCCGAAAGCAAAGCCCGGGAGGCCGTGCCCCCGGGCTTATCGAAACCGGACGGGGTCCGCCCTGGCCTCAGCTTCCGCTGAAGGAGGTCGGCGAAGGGGCAACCTGATAGGCCCCCTCCCTGGTAATCTCCTTGATGGCCAAGCCCCGTTCGACAGTGCCGTCCGAGCGGAACCGGAAAATCCCGTCCACGCCCGCGAACCCGTTGGAGTTCTCCAGGGTCGCCCGGGTGAGGGGCTGACCGGAGCGGACAAAGGCCGCGGCCAGGGCCGTCGCGTCGTATCCCAAACCGGCGATATCGATGGGGTTGCTCCCATAGGTTTCCCGGTACTGGGCCTTGAATGCCTCGGACGACGCCTCGTCCGGCGCCGGGAAGCGGGCTCCCACCAGCATGGGCTCCCGACCCAAGCCCGTTTCGGCGTTCCACAGCAAGGTCCCCAGAACCATGACTTGCCCCGGATTCAGGCCCGAATAGGGCAATTGGGCGGCGATGGCCTCCAACCCCAGACCCCGGTCGGAGAGCAGCAGGGTATCCAGACCCGAGCCGACGACCTGGCTCACGGGACCGTTCACATTGGCGCCGCTGGGATCATAGAAGGCGGTGGTCACGACTTGGACACCCACCTGGGGAGCCACGGCCTGGAGGGCCTGGGCCGTTGCCTGACCTTCCGCGCTGGCGGGCAAGAGGGCCGCGACCCGACCATTCCCTTGGGTCCGGGCGTGGGCGAGGATCCGGCGGAGTTGCTCCTCGACCAAGAAGCCGATGAGATAGACGCCGCTGTCGGCCACGGAACTGACCGTTGAGAAGGCGACGACCGGGACGCTCCGGGATTGGGCGAGCGGCGCGACCGCCCGCACAGAATCGGCGAACAGGGGGCCAATAATCATGCGCGCGCCCTGGGCGAGGGCGGTTTGGGCGGCGCTGGCCGCCCCCTGGGCGGTTCCCCCGGTATCATAGGGCTGCAGGATAAAGCTGTCCGATCCCCGCTCGATGGCCGCGATCTGGGCGGCGTTGAGCAGGGCCTGTCCGACCCCCGCGGCACGGCCGGTCAGGGGTGCCAGAAAGGCCACGCGCACCGCCCCGGTCTGGGTCTGCCCCATCAGACCCGGGCCGTCCAGGGTCTGGGATTGGATGGGCGCCGTGGGCTGGGCGACCGGCGGCGGTGGTTCGATGCTTGACGGTTGGGGGCCGCGCGCCTGATTCTGGGCGCAAGCCGCCAAACCTAGGGCGACAACCGCGACCAACGCGAGACGGCCGACGCTCCGCCCTCTGGATCCGGGAGACCGGACCTTCCTAGTTCCACAACCCATCACCGGTGAATTCCTCCCGTGTCCGAACCAAATCACTCGACGCAGCCTAGCGACGCCCAAGACGGAAGTCCACTTGCCCCGGGACTCTATCTCGTCGCCACCCCCATCGGTAATATGGGGGACATGACCCTGCGAGCCATTGAAACCCTGAAATGCGCCGATCTCGTGGCCTGCGAGGATACCCGGGTGACCGGCGGCCTGATGAACCGGTTGGGCCTGTCGACCCGCCTTTTCCCCTATCACGAACACAATGCCGAGAAGGCTCGCCCCGCCCTGCTTGCCCGCTTGGCCGAGGGCGCCGCGGTGGCCCTGGTCTCCGACGCGGGGATGCCTTTGATTTCCGACCCCGGCTACAAACTGGTTCGAGCCTGTCACGCGGCGGGCATCGTCGTGACCGCGGCGCCGGGGGTCTCCGCCGTACCAACGGCCCTGGCCCTGTCGGGCCTGCCCACGGATCGCTTCCTCTTCGCTGGCTTTCCCCCCTCCAAGCCCGGAAAGCTCGCCGCCTTCCGGGACGAACTGGCCCCGATCCCCGCGACGCTGGTGCTGTTCGAAGGGGTCTCCCGCTTGGGTAAAACCCTGGCGGTCCTGGCCGAAACCATGGGCGGGCGCGAGGCCGCGGTCTGCCGGGAACTGACCAAACTGCACGAGGAAATCCGCCGGGGGACCCTGACCGAGTTGGCCGCCCACTATGCCCAGGCGGGTTCCCCAAAGGGCGAGGTGGTCCTGGTCATCGCGCCGCCACCGCCCAACGCCGCGCCGAGCGAGGCGGACCTGGACGCGCGGATCGCCGAGGCCCTGGCGGCGGGGGAGGGGGTCCGCGCCCTTTCCGACACCCTGTCCAGGGAGATGGGTGTGCCTCGGCGAACCGTTTATCAAAGGGCCCTGACCCTCTCCAAGGGCGGACCCGATATATGATCTCCGGCGACGGCCGGGGCCGATGGGCGGAAGCCCTCTGCGCGCTTTGGCTCCGCCTGACCGGCTGGCGGATCCTCGCCCGACGGTTCCAGGTGGGCCGGGGCACCGGTGCCGGCGAAGTGGACATCATTGCCCGCCGGGGCGCCGTCCTGGCCTTTATCGAGGTCAAGGCCCGCCCCACCCTCGCCCAGGGCCTGGAAGCGGTCACCCGCCACCAGCGCCACCGCATCCAACGGGGCGCGGAGGTCTATCTGGCACGGAGCCAAACCCGCCTCGACAGGACCGATTGCCGGTTCGATGTGATGGTGGTGACCAGCCCCCTCCGCCTTCACCACGCGCGTGACGCTTGGCGGGTGGACTCATAAAGGCTAGACTCCCTTCCCGATGACACGGAACAGATTGGATTCTCGTACGGTGGGGCCTGTCTTCGCGGGGGCGGTTCTTGCCTCACGATTTGGATTCGCGCTGGTGAGACTGGCACTGATGGGCTCCCTTGCTGGATGCACCCCGCAAGGCTTGGCCATCGGCATCGCCGCGAAGGCGACCACCATGGCCCTCGAAGAGCGGGGATTCTCCGGGGCCGTCGATGACGGGGTCATCGATTTGGCGATCAACGCGAAATTGCTGGAGTCCAACGAAGCCCTGTTCCATCAAGTGAACGTTACCGTGCGTGAGGGACGAGTCCTGATGACCGGGTCCGTCCCCCGGATGGACCATAGGGTCGAGGCCGTGCGCCTCGCCTGGGAAGTGAAGGGAGTCCAGGAGGTTCTCAGCGAATTGAACGCGGAGGACACATCGGATTTGGTGGATTATGGGCGGGATGTCTGGCTGACAAACAAGATGGAGGCCATTCTCCTCTTCGACTCGGAAATCCAGTCCATCAACTATTCCATCGACGTGGTGAACGGAACGGTGTTCATCATGGGCATTGGGCAAAATAGCGCTGAACGCGACCGGGTTTTGGGCCATGCGCGGGGATTGCCGCATGTGCGGCGGATCGTGGACTACACCCGCCTGAAGACCGATCCCGACCTTTAAGCCCGGGATCGGATCCGGTTTGGAAAGGGGGAGAGGGGGAACGCCTGAGATGGTTTATCAACGGACGCACGACATACCGCCCCGAAGCCGCGCCCGGGAAGACTCGGTGCGCGCGGCCCTCACCCGGATGGGAGCCCTGCCGGACGAAGAGATCGACTTGGCCGAGGCCGCCCTGCTGTTGTCCGCCCTGGACAATCCGGGCACGGACTTGTCGGTTCTCCGTGCCCTTCTCCTTGATCTGCGGGAGCAACTCGCTCTCCGGGTGGTGGACCTGGGAGAAGATCCCGACATTGGAAAGCGAGCCGAGGCCCTGCGCGCGGTCCTGGTGGAGTCCGCGGATTTCCACGGCGATATGGAAACCTACGATGACCTGGACAACAGTGATTTCATCCGAGTCCTGGAGCGTCGCATGGGCCTACCCATCGCCATGGGTATCCTCTACATCCACCTCGCCCGATCCCAGGGATGGGGCATGAGCGGCCTGGATTTCCCTGGTCATTTCCTCACCCGACTGGAAGTGGAAGGAGAGCGGATGATCCTCGACCCCTTCCACGACGGCCAGAACATGCCCGCACCCGCCCTGCGCCTGTTGCTCAAGGCCATCATGGGCCCCGCCGCGGAGCTGGAGCGGGGTCATTACCAACCTGTATCGAACCGCGTGATGCTCACACGCCTGCGTAACAACGCCAAGATACGCCTGCTGGAAAAGGGCGATGCCCAGGGTGCCCTGGCCCGGGTGGAAAGTCTGCGACTGGTCTGCCCAGGCGATCCAACCCTGTGGCGGGAAAAGGGATTGATCCATTTGCGCCTGGGCGACCTACCCGAGGCGGTGGCCGCGCTTGACCATTTCCTGGAAATCGCGCCCCAGGGTCCGGATCGCCAGCGGGTGGATCTGGTGGTCAAGGAGTTGCGCCAAAGGCTGCGATAGGGTAGCGACAAGAAAACGACATTCACACTCCGGGCTTTTCCTCCCACCGGTCTGGCCCCTCAGGCGCGGATATCCGACTCCATGACTCGTTCTTCCAAGGTAGTGGCGATCCAGATGGATCCCATCCAATCCATCGACATCAATGGCGACAGCAGTTTCGCCCTGGGCCTCGAGGCCCAACGGCGCGGGCATGACCTGTTCCACTATCTGCCCACGGCCCTGGCCTTTCGGGATGGTCGCCTGACGGCCCAAGCCCACCCCATGACCCTGCGGCGAGAGCCCGGCAACCACGTCACCCTTGGGTCCCCCGAAATCATCGATCTGGGGTCCGTGGACGTGGTCCTGATGCGTCAGGATCCCCCCTTCGACATGGGCTATATCACCGCCACCCACCTGTTGGAGCATGTCCACCCGGAAACCCTGGTGGTCAATGACCCGCGGGAAGTGCGCAACGCCCCGGAAAAGCTGTTCGTCACCCGGTGGCCGGAATTGATGCCGCCGACCCTGATCACCAGTGACAAGGCCGCCATCAGCGCCTTCCGCGAAGAATACCAGGACATTATCGTCAAACCCCTGTTCGGCAATGGCGGAGCGGGTGTTTTCCACCTCAAACCCGGGGACGAAAACCTCAACTCCCTGCTGGAAATGTTCCGCGACTCCCTTGGCCGGGAACCTCTGATGATCCAGCGCTACATGCCCGCGGTGCGCGAGGGTGACAAGCGGATCATCCTGGTGGATGGTAAACCCGCCGGCGCGGTCAACCGAGTGCCCGCGGCGGGGGAATCCCGCTCCAACATGCATGTGGGCGGACGACCCGAGAAGAGCCCGCTGACCAAACGCGACCTGGAAATCTGCGAGGCCATCGGCCCCACTCTGAAGGAAAAGGGCCTGATCTTCGTCGGCATTGATGTCATCGGCGACGTGCTGACGGAAATCAACGTGACCTCCCCCACCGGCATCCAGGAAATAGACCGGTTTGATAACGTATCGATCGAGTCGGATATCTGGGACGCCATTGAAGGGCGCCTGTGAGCCACCCGTGAGCGGACCTTCGTCCTCCCTGCCCGAAAAGCCGAACAGGTGGCGGGAGACCCGGCAAGCGGACGCGGACGCCTTCCGCGATTTGTCCGGCGATGACCAATGGATCCACGTCGATCCGGACCGCGCGGCGCGGGATGGTCTGCCGGGGGGCGGGACCGTCCTGCCTGGCGCCTTCCTCCTGTCCGTCCTGGTGGCGGAGCTGGGGCGGGCGCTCGGCTATCATCCGGGGACCCGGAGCTGGCAGCGGTCCTATGAAACGGTCCGCTTCCTCCGTCCCGCCCCCGTGGGCGGTCGCCTGGGCGCCACGGCCCGGGAAGTAACCCGCCGGACCGCTGGACCGGGCCGCACGCTGGTGGTGGTGGAGGCCCAACTCCATTGCGACATTGTTCCCGCTGGCCCCGTCCTCACCGGGCGTTTCACCAGTTTGGTGGAGGAGAATCCTTGACCGTCCCGCCCCCATCCACGCCTTCCGCCGACGCCATCGTCCTCGATTCGGTTACGGTCCGGGCGGAGGACGGGCGCGCCCTCCTCTCGGAGATCTCCCTGACCCTGACGGAGCGGCGAATCGGCGTCATCGGCCCGAATGGCGCGGGCAAAAGCACCTTGATCCGCCTGATCAACGGCCTGACGACACCGGCGGAAGGGACCGTTCGCGTGGATGGCCTCGCCTTGCCCAAGGAAAAGCAGGCGGTGCGCCGCCGGGTCGGGTTCCTCTTCCAGAACGCCGACGCCCAAATCGTCATGCCCACGCCCCTGGAGGACGTCACCTTTGGCTTGAAACCCCTGAAGCTGGGCAAGGAGGAAGCAAACCGAAAGGCCAGGGCTTCCCTGAGTCGTTTCGGCCTCGAAGGATTCGAGGATCGGCCCGCCTACCTTCTTTCCGGAGGGGAGAAGCAGCGCCTTGCCCTGGCCGCCATCGTGGCGATGGACCCGCTGATCCTGGTCATGGACGAACCAACAACCATGCTGGATCTGGCCGGCGCCCGCCTGTTTCGCCGTCTGGTCGCCGAGTTGCCCCAAAGGGTCATCCTCGCCACCCACGATTTGGCCCAATTGGCCGGTTTCGACCGGGTCCTGGTGGTCGATGGGGGCCGAATCATCCAGGATGCCCCCCCGGACGCGGCCATCGCCTTCTACGAAGCCCTGGTGGCCGAGCGGGAGCGGGTGCAGTGATCCCGCGGGAGCGGATGGCGTGATCGCGGGGATGCATGTTCCCGGCGTGTCGGTGCTGCACCGGGCGCCCGTGGGGCTCAAGCTGCTCACCCTCGCCGCCCTGGGCGCCGGGCTGTTTTTCGTGGCCAATCCCTGGATCCTGGGAACCTGCGCGGTGTTCGCCTTCCTCGCATACCCCGCCTGTGGTCTGGGATGGGGTCGGGGGTGGGCGCAAATCCGCGCGCTGACCTTCTTTCTGGTCCTGATCGCCGGGAGTCAGGCTTGGCTCGCCGGATGGGCCTCCGCCGCGGAGGTTTCGGCCCGTCTGCTCACCCTGGTCCTCTGCGCCACCCTCGTCACCTTCACCACACCGCTTTCGGCTTTAATGGAAACGCTGGAACGGACCCTGGCACCGCTGCGTCCCCTGGGCGTCCACCCCCAAGCCCTGGCCTTCGCCCTGACCTTGACAATCCGTTTCATTCCCGTATTGATGGGTCTGGCCCAGGAAACTCGCGAGGCCATGGCCGCCCGGGGACGGGAACGGGCCTGGTTCGCCATGGCCGTCCCCCTGGTCATCCGCGCCCTGCGCATGGCTGACCAAGTGGCCGAGGCCGTGGAGGCCCGCGGCCTGGACGCGGTGATCGAGGGGCGCTCCGACAGCCATCCGAATGGAAGGCTGGACGGATAGGTCCAAGCCACCCATAGTGGCGGAAATTCACCGAAATAAAGCGTCTCAGCGCCTGCCGAAGGAACGATCCATGTCCCTCTCCACCCGCGACCTTGTCCTGATGGGCCTCTTTGCCGCCGTGATGGCCGCCCTTGGTCTGCTGCCCTCGTTCGTCCTGCCCCTAGGTGTTCCGATCACCGCCCAATCCATGGGGTGCATGCTCGCCGGAGCCATTCTGGGCGCCCGGCGCGGGTTTGGCGCCATGCTGATCTTCGTCTTGCTCCTTGCCCTGGGGTTGCCCCTGTTGGCGGGCGGGCGGGGTGGCCTGGGAGTTTTCGCCAGCCCCACCGGCGGCTTCGCGATCGGGTTCCCCTTCGCGGCCCTGGCCACCGGCTGGCTCGTCGCCCGCTTTGGTCACCCCACCAAAGCCCTTCCGTCCATCCTCGCCTGTGCCTTGGGCGGGATCGTGGTCCTCTACGCCTTCGGCATCCCCTATTGGGTGGCCATCACCGAGAGCTCCCTCTCGGCGGTCCTGGCCGTGGCCATCAACTTCCTGCCCGGAGATCTGGTCAAGGCCGTGGTCGCGGGTCTCGTCGCCGCCACCGTGCACCGGGGTTATCCGGCCCTGGGCGGCCACCGCGCCCGCTAACCGGTCGATACGCTGCCAGACCCCATCCCGTGGGAGATCCCGTCATCATCGCCGCCCGACGGTCGGCCATCGGACGTACCGGCGGTTTGTTCCGATACCGGAACACGGCCCAGTTGGCCGCGCCGGTGCTGGCCGCGACCCTGGCGGATGGGGGATTATCTCCCGATGATTTGGATGAAATCATCCTGGGCAACGTCCTCCAAGGAGGCAATGCGGCCCGCGCCTGCGCCCTGGAAGCGGGCCTTCCCCTGTCCCTCCCCGCGGTAACCGTCGACCGGCAATGCGCCTCGGGCTTGGAGGCCATCCTCCAGGCCTGCTGGAAAATCAAGGCGGGCGGTGCCCGAGCCATCCTCGCCGGGGGCGTGGAAAGCACCAGCACCAGCCCCTGGCGGGTGGAACGCCCGGCCACACCGCTGGATCCGCCCCGCTTCGCCGCCCAGGCCCCATTCTCCGGAGGGAGCCATGGAGACCCCACCATGGTGGAAGGCGCCGAAGCCGTGGCCCAAGCCCGGACGGTCCCCCGGGACCGTCAGGATCAGTACGCCGCCAAAAGCCATGAAAAAGCCCTGGCCGCCCAGTCTTGTGGTCGTTTTGATGCCGAGTTGATCCCCGTTTTCGGTCCGGGGGAGCAAGACGAAGGACCGCGCCCGGGCTTGACCCTCGCCCGCCTGGGCCGGTTAAAACCTCTTCTCCCCGGTGGAACGGTCACCGTGGGCAATGCCTGCGCCACCAATGACGCCGCGGCCGCGGTTCTGGTGGTGGATGCGCGCCTCGCCCGAGATCTGCGCGCGATCCGGGGTCTCCGGTTCCTGAATGGCGCCGCGGGCGGCGTCGACCCCGCCCTGCCGGGCCTGGGAGCCATTCCGGCGGCTCGTCGGCTCGATCTTTCACGCCTGGCTTCCGTGGAGTTCAACGAGGCTTTCGCCAGCCAGACCCTGGCTTGCCTGGATGCCCTGGGATTGCCCGAGGAGATCGTTTGTCCCGGCGGAGGCGCCCTGGCCCTGGGACACCCCTACGGGGCCTCGGGGGCGATCCTGGTCACCCGCCTGTTCCACGACCTGGGCCATATGGACCCGGGCCAAAGGGGGCTTGCCCTGCTGTCCGCAGCCGGAGGCCTTGGCCTCGCCACCCTGTTCGAGACCCTGTCGCTGGCGTGAATGAAATGGACACCCCACGACCCAAGGTCGGGGATGCCCATGGGCCGCATCGTCGAATGGCGGCGCCTTTAGCGGACGCCACAGGCTTTGTCGATGGTCGACAGGGAGGCCGTGATCCCATTCAGACTATAGGTATCCCGAGTCGAGGTTCCCTTGCTGGATGTCCCCTTGACCACCATGGTCACCCCTCGCTTCATGGCCGTAACGATTTTTTTGTCCATGTCATCGGACGCCCAGGCGGTCTCGCCCTGGGTGAAAAGCTGGTAATCGACGTTGTCGATACTCACGTCAACCGAAGATCCCTCCTTGTAAGGATATCCAGCATAGATGGTGACCACATAGAGCTGCTTCTGCGCCGGGCGGTGGGTGACCAGGGCGTAGATTTCATCCCGGGCGGTGTAGTTTCCCTCGTCCTTCTTGGGCTGGGACGCCACGTAGCAAACCGTGTTCCCGTTTTCGGTCATGGTGTAGGCCGTCCAGTCACCGGAAACACCCAGGGTGTTCACCTGCTGGGCCTGTGCGACGGGGACCGAACCGAAACCCGCCAGGGCGCCCAGGGTCAGAGCACCAAGGGCGCCCAGGGCGCGCGCGGAACCGGTTGGGGCTGTCTTCCTTGCCTTCATGGCGTACCGTCTCTCCGTTTCGAATTCGTCCGTTCCGAACATGCATCGTCGAGAATCAGGGACACCGCCGACGCCAACGTGGGCCAAAGGCACCCGGATTCCGTGGAAATCCTGCCCTGGAAAGATGTCCAGGATGTGGCGAGACCCCATGGAATCAGGGGGAGACGGTTCCGTCAATGCCTTGCGTCGGCATTTTTTCGTCCTTCTCTCGCGAACCCGGGAAATCCAACCGCTCAATCCTTCGCCCGGGCCTCGGCGACCTCGGCCATGGGCGCGGGTTTACGCCATTTTTCCAGATGCGCCGCCCCGGACGCCCGAAAGGCCGGAGCGCCATGGACATGGTCCGGAGCCGGTTCCGTTGGCCCCCCCACACGCACCGGACGGGGGGCGAACCGACCGCGAGTCATCAACCGATCATACATGATGATGGCGCCCGCCATGCCCAGGTTGATGGAAAAACGCATGGGGATCTTCACCACATGGGCGCAGCGCTCCAGCATCTCGGGCGACAGGCCATGGCGTTCGGCACCCAAAACATAAACCGCGTTGGTCGGGTGGCGAAAGCTGGGCAGATCAATGGCGTCCTCGGTGATTTCGATCCCCACCACCTGACAGCCCTTGGGTAACAGCATGTCGCCGACCTGATCGAACTGGTAAAAGGGCATCTGGGACAGGGCATCGGACGTATCCACCTTGGCTCCCTCCGTCTGGCTGTAGTTGGCCGAGACCGTGAAGACGAAACTGGCCTCGAAGGCATGGGCCGTTCGAAACACATTGCCGACGTTGTAGGGCTTACTGACCCCCTCCACGCCAATGCCAAAGTATCCGCGGTTCGCGGCCATCACCCTCCCTCCAAATCCTGGTCATTCCAATCCAAAAGACGCGGCCCCAAACCTCTTGCGGGACCCGTGGTTCGGCTTGCATCATGGCCATCCCATCGCCTGGATCAAGTTTTCCTTGCCCTCGCCCCGCCCTTTCCCACCCAGAACAGCCGGAGTCCCCCGATGCGCGCCCAGGTCTGCACCGCCTTTGGATCCCACGAGGATCTGACGTTCACGGATGTTCCGGAACCCGAAATGTCCCCGGACGGCGTGCGGATCCGTGTCGCGGCGGCGGCCCTGAACTTCGCCGATACCCTGTTCATCGCCGGCACCTACCAGGTCAAGGCCGCGCCGCCCTTCATCCCCGGTTTCGAGGTCGCGGGCGAGGTCCTGGAGGTCGGCCCCGACGTCACCGGCTTGACCCCCGGGGATCGGGTGATGGCCATCCTCGACCGGGGCGGCTTCGCCGAGCAGGTGGTCGCCCCGGCCCGGGACGTCTATCCCCTGACCTCGACCATGCGCCTTTTGGAGGCCGCGGGCTTTCCCATCGCCTATGGGACCTCCCACTTTGGCCTGACGGACCGCTGCCATGTCGCGCCGGGGGAAACCGTGCTGGTTCATGGGGCCGCGGGCGGCGTGGGGCTGACCGCGGTGGAATGCGCCAAGGTCCTGGGCGCGCGGGTCATCGCCACCGCGGGCGGACCGGACAAGCTGGCCGTGGCGACGGCTCATGGAGCCGATGAGGTCATCGATTACCGGACGGAAAACATCAAGGCCCGGGTCAGGGAGCTGACCGGAGGCCGGGGAGCGGATGTGGTCTATGATCCCGTGGGTGGCGAAATCTTCGAGGCTTCGGTCCGCTGCACCGCGCCGGACGGGCGCATTCTGGTCGTTGGTTTCGCGAGCGGCACGATCCCCGCCCCCGCGGCGAACATCCTTCTCGTGAAAAACATTTCCGTCATCGGCTTCAATTGGGGAGGCTATCGATCCGTCGCTCCGGACCGGGTCCGGGCGTCCCTGGCGGAGCTGCTGTCCTGGTGGAACGAGGGTAAGCTGAAGCCCCATGTGGGCGCCACCTATCCCCTGGCGGACGCCGTCAAGGCCCTGCGCGCGCTCAAGGCGCGCGCGCATACGGGCAAGGTCATCCTCATCCCCTGATGCCAGGGGCGAGGGACTCATATTTCTCGAGTGTAATAAATTAGATCGAGGGGCGGAGGCGCCACCTCCGTCTGGCTGAGCAGACCATGGACCTGCCCCCGGTGGTGGGTTCCGTGATTCACCATATGGGCGATCACCACGGCCACGGGGGTCACCATGGACTCGCCCCCGGTGGTCGCGTACTCCAGACTCGCTTGCGCGATAAAAGCCGGATCGGCCTGTTCCACCCAACCCACCATGGCCTTGTCCTGCTCTTCCCGGGCCGCGCGCAGACTGGGAAACGCCGCGTAAGGGACTTCGTCCAAACGCCGGTGGCCGCTGTCGACGCCGGTCAGGCGCCCCATCCATAGGCGGTCGCCCACGATCAGGTGGTTCAAGGTCTTGAGGATGGACCCAAAGAAGGAGGGGCGAAGACGAACAATCTCTTCCTCCGCCAGACGCCCCACGGCGTCATACAGCCGGGCATTGGCCCAGGCATTGTACCGCATCAGCAACAGAGCATGGGTCTGATCCATGGGACAACTCTCTCGTTTTGGCGGCTCCTGTCATTCCACCGGTTTCGGCGGAACCGAAGCCTTGGGTTTCGGTTTTCTCAGAACGATCACATTGCCAGCACTCACCAGAAGCAATCCGACCCCCGCGCCAGCCGTCCACTGGTATCCTTCCAGGACCGTGGAAAGACCCAGCGCCACCACGGGAAACAGAACCATGGCATAGGCCGCCCGATCCGCTCCGATGCGGCCCAACAGGGTCAGATAGCACCAGAAGGCGACCACCGAACCAAGGAAAATCAGATACAGAAGGGAGAGAATGTAAGGGAGGTGGAAATCAAAGCGGAAGGGCAAGCCCTGGACCAAGGCGAGCAGGACCAGGAACGCGGTGCCATAGCCCATTCCCAGGGCGGTGCTCCGGGCGACGGGGATCCCCGCCCTTTGGTTGCGCCCGGCCAAGAGGTTACCGAAGGAGGCCAGAACCGTCGCCATGAGGCAAAGGGCCAGTCCTCGGGTCCCACCATCCGCGAGGGACAGGTTGTCCATTTCGGGTAAAAAAATACATACGATCCCGAAAAGACCAAGGATCGCGCCCGCCAGGACCCGCCGGTCCACGGGCCGCCCAAAGAAGAGGGCGCCAAACAGGATATTCATGCCAACGATGGAGGACATGACCACCGCCACCAAACCACTGGGCAAGAGACCCGTGGCCCAGTAGAACAACAGATAGTTGCCGGAAAACAAGCAGAACCCTTGGGCCCCGATCCACAGATGGGCGCGCCGAGACAGGGGGATCCAGGCTTCCGTAAGGCGGGAGAACACCAGCATGATGATCCCAGCCAGACCAAACCGCCAAATCAGAGAGACCACCGGATCGACCACACCCAATTGATGGACAATGGCGAACCAAGTGGAGCCCCAAATCAATACGGTCAGGACATAAAGAAGCGGAGACCCCACGACCGGTGTTTACCGATGCCCGGCCCGGAAGAAATCCTCGGACCCATACCCAATATCAGCGCGGATCCGATCATCAAGGGCTTCCACCAGGGCCAGCCCCCTCCGGGCGTCCCGCCGGTCGGCCAGGGCGTCCAGGTGCCGGACCAGCCACCATTCCATGCGGGAAAACAAGGATCCGTGATCGGTTCCTGAGGTGGAAACGGGGACGGACGCGGAAAAAGATCCGTGAGCGAGGGCAACCATGACATTCTCTCCATTGGGGTTCCAAGGGGGGCGTCCCGCATGAGAAGGATTTGGGCGGGGTGCCTGGAACACCCAGACAATGCGCCGCTTGCCCGCGGCGCACAAACGAGTAATTCTGGTCGTATCCATTAGAAACCCTCATCCATGGAAAGACTCTCCATGTCCCGGGACCTCCCGCCCATGAATGCCCTGCGCGTTTTCGACGCCGCGGCGCGGCGCCTGTCCTTCACCCTTGCCGCGGAAGATCTGGGCGTGACCCAGGCCGCGGTGAGCCACCAGATCCGGGGGCTCGAGGACTGGCTGGGCGTGGCCCTGTTCCGACGTCGGAACAAACAAGTCTTTTTGACGGAGGCGGGGCAGGCCTATGCCGTGGCGGTCGGCCAGTCCCTCGACCAGATCGCCGAAGCGACCCGGGCGTTGGTCCGGTCGGACAATAAGGGAGGTGTCTTGACCCTCTCGACCATGCCCAGCTTCGCCATCAAATGGCTGGTCCATCGCCTGGGGGGCTTCATTACCGCCTATCCGGACATGGAGGTCCGCCTTCATACGTCCATGGAGTTGGCGAATTTCAGCAAGGACGGCGTGGATCTGGCCATCCGCATGGCCCGGTCCATTCCGGCGGACCTGCACGCCGACCTGTTGTTGGAAGAGGACCTATTCCCGGTCTGCGCTCCCAGCCTGACCCGGGGAATCCGCCCGCTGGCCGAACCCTCGGACCTGCGCCACCACGTTCTGCTTCAGGACGTGGGCATTTCCTGGGCGTCCTGGCTGGCGCCCCTGGGACTGGAGGGCATCCGCCCCCAAAGGGGGCCCGGCTACCTGGACTCGGCCCTGGCGATCCAGGCCTGCATGGAAGGCCAAGGCATCCTGATGGGCCGCACGGTGATGGTGGAGGAGGATTTGCGGGCGGGACGGCTGGTGGCGCCCTTTCCCCAACGGGTCCCCAGTCCCCTGAAATATTGGCTGGTCTGCCCCCACGATCACCTGACCCGCCCGGGAGTTCGGGCCTTCCGGGACTGGATCCTGGCCCAGGCGGAGGAGTGGTCCCAAAGCCACCCTAAACCGCCTTAGAGAGGAATGAGGAAAAGTGGGCACTGGTTTTCCGTCCTCATTCCGCACTAACGATATGATCTAATGGAAGGGAAGGTCCGCGGGCTCCGCCTCCAGCGGGGCCTGGGGCCAGCCTCACCCGACCGAGAGGCCGGACGTCACGGAGCCCCAGCCATGAACGCTTTCCAAATCTCCGCGGGCAGGGAGCCACCCGTGACCCGATCCATGGGTTGGTTCTTGTCATTTCCCACCCAGACCCCCGCCAACGTCCGTCCGGCATATCCGACGAACCAAGCGTCCCGGTAATCCTGACTGGTGCCGGTCTTGCCCCGGGCATCCCTGTCCGCCAAAGCCGCGGCCTTCCCCGTGCCCCAGGCCACCACGGCGCCCAACATTCGGTCCATTTGCCGAGCATGCTCCGGACTCATGACCTGTCGCACGCCCCCCGCCTCCCGCTGGTACAGGACCCTTCCCTCCCCATCCGTAATCGAAACGATCCCATGGGGCAGCATTGCGAATCCTCCGTTGGCGAAGGGCACATAGGCGGCCGTAAGATCCAGGGGCGAGACCTCGAAGACCCCGAGGGCAATGGAGGGACTGGGGGAGAGGTTCCCGATCACCCCCAGGCGGCGGGCCACCTGAACCACGCTGGACCGTCCGGCGCTTTCGCTAACCCGCACGGCCACGGTGTTCAGCGACAAGGCCAGGGCCTCGGTCAGGCTCACAGGCCCCCGGTGGCTATCGGCATAGTTGCTGGGTGTCCAGCCCTCCACGGTGATGGGGGCGTCCTCCAGAATGCTGTCCGGAGTCAACCCCGCCTCCAGTCCGGCCAGGAAAATAAAGGGTTTGAAGGCGCTGCCCGGCTGGCGGCGGGCCTGGGCGGCGCGGTTGAAGGGACTTTTTCCGTGGTCCAAACCCCCGACCATGGCGCGCACCGCGCCCCGGAAATCCATGGCCACCAAGGCCCCTTGGAGGGCTCCCCGCGACTGGCCCTTTTCCATCAGAACCGAGGTCAAGGCGGCCTCGGCATTCCGTTGCTGGACTGGATCGAGAGTCGTCCGCACCACGAGGTCCCGGTCCTGGGTCCCCACGAAGTCGTCCACCTGGTCGAGGACCCAATCGGCGAAATAGCCGCCCCGTCCCCCGCGCGCCGCGCCCGGGATGGCGGCGTCGGCGTTCCGGGCCGCGGTCTCCGCCTCGCCGGAGGACAGCATACCCGCCTCCACCATGTTCTGAAGCACTTCCCGGGCGCGGACCTGGGCCCGGGCCGGGCTGGACACCGGATTGAGGCGGGACGGCGCCTTGGGCAATCCCGCCAGAAGGGCGGCCTGATACAGGGAGATATCCGTCACTGGCCGGTCAAAATAGCGGCGGGAAGCCGCATCGACCCCATAGGTTCCGGCCCCAAGGTAAACCCGGTTCAAGTAGAGGGAGAGGATTTGATCCTTGGTGAAGATCTTCTCCAACCACAGGGAGAGGAGGAGTTCCTGAACCTTGCGCTTGACGGTCCGATCATTGGTCAGGAACAGATTCTTGGCCACCTGCTGGGTCAGGGTCGAGCCCCCCTGGACCACCCGTCCCGCCTGGAGGTTCACCCAGGCGGCCCGCAGAATTCCAATTAAATCGATTCCAAAATGACTGAAGAACCGCCGGTCCTCCGTCGCCAAGATGGCCTGAATCAGAAAGGGAGGCGCCTGGTGGGCCATGATACTGTCCCCTTGCAGGTCCCCATGGGCGGCAAGGACCGACCCATCCGAGGCCAATAGGGTAATCGCCGGGCGCCGGGTCACCTTGGCCGACGCGATGGGATCGGGTAGGTCATGGGCGAAATAGACCAGGACCGCCGTGCCCAGAAGCCCCACCCAAATCACCACCACCAAGAACAGACGCAGGACCGCCCAAGGGGACCTCCGCGACCGCCGGAAGCGCTGTCCCTTTCCCCGGCCACGGGATCCGCCCGCTCCGGATCCGGGACGAGGTCGGGACGGGGGAGGCGTGGACGAGCGGGAGCCCCCCCGGGTCAGTTCCCGGGCTTTGGGCTTTGGTTTCGCCGCCATGCCTTTCCCCGTGAATCCCACGGACGGCGATCGGGTTCGCGCCCCGGAGACGGAGGCCCGTTTGACGGGAGCAGTGGGTTTCTTACCGGGCGTCCGGGCCATCATAACGTCCTGAAGCGCCCCTTTTCGGGCGGAACGGAATGGGAAGCGGAAAGGCCGCCCTTGATGCGCGGCCCGCTTCCCCTTATCCTGACTCGTCGGGGATCGGGAGCGAATTCAACATCTTGTGTCGTTTCGTTCCAAAAGTCCCAGACAGTGGGAAAGTGCCGGAACCTTTTGTCCGGCGCAAGGGCCGTGACCGATGGCCCCCCGGACCCTCGGGGGCGTTGTCCACGCCCAGGAACAAGGCCGAGAAGGGAGTACCATGACCATCCCCCCAATGCCCAATGACTTGCGGGTCCGCCTGGATGCCCTGGCCGAGAAAGCCGGGAAGTCCGTGGAGGACTGCATGACCCAAGCGATCCAAGAGTACGTGGAGAACTGGGAGGAATACCACCGGACCGTGGAAGCCCTGTCCGAGGACGAGGTTCGTCCGGTTCTCAAGGCCGTGAACGACTGATCCCCATGGCGGGATCCCATCCATTCGGCTCCTCGGGCGGCTCCAAGGGAAGCGCCCAGGGCGCCCCCCCAAGCGAGATGGCCCGCGCCCTCGGGGCGATCCGTCGTGTTCTCACCGGGGTGGTCTGTTTCGCCCTGGTTATGACCGGAAGCCTCGCGACGGCCCAGATCGCCATGACCCAACAGGCCATGACAACACCCATGGCCGATTGCACTGCCCACGCCCCGGAACCGCCCGCCAGGGAAGCCGTCTTCCATTGCGGAAAATCCGCTGACCATGGCGGAAAATCCACTGGCGGACCCTGCGCCATCAGTTGCGCCCTGTCGACAGGAACAGCACCGCTTCCGCCCGATCCTTACCCCCTCGGTCTCGCCCAGGGCGGCCCCGCCCCCCCGTGGCCCGCCTCCCCCGCTCCCGGGTCTGGCTGGGCTGGGTCCCTCGATCCCCCCCCTCCCCGGATCTGACCTTCGACCGCGTCTTTCGCTCCATCCAGTCGCGACTTTTCGAAGGTATCCATGAACAAGATCCACTTGGCCGTCGCCTTGGGCGGCATGGCTCTCGCCGGCATCGCCACGGTGCAAACATTTCCGTCCCTCATCCCCGGACTTTCCCCACCCGGACTTCCTCCATCGGACCCCGCCAACCGCGCCCTGGTCGCCCAGGGCCGAGACCTTTATGCCACCCAGTGCGCCCAGTGCCATGGTGCCCGCCTGGAAGGGGAAGATCCCGACTGGAAGCGGCGCAAGGACAATGGCCTGCTTTATGCCCCACCCCACGATGTCAGCGGCCACACGTGGCACCATCCGGACGGTGTGCTGATCGCCATCATGCGCGACGGGGGCCAAGTCAACGCGCCCCCCGGTTTCACCAGCGGCATGCCCGCCTTTGGCGAAACCTTGGGCGACACAAAGCTGGGCGCTATCCTCGCTTTCATCAAAAGCACCTGGCCCAAGGACGCCCGCGCCCGGCAGGCCGCCATAAGTCAAGGACCCGGACAATGAGCCGCGCCACTGTCCCCCCCTCCCTCACCCTGAGCCGCCGCGACCTGCTGGGGTCGGGTCTCGGCGCCCTGGTCGCCGCCACCCTGCCCTTCGGAACGCGGGCCGCCCGAGCCGCGTCGCCCCCAATTCTGACCGCGGCAACGGGCCTCGCCCACCTTCTGGGATCCGAGCGGGCCGCGACCCGGATCTGGGGATACAATGGGGCATCGCCCGGGCCGGTGCTCCGCTGCTCCCAAGGGGAAACCCTCTCGTTCCGTCTTGCTAATGATTTGGATCGGGAGACCTCGGTCCACGCCCATGGAATCCGCCTCCCCAACGACCAGGATGGTGTCCCTGGCCTCACCCAATTGTCCGTGGTTCCGGGGGAATCCTTCGATTACGCCTTCTCCTGTCCCGATGCCGGAACCTTTTGGTACCACCCCCATATCGATAGCGCCGAACAGGTGGGGCGGGGCCTGAAGGGTTTGCTGGTCGTCGATGACGCGGACCCCTATCCAGAGGACCGTGAGATGGCCTGGATGGTCGACGACTGGCTGGTGGGGGATGACCTCGCCATCCAGGGCGGCTTTGACGACCTCCACACCGCGGCCCACGGGGGGCGCCTGGGGACCCTGCCCACCGTAAACGGTCTCTTCGCCCCATCCCTGCCAGTGACACGGGGAGAACGGCTGCGTCTGCGCCTCGCCAACGGAGCCAATGCCCGCATCCTCTCGCTCGCCATCCAGGATGCCCCGGTCTGGGTCATCGCCCTCGACGGCCACCCCCTGGAGCGGCCGCGCCCCCTGAGCGACTCGGCGGTTTATTTGGGTCCAGGCCAAAGAATGGATGTCATCCTGGATATCCCTGGCGACGCGCCGGACACGGGACTGGCCGTGGTCGACGCCTTCGACCCGAACGTTCCCCGTCCCCTGGCCCAGTTCCTGCCCCAGGGACCCAAAGACAAAAGCGCCTCTCCCCGTCCGGCGCCCTCCGCCCTTCCTCCCAACCCCTTGCCCGCTCTGGCCCTCGATGGCGCGCGAAGTCTGACCCTGTCCTTGCAGGGCGGCGCCATGGGGTCCATGGACGGGGCGGACCTGAACGGCGAACGCCTCTCCTTCCAGGATCTGGTCGGAAAAGGCTTCGTCTGGGCGGTGAACGGAAAAATCTATCGGGGAGAGGATGGAGGTTTCGGCCCCCCAATTGACAGCCTCCGTTTGGGGGAAACGGTCCGCTATACCCTGCGGAACGGGACCAACTGGGCTCACCCCATCCACTTGCATGGCCATGCGTTCAAGGTCCTGCGCCGGGACCGCCCCGGCCTGGGTCTGAACCTCTGGCTGGACACCATCCTGCTCGCGCCCGGTGAAAGCGTCGATATCGCCTTCACCGCGGACAATCCAGGAAAGTGGATGTTCCATTGCCATATCTTGAGCCATCAAATGACCGGCATGATGGGATATATTTTGATTTCGTGACGAAGTCCCGGGGACGCGCGGGGCAAGGCCCACCACGCGCCCCCGGGACAGATGGACAAACAGCTGATTTCAAAGAAGGCTCCCGGAACCCGGCGGTGTCCCGCCGTTCCGGGATCAATCCGTGCATGGACTTAGGCGGGTCCATGCCCCATAACGGATCCGTCCTTCCACCGGACGAAATTCCCCATCGTTTTTCCGTCCGGCACAAGGATCCCAAGCATGCGTGCCGGCGGACAATCCCAGAGAGCGTCCCTTTAGAGAGCCTGATGGGACACGACCTCGAGCCGCGTTGAGCCCAACCGCCCCGCCCGTCCAGGATTCCACCGTGCGCCCTTTCGCCTCTCTCTTCACCCCGGAAACGGGGCACCGCCTTCCCGAGCACCAGGCCCGTCTGGTTCGCCGCGCTCTGATCGGGTTGGTCGTCCTTGTGGGGTTCTTCGCACTCTTCGACGCCCTGTTCACGGGGTATAGACTTCACGCGGCCGCGGAAACCCTGTCCGCTCTGGCCTTGGCGACCATCGCCCTGCTCCACGCCAGGGGCCTGGGATCCGAGCGGGCGGCGACCCTGGGAATCCTGGTGGCTGGAGTCTTGGTCCTGGTGGTCGCCCTTTCGGGAGAGGCCCGGGACGGGGTCTTCGTCTGGTTGGTGAGTTTCCCCACTTTCCCCGTGTTTCTTTTGGGCCGCCGCCTTGGTTTGCTCATCAACGCCGTGTTCACCGCGGTGGCCATCCTGGCGCTCAGCCTCCTCATTCAACACCAGGACGGTGGAGACGGTTTCACCTGGGTCGCTGTCTTTAATATGGGAGGGGCCATGATCGCGGTCACCGCCCTGACCTTCCTCTACGAGACCATGCGCGGCACCGCGGCGAGCCACCTTGTCCAGGAAGCCAAGACCGATCCCCTGACCAGCCTGCTCAACCGACGCGGCCTGCTCGATGCCTATCCCCGGGAGGTCGCCGCCGCTCGGCGCTTCGGTCGCCCCCTGTCCCTGTTGGTTCTTGATCTGGATCACTTCAAGCGGGTGAATGACGACTTCGGCCATGACGTCGGTGACCTCGCTCTTCAATTCGTGGTCGGCACGATGAAGCGATTGATCCGTCAGGACGATTGGCCCGCCCGGGTGGGGGGCGAAGAATTCGCGGTTCTGCTCCCCAATACGGACATGACGAAAGCACAGGGAGTGGCCGAGAAGATCCGCGCGGGAATCGAGGCCTCTCCCCTTGTGCTGGCAAGCGGGCGGCGGGTACCCCTGACCGTCAGTATCGGTATCGCCCAGGCGGATACCGGCTCCCGAAGCGTGGGAGAGGACTTGGACACCCTGTTTATCCGCGCGGATCGGCGCCTGTACAAGGCCAAGGGAGAGGGGCGAAACAGGGTCGTCTGGGAGGATTAATCCGGCTGGCCGACTTGGCAGCGGCGGATGGAAAGCTGTTCCCGCCGTCCCTTCACGGAAATCTCCTCCACGGGACCGAACCCCACCGGGTGCCCGGCGCGGGCCAGGGTCCGCGTGTCGGCGACCACCTCGCCCGCCCGGGCCGCGTCGCAGAGACGCGCGGCCACGTTCACGCTGTCCCCGATGACCGTGAAGTCCTGGCGATCCTCCGGCCCGATGGCTCCGGCGATGACAAAACCGTCGTGCAATCCGATCCGCAAGGGCCGGAGTATGTCGACCTCTTCCTCCAGCCGCGCGAGGATTGCCCGCGCCGCCTCCACGGCCCGGGCGGCCCGGTCCGGCCCCTCGAAGATCCCGAGGACGGCGTCGCCGATCATCTTATCCACGTCGCCCCCATGGGCGTGGATCAGGTCGACCTGGATGGTCACCAACCGGTTGAGGAAAGCGACAACCTGATCCGGCGGTGTCGTTTCGGCCAAGCCGGTGAAATCCCGGACGTCGGAATAGAACAGGGTGTAGTCCATAAGGCGGGAAGAGCGGGTCTCCCCTTCCCCTCCGGCCGCGGTCAGGGCGGCCCGCACGGCACCGGCCGAAACGAACCGCTCCAGGCGGCGCGTGACACCGGCCAGGGCATTGGTGCGCGCATCAATGGCCTTTTGTGCCCGATCCACCAAACGGGTGAGAACCAGTAGCATGAGCAGCAGTACGGAACCCAGGGTCGCGACCGGCCAAACCGTGTTCCGCCAGATCAGGGCGTTCAGGTAGGACGCCGGTTCATAGAACTCAAAGACCAATCCAGGGTGCTCCGCGTCTCCAGAATGGCGCACGAACAGTTCATACTGGGCACTTTCGGCTGTTGCCTTCAGAACGATTCGGGGCGTTCCCTCCCGGATCACCCCGAGCAGGGGGGCGTCATGCTCGATCCGCCCGATATCCTCCGGGGTCGTGCTATAAAGGATCCGACCCTGTGTATCGTAGATCTTCAGCTTCTCAATCCGCCCCCCATTCAAGGCCGAGTGGATCGCCCGGTCCAGGTCATCCAGGTCGCCCGCCTCGGGCGCCGCCTTCCAAACGCTTTCCTCCGCCAGGATTGCCCAGGCCCGGGGGTGGTTTGCGCGGAGGGTCCGTTCCATGGCATCGGCCTGACCCAGGGCCTGCTGGACGTAAACTTCTTCGACGATATGGCGGGTAGCATAGGATCCGGCGACGACCAGAGCGGCGAGCAATCCCAGAAGAAAGGGCAGGATCGTCCGATTGAACCTCCGCTTCAATGGAAAGGGCGTCTCCAGATCCGTTGCTTCGTCCTTGTCCCTGTTCCGCGCCACGGTGTCCCCCAAAAACCAAACCATCCCAATGACCACCCCAATCGAACGGCGACCGACCATATCCCCATTAGACGCGGGGAGATGGGGAGCGACAAGAGGTTCCGTTCCCGATCAAATCGAACAAATCGCCTCTTGCCCGACTTTTAGGCGAACTAAGCCGTTGACGACAAATTGTTCACAGCCGTAGCGTTAGGGAGTCCCTCCGGATCATTCCACCTGGGCTCGCGACCGAGTCAGGGTGGAGCCAGCGATCCACAACCCCTTCCGGTTGGGTGGCGCCAGGGTCCGTGAAAGCGGAACCCGGCCCACCGCCGACCACGCGAGAGCGGAGTTCCTTCAT
Organism: Rhodospirillum sp.; assembly: GCA_021741145.1. Taxonomy (GTDB): domain Bacteria; phylum Pseudomonadota; class Alphaproteobacteria; order Rhodospirillales; family Rhodospirillaceae; genus Rhodospirillum. The sequence goes on along the minus strand of JAIOYK010000003.1, from coordinate 102,434 downwards.
GCCCTCATCCCCTTTCGACGAAATGACCCGCCCCGACGGGCGCATTCGCAAGCCCTATTCCATTTATAACAAGTGGGTTTCCAAGGTCTCGTCGGAACTGTTGTCCCACAAGAACTCCCAGGCGGACCTCTTTTTCCGGCGTATTGGAATCACCTTCGCCGTCTACGGGGACACCCAGGGGGGCGAGCGGCTGATTCCCTTTGACGTGGTTCCCCGGATCATCGCCAAGGATGAGTGGGACATCCTGTCCAAGGGCGTTTGCCAGCGCGTGGACGCGCTGAACAAGTTCATCCACGACATTTATCACGGGCAGGAAATCGTCAAGGCGGGCAAGCTGCCCAAATCCTTGCTCAAGAACAACGACCAGTTCCGACCAGAGATGGTGGGCTTCGAGCCCCCCAAGAATGTTTACGTCCAGATCGCCGGGGTCGACGTGGTTCGGACCAATGAAAGCGAGTTCCATGTGTTGGAGGATAACCTGCGCACCCCATCGGGGGTGTCCTACATGTTGGAGAACCGCGACGTCATGACCCGCCTGTTTCCCGAGCTGTTTGACCAGCATCCCGTCGCGCCGGTCAATCACTACGCCCAGGAACTGCTGGAGACCCTGCAATACGCGGCGCCGGACAATCTGGATGAACCAACGGTCGTCCTGTTGACCCCGGGTCAGTACAACAGCGCCTATTTCGAACACGCCTTCCTAGCCGATGAGATGGGCATCGAACTCGTCCAGGGACAGGACCTGTTCGTGGATGGGGGGTATGTCTATATGCGCACTGTCGGCGGTCCCCGGCGAGTGGACGTGATCTACCGGCGCATCGACGATGACTTCCTGGACCCCATGGCCTTCCGCAAGGACAGCATGTTGGGCGTTCCCGGGCTGTTCGAAGCCTATAAAAAGGGGCATGTGACCCTCGCCAACGCCGTCGGCACGGGCATCGCCGACGACAAGGCGATCTATGATTACGTTCCCCAGATGATTGATTTCTACCTGGGGGAAAAGCCGATCCTGAAGAACGTCCACACCTATCACCTGGACGATGAGGACGACCGCAAATACGTGCTCGAACATCTCTCCGAACTGGTGGTGAAGGAGGTCCACGGCTCCGGCGGCTATGGCATGCTGGTGGGTCCCAAGTCTTCCTCCAAGGAGATCTCGGACTACAAGGACCGGATCCTGGACAACCCGGCCAATTTCATCGCCCAACCGACCCTGGCTCTGTCCACCTGCCCCACCTACGTGGACCAGGGGATCGCCCCGCGCCACGTTGATCTGCGCCCCTTCGTGCTGTCGGGGAAGACCACGAAGGTGGTGCCTGGCGGACTGACCCGCGTGGCATTGAAGGAAGGATCGCTGGTGGTGAACTCCTCCCAAGGGGGCGGCACCAAGGACACCTGGGTATTGGAGCGCTAACCATGCTGAGTCGTACAGCCGACAATCTTTACTGGATGGCGCGTTATGTGGAACGGGCCGAGAACATGGCCCGTATCCTCGACGTGGCCCACCGCATGCACCAGTTGCCCAGGGACAGGGGCGCCCCCGACGGGCTCGAATGGGAACCGGCCCTAACCATCTCCGGTCAGAAACCCTCCTATGAAAAGCGCTATGACGAGTTCGCCACGGGCCACGTCATCGCCTTCATGGCGTTGGACCCGGAAAACCCGTCGAGCATCTATTCCACCCTCCACGGTGCCCGGGAAAACGCCCGGGCCGAGCGGTTCGTTTTGCCCACGGAAATGTTCGAGAGCATCAACGCCACCTGGCTGGAGATGCAATCCCTGAATTACGCCAAGCTGGTGGAATGGGGCTTTCGCGAATTCTTCGAATGGGTCAAGGAGCGGTCCCACCAGTTCCGCGGAACCACCGTGGGCACCATGCTCCAGACCGATGCCTTCCACTTCACCCGCCTGGGCACCTTCATCGAGCGCGCCGACAACACCGCCCGATTGCTTGACGTGAAGTACCATGTCCTGATGCCCGACGAGGACCGCCTGGACGAGGCCGTCGACTACTACCAGTGGGGCGCGGTCCTGCGCGCCATGTCCGCCTTCAAGGCCTATCGCATGATCTATCGGGATGGCATCAAACCCCGGCAGGTGATCGAACTATTAACTTTACGAAAGGAATTCCCGCGGTCCCTGCACCATTGCTTCAACGAAGTGCTGGACCTGCTGGAGACTCTCGCGCCCAACTCCGAGGGCACCCGGCTGACAGGCGAGATGTATTCCCGCTTGCGGTATGGCAAGGTGCAGGACATCACAAGACGTGGTCTGCACCGTTTCCTCACCGATTTCATCAATCGTAATTCCATGGTCAGCAATGAAATCGCCAAGACCTTCTACCTGACCCCGGAGTCCCAAGGCCAAAGCCAAAGCCAAGGCCGGAAGTAGCCGCACGGGGCCAGAGCTAGACGGCGAACGGTCCGGAAAGTCCAGATCGATTTTCCGGACCACGATTTTTAGACCGCCTTCAAAACAAAATAGGGAAGAGACACCGTGACCTACTGTCTAGGCATGTTGTTACACGACGGATTGGTCATGGTCGCCGACACCCGGACCAACGCGGGGGTGGATCATGTTGCCTCCTTCCGCAAACTGCGAGTCTGGGAAGAACCTGGGGAGCGGGTGTTGATCCTGCTGTCCGCGGGCAATCTGGCGATCACCCAGGCCGTGGTCAGCGAGTTGGAGGACACCGTTCGCTGGAACGACGGCGATGAACGGACCCATCCCGACGCGGGACCCATCATGCAGGTGCCTGGTTTGACCGCCGCCGCCAAACTCGTGGGGGAAGCCATCCGGACAATTCACGACCGGGACGCCGAAGCCCTCCGTGAACAGGGCAACGACTTCAGCTGTTCCTTCCTCCTGGCCGGGCAGGTGAAGGGTGGTCCCATGCGCTTGTTCCAAATTTACGCGGCGGGCAACTATATCGAGGCATCGGAGGACACCTCCTTCTTTCAGATCGGCGAGACAAAATACGGTCGTCCGATCTTGGACCGGGTGGTCGATTTCGATACCCCGCTGGTGGACGCGGCGAAATGCGCCCTGGTGTCCTTTGACTCCACGATGCGCTCGAATCTGTCCGTCGGTCCGCCTATCGACCTCTGCATTTATCGGCGGGACAGCTTGGAAAGCCCGATAAAACGCCGCCTTCGCGCCGATGACCCCTACTTGGTGGAACTGCGCAAACATTGGGGCGATGGCATGCGCCAATTGTTCCATGATTTGGCCCCACCCCCCTTTGTCGAGAGCTTCCTCGATCTGGAAGGCACCGTGGAAAAATAGGGACATACGATGGCCGCGCGTCGAGGGGCGGCCGAGAGTTTCGCCAACATTGAAAAACATCGCGCGAACCGCCAGTCCCATCTCCCCCTTCTCCACCCCTTCCACGGTGGGGACGGTCGCGGGTGCTCAAGCCCTCAGGCCGAGACCACCCGGTTACGACCCTGGCTCTTGGCGACATAGAGGGCCTCGTCCGCGGATTGAAGCAGGGCATCAATGGTGTCCCCGTGGTCGCGGAAGGAGGAGGTCCCCATGCTGACCGTGAACTGGAATGTTCCGGTTGAACAAGGAATGACGATGGCGGCCAGGGTTTCGCGCAGTCGGTTGGCCAAGCCCATGGCCGCGTCGATGGCCGTATGGGGCAGCAGGATGGCGAATTCCTCGCCCCCCATGCGCCCCAGGACATCGGTCTCCCGCAGGGCGCTTTGCACGGTGGCCACGAACAGCTTCAAGGTCTCATCCCCGGTGGCGTGGCCGTGGGTATCGTTGACCTTCTTGAAGTGGTCGATATCAGCCAGAACAACCGCCAGGGGCTCCTGATAGCGGCCTGCCCGGTTGAGGTTGATCCGGGCCGCGTCCATGAAAGCCCGACGGTTGAGCGCGCCGGTCAGGGGATCGGTGGTCGCCAGCCGCCGCAGGGCCTCCTCCATGCGCTTCTGCTCGGAGATATCGGCGATAATGCCGACGATGCCCGCCGCGTCCCCATTTGCCTTGTTGTAGACGGCCTTGTTATAGATCATCGTCCGCTGTTCGCCATTGGGCATGGTGAATACCCGCTCGTACCGGGCGGTTCCCCCCTTGGCGATCAATTCGGCATCGATTTCGGCCGTGCGCCGGGTAAAGGACGCATCGGCCAGTTCCGTCAGATTACTCCCGATGAGCTCCGCGTCCGAGGTCTTGCCATAGAGCGCGGCGAAGGCGCCGTTGCAGCCTTCCACCCGCCCTTCCAGATCCTTGTAGAAAATCGGGCTGGGCATCGTGGTCAGCAAGGTCTGCAGAAAGCGGCGCCGTTCCTCGGCCTCGACCCGAGCGGCTTCGGACCGCTCCCGTTCCACATGCAGGTCCTCGGCCAAGACCACCAATTCGGCGGTCTGGTTTTCCAGTTCGGCCCGGTTAAATTCCATCTCCCGTTCCCTGACGACCTGTTCGGTGACGTCCAGAAACGCCAATTGAATGGCCGTTTCCCCGTTCCACTCGACGGTCCGCGCGTTCATGTCGAGCCAGACGATGAAGCGGTCCTCCCGCAGGACTTCAAGGCGCAAGACGGCCCGTTTGATTTCACCGGAGAGCAATTGGACCCGAATCTCGGACAGGGTCCGCGCTTCCTCCTCGGGCAGAAAATCGGCCAGGGTCGCCCGCTCCATCAAGTCTTCCGACTTTGGCAGGCCCAGCATCGTGGCCATGGCTTCGTTCGCGTAGAGCGGGCGTAAATCCAGGCCCATGATCAACAATCCGTTGATGGAGCCTTCGAACAAATCCCGGAACTTGGCCTCCCGCCGCCCGCTTTCCCGAGTAATGGCCATCAGATTGCGCAACAGAACAACAACAAATCCCCCGGCGAGGATGAAGGCTGGCATCACCCAAAGGGTGGTTTCCATCGCCTGACGCCCCGCGGCCACCGCGTTTCCCATGGCGTCCCTGGCTTCATTGGCACTCCGTCTCCAGCGATCCGTCAAACCATTCAGTGCGTCCAGAGCCGGTCCGTCATTGATCTGGAAGCGGTTGTCCACGGCTGGAATCGATAGGCCATTGTTGCGTTCATCCCGCAACTCCTCCAGGACCGCCCGGTAACTCACCAGGGTATCCTCAAGAGTCTCGATGTCGCGCAATTCCTCAACGGACGCGTCTTCCCGATAGCGCTCCAGCAGAACGATCGCCCCATCCAGCTTGTACCCGGCCTGTTCGGCCCGTTCCTCGTCGCCATGGAGCAGATAGTCATGGAAATCGTGGATAAAGCCGCCGTATCCCAGAAGCTCCCGCAGAGTGCCCAGGTCCAGAAGCCGTTGCTGCGCCAGGCGCTCGAAGTCGATCCAGGTGGTGGCCGTCGCCCCCAGAATACCGTTCGAACGGAGAGACAGACCCACCACCGTGGTGATGCCCAGGACAATAAAAGCGATCGAAACCAGCCCGATCACGCGCGTGGACAACCGTCTTTTCACCGGATCCATGGCAGTTGTCACGCGTTGCGCCCCAGAACCATATCTTGGTCCCCCAGAACCGTATCTTGCGATAAGACTTGTGCTTGTAACACGCGGACCCCCCTGCGTCATCCTACCCTATGGCCGTTTTTCCGGGCGGAAATCAAGGTGACCGCGGCCTCGGCGACAGGCCCCACCGGCAGGTCCCGAAGGTCCTTTCTCCACAACACATCCGTGTCTCTCCCCCGGGGAGCACAAAGGGCGGGAATGGACACCTCCGAATACAGGCCGAGACTGGGCGCGCCCGCCGCGGCCACCAAATGCAGAGGCCCCGTATCCCCACCCACGGCCAAACAGGCCCGAGTGGCCAGGGACGCGATCTGGTGAATCGTTGTCCGGTTGACCAAGGACAGCGCTTCGGGACAGGCCCGAAGAATGATCCCGGCCTCCTCGGCTTCGGCGTCGGTACCCAAGACCACGGGAACCACCCCTTCCTTGACCAGCCGTTGGGCCAGAGCCGCGAATCTGTCCACGGGCCAGCGCTTCATCTCCCGATGGGGCGATCCGCCTGGGATCAACAGAGCGAAGGGGCCATCGGGCAGGAGTCCCGTCACGTCGGCCCGGGCCCAGGACAGATCCGGCGGAGGAACGGGATCCTTCCGCGGCAATCCGGCCATGGCCAGCTGGTCCGCCTGCCGTTCCAGGGTGTGCATATTATTCCGGTCCGGATTGGCATGCGGAAAGGCGCAGCCCCGGGCGTTCCCCGACCAGGGGGGAGCGCCCCCCGTCACCGCCAGGGCGCGGAAATACCATCCGGTCCGGTCAGCGGTCTGCAAATCGTAGATGAGCTGGGGATCCCCTTCCCTCAACATGCGGGCCGTCCCCAGGAAACCCGAAGGGGTATAGAGCCGTCGCCGCGGATCGACGCGCACCGCGTCGAAATAGGGGCAATCCTCCATCAACCCGCGGAAGGGCGCCGTTGTCAGCAGGGTGATATGGGCCTTGGGATGGGCCTCGCGGATGGCTTCGCAGGCGGGCATGGACAGCACCAGATCTCCCAGGGCGGAGAGCTTGATGACCAGGATCCGGTCCACGGACAGGGGCGCCAGTGGAATGCTCGCGGAGGGGAGAGGAAGGGACAGAGTTACCACGGGTCCGCCCCAGGCTTATTCATAGGACAGGACGGTATCCAGGGGCGGGGCTCCCTGAAGCAGTTCCTTGTACACATGAAGGGTCCGCTCGGCCATGCTCTCCTTGGAGAAAAGGTCCCGGACATGACCGATGGCCTCGTCCGCGACCTCCTGACGGCTTGCCGCGTCCATCGATAGGGCTTGACGCAGGGCGGCGGCCAGGGCTTCCGGATCCTCGGGGGGGACCAGCCACCCCGTGGCTCCGGACTTGAGGATTTCCGGCGCCGCGCCATGGTTGGGAGCGATCACCGGGCGGCCCATGGCCTGGCCCTCCGCCACCACGCGGCCGAAGGCCTCCGGATCCGTGGAGGCGGAGACCACCACGTCGGTGACCATGTAGGCCGCGGGCATGTCCGAGCAATCACCGACCAAATGAACCTGGGACTCGACTCCCAGTTTCCGGGCCAGGGCGCGCAGTTCCTCCGCGTAGCCCGAGCGCCCTTGGTCGGACCCCACCAGCAGACAACGGACGTCCTTCCGCTCCAACTTGGCCAAGGCCTTGATCAGGACCGCCTGACCCTTCCATCGTGTCAGGCGCCCGGGCAACATGATCACCGGAGCGTCGTCGGGAAGGCGCCACTGGGTGGCCAGTGTGATCATACGCTCGGCGCTGACCCGGTCGGGGTTGAAGGAGTTAATATCAATTCCCCGGTGCACCACCCGGATAGTGCTTCCATCCAGATCATAGGTTTCCCGGATATGGCGGGCGATGAAGCGGGAAATGGCGATGACCCGATCCCCCTGGGTCATGATCCGGTTATAGATCTTCTTCAACCCGAAGGGACCCAGATTATAGGTCCCGTGGAAGGTCGTCACGAAGGGAACGTCCATGCGCCGGGCGGCTATCTGAGCGCTCCAGGCGGGTGCCCGGCTGCGGGCATGGACCAGGGAGACCCCCTTTTCGGCGATGACCTGGGCCAACAGATTGGCGTTGCGCTGAATGGCCAGGGGATTCTTGGTATCCAGGGGCAAGGTGACATGTTCGGCCCCAAGCCGCTCCAATTCACGGGTCATCCGCCCTCCGGCCGAGGCGACGATGGCCCTCCATCCCCGATCCACCAGAGCCTGCGCGATATCCACGGTTCCCCGCTCGACTCCGCCGGTCGCCAATTCGGGCAGGACCTGCAGAACCGTTGGGCTGTTTCGCCCCTGCGGACCCAGTTGGTCATGGTCCGCGACGCTGTTATCTTGTTGATCCACGGTCAAATCCGCAATGTGAAAGGGAAGCCCCATGCCCAGTGATTCGGCGAGAGCGGCACCTAGCATACTCCAGGCCCCGAACGGTGCAACTCTCGCCTACCATTGTTCTCCGGGAACGGGACCAGGCGTGATCTTCATCCATGGCTTCATGTCCGACATGGATGGCGGCAAGGCCCTGTGGCTCGAGGATTGGTGCCAGGCTCGAGGGCGATCTTTCCTGCGATTCGACCAGACAGGGCACGGCCGATCCTCTGGCCGGTTCGAAGAGGGCGGTATCGCCCAATGGGCCGAAGACGTGGTCGCCATTCTCGACGCCCTGACCGAAGGGCCGCAAATCCTGGTGGGATCCTCCATGGGGGGATGGCTGATGCTTCTGGCCACCCTGGCCCGGCCCGACCGGGTCGCCGGACTGGTCGGCATCTCCGCGGCGCCCGATTTCACCGAGGATTTAATGTGGGATGTCGCTCCAGCAGCCTGGCGCGCCACGTTGATGACCGACGGCTGGGTGGAAGAACCCAGCGAATATGGTCCCGCCCCCTATGTGATCACGAGAACCCTGATCGAGGAGGGGCGGAGCAGACTCGTCCTCCGCTCCCCCTTGTCGATCACCTGTCCGGTCCGCCTGATCCAGGGCCTCCAGGACACCGCGGTACCCTGGCGCACGGCCCTGCGTCTGCAGGACCGCTTGACCGCCACCGACGTGGCGGTGACCCTGGTCAAGGACGGCGACCACCGCCTGTCCCGCCCCTCCGATCTGGACCGCCTGGGCCGGGTCCTGGACGGCCTGATCGAGGATCTCGCCCGACCCAAGGAGGAGACGGAGGATGGGACTTGAGGGGCACCGACGCCCCATCACGCGGGGCTTGGGCGGGTTCCCCTCAAATTTGACTCTCGGGCAAATGAACAACCAACCCATCCAGATCCGGCGAAAGGGTGATCTGACAGGACAGACGGCTGGTCTCCCGGGCTTCGCTGGCGGCGAATTCCAGCATGTCCTGCTCGTCCTCCGGCGCGGCCCCCACTCGATCAAACCAAGCCTCGTCCACATAGACGTGGCAGGTCGCGCACATCTTCGCCCCCCCACATTCGGCGGCGATTCCCGGGACATTCGCGTCCCGGGCCACCCGCATCACGCTATCGCCAACGGTGGCATCCACGGTCGTTTCCGCCCCATCAGCGGTAATAAAAGTAATCCTCGTCATGTCTGTTCCATATCGCTTGACGCTTCGATCCAACCGGGTTCGGGTACTCACCCATTCAACCGAACGGGCAGGTTCAGCGGACCCCGGAACCCGAAACCCTTCCAAACCACCTTGCTCGGATCGACCAGTTCCATGTTCGGGAACCGTTCGAAGATCGTCGGCAGGGCGATCCGACCAATGGTCTGCCGGGCGAGGTGTGTGCCAAGGCAGTGGTGGGGGCCGCTCCCAAAACTTTGGTGAGAGGCCTTTTTCCGGAAGACATCGAAGCGCTCCGGATGGTCGAACAACTCCTCGTCGTGATTGGCCGAGGCCTGGACCGTCATGACCACGTCGCCTTTTGGGATGGTGACCCCCCGCATTTCCACATCCTCCAGGGCCACCCGACCGCTGACCTGGATGGGCGCGACCCAGCGCACGCCTTCCTCGAAGGCCAAGTTCCACTCTCCGGACTCCATGAGGGCCTCGCGCTGGTCCGGGTTTGTCAGTAGGCCGAACAGAATGGTCAGCAGGGCATCCCGGGGTTCGTTGATGCCACCGCCGATGGCGATCTTGATGTTCGAGACGATCTGGCTCATGGGAATGGGCCTGTCGGCGTTGACCATCACCGACAGAGCCGTCTGATCCGGCGCGGCCTTGACCTGGGGAACCCGAGCCTCCAGCAGGGCATTCATCTCCTTGTTCGCCTTGGCGACCCGCTCGAAGGGCTCATCGGCATAGCCGAAGTTGCCCGCCCCATCGATCAAGGCCTGGGACCAACGCTGCAAGTCTTCATCCGAGGCCCCGGGAAGACCAAGAATAAGCGCCAGGACCCGGGCGGCCAGGGGACCAGCCAGGGCGGGAAACAGGTCCACGACTTCGTCCCGGGGCAGGCGATCCAGGTAGTCGTTCAACACCTTTTCATAGGCGGGAACCCAGAGTGTTTTAAGGTTCTTGGGGGAAAAGGTCGGGGCCATGGCCATGCGCTCGGCCATGTGGGCTTCGCCATCCTTGCGCATCAAGGTATGGGCCTCGAAGGCACGGGCCATGGGGGTTGTCGGGTCGTTTGAACTGAAACGCGCCGGGTCATCCTTGACCGCGCGGGTGTCGGCGGCCTTGGTCAAAATGGTCCGACCAATGGAATTGACCCGCAAAATAGGCGCTTCGGCCCGCAGGCGCCGGTAGATGGGATAGGGATCCCATGTCAACGCATCAATGGTGATCTGGTCGTCACTGGGTGCCAGTGGCATGACAAAACGCCTCCCTTGGTTCTTTATTTCCCGCCTTTTTGCGGCGGTCCTTTTTCCCGGCCCCCTGTTCGGGCCGACGGCTTTGGTGATAGGTCGCGCTTGTCAACCTGACAATTGGATGGTGTTGATAATAGCAATCAGATTTTTTTATAATTAAGGACCCCAACCGACCGTGAGAGGTCCAATCATGTTACGAGAACCCTTTCTTGGCGTGGACTTCGCGGCCCTCCGCACCCTGCGGCTCGTCTATGAAAACCGATCCTTCACGACCACCGCGACGGTCCTGGACGTGAACCAATCGGCGGTCAGCTACACCATCGAGAAGTTGCGCCGAGCCTTCAACGACCAGTTGTTCTACCGACAGGGTGGGAAGGTCATGCCCACGGATCGCTGCCTTGTCCTGGTGGAGGGAATCGCCCGTATCCTGGACGATTTCGAGACCCTGGCCGAGCCCGTCACCTTCAACCCTTCGACCGCTCGGCAGACAATCACCATTGCCTGCAACTATTACGAACGACAAATCATTATTCCCGATATCATCCGCCGCGTCCGGGAAACGGCCCCGGGTATCCGGCTTCGAACCATCAATTCCACCACCAGCGGCGCCCTCAAGCTCAAAAAGGCCGAAGCCGACCTTTTGGTCGGCCCCATCCGGCCCGGCGAGGACGGATTCTACTGCCGGTCCTTGCTCGACGAGCACTATGTCTGCGTGATGGACGCGGCCAATCCCCTGTGCCACGGTCCCTTGTCCGTGGAGGACTATATTTCCGCGCCCCATGCGGTCATCAACTATGGGGGCGGATGGCGATCAAACTATTTGCTGGAACTGGACCGCGCGGGTCTGACCCTGAACGAAGCCCTATCCGTTCCCAGTCCCGCGGGCATCGAGGATATGATCCTGGGCACCGACCTGATCGCCACCATCCCAAGCCGCATCGCCGCCCGATATGACGACCGGCTCCAGGTGAGCGATTGCCCCTTCCCCGCGACCTTCCAGATCGATCTGGTCTGGACCACCCGCACCCATCACGCACCCATGCACCTTTGGCTTCGGGACATGATTTCCGACAGCGTGAATCGCCAGGTCGAAGCGGATCTGTCGACAGCGTGATCAAAGTTTCCGATAACCTGCATCGAATTCATCAAATTGCGCGGGGCACAGTGATTGAATAGCACTAACAAAAGGGACCCGACGAAGTCCCGGCGCGAAAAAGCGCGCCAAAGAAACATATAAGGGAGGTATTCATGTTGAGGACAATCCGGCGGGCGGCCCTTGTTGGCGCCACCGCCCTGGGCATGCTGTCGACGGCGCAGGCGGCCGAGGTCACCCTGCGGTTCGGATCCATCTGGCCCGAGGTGGCCAATGTACACAAGAGTCTCATCGAGGCTTGGGCGAAGTCCGTCGAGTCCGATTCCAAGGGCCGCATTCACGTCGAGCTGTACCCCTCGGCCACCCTGGCCAAACCGGCGGTTCAATACGAGGCGGTCAGCAACCGGGTCATGGACGTCACCGCCACCGTCCTGGGCTATACGGCCAACCGGTTCCCGCTAACCCAGGTCGTCGAGGTCCCGGGCATTTCCAAGAATGCCGTCCATGGCTCCTGCGTGGTCCAGGGTCTCTATGACGAGGGACTGTTGAACAGCGAGTTCGAGGATACCCATCCGCTGTTTTTTTTCACCCATGGGCCAGGCCTTCTACACACCCGCGACAAGGTCGTGAAGGAGCCCAAGGACCTGGAAGGCTTGCGCATCCGCCGTCCCAGCACGGTGGTCGCCCAATTGCTGGAACGCTACGGCGCCCAACCCGTCGGCATGCCCGCGCCGGAGGCCTATCCGTCCCTCCAACGGGGCGTCATCGACGGCGTGGCCTTTCCCTGGCAGGGGGCGCTCGCGTTCCGGCTCAACGAATTGGCCACGGCCCACACGGAACTGGGTGGCCTCTACACCGTCGTTTTCCTGGTGACCATGAACAAAGGCGCCTATGACGACATGCCCGATGACCTGAAGGCCGTGATCGACAAGAACTCCGGCACCCCTTGGGCCACCGTGGCCGGTCAGGTCTTCGACGCCGACGACGTCGTGGGACGCAATCAGGCGGTCGAGGCCGGTCATACCATTTACGTGGTCGACGGGGGGATCGAGAATCCCGCCTGGAAACCGGCGCTGATGGAAGCCGCCGACGCCTATGTTCAGGAGGTGGAGGACAAGGGCCTGCCCGGCAAGGCGGTCCATACCCGCGCCCTCGAACTGGCGAAGACCTGCCCGACCCAATAGGACCGGAGGTCATCGCCGACCGTCGGGGTCCGGAGGCCTGTCCCCTCCAGACCCCGACATGTTGTCCCCGGCGTTCTAATCCTCGTGACAGTCCCCACCCAGCTTGTAGGGCGCGGGGCCGGCGCCGGCGCCCCGTTCTTCCCGAAAGATCGCTTCAAGACCTTGCTGGTAGGTCGGATAGAGCAGACGCAAGCGCAGATCGTCCCACAAACGCTCGTTGTTTACCTTCCGGTTATCCGCCCAGAAGGTCCGCGCCATGGGAGACATGCTCTCCACCGCCTCCTCGAAGGGCACCTCTGGCGGAGGCTCCATACCGAGCAATTCCGCGGCCCGGGCGGTGACCTCGGCGGGTTCGGCCGGTTCGTCGTCGCAAACATTGTAAATGGCGCCAGGATCCGGATCGGCCATGGACGCCCGAGTCACCAACCCCACATCGTCCACATGGATGCGCGAGAACAGATGACCCGGCTTGACCACCCGTCTGGCCGTACCCGCCCGCAGTTGGTCGAAGGCGGACCGGCCCGGACCGTAAATGCCCGCCAAACGCAGGATATGCACGGGCAAATCCGCCTCCCGCCAAAGGGCGAGCCAGTCCTCCTCCACCTTCGCCCGGCGCTTGGAGCGCTCCTGGGTTGGATGAACCGGCTTGCCCTCGTCGATCCACCCCCCGCCCGTATCCCCATAGACCCCCGTGGTGGAATAATACCCCACCCATTCCGGGTTCAAATCAACCAAATCCTGGGCGTGGTGGCGGAGAACGGGGTCTTCTCCCGTCTCGAGCGGCGGAGCGGAGACCAGAACGTGGGTCACCCCCTCGAAAGCCGACTTGGGCAGCGGCGCCGCGCCGGAATAGGGCAGGGCGGTCAGGCCCATGGCCTCCAAGCCGGCCACCTTCTCCGGGCTTCTGGCCGTTCCAGTTACGGCCCAACCCTCCTCCAATAGATTTTGACACAGGCGCTTGGCCGTATAGCCCACGCCAAAGCACAACAGGTGTCCCCTAAACAAAATCATGACCCTCTCCCCTCACAGCCGAAGCCCGGCGCCCGTCCGATTTCTCCCCCCGGAGTCCGGACCCCCTTGCGCACGGCGTCCCAAGGCGCGAATTTAAGGCCCACCGCCCGACGGAACAAGCCGCTCGAGGAATTCAATCCATGCGTTCGCCTACCCTGGTTCTCTTCACAGCACTAATACCCCTAATGATTGCCGATCCTCTTTCGGCCCAGGAGCAAAGTGACCAAGCACGCTATGGGGAGTGCATGGCCCTTGCCAGGGAGCGTCCGGACAAGGCTTTTGATCAGGCGGGCCAGTGGGTCGACATGGGAGGCGGCGCTCCAGCCCGCCATTGCGAGGCGGTGGCCCTCATGGGCCTGGGAGAATATGCCGAGGCGGCCCATCGACTCGAGACACTGGCCGAGGATCCTACGGGCGACCGGGCGCTGCGGGTGAACCTGCTGGCCCAGGCGGCCCAGGGGTGGCTCGCCGCGGGGGACCTCTCCCGGGCCGACGCCGACCAAACCACGGCCATTCAACTCGCGGCCTCCTCCCCTGATCAGGGGGTGGCGCCGGTCCCCCACCTGCTGCCGGACCTCTACGTGGACCGGGCGGTGACTCTGGCCCAGGCGGGCAAGGACGAGGAGGCCCTGCGCGACCTGACCCAGGCCTTGATCCTGGCGCCCGGCAAGACGGAAGCCTTCGTCTTGCGGTCCGCGGCGCGCCGACGCCTGGGCAACCTGCCCGGCGCCCTGACCGACGTGGAACAGGCGATCTCCCTGGCTCCCTCCAATCCGGAAGCCTACCTGGAACGGGGTGATGTCTACCTGGCGTTGAAGCGCTTTGACGACGCCCGCGCGGACTGGGTGAAGGTCCTGGACCTGGACCCCCGGGATCCCGCCGCCGACGTGGCCCGTGCCCGAATCGAGGAATTGGACGTCCACGTGAATTAAGGAATGCGAACGGACCCTGTATAAAGAAAGGGTCGGATCCCTGTCCCCTTCCCCCCATGCATCCCGCGATGTAGGGTCGTCGCCCCTTTCCCCACAACGGATACCGTGATCACCCATGCTCTCCATTTCCGCCCGTATCGCCCAGGACCTGTCCGTTCGCGAAGCCCAAGTCATCGCCACCATGGAACTTCTGGATGGGGGCGCCACGGTGCCCTTCGTCGCCCGATATCGGAAGGAAGCCACCGGCGGCCTGGACGACACGCAGTTGCGCACCCTGGACGAACGCCTGCGCTACCTGCGGGACTTGGAGGACCGCCGGGAAACGGTCCTCAAGTCCATCGAGGAGCAGGGGAAGCTGTCCGACGCCCTCAAAACCGAAATCCAGGAGGCCGACACCAAGACCCGCCTGGAGGATATCTACCTCCCCTATAAACCCAAACGCCGCACCAAGGCCCAGATCGCCCGCGAGAACGGCCTGGAACCGCTGGCCGATACCCTGTTCGGCGATCCGTCCCTGGTGCCCGAGGAGGCCGCGACCGCCTACCTGTCCGAGGCCGTTCCAGACGCGCCCGCGGCCCTGGAGGGAGCCAAGCAGATCCTCATGGAGCGCTTCGCCGAAACCGCCGATCTGGTCGGTGGCCTGCGCGAAACCTATTGGACCGAGGGCCAGATGACCGCCAAGGTGGTGGAAGGCGAGGAGGAGAAGGGCGCCAAATTCTCCGACTATTTCGACCATCGGGAGCCCATCGCCAAGATTCCCAGTCACCGCGCCCTGGCCATGTTCCGGGGCCGGGAGGAGGGGGTGCTGCGCCTGGCCCTGGTCCATCCGAACGATCCGGAGAACCCCCGCGACGCCAGCCCGGCCGAACGACGCATCGCTTACCATTTCGGACTCGAAAATAAAGGACGCCCAGCCGATAAGTGGTTGGCCGACGTGGCCCGTTGGACCTGGCGGGTCAAGCTGGGCCTTCATATCGAGATGGACCTCATGGGCCGCCTGCGAACCGAGGCGGAGGACGAGGCCATCCGGGTCTTCGCCAACAACTTGAACGACCTGCTGATGGCCGCGCCGGCGGGCGCCCGGCCCACCTTGGCCTTGGACCCCGGCTACCGCACGGGGGTCAAGGTGGCCGTCGTGGACGCCACGGGCAAGCTGGTCGACACCGGCACCATCTTCCCCCACGAGCCGCGCCGCCAGTGGGAGGACAGCCTGAACACGCTCGAAGGGCTCTGTCGCAAGCATGGGGTCGAATTGATCTCCATCGGCAACGGAACGGCCTCCCGCGAAACCGACCAGTTGGCGGGCGACCTGATCAAACGCGCCAAGGACCTACGGCTGACCAAGGTGACGGTCTCCGAGGCCGGGGCGAGCGTTTATTCCGCTTCCGAATTCGCCTCCAAGGAATTCCCGGATCTGGATGTCTCCATCCGCGGCGCGGTTTCCATTGGGCGCCGCCTACAGGACCCCATGGCCGAACTGGTCAAGATCGATCCCAAGTCCATTGGTGTCGGCCAGTACCAGCATGACGTCAGCCCGGTGAAACTGGACCGGGCCCTGGATGGGGTGGTGGAAGACGCGGTGAACGCCGTCGGCGTCGACCTCAACATGGCCTCGGCCCCGCTGCTGGCCCGGGTTTCCGGCCTGAGCGAGACCCAGGCCCGCAACATCGTCGCCCACCGGGACGAAAACGGTGCCTTCGCCCGCCGCAAGGACCTTCTGAAAGTGGGCGGCCTTGGGCCGAAGACCTTCGAGCAGGCGGCCGGCTTCCTGCGCATCCGGGACGGCTCCGAGCCCCTGGACGCGTCGTCGGTCCACCCGGAGGCCTATCCCGTCGTCCAGCGCATCCTGAAAGCGGCCAAATCCGATATTCGGGAGATGATCGGCAATGTCACCCTGATCAGTGGCCTCAGGGCCTCGGATTTCACCGATGAGACCTTCGGCCTGCCCACCATCCAGGATATCCTGAAGGAATTGGAAAAGCCCGGCCGCGACCCCCGCCCGGAATTCAAGACCGCCACCTTCATGGAGGGGGTGGAAAAGATCTCGCACCTGCGCCCGGGCATGATCCTGGAGGGGACCGTGACCAACGTGGCCAATTTCGGAGCCTTCGTGGATATCGGCGTCCACCAGGACGGTCTGGTCCACGTCTCCGCGCTCGCCGACCGATTCGTCAAGGATCCCCGCGAAGTGGTCAAGACCGGCGACGTGGTGACCGTCAAGGTTCTGGAAGTGGACTTGAAGCGCAACCGCATCGCCTTGACCCGGCGCCTGTCCGACACACCGGAAAGCAAGGGGGAGCGCTCGCCTTCGTCCCCCCGCCCGGCGTCCCCCCGCCCGGCGTCCCCGGGCAAGGGACCCATGAGTGGAAAGGGGGGGACTTTCTCCGGCCCTCGAAGCGGCGGATCCTCGGGGGGTGGGGGGAGTGGCGCCTTCGCCGATGCCTTCGCCAAGGCGGGTTTGAAGCCGAAAGGACGGTAACCCCCGGGGGCCGCCCCAAAGACGCCATCAAAATCGGGCATGAAGGCTGGAGGAGAGGGGGAACCTTTTCCTCCAAGGGGGATTCCCTTGTCGAGTCCCCCGTGCGACTCTGCCCGTCCCGCAACAAGCACGCCGGTTCCCAAGGAGGTCCCGTCCCATCATGTCCCGTTTCATCCACGCCTTGGTCCTGGGGGCACCACTGGCCCTCTCCCTCGCGGGTTCGGCCTTGGCCCAGGACAATGGCCCCGTCCTTCTGATCCCCACTTCCCCCAACCAACCCCAAGCGGCGCCAACGACCGGTCCCGCCTATGGCAGGGAATTCACCACGCCCCAGGGCATCACCCAAGGAACAGGGGCGCCCACCCAGGTGGCTCCGCCCCTGGAAACCCAGGAGATTCATTCCTATTCCGCCACGCGGGCCCAACCCATGGCGAACGAACCCACCGCCATGCCCGCCCAGGCCGCCCCCCAGGCCCGCATGGTCACCCCCATGGCCAACACCACGGCCACGGATGCCCGCTCGACCATCGCCGAGGCCGAGGCGACGGTCGTCCGCCTGACCAAGAACAGTGGGTTCAAGAAGCAACTGGGCCAACTCATCGACCAAGCCAGGGCCATCCTGGTGATCCCCAGCTTCTACAAGGCTGGCTTCATCCTGGGCGCGTCCTATGGCAATGGTCTGTTGATGACCCGGGGAACCGATGGCACCTTTTCCGATCCCGCTTTCTACAGCCTGACCGCGGGATCCGTCGGCTTCCAGGCCGGTCTCCAGGAAAATGAAGTGGTCATGGCGATCATGACCGATCGCGGTCTGCAAGCGGTCATGGAGGATCAGTTCAAGGGAGGCGCCAACGCCAGTGTCACCTTCTTCATGATCGGCGGAGGGGCGGAAGCCTCCACCACCCTGGACGTGGGCCAGGATATCTATGCCTTCTCCCATTCCGTCGGCCTGTTCGGCGGCGCGAGCCTGGAGGGGACGGCCATCCAGCCCAAAACCGCCTGGAACGATGCCATCTATGGAGTCGGCGCCACGCCCAACGCCATCCTGATCAACCGCGCCCTGGCCACCCCCCTGGCCGAAAGCCTGAAACGCGCCCTGGTCGACCGGTGAGCGGCGGGGAAGGGAGACAACCCGCGGCCCTGATGCTCCAGGGCACCGGATCGGACGTGGGCAAATCCCTGTTGGTGGCGGGTTTGGCCCGCGCCCTGACCCGTCGCGGTCTCCGGGTCCGCCCCTTCAAGCCCCAAAACATGAGCAACAACGCCGCGGTCACCCCCGACGGGGGCGAGATCGGCCGCGCCCAGGCCCTCCAGGCGAGGGCCTGTGGCGTCCCCCCCTCGGTCCACATGAACCCGGTGCTCCTCAAGCCCCAATCGGAGGTGGGCTCCCAGGTGGTGGTCCAGGGCAAGGTACTGGGCAATGCCGATGCCCGGTCCTATCGCTCCCTGAAGCCCCAATTGCTGCCCCGGGTCCTGGAGAGCTTCCAGTGTCTGGCCGCGGAGGCGGATATCGTCCTGGTGGAGGGCGCCGGATCCCCCGCGGAGGTCAACCTGCGCGCGGGCGATATCGCCAACATGGGCTTCGCCGAAGCCGCGGACTTGCCCGTGCTCCTGGTGGGCGATATCGACCGGGGTGGGGTGATCGCCTCCCTCGTCGGCACCCATGTCCTCCTGCCCGAGGCGGAACGCACCCGCATCCGGGGATTTCTCATCAACAAATTCCGGGGGGATCCCAGCCTGTTCGATCCGGCTCTGGATTTAATCCACAACCGGACTGACTGGCCGTCCTTCGGCGTCATCCCCTGGTTTCCCGGCGCCCGCGCCCTGCCCGCGGAGGACGCCGTGGCCCTGGAACGCGCCGCGCCTTCGGACGGGGGAGGGGACCCCCTCCGCATCGCCGTGCCCCGCCTGTCGCGCATCGCCAATTTCGACGATTTCGACCCCCTCCTGGCCGAACCAGACGTCGAACTCACCTTCATCCAAATGGGCTCCCCCTTGCCCGGAAACGCCGATCTGGTGATCCTGCCCGGATCCAAGGCCACCCTGGCCGATCTGGCTTTTTTCCGCGCCCAGGGCTGGGATATCGATCTGCGCGCTCACTGGCGGCGAGGTGGCCAAATCCTGGGAATCTGCGCGGGCTACCAACTTTTAGGGACAGCGGTCGCCGACCCCAAGGGGATCGAGGGTCCACCAAACGCGGCCCCGGCCCTCGGCTTCCTGGAGGTCCGCACCGTCATGGGCGGAGACAAGACCTTGACGGAGGTGGAAACCACCGATGGCCTTTGGGGAAAGCGGGTCCGGGGCTATGAGATGCACATGGGCCGGACGGAGGGGCCGGACCGGACCCGGTCCTGGCTGCTGACCGACAGCGCCCGCTCCGCCGATGGCCGGGTCATGGGCGCCTACGTCCACGGTCTTTTCGCCGAGGATGGGTTTCGAAGCGCGTTCCTGGCGGCCCTCCGTCCCGGGCGAGACGCGGGCTTGGCCTATGAAGCCGGCGTGGAGACCGCCTTGGATGGTCTGGCGGACCACCTGGAAAGCCACGTGGATATGGACGGCCTATTGACCCTGGCGCGCGGATAACGGGGTTCCTATGTGACGGGTAAGGTTATTCTTCCCCTGTCATCATCCAAGGACTCCCCGCATGAGCGCCGATATTCTGTTCACGCCCCAGGCCATGGGGCCGCTGACTCTGTCCAACCGCATCGTCATGGCGCCCCTGACCCGGGCCCGGGCCGGAGCCGGGGACGTGCCCACGGACTTGATGGCCACCTACTACGGCCAGCGGGCCACCGCCGGGCTGATCATTTCCGAGGCCACGCCGATTTCCAACCAGGGCAAGGGCTATGCCTTCACCCCAGGCTGTTACAATGCGGCCCAGGCCGCGGGCTGGAGAAAAATCACCGATGCCGTCCACGCCAAGGGAGGAAAGATCTTCGCCCAGCTTTGGCATGTGGGCCGGATCAGCCATCCCGATCTGCAGGAAAACGGCCTCCTGCCCGTGGCCCCCTCGGCCATCAAGGCCGATGGACAGGCCTTCACGGCGGAGGGTTTCAAGCCCTTCGTCACGCCCCGGGCGCTTGAAACGAGCGAGATTCCCGGGATTGTCGCGGACTACGTCAATGCCGCCCAGACGGCCATGGACGGGGGCTTCGACGGAGTGGAGATCCACGCGGCGAACGGCTATCTGCTTGACCAATTCATGCGCGCGGAAACCAATCAACGCACCGACGCCTATGGCGGCTCCCCCGAAAACCGTCTGCGCTTGACTCTGGAAGTGGCCCAGGCCGTGACCAATGCCCTGGGTGGGGACCGGGTGGGCATCCGGATTTCTCCGGTGTCTCCGGCCAACGGCCCCATCTCCGATCCCGACCCCCAGAGCCTGTTCACCGCCCTGGCGACGGGCCTGAATGCCCTGGATCTTGTCTATTTGCATGTGGTGGAAGGGGCCACGGGCGGCGACCGGGACATCCAGGCCTTCGACTACGGTGCCCTGAAGAGCACTTTCAAGGGTCTCTACATGGCCAACAACGGCTATACCCGGGAGTCCGCCATCGCCGCCCTGTCGGAAAACAAAGCCGATCTGGTGGCCCTGGGCCGTCCTTTCATCGCCAACCCCGACCTGGTGGCCCGCTTCAAGACCAGCGCGCCGTTGAACCCGTTGGACCGCGACACCCTCTATGGCGGCGCGGAGAAGGGCTACATCGACTATCCGGCGCTCGAAAGCGCGTAAGCGTTAAAACGCGGCCTGACCTACGGCGAGGAGGGCGATCAGCGCCCCCTCGATCAGGCACGCGTCGCGGAACAGGACCAGGGCGCGGCGGATATCCTTGACGGTGACCGCGTCCCGACCGTCACCGACCCAGGGTTCCTCCCGGGGGGCTTCCCCCCGGTAGGCCCGGGGACCGGACAGGCGGATCCCCAAGGCCCCGGCCATCGCCCCCTCTGGCCATCCGGCATTGGGGGAGCGGTGCTGGCCCGCGTCCCGCGCCATGACCCGCAGCGCCGTCCCGGCCCTGGCCCATTTTGGGTGGAGGGCCGCGGCCACCAGCAACAGACCCGACAGGCGCGCCGGAATCAGGTTGACCAGATCGTCCAGCCGCGCCGCGGCCCAGCCGAAGGCCCGGTATTGCTCGGTTTTGTGGCCGATCATGCTGTCCAGGGTATTGATCACCTTGTAGACCAGCAGGCCCGGCATGCCGAACAGCACATACCAGAAAACCGGCGCGACCACGGCATCGGAAAAATTCTCCGCGAGGCTTTCGATAGCCGCCCGGCCCACTCCGGCCGAATCCAGCAGGGTGGGATCCCGTCCGACGATATGGGCAACCGCCGCCCGCCCCCCGGTCACTCCCTTCCGGTCCAACCCCAGAGCCACCGCCGCCACATGGTCATGGAGACTCCGTTGGGCAATCAAGGTCGTGGCCAGGAACAGCTCGAACAACCATCCCAGGGGCAGGAAGACGGACACCGCTTGGATCGCCAGCCCCAGAAGCACCGTGCCCCCGACCAGAACCAGAACCGTAACGATCCCCCGAACCTTGCGCGCCCCCTGGGTCCGATCAGGCCGGTTCAACCGCCGGTCAAGGCTCGAGACCGCCCGCCCCAACAAGACCACCGGATGGGGGAAAACGCGGAACAGCAGCCCCATTTCCCCCAGGTAGCCGTCAAGGACCAGGGCGAGGAGCAGAATGGTCAGGGGATCGGCCCCCAAATGGGCCGCCCCCCCCATGGATGTGGAGAACAGGCTGAACATGGGTCCGATCCTGACGGGCCACCGGAAAACGAGCAAGTGCCAAATCGATCAAGAGAAAGAGGGGTTTGGGGGTGGGGTTTGCGTCTGGTGGTCGCCTTCCCTATAGTCTGGCCCTCCTCCCAGGAGGCAGACCCGGGGGACGGAGGCAGGGACCACCCCCCCATTCTTGAATCCGCTCGAAGGCAAGGACCAAGCGACCCATGACCGATACACCCAGCGACAGGACATCCAGCGAAAAAGGCCCCATCGGGGTCATGATCTGCGGTCACGGCAGCCGGGATGCGGACGCGGTGCGGGAATTCGGCCAGTTGGCCGCCCACCTGACCGCCCGTTTTCCCCAATGGCCCGTGGAAAGCGGCTTTCTGGAGTTCGCCCGGCCCGTCATCCGCGACAGCATGGAAAAGCTGGTGGAGCGGGGGGCCCGCCACATCTTGGCCGTCCCCTCCATGTTGTTCGCCGCTGGCCATGTCAAAAATGACCTGCCTTGGGAAATCAACACCTTCGCCAGTGCCCACCCGGACTGTACCGTGGAATATGGAGCTGAACTGGGCCTCGATCCGAAGCTGCTGAAGGCCGCCCGCGCCCGCATCGAGGAAGCGGAGGCCGCCCATCCCTCCGACATTCCCCGCTCGGACACCCTGTTGATGGTCGTCGGCCGGGGCACCAATGATTCCGACGCCAATTCCAACGTCTCCAAGGTCGCCCGCATGCTGTGGGAAGGCATGGGCTTCGGCTGGGCCGAGGTCTGCTATTCCGGCGTCGCCTTCCCCCGCGTGGACCAGGGGCTTGAGCGCGCCAGCCGCCTGGGTTTCAAACGAATCATCGTGTTCCCCTGGTTCCTGTTCACCGGCATCCTGGTCCAGCGCATTTACGATCAAACCGACGGCGTGGCCGCCGCCCACCCGGGCCTGGATTTCGTCAAGGCGCCCTATCTGAATGACCATCCCTTCGTCATCGACAGTTTCGTCGAGCGGGTGGAGGCCATCCTGGGTGGCAATACGGCCATGAACTGCCAGCTTTGCAAATACCGGGAGCAGGTGATCGGCTACGAGGACAGCGTCGGCGCCGCCCAGGCCGGGCACCACCACCATGTCAGCGGCATTGGAACGGACGGCGACCATCACCACCATGGGCATGGGCACGGCCAGGATCATGGACATGATCACAGGCACGGGCATGGGCACGCCCATGGCCATGACCATCACCACCACGATGATCCTGGCCATTCCCACGCCAAGGAGGAGACCAAGGGGTGAGCCGCGCCTTCGACGCCATCGTCATCATGGACTGGAGCGCCGCGGCCGAACCGCGAACGGGCAAGGACAGCATCTGGATTCACGTCCTTGTCGATGGGGTGGAGCAGGTCACCGCCAATCCACCCACCCGGACGGAGGCCATGCGCCTCTTGGTGGATCAGCTCTCCGACCTGATGGCGCGGAACCGGCGGGTGTTGCTGGGCGTGGACTTCGCACTCGGCTACCCCAGGGGGCTGGCCGATTTGTTGACCCCCGGGGAAGCCAATTGGCGTGGCCTCTGGAAACTCCTGTCCGCGTCCATCGCGGATGGGGGGAACAACGCCAACAACCGGTTCGAGGTGGCCGCCGATTTCAACAAGCGACTCGGCGGCCGGGGCGCCTTTTGGGGTCTGCCCGCCGGGCGGGACATGGACGGCCTCACCCCGACCAAGCCCATCCTCCCCCCGGACGTCAACGGCGAGCCAACCCTGCCTGAGCTGCGCTTGACCGAGGCCCATGCCACCGGCCCCCAACCGGTCTGGAAACTCACCTATGCCGGTGCCGTGGGGGGCCAGTCCCTGGTGGGCATCCCCGCCCTCTGGCGGCTGCGCACCCACCCCTGGGTGTCGAAGGGCATGCGGATCTGGCCCTTCGAAACCGGACTGACCCTACCCGACCCGGAGGAAAGCCGGGTGGTGGTGGCCGAGGTCTATCCCTCCCTGGTCACCCGGACCGCCGCTTCCGGTCAGGTGCTGGATGAAACCCAGGTCCGAACCCTCGCCCGCCGCCTGTGGGACCTGGACGGCCTGGACCGGCTGGCGCCCCTGTTCGAGGGTCCCGGTGACTTGAGCCAAGGGGACCGCGACACCATCGCAAGGGAAGAGGGTTGGATCCTGGGCGTGGAGACAGGCCTGTCCATGGCCGCCCGGGACCAATCCATGCCCCTGCTCGCCGCCGAGGACTATATCCGCGACCCCTCCGAGATCTATCGCCGATCCTTCGCCACCATCAAGGCGGAGGCGGACCTGGACCGACTGCCCGCCCCCCTGCGTCCCGTGGCGACGCGTCTGATCCACGCCTGCGGAATGATCGATCTGGTGGAGGACTTGATTTTTGACGAACGCGTCGTGGCCGCCGGACGGGCAGCCCTCGCGGTGGGAAAACCCATTCTGGTCGATGCCGAAATGGTGTCGCGAGGAATCATTCCTGGTCTCATGCCCAAAAAAAACCGGGTCATCTGCATGCTCAATGACCCCAAGGTTCTCGATTTGGCCCGCGACATGGGCACCACCCGCTCGGCCGCGGCGGTGGAGCTTTGGCGGGATGTCCTGGACGGAGCTGTGGTGGCCATTGGCAACGCCCCCACGGCACTCTTCCACCTGCTGGAGATCCTGGCCGAACCGGGAGCGCCCATGCCCGCGGCCATCCTGGGCTTCCCCGTGGGCTTCGTCGGGGCCATGGAATCCAAGGATCTTCTCGCGACCGAGGCCCGCGCCCTTGGGCTTCCCTTCCTCGCCGTCCGGGGTCGCAGGGGAGGCAGCGCCATGGCCGCGGCCGCCGTCAACGCCCTGGGCAAGCTGGAACAAGGCGATCCGGGAGACGACCCCGCATGACCGAAATGATTCCCTGGCTCCAGGTGGTGGGTATGGGCGACGATGGCCCCGAGGGCCTCGCCCCCGCTGCCCGCGCCTTGGTTGAAGGCGCCGAGATCCTCGCTGGAGGCGCCCGCCTGCTCGACCATGTCCCGGCGCGGGAGGGGCAACGCCGCCTGCCCTATACCGACCTCCAGGATTTTCTCGAACGGCTGGACGCCCTCCGTGGCACGCCGGTCTGCCTTGTCGCCACCGGTGATCCCATGATGTGTGGGATCGGATCGGTTCTGGCGGATCGTTACGGAATCCGCGACTTGCGCGTCCTGCCCCATCCCGGAGCTTATTCCCTCGCCGCGGCCCGGCTTGGCTGGGCTTTGCAGGAGTGCGTCCTGGTCACCGTCCATGGGCGGCCCCTGGAGATGGCTTTGCGGGACCTCGCACCGGGGGTTCGCATGCTCATCCTGTCCCGTGATGGCCGCACGCCCATGGCCTTGGCCCGCACCCTGGCCCGGGCCGGGTATGGAGACAGCCCCATGACGGTCCTGGAACACATGGGCGGCGCGAAGGAAAACCGGATCCAGGCCCTGGCCGGGGATTGGGAAGAGGATCAGGTGGCGGACCTTAACGTTATCGCCCTGGAAGCCCTGGCCGACCCGGGTACGCCGCTGCGCTCCCGAGTTCCGGGACTGACCGATTCCGCCTTCGACCACGATGGCATGATCACGAAACGAGAAGTCCGGGCCTCGACCCTTTCGGCCCTCCAGCCCTACCCCGGCGCCCGGCTTTGGGACGTGGGGGCGGGCTGCGGCACCATCGGCATTGAATGGATGCGCGCCGCGGACCGCGCCATCGCCGTCGCCTTTGAACGGGACCGGAGCCGCTTCGCCCGCATCGCCCGCAATGCCGTGACCCTTGGAGTCCCCGGATTGGATATCGTTCCGGGTCCAGCCCAGGAGAGCATTCTGGAGCGAACCGATCCTCCCGACGCTATTTTCCTGGGTGGCGGCCTGTCCGTACCAGGCCTTCTGGAACTCTGTTGGGAGCGCCTGCGTCCCGGGGGACGGCTGGTGATCAATGCCGTGACCCTCCAGGCCGAGACCCGGGTGGCGGAATGGTGGACACTCCACGGAGGCGACATGAGCCGACTCAACGTCAGCCGCCTGGAAACCATCGGCCCCGGCCTTCAAGCCTGGAAGGCCTTGGCCCCCGTCACCCAATACACTGGCGTCAAACCATGACCGTTCCCAAGCCCGGAACAAGGCCTGGAACCTTAATCGGCGTCGGCGTCGGCCCCGGGGATCCGGAGTTGCTGACCCTGAAAGCTGTCCGCCTGCTGAACGCCGTGGACGTCCTGGCCTACCCCGCCAACCAGGACGGCGAGAGCCTCGCCCGCGCCATCGCCGCGCCCCACCTGCCCAAGGGTCTGCCGGAAATCTCCCTGCCGATGGCCTTCAAACCCGGTCAAAGCCCCGAGCACCCGGCCTACGACAAGGGCGCCCTGGCCATCGCCGAACACCTGGACGCCGGACGGGACGTGGCCTTCCTCTGCGAGGGAGACCCCCTGTTCTATGGCTCCTTCATCTATGTCCTGGAGCGCTTGGGTGGACGCTTCCCCATGCGGATCGTTCCGGGTGTGGCCTCGCCCATGGCCTGCGCCGCCTTGGCCCAGCGGCCCCTGGTGGCCGGGGACGAACCCCTCGCCATCCTCCCGGCCACCGCCGATGACGCCACCCTCGACACCGCCCTTTCCGCCGTCCGGGCGGCCATCGTCATGAAACTGGGCCGCCACCTACCCCGAGTCGCCACCGCTTTGGAGCGGGCCGGATTGGCCGAAGGGGCAACCGTCGTCGTCCGTGGCGGGTTGGAAGGGGAGCGGATCCTGCCGCTGCCCCAAGCCCTGGTCGAGGGCGTGCCCTATTTCTCCCTGTTGCTGGCCCGAAAGGACCCCCCATGAGCGCCGCCCCCGTTTTCATCGCGCTGAACCCACCGGGCCTCGCCCTGGCTCGGCGCCTCGCGCCCGGCCTGTCCGGGGCGGAGGTCCATGGCCTCGCCGGGCGAACCAAGGGCGCGGACCGGCATTTCACCGATACCCTGGCCCATCTGCGCTCCCTGTTCGCCCTGGGTCACCCGCTGATCGGGGTTTGCGCCTCGGGCATCCTGATCCGGGCCATCGCGCCCTTGCTCTCCGACAAGATCGGGGAGCCGCCGGTTCTGGCCCTCGCCGCGGACGGATCGGCGGTCGTCCCGCTGATCGGAGGCCACCGGGGCGGCAACCGCCTCGCCGCGCTCCTGGGGGAAGCGCTCGCCATCCGCCCGGCCCTGACCACGGGAGGGGAGGTCGCCTTCGGCCTTGCCCTCGATGATCCCCCGCCCGGCTGGCGGGTGGCCAATCCGGCTGCCGCCAAGGCCCCCATGGCCGCCCTCCTGGCGGGTCTCCCCATCACCGTGGACCGCCGCCTGCCGGGCCTGGACTGGCCCATCGGCCTGCCCGAGGACGACCAGGCCCCGGAGCGGGTGATCCTCTCCGACGAACCCATCGACTCCCCGGAGGACTTGCTCATCCATCCGCCGATCCTGGCCCTGGGCGTGGGCTGTGACCGGAATTGCCCGCCGGAGGACCTGGAAACCCTGGTCCGGGACACCCTGGCGACAGCCAATCTCTCCCCGGACGCCATCGCCTGCATTACCTCCATCGACCTGAAATCCGATGAATCCGCCGTCCTGACCCTGGCCGAGCGCTTAGGCGTCCCCGCCCGCTTCTTCCCCGCCTCCGTTCTGGAAGCGGAACGGGGGCGATTGGCCACCCCGTCCGAGGTGGTTTTCCGGGAAGTGGGGTGCCATGGGGTCTCCGAAGGCGCCGCCCTGGCCGCGGTCGGACCCAAGGGAGCCCTGGTGGTCCCCAAGGCCAAATCCGCCCGGGCCACCTGCGCCATCGCCCGGGCCGCCGCCCCCCTCGACCCCGAAACCATCGGACGGCCCCGGGGGCGCCTGTTCATTGTCGGTATCGGCCCCGGCGAGGCCCGCTCGCGGACGCCCGCCGCGACCCAAGCCATTGCCGCCTCCACCGATCTGGTCGGCTACGGCCTCTACCTGGACCTGCTGGGCGACGCCACCTCAGGCAAAGTCCGCCATGAAACGGGCCTGGGCCACGAGACCGAACGGGCGCGCCGCGCCCTGGAGCTGGCCGCGGAAGGGCGGGCCGTGTCCCTGGTCTGCTCCGGCGACGCGGGGATTTATGCCCTCGCGACCCTGGTTTTCGAGCTTCTGGAGCTGGAAGGCTCCAAGAATCCCGCTTGGAACCGGATCGAAATCACCGTCGAGCCCGGTGTGTCAGCCCTTCAGGTGGCCGCGGCCCGCTCGGGCGCGCCCCTGAACCACGACTTCTGCGCCATCTCGCTTTCGGATCTGCTGACCCCCTGGCCCGATATCGAACGGCGTCTGAAGGGCGCCGCCCTCGGTGATTTCGTCGTCGCTTTCTACAATCCGGTATCGAAACGGCGTCGGGACCAACTCCCCAAGGCCCGGGAGATCCTGCTCGAGCATCGCCCCGCCGAGACTCCCGTCGTCCTCGCCCGCAACCTGGGTCGCCCAGAGGAAACCGTCCGAGTCACCACCCTGGGCGCCTTGGATCCGGAGGAGGTGGACATGCTGACCGTTGTCCTGGTCGGCAGTTCCAACACCCGAACCGTCGGTCCCTGGGTCTATACCCCTCGCGGCTACGCCCGCAAAAAGACCGGACCCGGCGCGGACAAAAGCATTAAGGAAATCCAATGACCGTCCATTTCATTGGCGCCGGCCCTGGCGCCCCCGATTTGATCACCCTGCGCGCCCTGAACCTGATCAAGGCCTGCCCCCTGGTGCTCTATGCCGGAAGTCTCGTCCCCCGCGAAGTCATCGATCAGGCCTCCGATGGCGCCCTGGTGATCGACACCGCGCCCCTGAACCTGGACGAGATCATGGCCCATATCGAGGCGGCCCAGGCCAACGGCCAGGACGTGGCCCGGGTCCACTCCGGCGATCCCAGCCTCTACGGCGCCATCGCCGAGCAGATCCGGCGCCTGAAAACCCTCGGGATTCCCTATGACATCTGCCCCGGCGTGCCCGCCTTCGCCGCCGCCGCCGCCACCCTAGGCACCGAGCTGACCCTGCCCGACGTCAGCCAGACCATCATCCTGACCCGCACCGCCGTCCGTGCCTCCGCCATGCCCGACGGCGAAGACCTGGAAAGCCTGGGCAAGGGAAGCGCCACCCTGGCCATCCACCTGTCCATCACCAATCTGGCCCATGTGGAAAAGGTTTTGACCCCCCTGCGCGGTGCCGATTGCCCCGTCGCGGTGATCTTCCGCGCCAGTTGGCCAGACGAAACGATTATTCGGGGCACCCTGGCCGATATCCGCGCCAAGGTGAAAGCCGCCGGGCTGACCCGCACGGCCTTGATCCTGGTCGGGCGTGTCCTCGATGAGGAGACCGCTTTTACCGACAGCCGTCTCTACGCCAAGGACCATACGCATGTGTTGCGGCCCGCGAAGGTGTAGGGGCTGCGCCCCTGTTTCAGTCTTGGGGAGGCAGGGCCTCCCCAAGCCCCACCGTTCCTGAAAAAAGGGGGAGCTTGGGGGCATCGCCCCCAACTGGGTGAGGGCGAGAGCCCACTCCGCCGCAGGCGGACAGCAGGTTCCCCACCATCCGCGCCCCCGCATCCCCGCCCGTGGTCATCACGCTTTCCGGATGGAACTGCACGGCGGAGATGGGCAAATGCCGGTGACGGACGGCCATGACCACGCCGTCCTCCGTCTCGGCGAGAACGGCCAAATCCCGAGGCAGACGCGCTCGGTCGGCCTGGAGACTGTGGTACCGGCCCACCCGAATGTCCCCATCAAGCCCCGAGAACAGCGGATCGCGCGGCGCAATCAGCCGCAGCGGGGACTCCACCCCATGGGCTGGGGTGTCCAGACGATTCAATCCGCCTCCAAAATACTCGACGATCCCCTGGAGCCCGAGGCACACCCCGAAGAGAGAGCGGCTTTGCTCCAGGGCCAGGCCGATGGTCTCCCTTAACCGGAAGCGCTCCGGCGTGCCCGGTCCGGGGGAGAGGACCACCAGGTCCGGGTTCAGTTCTGCCATCAGAGGCCGGGGGAAATCCCACCGGAGCACGGTGGTTTCCGCCCCCGCCGCCCGCAGATAGCTGGCCAGGGTATGGACGAAACTGTCCTCGTGGTCGACCAGCAGCACCCGGGGTCGGGGAAAGGGCATGCGTTTGGAGCGGGGGCGGGGCAGGGCGCCCTGGAGCTCAAGAGCCGGATCGAGCAAAGCAAGCAAGGCCGAGGCCTTGAGCACCGTTTCCGCTTCCTCCGCCACCGGATCGGAGGCATGGAGAACCGTTGCCCCCGTTCGCACCTCGGCGATCCCATTGCGCAACCGGATCGTGCGCAGGGTCAGGCCCGTGTCGAGGGACCCGTCCACGCCTACCCGACCGATGGCGCCGCCATACCAACCGCGCACCGTGGGCTCGAGCCCCTCCACCCGCGCCATCGCCGCCCGCTTGGGCGCGCCGGTGACAGTCACCGCCCAACAGTGGGAGAGGAAGGCGTCGAGCGCGTCGCGATCCCCGTTCAGGATGCCCTCCACATGATCCACGGTGTGGATCAAACGGGCGTACATTTCGATCTGACGGCGACCCAACAGACGGATGGAGCCGGGCTCGCAGACCCGGGCCTTATCGTTCCGATCCACGTCGGTGCACATGGTCAGCTCCGCCTCGTCTTTCTCCGAGTTGAGCAGAGCCTTGATATTGGCCGCGTCCCCCAGGGCATCCCGGCCCCGGGCGATGGTGCCAGAGATAGGGCAGGTCTCCACCCGCCGCCCCGTCACCCGCAGGAACATCTCCGGCGAGGCGCCCACCAGATGCTCGCCCCCGCCCAGGTTGGCGAGAAAAACATAAGGCGCCGGATTATCAGCCCGCAAGCGCTGGTAAAGGCGGGACGGTAGCTCCGGGCAAACCCGCCGGAACAGGCGCGAGGGCACGGCCTCGAACAAATCCCCGGCGGCGAAATCCCCCTTGAGGTCCGCCACGATCCCCGCGTAAGTGCCCGGGGCCATGTCGTCCTCCGTCCCATTGGCCAGGACGGAGGAAGCCGGGGTGTCCGGCGTGGCCCGAGACAGGCCTTCCGTGGACGCGCCCTTCGCCGTTTCGAAGTCGTATTCGATGACCTCTCCCCGGTTGGCGACGGGATCGAAGCACAGGACCCGGTCGGGCAAGGCCAGGACGAGGTCCCGGTGGTCGGCGGGGCGGGGTTTGGCCAGGGCGATGCGCTCGAAGGCCAGACCCAGGTCATGGCCGAAGGCGCCATACAGGCCCAGGGTGGCGTCGTCCTCCATCCGCAAGGCGACGGTCAGGGCGCGGACCACGGAGAAAAGGGAGGGCTGGCGGGAGCGGGCCTCCTCTGGAAACCAGGGATCCATGGGGCACAGGACAATCCGCGCCCGATCTCCGCTGCTTTCGATGGCCTCGATGCCCGGCGCACTTCGAAGCACCCGGGCCAGGGTTGGCAAAATCACCCCGCCCCTGTCGTTTAACGCCGTTAGGCTGGCGGACCGATCCCGGCCTTCCAACACCAGGGGCGGATCGATAAAGGCGCTCATCCCCTCTCGGTAACGACCCGGATAGGCATAGGTCGACGCCAAGACCATCCCCCGGCGCCGATCCAGCGCGGGGATCAGGGCCTCGATGGCGGCGGGATCGGTCAGGGGCATCCGTCGACGACGGACACGCAGTCCGCAAGGGGTGGTCTGGGTGGTGATCTCTTCCATGGTCGCTGTCCGTTCGTTCTCATAGGGGAACGGCGCGGGCATGCGAAAGGCCGAAGGCTCGGGCGTGCGGACAGGCGGGAAAAAGAAGCAGGGCCAGACACCGGGGTCTCCGCCTTCCGCGAAGCCCCCGCCGGGTGGGCCTGTTCGATGGTGTCTTGTGACTAGAACAGGGCGCGCGCCGGGGCATCCGCGAAAGGCGGACGCCACCACCAAGCCCCGCAAGCGGGCCTATGCGCGACAAATTGTTCCATGGGGGAATGCTGACGGCAAAGACCTGGGCCGTCAAGAGCCGCGTATTCCGCCCGAAGAAGGGCTGTGTTAGACAGACCACCGAACCTTGGTTGCTGTGAAGGAAGTTCCCGCCATGAAGATCGGAATCGTTGGATGCGCCGGGCGCATGGGCCGCATGTTGCTGAAGGAAGTCATCGAATCCCCCGAAGCGGAGTTGGCGGGCGGCACGGAACGCCCGGGATCCGCGGCCCTGGGTACGGATCTGGGCGTCCTGGCCGGGCTCGACCCCCAGGGGAAATCCGCTAGCGATGACGTGGATGCCCTGTTCGATGCCGCCGACGCGGTCATCGACTTCACCTCCCCCGCCGCGACGGTGGCCCATGCGGCCCTGGCCGCCCAACATGGCACGGCGCTGATCGTCGGCACCACGGGCATGGGCGAGGATGACGTGGCCATGCTCCGGGAAGTCGCCAAGGCCGTTCCCGTGGTCTTCGCCCCCAATATGAGCGTGGGCGTCAATTTGCTTTTCGCCTTGACCGAGCGGGTCGCCGCCATTCTCGGGGAAGAATACGATATCGAAATTGTTGAGATGCACCATAAGCACAAGGTCGACGCCCCCTCGGGCACGGCCCTTGGCCTGGGCCGAGCCGCGGCCGCGGGGCGGGGTGTCGCGCTGGACGACGTGGCGACCCGGGTGCGCGATGGCGTGACGGGTCCTCGGGAAAGCGGCTCCATCGGCTTCGCCACCCTACGCGGGGGCGACGTGGTCGGCGATCACACGGTGATGTTCGCCACCGAGGGCGAGCGGATCGAACTGACCCACAAGGCTTCGGACCGCAAGGTCTTCGCCAAGGGGGCCATCCGGGCCGCCCTCTGGACCCGGAACAATGGTCCCGCCCTCTACTCCATGCGGGATATTCTGGGGTTGTGATGAAATGGGAAACGGGGAGGCCTCCTATTCGGCCGCCTGCTCCCAGGCTTGAATGATCCGCTTCCGTGTCCGACCCCAGCGGTAGTCGCCCAAGGCGCCCGTTCCCCGGATCACCCGGTGGCAGGGGATCAGCAAGCCGATGGAATTGGCACCCAAGGCATTGCCCACCGCCCGGGCCGCCCCGGGCTTGCCGATGGCCCGGGCGATGGCTTGGTAGGAAACCAGGGCGCCCGGCGGCACACGCAGGGCCGCCTCCCAAACCTTCACCTGGAAATTGGTGCCGGAGAGCAAGAGCGTCACCGCCCCCCGGGCTCTGCCCCCATCGGCGGGAAACAGGGCCGCGACCACGGGGGCCGTGGCCTCCGAATCGGCGAGAAAGCGCGCCTTGGGCCATTTCTCCCGGGCCCCCTCCAGAGCGACATCGACCGAACCGGCTTCGCATTGATCCAGGAAATGCAAAGCACAAAGGCCCCGCTCGGTCATCATGGGCAAGACCACGCCGAAGGGACCGTCGTGGAGACCGTACCGGATGATCAACCCCGCCCCGCCGGATTTCACCTCTCCGGGGCTCATGGCTTCATGTGTAACGAACAGATCATGCAGGCGGGAGGGGCCGGACAGGCCCAGGTCAAGGGCGGTATCGAGAATATTGCCCGTTTCCGCCAGCACCCGCTTGGCCTGGGTCAGGGTCAGGCAGCCCAGGAAGCGCTTGGGACTGAGCCCCGTCCAACGGGTAAAGAGTCGTTGGAAATGGTAGGGGCTAAGGTGAACGGCCGCCGCCACGGCCTCCAGATCCGGTTGATCGGCCGCGTGAGCTTCCAGCCAGGCAATGGCCCGAGCCATCCGATCATAGTCCCGGCTGCCGGAAAAATCATCGGGTGCGGAGGACGGGAAGGGCGGGGCAATCACGGTCAGCGCATCCATTGGTCGGTGCTCCGAACGGGCGGTTCGGACCAGTATTCCACGTCCGCCCGGCTCAAGCCCAGATCCTTCAAGGCTCCGTCGTCCAGCGCGGCCAAGGCGCGCAACTGGCTTCGACGGTCCAAACGTGCCTCCCAGGTCATCCAAAGAGCGGTCCAGAGGGCGGCGAGTCGGGCGAGGACCGAAACTTTGGTGGTTTGGCGAAATCCGGAAAGACTGATGTCGAGCATGGCGAGATCCCTTGGATGTGGTGTAAGCATGCCTCCACACTAGAGATGGGCCAATGCACGCCCCACCCGGTTCTTGCTGACTTGCAAAAGGGTCCGACCATGGCCACCGCGCCCAAAACGAAATCCGTCCCCCGGTCCAAGCTTTCCAAGGAAGACATCAACCGCTTTTTCTCCCTGTTGGCCGAGGCCAATCCCGAACCAAAGGGCGAGCTGGATTACGTCAACCCCTATACCCTCCTGGTCGCGGTGGTCCTGTCGGCCCAGGCCACGGACAGGGGCGTGAACAAAGCCACCGGCCCCCTGTTCAAGGTGGCCGACTCGCCGGAAAAGATGGTGGCTTTGGGATTGGAGCGGGTGCGCGATTTCATCAAAACCATCGGTCTGTTCAACACCAAGGCGAAAAACGTCATTGCCCTGTCCGAAGCCCTGATTTCTGATCACGCGGGCTCGGTCCCCGCGGACCGGGACGCTCTGGAAAAACTCCCCGGCGTCGGACGGAAAACCGCCAATGTGGTGCTGAACATCGCCTTTGGACATCCAACCATCGCGGTCGACACCCACCTGTTCCGAGTCTCCAACCGCACAGGCCTCGCGCCCGGCAAGACTCCCCTGGCCGTGGAGCTGTTGCTTGAACGGATCGTTCCGTCGGCCTTTGCCCAACAGGCCCACCATTGGCTGATCCTGCATGGACGCTATATCTGCAAGGCGCGCAAGCCCGATTGCCCGGTTTGCCCAATCGCCGAGGTTTGCCTGTTCAAGGATAAAATCCAGGCCTGACCCCAAAGGCTCAGACGCCCAAGTGTGTCTTGCCACTCGTCGACAGGTATCGGGAGCGGTGAACGTCTTGCAGACAAAGATCCGGCCGTGTCACGCCACCGGTCCGCTCCCGACTTTCGGTATGGATGACCCGAACCTGACCATCTTCCTCGTACAGAAAAAAATCCAAGACGCAAGTCCGACCCTGATATTGCCAGACCTGGGCCGGTGTCTCCTTCCGCAATAAAGCCGGTTCCCCCAACGCCGCCCGCAGGTCACCACCGCCTCGCCCCAACAATTCACGGGGGGAAGAAATGGCCAGGGGAGGCACGGAGAAACCGTCAGGCACCTTGGCCTCCTTCGTGGTCTGGCAGGCCCCAAGGCCCACCAGAACCGTCAGGAGCGAAGCGGTCCATTGGATCCGTCGAAAGGACAATGACATCGGTCTGGACCCAGGTTCAGGTTGGACCATCGCCGACGGCGTCGTCGCTCAGGGGGCTAACGGTTCCCTTGATCCTGCCACCGTCCTCGACCACCATGGATTCGTAATGAACCGATCCCGAAACCCTGCCTGTCGGACGAATGGTCAGAAGCCGGGTCACGGTCATTTCGCCTTCGAACAGGCCACTGATATCGGCCTCCTCGATGGTGACTTTGCCGTGGAACTCTCCCCCTGGGGACACTTCCAGGACTCGGGCGTTGGACAGGTTGGCCTGGACCTTGCCTTCCACGACCAGATGCTCGCAAGCGGAGATCTCGCCAGAAAGCTGGATTTCCCGGCCAACGGTCAAGGTTTTTCCATCTCCGGCGGCGGCGGACCCGGAATCGGCCCGGCGCGGACCATGCCCAGGGATATCCATGGCCCTGCGGGGCATGTCCGGTTGCTTATAAGACGTCTGAATGGGGCGGCTGGGCATCTGGGTGCCTCGCTGAGCGAACGGTTTCAACGGAGGAGCCGCCACGCTGGGTGACGGGGTGAAGGTCGGCGCGACCCGGCCATCCGAGGGAGAGGAGGCCGGAGTAAAGCTGGGGGTTTCCCGTGCGGGTGTGAACGCACCGGGTCCCTTGGGTGTGAACTCCATGGAGCCTTTCCCACTGACGGACCCGCCCTCTTCCTTGAGTGGCGCCCCATCAGGCGCGGACTCCGGTGCGGCGGAACCGACTGTTTCCTTGGGCGTGGGCTGGTTGTGTGTCTTGCGTCCGAACATGGGCGAATGGCTCTTTGCTGGAGTAAAGCGGCGCGCAACCTCGGGGACTCGGTTCCCCAACTCGCACGCCACTCGACGTTTGGTACCCGTGGTACGCCCCGGATCCCCAGGTGCGACGGATAGGACTACTCTATCCGCCCCCCTGGAGGGCATCAAGTCATCAGGCGCCCAACCGCGCGGCATCCTTGCGACGAAGGGTTTCGACCAAGTGGACCATGGCGGCGGTGCCAACGATCGGAGCCAGAAGGTTCAGGATGGGAATCGTGGTCAGAAAGGCCGTCGCCGCCCCCAAAAGCCAGAGACTGGCCTGGTAGCGGGACCGCAGCGCCCTGGCCTCCCGCGGCGCCATGCGGCGGTGCGCGACCAGTTCCAGGTACTCCCGGCTCAGCAGATAGCCGTTCAGACCGTAGAACAGGAACAGACCCAGCCCGGGTATGAGATAAAGGGGCAGAACGACAATGTTCAGAAACACCACCACAAGGGTGAATTTGACCGAGGACAGGAGAGTTTCCAACAGGGGAATCCTCCGGGGCGGGGGCAGCGCCGGGTAGTGGCGGATGTCGACGGCGTCGGCCACCTCCTCAAGGAACAGACTGGAAATCAACGTCACCAGCGCCGGGAAAAAAAGCAGGGCCACAAAAACCACGGCGGTTCCCGCGAGCCAGTCAATGGTATTGTCCAGCCAACCAATGTCCGTCGCTTTGATCAGAGTCGCCAGAAACGACAAACCGGCGACCAACGCCAGGTATCCCAACAGGGTCAACCCAAGGGAAAGGAGCAAAACCTTGCGGATCCGGGGATCTCCCAGCTGGCCAAAGGCCTTCGTCAGGGCGGAAAACATGGGATGGGCGGTCCTTTTCAATGAATTTTTTCGCGTCGCGGAATCGCTCGAATGTGAGGGTTTCCGCCCTTCGGCGCAAGTCTGGGTGATTCGAAAGGAAGGAAAGGACCGGAAAGGACGGTACGCCGCCTTGTGATCCGGGCCGCCGCAAGTATACTGCGGCCCGGCCCCTTCGGCCCGCGGGACGCGTGGGTAGATCGCATTCGGGCCAGGACCGTTCTCAAACGGACCAGGATGGCCCCCTTGATGGGGATGCGCCGAACCTGGACGTTGAACCCGACCGGCGCGAGACTGGACAGGGGCAGGGATACGGACTCCTTACATTGAAATGAACGAGAGGATTTCATGGCCGAACCCCGTTTCGACGTGGCCGGAATCGGCAACGCGATTGTCGATGTGCTGGCGAATGCCAATGACGCCTTCCTGACCACCCATGCGTTGCCCAAGGGCGGCATGGTCCTGGTGGACGAGGCTCAGGCGGAAAAGCTCTACGGGGCCATGGGACCGGGCATCGAATCCTCCGGCGGCTCCGCTGGGAACACCATCGCGGGTTTGGCCTCCCTCGGGGCCCGGGTGGCCTATATCGGCAAGGTCAACGATGACGGCCTGGGCAAGATTTTCCGCCACGACATCACCTCCATCGGCGCCACCTTCGAGACCAAGCCGCTGACCGGCGAGCTGTCGACCGCGCGCTGCATGATCCTGGTGACTCCCGATGCCGAGCGCACCATGAGCACCTTCCTGGGTGCCTGCACCCAATTGGGTCCAAACGATATCGACGAAGGCCTGATCCGGGATTCCCATGTAACCTACGTGGAAGGCTACCTGTGGGACATGGACGCGGCCAAGCAGGCCATCATCAAGGCCGCCGACCATGCCCGCGAGGCGGGGCGCAAGTTCGCGCTCTCCCTGTCCGACACCTTCTGCGTGGAGCGGCACAAGGCGGAATTCCTCGATCTGGTGGACAACCACGTCGACATTCTGTTCGCCAATGAAACCGAAATCATGGCGCTGTACGACACCGATGACTTCGAGATCGCGGCCAAGGCCGTTCAGGGCAAGGTGGACCTCGCCGCCCTGACCCGAAGCGCCAAGGGCTGCCGAGTCGTTACCGCCGCTGAAATGACCGATGTGCCCGCCGAACCGGTGGCGCATCTCGTCGACACCACCGGGGCTGGCGATCAGTTCGCCGCCGGTTTTCTGTTCGGCTATTGCCGCGGGTATGAGCCCAAGCTCTGCGCGCGCATCGGGGCCATCGCGGCCGCCGAAGTGGTTTCCCACTTCGGCGCCCGTCCGGAGGTTTCCTCCCTGGCCGAACTCGTCAAGGAAAAGTTGGGCTAAAAGAACACTCCCATGAGCACCCTCCGCAACATCGCGATCATCGCGCACGTCGACCATGGCAAGACCACCCTGGTGGACTCGCTGCTCAAGCAAAGCGGCACGTTCCGTGACAACCAGAAGGTGGAAGAGCGCGCACTCGATTCCAGCGACCTGGAAAAGGAACGGGGCATCACCATCCTCGCCAAGCCCACCTCGGTGGAGTGGAAGGGGGTCCGCGTGAACATCGTCGACACTCCGGGCCACGCCGACTTTGGTGGCGAGGTGGAACGGATCCTGTCCATGGTCGACGGCGTCGTCCTTCTCTGCGACGCGGCGGAGGGACCCCTGCCCCAGACCAAGTTCGTGCTGAGCAAGGCGCTCGCCCTGGGCCTGCGCCCCATCGTCATCATCAACAAGGTCGACCGCTCCGACGCCCGACCCTACGAGGTCCACGACGAAGTCTTCGACCTGTTCGCCAACCTGGGCGCCGATGATCACCAACTCGACTTCCCGACCCTTTACGCCTCGGGCCGCAACGGCTGGGCCGTGACCGACCTGGAGCAGATCGAGGGCGGGACCGAGGGGTTGACCCTGGAGCCCCTGTTCACCCTGATCTGCGAACACGTGCCCAAGCCCGCGCGCAACATAGACGCCCCCTTCACCATGCTGGCCACCACCCTGGAAGCGGACCCCTACCTGGGCCGTATTCTGACCGGTCGCATCGAGACGGGCAAAATCAAGATGAACATGCCCATCAAGGCGCTCTCCGTCGACGGCGAGCTGCTGGAACAGGGCCGGGCGTCGAAGATCCTGGCCTTCCGCGGCCTCGACCGGGTGCCCATTGAAGAGGCCGACGCGGGTGATATCATCGCCATCGCTGGCATGGCCAAGGCCAACGTGGCCGATACCCTCTGCGCCATGGAGGTCACCCAGCCCCTGAAGGCCAATCCCATCGACCCGCCGACGCTGGCCATGACCTTTCAGGTCAATGACTCGCCGCTCGCCGGTCAGGAAGGCACCAAGCTGACCAGCCGCGTCATCGCCGCCCGCCTGGAGCGGGAGGCCGAGGGCAACGTCGCCATCCAGATTCGCGAGACCGAAGACAAAGATGCCTTCGAGGTCGCCGGTCGTGGGGAACTGCAGCTCGGCGTGCTGATCGAGACCATGCGTCGCGAGGGCTTCGAGCTGTCCATCTCCCGCCCCCGCGTTCTGTTCCAGACCGACGAGAGTGGTCAGCGCATGGAGCCGATCGAGGAAGTCGTCATCGACGTGGATGACGAGTTCACCGGCGCCGTGGTCGAAAAGATGTCCATGCGCAAGGCCGAGCTTCAGGAAATGAAGCCGTCCGGCGGTGGCAAGTCCCGTGTGGTCTTCCATGCCCCCTCGCGCGGTCTGATCGGCTACCACGGGGAGTTCCTGACGGATACCCGGGGAACCGGCGTGATGAACCGGCTGTTCCACAGCTACGCCCCCCACAAGGGGGTCATCGAGGGCCGCCGCGAGGGTGTGCTGATTTCCAACGGCCAGGGCGAGGCGGTGGCTTATGCCATCTTCAACCTTCAAGACCGGGGCAAGATGTTCATCGAGCCCGGCAACAAGGTCTATGAGGGCATGATCATCGGCGAGCACAGCCGGGGCAATGACCTGGAGCTGAACATCCTCAAGGCCAAGCAGCTGACCAACATCCGCGCCTCGGGCAAGGACGAGGCCATCCGCCTGGTCCCGCCGGTGCGCATGAGCCTGGAAGAGGCGCTGGCCTACATCCAGGACGACGAACTGGTCGAGGTGACGCCCAAGACCATCCGTCTGCGCAAGCGCTACCTGGACCCCCACGAGCGGAAGAAGAAGTCCAAAACCGTCGAAGGCTAAGAGCCCCGACCAAGGCATTTTAGAGGGGGCGCGGTTCCGGACGGGACCGCGCCCTTCGCCTTTTTGTATAAAGATCCAGGTTCGGTCGCTTGACGCGACTCGGGCTTTCTGGCTCCCTGGGACACCTCTTGCCAGCAGGATATCCGCCATGACCGAGACCTCCGCTCCCGCGCCCTGGCGTCTGCGCCTTTTTCCGAGCGGAACAGGGGCCGTCGTCGCCAGCTCGGCCCGAGCCGTTGGGCTCGCCGCCCTGGGCCGTGCCCTGCTCGCACCACTACCCCAGGGCTGGAGGGACGCCATCCTGGCCGCCGGGGATACCCGGGTGGGCCGCATGTTCTTCCTGGGGTTCTCCTCGGGTCTTCCGCTTCTGCTGATCTTTTCCACGCTGTCGGTCTGGCTGCGCGAGGCTGGAGTCGACCGCTCCACGGTCACCATGCTCAGTTGGGCGGCCCTAGCCTATTCATTGAAATTCGTTTGGGCCCCCCTGGTTGACCGCCTCTCCCTGCCGGTTCTGACCCCCTGGCTCGGACGTCGTCGGGGGTGGATGCTGCTGGCCCAGATCGCCCTATGCCTGGGACTGGTCTGGACCGGGAGCTTCGATCCCGCGATCTCACTGACCCTGACCGCCATCGGGGCGGTGATGATTGGCTTTTCCTCCGCCACACAGGACATCGTCCTGGATGCCTACCGCATCGAAGCCGCGGAGCCAGACCTGCAATCCATGATGTCGGCCATGTATATCGCCGGATATCGGGTGGGCATGCTGGTGGCCGGGGCCGGATCCCTTTGGCTCGCGGGATTCCTGGAAGGGGACGTGGGCTATGACCCCACCGCCTGGGGGTGGGTCTACAAGGTCATGGCGCTTTGCGTGGGCATCGGCATTCTCACAACCCTGATCGTACCCGAACCGGCCCCGAGGACGCGCGACATCGCGACGGATCCGGGTCGAACAAGTGATCAGGCCCGATTCGTCGCGGTGGTCGCCTTCGCGGGCGCCGGGTTCCTCACGACCTTCCTTCTCGTCGAGGACTGGGTCGGTGGCCTGTCGACCCAGCTCCAAGCTACCCTTGACCTCGCCCCCCACCTCGCTGGTTTCCTGGCGGAAACCGCCCGCTTTAGTCTTTCCTTGCTCGGCGCCGCTGTCCTTGCTGGTCTGCTTCTGACCCTGGGCGTGGCCTCGCGCCAGCATGTGGCCCTAACCTACATGGATCCCATCCGCGATTTCCTGAATCGCTATGGCAAATTGGCCTTCCTGGTTCTGGCCCTAATCGGGACCTACCGAATCTCGGACATCACCATGGGAGCCATCGCCAACGTCTTCTATGTGGACATGGGTTTCACCAAGGAGCAGATCGCGGCCTATAGCAAGTTCTGGGGTCTTTTGGCCATCATCGCCGGGGGATTCCTCGGAGGGGTCATCGCGCTCCGGGTCGGTGTCATGCGCACGCTGTTCCTCGGGGGCGTCCTCGCCGCGGCATCCAATTTGCTGTTCGCCCTGCTGGCCGTCCACCCCGGGGAGAGTCTCTATCTCCTCATCGCCATCGCCGGGGACAATCTGAGTCAGGGCATCGCCTCGGCGGCCTTTGTCGCCTATCTCTCAGCCCTGACCAGCATCCAGTTCACGGCCATGCAATACGCGCTGTTCAGCTCGCTGATGACCCTTTTTCCCAAAATCATGGCGGGGTATGGCGGTGCCG
Source organism: Rhodospirillum sp. (assembly GCA_021741145.1). Taxonomy (GTDB): domain Bacteria; phylum Pseudomonadota; class Alphaproteobacteria; order Rhodospirillales; family Rhodospirillaceae; genus Rhodospirillum. Next base: position 61,106 of record JAIOYK010000003.1, on the reverse strand, counting down.
TGGTCGATGCCGTTGGCTATGTACCCTTTTTCGTGGGCACGGCCGTGATCGGCATCCCCGTGTTGTTCCTGGTGGCGCTCGCGGCGAAATTCGCACCACCCAGAAATAGCTGACCGGTCACGAAGGAGAGGGCAAGGCGGCCCAAACCGCCTCCACCACCGACTCCACGGGAATCCGCTCCATCTCCGGCCCGCCCCAATCCTGGGCGCGCAGGATGGTCCCCTTGTCCGTACAGGGGGCGAATTTCTCCGGTGGCGTTGGGCCAAACAGGCTGATCAGCGGCGCGCCGGAGCCCGCGGCGATATGCCCGACGCCCGCGTCGTTGCAGACCACCGTCGCGCATTGGCCCATTACCGCCGCCGACAGGGTCAGGGATCCCCAGGCGGCGTCCTGCAAGGGGAAACGGGCGCTGGACAGGGCCTCGGCGATGGGGTGGCGCCATTCGGTCTCGTCCGGCCCCAACAGGAAAACGGGCCGGACTCCCCGGTCGGCGAGTTGGCGCGCGACTTCGACAAAACGCTCCAAAGGCCAGCATTTCCACCGGCCTCCGGCCCCGGGGCAAAGCGCCACCCAGGGAGCCGTCCCCGCACCGTCGGAGGGAAGCCGGCGCTCGGCCTCCTCCCGGTCGCCCGGGGCGGAGATCAGGTCATAGGTCATGGGGAAAGTCCGGCTCTTCCCCGTGGCCAGCCATAGCAGATCCAACAGGCGCCGGGTCATATGGGCGGGCCGTGTATAGTCGGCGGGGGGCCGCTCGAAACAGAGGCGGTACTTCAGCGCGCTGGACAGGTAGAGCCGGTGCGGAACCCGCCAGAGGATCAGGGCCGGACGGGTGGAGGTCTGGGTGTCGATCACCAGATCCCAGGTCCGGCCCGCCCCCGCCGTTCCGCGCAGGGGATGGCCGAGGATCCGTTTCCAGGATTTGGTCAGCCCCGTGGTCTGGATGACCTCGTCGATTTTTCCCTCGACCTGAGCCTTGAGAGGACCATCGAAGACCGTTGGCCCCGTCCCCGCGAGCCAGGTGATCCTCGCCTGGGGAAAGGCCGCGCGCAGGCCGTTGACGAAGGGCAATTTCAGCAAACCATCGCCAACGAGGTCCAGCCCCACATGAACAAGAATGGATTTGGGCGGTGAAGGGGGAGGAGGGGGCACGGGAAAAACCTTCCATACAGCAACAATCGGACAATAGCAGGTCGCTATCCTCCGTAAAGCCCGGACTCGGGCTTTTCCCGCGCCTGCAAAACGGATACTGTGCGCCCGCCGCCGCCCTGGGGGAGACGGCGATTTCGTCTATCGAGAGAGGAAACAGGGTCATGGACATCAAGAAGATCCCCGTCGGCAAGAACCCGCCGCAGGATGTCAACGTCATCATCGAGATTCCGATGCGCGCGGATCCGGTCAAGTACGAGGTGGATAAGGAATCCGGGGCCATGTACGTCGACCGTTTCCTGCATACCGCCATGCATTACCCCTGCAACTACGGCTTCATCCCCCACACCCTGTCCGAGGACGGTGACGCGGTGGATGTGGTGGTGCTCGGCCGCATTCCCGTGGCCGTGGGTTCCGTGCTGCGGACCCGCCCCATCGGCGTGCTGTACATGGAAGACGAGGCCGGTAAGGACGAAAAGGTCCTGGGCGTTCCCCATTCCAAGCTGCACCCCTACCACGACAACGTGAATAGCTACGAGGATGTCCGTCCCGTCGAGTTGCGACGCATCGAACATTTCTTCGCCCACTACAAGGACCTGGAAGAGGACAAGTGGGTCAAGATCCTGGGCTGGGGTGGCCCCGAAGACGCCTGGAAAGTGATCGAAGCGGGTATCGCGGCCGAAAACAAGGCGAAGAAGTAAACCGTCTCGCCTCCAACCCCTATGAATGGGACCGCGCGCGGTATCGGACACCGCGCGCGTTTTGTTTTCCGGCCCAAGTCGGTTTATCCTGTTCCCTTGTCGATTGGGGAGGGGAACAGGCCATGTCGAGCGACATTCGGGACCGCCTGGAGGTGATCGTTGGGGATATCACCACCCAGTCCGTCGATGCCATCGTCAACGCGGCCAACTCAAGTTTGATGGGTGGGGGCGGCGTGGATGGCGCGATCCATCGGGCCGCGGGACCGGAGTTGCTCGAGGAATGCAAAGGGCTCGGCGGGTGCGCGACCGGGGACGCCAAGGTCACCCTTGGTTACCGCCTTCCCGCCCGCCATGTGATCCATACCGTCGGCCCCATCTGGAGCCGACACCCCCCAAAGGAGGCCAACGATCTGCTCGCCGCCTGCTACCGGAGAAGCCTGGAAGAGGGGGCGCGTCTGTCCCTCGAAACCGTTGCCTTTCCGGCGATCTCAACAGGTGTCTTTGGTTTTCCACCGGGCCGCGCCGCGGCGATCGCCGTCCGGGAGGTCACGCGCTTCCTGCATGGAAACATCTATCCCGGTCGTGTGCTCTTCGTCTGCTTCACCGAGGAATCGGCGGGCCATCTTCATATGGAAGTGAATACGGCTTGGTAATAGACCCGCCCAACTCAATCCTGGAATCGGGGCTCGACGACCCTATCCTGGTCCGGGACAGCCAAGGCGGTGGTCGTCGTATCGTCCTTTGGCCGCTCCGCGTCCAAATCCTTCCCGGTGGCCCGGTAATAGGCGGCCTCGGCGAGGTTGGTGGCCTGATCACCGACCCGTTCCAGATTCTTGGACACGAACATCAGGTGGGAACAGACCGAAATGTTGCGCGGATCCTCCAACATATAGGTCAGAAGTTCCCGGAATAGGCTGGAGTGGAGGGCATCCACTTCCATATCCCGCTCCCGCACCTGAATGGCCAGATCCGGGTCCCGGTCCTGGAAGGCCCGCAAGGCATCGTCGAGCATGGCGATCACCAGTTCGCCCATGCGCGTTACCGGGCTTTTTACCGGTACCATGGAGCTTTCGGCCATGGCCTCGCCCCGGCGAGCGGCGTTGGCGGCATAATCGCCCACCCGCTCCAGCATGGAAGACGCCTTAAGCGCGGTCACCACGGTCCGAAGATCGTTGGCGACGGGTTGGCGCAGGGCCAGCAGACGCACCACCTGCTCATTGACCTGATGCTCCAGGGCATTGATCCGCGCTTCCCGGTCCTTGATCAGCGCTCTGCTTTCCCCGTTCTGATCAACGATCCCTTGGATGGCGTCCCGGGTCTGGGACATCGCCAACCCCCCCATCTGCTGAATCAGGGAATCGAGGCTCCGCAGTTCATCATCATAGGAACTCACGGTATGGGTCGGCGGGCGGGTCGCGGTCATGCCTCGGGGCTCGTTTCAATCAGAGAAAACGGGAGCCCGTTCATATCATTGAAACGGCGTTGACGCAAAAAAGACCCTTACCCGGACGCCCCCGTTGTCGGGATGCGCCCGCGCCCCACCCTATTCCGCGGCGTTGGCCGCCCCCGCGCGCCCCGCGGCGTGGAAGGGCAGGAAGACATTGAAGGTCGTGCCCTCCCCCTGTTTGCTTTCGATGGTCAAGGCTCCGCGGTGACGCGCCACCACATGCTTGACAATGGCCAGCCCCAAGCCGGTCCCCCCTAGGGCCCGGGAGCGGGCCTTGTCCACACGGTAGAATCGCTCGGTCAGACGGGGCAGGTGTTCCTTGCCGATACCGTCACCCTGGTCGCGGACGCTGATCTTAAGGCAAGGCGAGCGCAGGGCCGCGGGCATCGCTGGCGGTCCGCGGTCGCAGGAGGCGACGCGGATCAGGACCGATGTGCCAGTTCGGCCATATTTGATGGCGTTATCGACCAGATTCTGGAAGATCTGCGAAAGCTGATCCCCGTCGCCAATGGCCGGAGACAGGTCCGACGCGGCCTCGATTCGGATCTCCATGGACTTGTCCCTGGCCTTGATGCCCAGGAACTTGGCCACGCTTTCCAACACGGGAGCCACATCAACCGGATCGCTGGGGGGACTATGTTCCTCCATCTCGATGCGCGAAAGGGATAGAAGATCCTCGATCAGGCGCTGCATGCGCTGCGCTTGTTCGAGCATGATCGCCAAAAAGGCATCCCGAGCCTCGGGGTCATCTCGGGCACTGCCCGCCAGGGTCTCGGTGAACCCGATCAAACTGGACAGGGGGGTCCGCAACTCATGGCTGGCGTTGGCCACGAAGTCGGCGCGCATCTGTTCCAGGCGGCGCAGGGCCGTAATGTCATGGAGGGTCAGAAGCGCCAGGGAGCCGTCCACCCCCTTGGTGGGCAAGCGGGTCGCCCGCACCTCGAATTCCCGCTCCACGGTTCCCGGCATGATCCAGGTGACCTGCCGCGACTGGTCGGAGGTCAGAACCGATTCGATGGCTTCCAGGACATTGGGGTCCCGCAGGAAAGTGGTGATCTCCTGCCCGGCGGGCTCTCGGCTGAACAAAACCCTGGCGGACTCGTTGGCCCGGGTGACGATGGCATCGGCACCCATCATCAACAAGGGGTCGGGCAGGTTATTGAGCACCTGGCCATCGGACCACACCTGATCACGCAGGATCTTGTGTCGCTTGCGCCAAGTCCGATCCAGGGAGTGGACCGCGGCCAGAATCCGTTGGGCCACTTCCAGTCGGGGTTGGGGATCACCACTCTCCCGCCCATTGTCTTCGATGGATTCGCTTCCCATGATCCGGATCCGCCGGACAACCAAGGCCAGATCCGCCAGGAAGGACCGGATCAACAGAGCCGTCAGGGCGATGACCACACCCGTGGCCGGCAGAGCGAAGGCGGGATTGGCCTCCCCCCACAGAACCAGGATGAGGAAAACCCCAGTGGCGGGTGCGCAGACCAGGGCCGCGACGCCAATCAGGCGGCCGAAGCTGGGGGTCTGGCGGTCCATGGGGTACTCCTTTCCTTCGGGCCGGATCCCCGCAAGGACCCGGCGCGCGCTAGAGACAAGTAAATTGTCTGGATATTGGATTCCCCTACCGTCCGGCCTCCGCCGCGGCGAGGGTGGCCATATGCACGATATCGGAGACCGTGGCATCCATTTGAACGATCTGGCAGGGGCGGGACAGGCCCATCATCACCGGGCCAATCATCGTCGCCCCGCCAAGTTTCTGCATCAGCTTCGAGGAAATGTTGGCTGAATGCAGTCCCGGCATGATCAACACGTTGGCCGGTCCAGACAAGCGACAGAACGGATACAATTTCAGCAGATCCGGGTCGAGGGCCACATGGGCTCCGATCTCACCGTCGAATTCGAATTCCACGTTCCGGTCCTCCAGAATGGACACGGCCTGCCGGGGCCGATCCGGGGTCTTGCCCTGGGGCGCGCCAAAGGTCGAATAGGACAACAGGGCCACCCGGGGCTCGTGCCCCATGCGCCGGGCCAGAGCCGCGGTCTGCACGGCGATATCGGCCAGAACATCGGGCAAGGGCGCTTCGTGGACATTGGTATCGGCGATGAAGACTGTCCGCCCCCGGGCCACCATCAGGGACACGGTAAAGACCTGCTCGCCGGGGTTGATGTCCACCACCTTGGTGATGTCGTTCAGACAGTTGTGGAAATGGCGGGTGGTCCCCGTCACCATGGCGTCCGCGTCCTCCAGCGCCACCATGCAAGACGCGAAGATATTGCGGTCCTGGTTCACCATGCGCTGAACATCCCGGTACAGATACCCCTGGCGGCGCAGGCGGCGGTACAGGAAATCCATGTAGTGCTTGGTGTGGTAGGACAGGCGGGCGTTGTGAATCTCCATGCCGTCCAGGCTCCCCAGGCCCATGGCCTTCATGGTCTCCTGGATCTTCTCCTCGCGCCCCACCAGCACCGGCGTGCCATATCCAGCGTTGCGGTAGGACACCGCGGCGCGGATCATCTTCTCTTCCTCGCCCTCGGCGAAGACCATCCGCTTGGGATGGCTGGCCGCCTCGCTGGCGATGGCCTGAAGGCTCGCGGCGGTGGGGTCCAGGCGGGCGGACAATTCGCGCCGGTAGCCTTCCATGTCGATGATCGGCTTATGGGCCACGCCCGTCGCCATGGCGGCTTCCGCCACCGCGGGTGGAATGACGGCGATCAGCCGGGGGTCGAAGGGCACCGGAATGATATAGTCCGGACCATAGCGCAAGCGGCGCCCAGAATAGGCCGCGGCGACCTCATCGGGCACGTCTTCCCGGGCCAGGGCGGCGATGGCCTTGGCCGCGGCGATCTTCATCTCCTCGTTGATGGTCCGGGCCCGCACGTCGAGCGCACCGCGGAAAATATAGGGAAAGCCCAAAACATTGTTGATCTGATTGGGGTAATCGGAGCGACCCGTCGCCATGATGGCGTCCTTGCGCACCGACTTCACGTCCTCCGGCGTGATTTCCGGATCCGGATTGGCCATGGCGAAGATGATCGGCTGAGCAGCCATGGAAGCCACCATCTCGGGCGTCACCGCGCCCTTGGCGGACAGGCCGAGGAAGACATCGGCACCGACAATGGCCTCCGCCAAGGAACGGGCCTCGCTCTCCACGGCATGGGCGGATTTCCACTGATTCAGGTCGGACCGACCCTTGTGGATGACCCCCTTGGTATCGCACATGGTCACATTGTTGTGCCGCACGCCCATGGCCTTGACCAACTCAACGCAGGCGATGGCCGCGGCACCCGCGCCATTGACCACGATCCGGACTTCGTCAATGGCGCGATTGGACAGGTCCAGGGCGTTGAGCAAGCCGGCCGCGGTGATGATGGCCGTGCCGTGTTGGTCATCATGGAACACGGGGATGTCCATGAGTTCACGCAGGCGCTGCTCGATGATGAAGCATTCGGGCGCCTTGATATCCTCGAGATTGATCCCGCCGAAGCTAGGACCCAGGTAGCGGACGGCGTTGATGAATTCCTCCACCTCCCGGGTATCGACTTCCAGATCGATACCGTCGATATCGGCGAACTTCTTGAACAGAACCGCCTTGCCCTCCATCACCGGTTTACTGGCCAGCGCGCCCAGATCCCCCAGGCCCAAGACCGCGGTGCCATTGGAGATGATCGCCACCAAATTGCCCTTGGCGGTATAATCATAGGCCGTGGTGGGGTCGCGTTGGATCTCCAGACAGGGCGCGGCCACACCCGGCGAATAGGCCAGGGACAGGTCCCGCTGGGTGTTCAGCGGCTTGGTGGGCGCGATCTCGATCTTGCCGGGGCGACCCGTGGCATGGAACAGAAGCGCTTCGCGTTCAAGGTTGCGTTTCGACTCATCGGACATCTTTAGCGGGTATCCTGAAGGGTTCCTGGTGTGTCCACTCCGATCCGGGCCGCGGCACGGATCGGAGTGGCCCTGCTTGTTTCAGCGTCATGTGGAGGTTGGCCCTTCCACCGGGAAGGAACCGAAAGGGATGGCTGTCTGGCGATTGAAGTCGATCGTTGATGGCCGATCGGCGATGGTCGTCGAACGCGCGTCCCCGCGCTCCCGGTCCTGGGTGCCTCCGTGACGGAGACCTGGGGACCCGCGCCTTATTCGGGACATTGTGCCCCAGGGCTCCGCCACTGCATAGATCAAACAGCCCCGAAATCACTGTCGATATTCGGGGAGAAAACCGGCTGAAGCCGGGGCGGTTGAACCCAAACCACCCCGGCCATGGAGGGAAACGGACTCAGACGATCAGGCAGGCATCCTCGAAGGGCAGGCGGGGGCTTCTGGGATGAAGGCCCTCTTCGGCGCCATATCCGATGTTCACCAGGAAGTTCGCCGTCCATTCGGTTCCCGCCAGGAATTCGGCGTCAACCTTGGCCGCGTCGAATCCGGCCATGGGACCACAATCGAGGCCAAGGGCACGGGCCGCCAGGATCAGGTAGGCGCCCTGCAAGGTTCCATTCTTCAAGGCCGTGGCCTCGCGAAAGGCGGCATTCGACTCGAACTTTTCGCGCGGGTCACTGGCCGTCCAAAGTTTGGGGAACAGGTCATGAAACCGCTTGTCATGCGCGACGATGACCGTGACCGGCGCCGCCAGGGTTTTAACCACGTTCCCGGGCATCAGGCTGGGCCGCAAACGCTGTTTGGCTTCGGGCGTTGTCACGAAGATAAATCGGGCCGGACAGCAATTCATGCTGGTCGGCCCCCAACGGAGGATGTTGTACAGGCGCTCCAGCAGAGCCGGTTCCACCGGTTTATCGGTCCAGGCCGGATAGGTCCGGGCGGACAGGAACAATTGGTCCAGGGAGGCCTTGTCCAAGGCCTCCCCATGGCGCGGAGGCTCGACGGAAACGGACAGGGGATCGGTGGTCATGTGGCTCTCCCAGGGCATCGTCTCAAACGAAGGCATCAGCCGGCGTTTGGAAGGGTGATGCGAAAAAATCCCCGATCCCCTGGCGCGGGCATCCGCGGGAATGCGTCGGCCCCGGGGGATCAGAAAACGATGCGGTTCATATGGACTATCGGAGCCAGTCCCCGCGACCGGTCTCGGAGCAACAGACTATTTCCGAATTGGCGACAATAGAGGACCGACGTGTCTCCTACTGAACGGCCTGAACCGATTGAACCTCGGGGATGTAGTGCCGCATCATGGTCTCGATCCCTTGCTTCAGGGTCGCCGTGGAGCTGGGACAACCGGCACAGGACCCGCGCATGTTCAAGTACACGACTCCATCCTTGAAATCGTTGAACATGATATCGCCCCCATCCTGGGCCACGGCCGGACGCACCCGGGTTTCCAGGATTTCCTTGATCTGGCGAACCACTTCGGTATCCCCCTCCGCGGCGCCACCCTCGTGAACGTCCCCGGCCTTCAGAACCGGATCGCCGGAGGTGAAATGTTCCATGATCGCCGCCAGGACCTGGGGCTTGATCACCGACCAGTCCTGGTTATCGGCCTTGGAAACGGTGATGAAATCCGCGCCCAAATAGACACCGACGACCCCTTCGACAGCGAACACGCGGGTCGCGAGAGGGGAAGCCTGAGCGGTGCTCGCACTGGGAAAATCCCGGGCGCCACCGGCCAGGACAGTCTTGCCGGGCAGGAACTTCAAGCTGGCGGGGTTGGGGGTCTGTTCGGTTTGAATAAACATGGGCGTCTCCGGCGGAGGGTGGCGATTCGACAGGGCACGGGGTCCCTTTCCGCCTATATAGAACCAAATTAGTCGGATTTCCAGCCTCTCTCGTGGCGGCGCGGCTTTACGCCAATCTCTGGATATCTTCCTCGGTCATGCCCGCGGGGACGATGGTCACGGGAACCCGCAATTTGCTTGTTAACCCCCCTCCACAAGCGGTGACCAGGGGTCCCGGGCCATCCTTGCCCGAGCCCGCGGCCAGGACGAGAACGGAGATGGTGGGCTCTTCCCCCACCAGCGCGAGAAGCTCATCGACGGGCTTACCCTCCCGCACGTAGAGCATGGGCATGTGACCGGAGCGGCGGTTAACCTCCGCGGCCATGCGCTGGAGGAGTTGCTCGGCCTCCTCCCAGGCTTCATTGCTCATGAGCTTGTCGATAAATGCGAAAACCTGGGAGCCCTGGGGTTCGATCACGCGCAACAGAGCGACCCGACCATCCGTGGCCCGGGCCCGGCGGCAGGCGAAGGCCAGGGCCGCGGCCATTTCCTCCGTATTATCGACGACGACCAGGAAGGTTCTATGGTGATCCTTCCCCGGAGTGGGGGATCCAGTGGTCGAAGTCTGCTCCGACCCGGTCTCTCGCTCGTCTTCTTCCATGAATGTTCCTTTTCGCCCAGGCGACTATTCCATTGAAATTATTAAATAGTTTCTAGACGATCCTTGATCAGACCTTACGGAACGCCACACCCGCCAACCAACCCGAGGCCACGGCCAGGACCACGGCCAGGACTCCATAGACGAAAGCCTGTTCGTGGGCGAAGTCATAGATTTCCGCCCCAACGCCAATCTTGCTGATCACCAAAGGTGTGATTTCGGCGCTCACGACCTCCCCCTCCCGAAAAAGATAGACCTCCACGATATAACTGCCCACGGGCACATTGGCCGGAAAGTAGAGGTTTACCCGGAACAACCGGTTGTCCAGCATGGCGATCCGCGCGTCCTCCAACCCCACGGGGCCATCGCCTCCGGTGCCATAGAGCCCCGCGTCCCGCTTCAGTCTGAGAAACCCATCCCGGAATTCGGTCTGGGTCTCATCGTCGTAAAGATAATCATCCCGAATCGGTAAAATCAGGCGCTCCACGCCAATCTGGTGGCGGGCCAGCACCTCCGGCCGTGCGAAATCGTCCATGGGGCGGTTGGAGGCCACCCGGTAGAACGTTGGCACGTCGTCGAAGATCACGCTTTCCTTGTTGGCCCAGATGACGCCCAGGTGCTCCTTGCGGCGCACCACCTCCGAACGGGAAGGGCCGCGGACCACCATGACCACGTCCCCGGGACCATCGGTGGCCCCGAAGACCAAGACATCGGTGCCGGTGAAGGCGGTGGTGATGGCGACCAGATGCTTGGACAGGTCCGCCACCAGGGGCTGGACTTGGGCATGGGCGGCCAGGGCGACGAAGACACAAGACAATAGGGCGAAGAGCGCCGCGGCCCGCTTCCGGGTCCGGCGCGACAGGCCAATCAGCCCTCCGCCTTTGCCTCCCAGGACCCTCTCGGCCATGGCATACGGTCTCCCTTGATCGGACACCGATATCGGTGTCACCGCCCATGAAAGGACCTGGACCCCGTAAAGGTCAAGGCCGGGAAACCCCGACTGTCCGTTATTTCTGTAGAATGGCGATCACTTCATTCATCTGGGTCCGGGACCGCAACAGGTAGAACCCCTGGGACGCAAGATGGCTGGGCGGAAATAGTCCGCCCGGGGTGCCATTAAAAACCACCAGGGGGTCCATCTCCGCGGCCTGTTCCAGGGATTGAACCATCTGCGACCAAGCCGTGTCCAACTGGCGTTCGGCGATCACATTGGCGAAATCCACTCCCATCGCCTTCAACACCATGGCGTAGCCGTACAAGCGCCCCTTGGTGGCGTAAAAGACATTGTCATCCTTGAACGTGAAGAAACCACCTTCGGTGATTTGCCGGTCCAGCAGGGCACTCGCCGAGCCCAGGTCCTTGGCGAACCGATCCAAGGTGGCTTGCAGGTTATCGGCCCGAGCCTCGAACACCGCGTCCCCCTTGGCAAGACGGGCGTTATAGGCGAGCAAGGCCCGGCGGGCGGCCATGTACTGGTCCTCGGAGGTGGATTGGGGCCAGAGGGAGGTGGAGAAATCGAAATGCCAGACCGTCCCGGGCAGCTTCAGGCGGCCCGCCGCCAGGTCCAGGTCCTTGTCCACCTGGCTGGATCCCCGGGTGCGCCCGATCTGATCACTCATTTCGAGGGTATAGCGCGACAGGGCATAGAGAATGCCCATCTGGAATTCGGGCATATTGTCCAGGGCGCCGGAAGGGAAGAAGAAAGGGTTGTTGGCCACCCAACCGTTGACCTCCACCTCCCGTTCGATCAGACCAGCGGCCATGTCCACGGAGGCCGAGCCCCCCTCGGTCACGGGCGGCTCATAGGCGATGTCATCATCCACCTTGTTGGAAAGGATCATGCCAATGGGGTAGTAAAGGATGATCAGGACCAGGAAAACCGCGCCGATTTTCAACAGGACCCCGCCGGTCAGCACCCGGTCCACCATGGCGCCAACCTTGTCCATCACGGACCCCAGAAACCGTTTCATAGCCGCCTCTTTCCTTAGCCTGATAAAGCCCCGGGCTTCTCGCCCGACAGGACAACAGGCCGCGCCCTTCGGGATCGGCCCGCTGTTCTTAAGTCCCGCTGTTCTTAAGTAAGGTGTCGGCTGGGTCGGTGAAACCCCAAAGGCTTTACGGCTTCAAGAAACCAACGATCTCGTAGACCTCCGCGAGGATCGGCTCGGCGATAGCCCCGGCCCGCTCCGCGCCGTCGCGCAGGACCGCGTCGACACTGGCCGGATCGGCCATGAGCCGGGCCATCTCGCCGTTGATGGGAGTCAGGACGGACACCGCCAGTTCGGTCAGCTCCTTCTTGAAGTCGCTGAATGATTTTCCTCCCACCTCGGCCAGGACCTGGGCTTTGGTCTTGTCGGACAGGGCGGCGTAAATGCCGATCAGGTTAGCCGCCTCGGGCCGCCCCTCGAGGCCTTCGGCCGTTTCCGGCAGGGGTTCGGGGTCGGTCTTGGCCTTGCGGAGCTTCTGGGCGATGGTGTCGGCGTCATCGGTCATGTTGATGCGCGAAAAATCCGAAGCCTCGGACTTGCTCATCTTCTTCGACCCATCGCGCAGGGACATCACCCGGGTGGCCTCGCCCAGGATCAGGGGTTCGGTGATGGGGAAGAAGTCCAGGCCGTAGTCGTTGTTGAACTTCTGGGCGATGTCCCGGGTCAGCTCCAGATGCTGCTTCTGATCCTCGCCCACGGGAACGTGGGTGGCCCTATAGGTCAAGATGTCCGCGGCCATCAGGTCGGGGTAGGCGAACAGCCCGACCGAGGCGTTTTCCTTGTTCTTCCCGGCCTTTTCCTTGAACTGGGTCATGCGGTTCAGCCAGCCCATGCGCGCCACGCAATTGAACACCCAGGCCAGTTGGGCATGGGCGGGCACGGTGGACTGGTTGAAAACGACGTTCTTCCTCGGATCGATGCCCGCGGCGAGCAGGCCCGCGGTCACCTCCCGGGTGCAGCGGCGCAGCTCCGCCGGATCCTGCCAGACGGTGATCGCGTGAAGGTCCACCATGCAAAAGATGCATTCATAGTCGCCCTGAAGGCCCACCCAATTGCGGATAGCGCCCAGATAGTTGCCCAGATGCAGGTTACCGGTGGGCTGAATGCCCGAGAAAATGCGGTTCATGGAGGAATCCTCGCGGCGGAAAACGGATGGCGCGGGGTAGACCATTCCCCGGGTCCGGTCAAGTGCCCCAAGGGGGTCCAAGGGTCTGGCCTCGGCGTCCGACGCAAGGTAAAGTGCGCCTATGAGCGGCACCCCCAAACCCGATAGCCATACCGAAACACCCTCCTTCGACTCTGTCTTCCGGGGCGAATTGGAGACTCTGTTCCGATGGCGGCGAGACGTCCGGCATTTCCGAAGAGACCCCCTGCCCAAGGGTATGGTCGAGCATCTTCTGGCCATGGCGGATCTGGCCCCCAGCGTTGGCAACAGCCAACCCTGGCGCTTCCTCCAAGTGACGACCGAAGACAGCCGCGCCCGCGTCGTCGCCAATTTCGAGGACTGTAATGCCCAAGCCCTGGCCAATCAGGACCCGGATCGCCAGGACCTTTACGCCAGTCTGAAGCTGGAGGGTCTGAGGGCCTCGCCGGTGCACCTGGCCGTCTTTTGCGACGAGGGAACGGAGCAGGGCCATGGCCTGGGCCAGGAAACCATGCCGGAGACCCGGCGCTATTCGGTGGTCATGGCCATCCATACGCTCTGGCTCGCCGCCCGTGCCCAGGGCGTTGGGGTCGGTTGGGTTTCGATCCTGAACCCGGCGGACGTGGCGCGAATTCTAAACACGCCCCCGGATTGGACCTTCGTGGCCTACCTGTGCGTGGGATGGCCCCAGGATTACACCGAAGTGCCTGAGCTGGAACGCCTGGGCTGGCAAGCCCGCCGCACCCAAATGGAAACCGTCGCGCGATAAGGGAACCGAGCGGTAAGGCGGGTTCTCGCTTCAGGCGTCGATCATGCCTTGGGCCGCGTCATCGCGGAGCCGGGTGGCGATATCCCGGAAGGTTTCCGACATCCCAAGGAAGACATCGACCATGCGCGGGTCGAAATGAGTGTCCCGCCCCTCGCGGATCATGTCCACCGCCTGTTCATGGGTCCAGGCGGGTTTATAGCAGCGCTCCGAAATCAGGGCGTCGTAGACGTCGGCCAGGGCCATCAGACGACCCGACAGGGGGATGTCATCCCCCGCGAGGCCAAGGGGGTAACCGCTCCCATCCCATTTTTCATGGTGGTACTCGGCGATTTCGCGGGCGTAGCGCAGAAAGGACGGTTCCGCGGAATCCAACATGGTTTCCGCTTCCCGAATGGCGTTGGCCCCCAGAGTCGCATGGGTCTTCATGATGCTGAATTCCTCCGCGGTCAGCCGTCCCGGCTTCAGCAGAATGGCATCGGGGATTCCCACTTTGCCGATATCATGCAGGGGAGCCGACTTAAACAGAAGGTCGATATTGGCCGGCGTCAAGTCCTCGGAATAGGACGGGAAGGGGACCAAGGCCTCGGCCAGGGCTTTAACATAATTTTGGGTCCGGCGGATGTGGTTGCCCGTTTCGTTGTCCCGGGTCTCCGCGAGCGTCGCCATGGCGACGATGGATAGTTCCTTTATCCGCGAAATATCCTGGGTTCGGTCCCGCACTTCCCGTTCCAGCCAGGACGCCTTGTCTTTCAGGAAGTCGGCGTGGCTTTTCAGGGCCAGGTGATTGCGCACCCGGGCCAGCACCAATGGGGGGCTGATGGGCTTGGTGATGTAGTCCACCGCTCCCAGGTCCAAGCCCTTGCGCTCGTCCTCGGGATCGGTCCGGGCGGTCAGGAAGATGACGGGAATGGCCGCCGTGGTCCGGTCCGCCTTGAGGTGGCGACAGACCTCGTAACCGTCCATCCCCGGCATCATCACATCCAGCAGGATCAGATCCGGGGGTTCCGCGGCGCGGGCGATGCGAAGCGCCTTTTCCCCACCCGTGGCCACTTTCACACGATAGATATCCCGCAACAGGTCACTCATCAGAGAAAGGTTCTCGGGTGTATCGTCCACGACCAGAATGGTCGCGGCCGGTTTGGTTCCTTGCATCATCCGGAATTCCTTTCCTGTGTGTCCATATCCCCTTCAGCGATGGGGGACTTCTCGGGATGGCGTCGCAGAAGCCGAAGGGCCTCCTCGAACTCGAAATCCATGATCAAATCGGTCAGCGCTTTCGCACCAGCGGGTCCCAGAGTCGTGTCGAAGAGAGCACGGTGCCCTCTCAGGACATCCATCGCCTCCGAATCATCCTCTTCCAGAAGGGCGGCGAGGCGGGCCAGAACTTTGGAGCCATCGGCCACCGGTTCCTCGGTCATGGGGCGATCGTGCTGGGATGAAGCCCGATCCAAAGCGTCTTGGGCGACCAAGGCGATACCAAGGGCTTCGGCGAGACTCCGCCCCTCCGCCGCCAGAGTCGCGGCCGCCACGGAAAGGGCCTCTCCACCGTCAGCGCTCCGAGCCAGGGTCTCGACCTCCCCCGCCCCTTGGGCAAGACAGAAAGCACCCAGGGTCCCACCGATACCCTTAAGGGTGTGGGCCGCCCGCTCGACGGTAGCGCGTCCTTCCCCGTCCAAGGGAGCGGTCAATGTCCGTTCGAGGGTCGGCCAACCGTCGACAAAGCGGCGCAAAAGTCCCAGGTAACGCTCCAACCGCCCCCCCACGCGAACGAGCCCTTCCGTCGCGGAAAGGCCAGGAATCTCCAGAAGCGAGGGGGGAACAACGTATTCCTCGGTCCCCGACCCCGCCGGTGGCCCGGGATCTCGCCCTTCCGCCAGATTGGTCCGGTGCTCTCCTGGTCGCGGCATCGGCCGGGTGCCACGGCGTTCCGATCGCAGGTATTTGACCAAAACCCGATAGAAGGACTTAATATCGATGGGCTTCCCTAGGTGGTCGTCCATGCCCGCGGCCAAGGTTTTCTCCCGATCACCGGACAGGACATTCGCGGTCATGGCCACCACGGGCAATCCGCTGTTGGCCGGGTCGTCCCGCAATTTCCGGGTGGCCGTCAAGCCATCCATCCGGGGCATTTGCATATCCATCAAGACCAAATCAAAGGGTCCGTCCTGGGCCAAGGCATCCAAAACCTGGAGGCCATCGCCCGCCAGGACGACGGATGCTCCCGTGGCCTCGAGCAAGTCAACGATAAGCTCTTGGTTGATGGCGTTATCCTCGGCCACGAGAATCCTCGAGCCGGTCAGGTCCGGAGCCACCGGTAGCGCCTTGACGGTGGTTCGGGCCGGTCGTCGAACCACCCCTCCGGTATTGATTACATCAATCACCACGTCAAAGAGGGCCGAGGGCGTAATCGGCTTGATCAGCACCGCGTCGACCCCCTGGTCCCGGGCGATCTGGTCGAGATCCGGTCCCGGTAGGGGGGCGACGAGCACCAATCCCGGCATCTCTTCCATTCCGCTGGCCTTGCGGATCGTCGCGCCCACATCGCAATCGACGCCAGACAAGAGACGGCTGTCGATGAAGACCACGGCGTGGACCAACCCGGTGTCACCCGCCCTCTCCAAAATGGCCAGCGCTTGCTCACAGGTGCCCGCTTGTTCCACCACAAAGCCCATATCCGCCAACATGGTCGCCAGGATGGCACGGGCATGGCGATTCCCGTCCACGATCAGCACGCTCTCTCCCAGGGCCGTCGAGCGGAAGGGCCGTTCGGTGGGCCGCTCCCTGTCGCGGAGCCAGCGGGCTTCGAACCAGAATGTGCTGCCTTCCCCCTCGCTGCTTTCCACCCCGACTTCCCCCCCCATCATCCCCGCGAGGCTGCGCGTGATGGCCAGGCCCAGACCCGTTCCCCCATAGCGCCGGGTTATAGAGGCATCGGCTTGGTGGAAGGATTGGAACAGACGGTCTTTCTGTTCCTCGGTCATGCCGATCCCCGTGTCGTGGACGGAGAACCGCAGACGGACATCCGCCTCCCCCTCTTCGATCAGACGCACGGAAAGCGCCACTTCACCGGTCTCGGTGAATTTCACGGCGTTATTGGCGAAATTCGACAGGATCTGATTAAGACGCAGGGGATCGCCCACCAAGGACAGGGGGACGGAGGGTTCAATGTCCAGAAGGAATTCCAGACCCTTGGAGGCCGTCCGCCCGGAGACGACGGCGGAGACGTCGCGCAGCACCTCTTCCAGGTCGAAGGGCACGGACTCAATTTCCAACTTGCCCGCTTCCACCTTTGAGAAGTCCAAGATGTCGTTGACGATTCCCAGAAGATGGTGACCAGCGGTCTCGATTCGCTGGGCGTAATCGTCCTGGCGCGCCTCCAAAACGGTGGACCGCAGCAGATGGGTCATGCCAATGACCGCGTTCAGGGGTGTGCGGACCTCATGACTCATATTGGCCAGGAAATCCGATTTGGCCTGGTTGGCCGCGTCGGCCTGTCGCCGGGCCTCGATCAGCTCCGTTTCAATTTTCTTGCGCTGGGTGATATCCCGGAGGACGCCGGTGTAAAAGACGTCCTCGTCGGTGCGCGTCTCCGCGACGGACAGATCCAGGGGCACCAGGGAGCCATCCTTGCGACGCCCCACCACCTCCCGGCCAATGCCGATGATCCGAGCCTCTCCGGTTTGGTGATAGCGCTCGATATATCCGTCATGGGTCGCCGACGAAATGCTATCGGTGAGTACCGAGACATTGCGACCGAGCACTTCCTCGGCCGTGTATTGGAAAATCCTCTGGGCGCTCGGGCTCCAATGGCGAATCCGCCCATCCCGGCCGATTAGGATAATCGCCTCGAGCACCGTATCGAAAATGGCTTGAAGCCGCCCCTGTTCCGCCCGCGCGGCCTTTTCGGCCTCCTTGCGCTGCGCCACTTCCCGCTCCAATCGACGGGATGTTTCCATGAGGCGGGAAGCGAAGGCGGAGGCAACAACCATCCCGGCGATGAGAAACACGCCCAGGGCAATCATCATGGCCAGGATTTCCGTATGCAGACCCTTCGTCTGAAGTTCCGGCGGCCCCTCGGGTACGAAAATTGCCGCGGCCATGGCGATGTAATGCATGGCGGCAACCGCCCCGCCAAGGACCACCCCAGCCCCCAGATGGCGCCAGAAGGCGCTCCCCGTCCCTCGGTTGGATTGAGCGACCAGAGCTAGGGCCAGAAACGCGAGGAGAACCGCCATGATCACGGACAGCATCACCAGCAGTGGATCGTATACCAGGACCGCAGGCAGACGCATGGCCGCCATCCCCATGTAATGCATCGCCCCAATGCCGCCCCCCAACAAGACCGCCCCCAGGGCCAGCCATCGCCAGTCTTCCTGGCGATTGGAAACCGCCCAAAGGGCAATGCCACTGGCCACGAGCCCCGGCAGGACGGACAGAAGGGTGCCAAAGGGATCGTAGGACACGGCGCAGGGTAGGGAGAAGGCCATCATACCCAGGAAATGCATGCCCCAGACACCAACACCCAGGCTTGCGCCCCCCGAGGCAATCCAGATCAAGCGAATGCGTGGATCGGATCCATCCGATGCCAAGACCCGCCGAAGCGAGGCCAGGGCCGCCCAGGACGCCACAAGAGCAAGAAAAACAGACAGAGCCACCAAACCAAGCTGGTAAGTGCCCTCGTAGGGAAGAGCGACGAGGTCGTCATTCTGGAGCGGGAACAGAAATTTATCCAAGAACACGTTCAGTCACCTGATTAAACAAATGGAGTGAGCCGGACACTTTCCCTACAATGGTTGAGCCAAATAGGAATTTCTCAACCATAAAAAATAATAATACTTACAAAGATGGGGATGTTATTTATTTTTGATTTAGTTTTACCTGAGTTCTCTACCAACATTCCGCCAAGCCTAGATTAAAGATAGAACAAGTGTATTCAAACGAATTCTATCACACGAACAGAACGCTCTGTTTCTCGTACGGACAGCTTTACCGACCGGATCACATTTCTCAACAGCAATATGTCTGATTTTAGCGGAGGGGGAGTCGCGAGTCCCTCTTCGGTTCGCGCTTTTTCAAGGATGTTTTCCTCCGTTGAGAGAACCCACGAAACGAACTTCCCGCGGCTCACACCGCATCCCGCCGCGAGAATCCCTTGAAGTCCGAAAGAGCCGTGGCGCTTATCAGGAAGGCGAGGCCGAAATAGACCACCATGCCCAGGGCGATCAGCCCGGCCAGAGTCGCGGCGCGCACCGCTTCCCCCCCGGCCAGAAGCGGCGCCGTGACCTCGGCGCCCCCCCATAGGGTTCCGGCCATGACAAGGGTGGCAAGAAGGATTCGCGGGAACCGGGAGATCAGACGTCCATCCAGGTTGAGCTCCGCCCGACGGTGGAGAATCCAGCCCAACAACAGAGCGTTCACCCAGCTCGACACCGTGGCGCCGATGGCGATACCCAGATGACCCAGGGTCCACATCAGGGACAGGTTCAAAGCGATATTGACCCCCATGGACAAGGCGGCCACCTTCACCGGCGTGGCCGTATCTTCCCGGGCGTAGAAGGCGGGAGAGAAGACCTTGATCATCACATAGGCGGGCAAACCAGAAGCAAAGGCCGCCATGGCCGTGGCCGTGGCGGTGACGTCCTGGGCGGAGAAGGCGCCCCGCTCGAACAGAACCGAGATCACCGGACTGGAGATCACAATCAAGGCCCCCCCCGCGGGCAGGGTCAGCAGCAGGGCGAATTCCAGGGCACGGTTCTGGTTCCAGAGCGCGGCCTCGATTTTGCCCGCCTTGATCTGCCGGGACAACAGGGGAAGCAGGGCCGTTCCCACGGCCACGCCAACCACCCCCAACGGCAATTGAGTCACCCGATCGGCGTAGTACAGATAGCTGACCGCCCCATCGCTGACCAGGGAGGCCAGAATAGTCCCGATCAGCAGGTTCACCTGATACATGCTGGAGCCGAAGACCACGGGCAAGATACGCTTTCCCAAGACCTTGACCTTTTCCGTCACCCGGGGCCTGATGAAGTGAATTGGCGCGCCAGCCACGCGGCAATGGTGGACCAACCACAGGAATTGAACCACACCCGCGGCGGTGACACCCCAGGACAGGGCATGGCCCGGCGTCTCGCCCAGGTCGGCGAAACCTAGCATGGCGACGATCAGAGTCAGGTTGAGCAACACCGGTGCCGCCGCGGCGGCGGCGAACCGCCCCAGGGAATTCAACACCCCCGATTGTAGGGACACCAGTGAGATGAACAGCAGATAGGGAAAGGTGATCCGCGACAATTCCGTGGCCAGTTCCATCTTGCCCGGCACGGCTTCGAACCCCGGGGCCAGGATAACCATGGCCCAGGGCATGGTCACTTCCATGGCCGCGACGAACACCACCAGGATCAAGGCCAGGATCGTGGCCGCCTGGTGGGCGAACCGCTGGGCCGCTTCCTTGCCCTCGACCTCCACCGCGCCGGAATAAACGGGAACGAAAGCCGCGGCGAAGGCCCCTTCGGCGAACAGGCGGCGGAACAGGTTGGGAAGGCGGAAGGCCACGAAAAAGGCGTCGGAGACCATGCCCGCACCCAAATAGCGGGCGATCAGAATGTCCCGGGCAAATCCGGTAACCCGGGAGAGCATGGTATAACCGCCAACGGTGGTGATGGAACGAATGAGGGACATGGATGGCGACCCCTGGGCCCGACGGGTGAAGAGAACGGCGACGCGCAAGGTGCGCCGGGACGTCGGCCTTTTCAAGCGGCTTCGCGGAAGGTTAAGCCAGGATCACCCGCCCCAGGACTTGGATTTGGGTCTCGCATCACCAAAATGAGAGGACAACGGAATCGCCAGAGTGGAACGCGTCCATCCGTTGTATAAGACAAGGGGGCCATTCCCCGTTCGCCTTTCCCCAAGCCCCATGCGCGCGTGGGTCCCGGCCGGAGAACTTGTTTTGCCCGACACCGTTTCAACGTCCCCGCCAAACGCGCTCCCCATCCGGGTCGCCGTTCTGGTGACCCTCCATTGGACACCCTCCGCCGGAGGCCATGTGAAGGTCTGGGAACGCTTCGCCGCCGTGGCGACTCAGACGACCGACATCGACCTGACGGTCTTTTTCCTGGGGCCGGAAGAGCGCGTCATCCCGCTCCACGACCGGGCCCGATTCCACCTGTTTCCCCCCCGCCTGGGCACGGATCGGCTGCCGTTCCTGGATAGCGGAGCGGGTCATACGGATCTGGCGGGCTACCATCCAGGCCTTGCGGCCCGACTCCCTTCCTTCGACCTTCTGGTCGGCACGGACCATTTTTCCTTCGGCAAGACGGCCCTGCGTGTCGCCCAGGAAAGGGGGATTCCGCTCGCCCATTCCATCCACACGGACGTGGAGACCCTGGCCAGAACCTATGGCCCAAATATCCTGCGGCGGGCCCTGGGAAATCGGCTGGGGGGATGGATAGCCGACGGGTTTCACCTGGGGGACCGCATCGCCCGCGCCGAGGGCAATAAACTGCGGACCCAACTGACCCCAGGTGTCCATGTCTTCGTCTCCCGGCCGGAGGACGCCGCCCTGGTGCGCGCGAGCCACCCAGGAAAACCCACCAGCCTTTTGCGTCGAGGGATCGACCTGGACCTGTTTTCTCCCGACAAACGGGACCGATTCTGGCTCGCCGAGCGCTTCGGCACGCCACCGGAAGGCACCGTGGTGGTTTTCGCCGGACGGGCCGATGGCAGCAAACGGGTCCTGGTCGCCGCCCGGGCCGTCCGCGTCCTGCTCGACCGGGGTCATGACCTGTCCCTGATCATCGCCGGAGTGGGCGCGGATCTGGAAGCGGTCCGATCGGAGCTGGGGGGGCGGGTCTTCACCCCCGGATCCCTGCCCCAAACGGATTTGGCGCGGCTGTTGGCGTCGGCCGACCTCTTCCTCTTTCCCAGCGAATCGGAAACATTTGGCAATGTCGCCCTGGAGGCCCGGGCCGCCGGACTGGCCTCCGTCCTGTCGGCGAGGGCCGGTGGCACCGCGCGATGGATTCACGAAGACGGCGTGGACGGATATGGCGTAACCGGGGGCGAGCCGGAGGACTGGGCGCGGACCCTGGAAATCGCCCTGGCCGGAGATACCCGCGCCGTGGGCCGGGCCGCTAGAACCTCCATGGAACGGAACGCCCCCACCTGGGCGAAGGTGTTCGAGGAGGATCTGATGCCCCATTGGCGGCGGCTGGTAAACATGCGAGAGGCGGCCTGACGCGCGCGGCGCGGTGCCTTCCGGCTATACGGCGGCCATCGCCACGAACCGATCCAAGGTACCATCCCAACACCAATGGACATCCCCGGTGTTCACGCGGATTCCCCCCAACCATTCGTCCCGGGGCCAACGCTTCCCAACACGCCCCGAAAGGACATCCCGCCCCCGGTCGGTCAAGGCGAGCCGTTGGACGCGGAAGGCTTCCGATGGGCCGTCCTCGCCCTCGGGCCGAAGGAAGGCGCCGCCTCCCTCCACCGCGAGAAGGGGATCGGCTTCGGCGCAAAGGCTGGCGACCCGGTCGAAAAACGTCCAGTCCCCCGGAAACAAGACCGTTTCCATGTCCATGGAGGCCCGGAACAGGGGGCCGGGGCTGGATAGCCCATCCCCCACCAAGGTAAGGATCCTTCGTTCCGTCAGGGTCAAGCCGTCGATGGTCCAGGGGAATTCCGCGCAATGGCGGGCAAGCGCCGCGCCCAGATAGGCCAGGCCCTCGACGCCCCGGTCGGCGAGGGTCCGTAGAATTCGGGGATCGGAGCCCCGAAAAATGGCCCAGGCCTGGCGCGCCTGACGCACGGTTTCCCCGGAAACGGGCAGACGGGAGGGAAACAGGCCCGCAAGGTGCTCCGGCATCAACTGGCCCAGGCCCCGGAACGGGGAAATGCCAGGAAAGGCATCCAAGCAAATCAACGAAAGACACTCGGGGTCCCCCCGCCATTCGGCGACGGCATCGAGGATCTGAAGGAGTTGAAGCTGGTCCAGCAGATCATGCTCGAACCAAAGAACAATAGGCTCACCGGTTGTTACCGCCCGTCGCAAGCACGCGTCCCGGTCCCTGAAGTTCGCGGTGACCGCCGCCGGATCCAGCCGGTTCCCAGCCAGATAGGCCGCCCGCACCGGTGCCAATTCCTCGAGGGACAGGACCGGCGGAAAGGGGCCGTGGTGCATCAGGTCCCGCCAGGGCAAGACATCCCCGCCCAGGCCCGCCATTTCCAGGGCGCCCCCCGCTCCATCGCCATTGGTTACATGGAGAGTCATCCGCGGCCTCCGATCTCTGTTCCCTCTCCCTATTCGGCCGCCAGCTTGCCGACCGACATCTTGCCCTTGCCCTTTGGCTTTTCGGCGATGGCTTCCTCCAGGGTGGCGCGAATCTGACCAAGCTTGCCCTTGTGGACCACCTTCATCCCGAACACATCCTTGACGTAGAAGACGTCCACGACCCGCTCGCCGTAAGTCGAAACGCGAGCCGAGGAAATTTGCA
The DNA here is from genome assembly GCA_021741145.1 of Rhodospirillum sp. GTDB lineage: Bacteria > Pseudomonadota > Alphaproteobacteria > Rhodospirillales > Rhodospirillaceae > Rhodospirillum. Next base: position 38,101 of record JAIOYK010000003.1, on the reverse strand, counting down.
GCGCCACATCGGTCAAGGCCGTTGTAACAGCGTACAGAAAGCCCGGCCGATCCCGCCCGTTGATCTCGATCACCGTGTGGGTCTTGGACGCCACATTGTCGATGATCACTCGGGGCGGCACGGTGATGGCCCGGGTCCGTTCGGGCAGGCGTGGCGACTGCTCCCGCAGGGCCTTGTCCAGGGAAATGAAGCCAATGAGCACATCGTGAACGGTCTTCCGAAGGCGGCCGATCCGCTCCTCGCCTTCGACCAGACGCCCTTCCATGGTCTGCACGGTAAAGACATCCAAGGCCATGCCGTCGCCCATGGTGGTGATCTTGGCGTCCAGGATGTTCACGCCAGCCAGCGACATGGCTCCGGCGATCTTGGAAAACAACCCGGGATGGTCCTCGGTCAGGATCAGAACCTCAGAGACGGCGCGGGATTCGTCCGAGACGACCTCCACGGCCACGGCCTCGCCCTTGACCCGGGCCCGGCGGATCATGCGGGCATGACTTTCATGGGTATCCGAATCGAAGGTTAGCCAGTAGGCCGGATAATGCAGATCCGCGTAGCCCTCCCGCTCCGCCTCTGGCCAGTCCCCGAGGGCGGCGACCAGGGCGGCCCGCTTCGCGGCCACCCGCCGGTCCCGGGCTTCGGCCTGGAAGCCCCCCGTCAACACATCCTTGGCCCGGTTATACAACTCCCGCAGGAGCGAGGATTTCCAGTTGTTCCAGACATTCGGGCCGACGGCGAGAATATCGACCGTGGTCAAGACAAGAAGCAGACGCAACCGCTCCATGGATTGGACCAGATCCGTGAAATCCAAAATGGTCTTCAGGTCGTCCACATCCAGCTTGAAGGCGGTGCGCGACATGTCCAGGTGGTGGCGCACCAACCAAGCCACCGTTTCGGTCTCCTCCGGGGTCATGCCCAGGCGCGGCCCCAGCTTCAGGGCCACGTCCGCCCCCAGGACCGAGTGGTCGCCGCCCCGGCCCTTGGCGATATCATGAAGGAGAACAGCCAGATAGAGCGCCCGGCGAGACTGGATCTTACCGATGGCCATGGCCGCGGTGGGCATGCGCTCGGCGATCACCCCTTTCTCCAGGTTGTGGAGCAGACCAATGGCGCGAATGGTATGCTCGTCGGTCGTGTAGACATGGTACATATCGAACTGCATTTGCGCGGTCACCCGTCCGAAATCGGGGATGAAGCGGGCAAAGACGCCGGATTCGGACAAGTGGCGCAGGGTCACTTCCGGATCCATGGGCGAACAGAGGATCTCCATGAACAGGGCATTGGCGTCCGGATCGTCGCGCAGGGCGGTGACCCGGGGCAGGTTTTCCGTCACCAGCCGCAGGGTATCGGGGTGGATGTCAAGGCCCTGGTCCTGGCCCACCTTGAACAGGCGCATGATCAGGATGGGTTGCTTCTCCAGGTCGTCCCGTGCCTTGACGGCCAGTCGCCCGCCGTCCAGCACGAAATCCCCAAGCTGCTTCTTGCCCAGGAACATCGCGGCCCGGGACAGAATCGGGCGCCGCTTCTGCTGTTCTTCCAGCACGGCGCAAAAAATGCGGGTCAAGTCACCCACGGTCTTTGCCATCAGGAAATAGTGTTTCATGAACCGTTCGACACCCCGACCACTGTTGCGGTCCGTGTAGCCCATGCGTTCGGCGATGGTGGGTTGGACGTCGAAGGTCAACCGCTCTTCCGGCCGGTTGGTCAGGTAGTGAAGGTGGCAGCGGACGGACCATAGAAAATTCCGGGCGCGGGTGAATTTCGAGGCCGCGTCTGGGGTCAACACCCCCAACTGCACCAATTCCCGCATGTCCGAGACGCCGTAGATATAGCGGGCGATCCAGAATAGGGTGTGCAGGTCGCGCAGGCCTCCCTTGCCGTCCTTGATATTGGGTTCGAGCACATAGCGGGAATCGCCCATGCGCAAATGCCGCTGGTCCCGCTCGCCCAACTTGGTCTCCACGAAATCCGGGCCAGTCCCGTTGACCACGTTCGTCCAATACTTCTTCTTCAATTGCCCGAAGAGCGCGCGGTCGCCCCATAGGTAGCGGGCTTCCAGCATGGCCGTGCGGATGGTGATATCGCCCTTGGCCTGACGCACGCATTCGTCCACGGAACGGGTCGCGTGGCCCACCTTCAGGCCCATGTCCCACAGCACATAGAGCATGTATTCCACCACCTGCTCATGCAGGGGCGTCGCCTTGTAGGGCAGCAGGAACAGCAAATCGATGTCAGAATGGGGGGACATTTCCCCGCGCCCATAACCCCCCACGGCGAGCAGGGTCATCTGCTCTCCCCGGGTCCGATTGGCCCTGGGATAGACATGGGAGGTGGTGAAGTCGAAGAGCAGCCGGATGATCTGATCCATGAGGTAGCTGTATTCGGCGAAGGCCGCGGCCCCGGTTCCCTTTTCCTCTAGAAACCTGTGGCGAATCGCCGATCGACCCTCGGCCAGAGTGTCCTTGAACAAAGGCAGCAGCTTGGCCCGCCGTTCCCGATTGTCGCTCACGGCGGTGGCCAGGTCCTCCAGTCGGCCCGTCAAGGCCTTCCGGTCGATGACCTCGCGGGGTTTGCGAATACGGTGCGTGCTCATGAAAACCCTTTCCCTCCCGCCAATCCAAGAACGGGGGAGCGCGATTCGGGCTCTCCCCGGGTGGCGGGTATGACAGACATGGGGAGTCTAAAGGGTTTCGCGCCTGGAGAAACGTCGAATTTTCACCCCCCCTTTCTGGCCAGAACCGTGGTGTCGGAGCAGAGAAAAGCCACCATGACCACGATATCCTTGGGATCCCCATTTCACGCGCGCCCGACGCCCCGGCTCGCGCCGGTGACGATGGCGACACGGGGACCGGTCCGCGGACCGTCGCTTCGTTCCATGGGTCAGGTCTCCGGATAGAGACCACGGGTCCGGGCCTGGACCCGGGCCATGCCAAATAGGGCGTCGATATTAGGCGTCTCCACCCCGACTCGTCCCGCGATTTCCCGAACCGCGGCCACCAAGGCGTCCAGTTCCAGGGGCTTTCCCGCGTCGGCATCCTGGAGCATGGACGTCCGAAAGGCCCCCAATTGCCGGGTCATGGCGTGGCGTCCTTCCGGATCCAAGTCGATGGGAAGACCGATTCGCCCTCCGACCTCGGCGGCCTCGACCATGCAACGGGAGAGGAATCCCCTCAGCAGAGGATCATCCAGAATCCGGTCACAGGTGGCCCCGGTCAGGGCAGAAACCGGGTTCATTGTCATATTGCCCCAGAGTTTCAGCCAAATCTCCCGTTGGATCGAGTCGACCGCGGTGACGTCGAATCCGGCCTCGGTCAAGGCGGCGACAGTCGCCCTGACCCTTGGCGTCTCGGTGCCCCCGGCGGGTTCACCGACAAACAATCCCTGGCCCGCCGCCCATCGCGCCACACCCGGCTCCGGCGCCGTCGCGGCCAGATGGGTCACGCAGCCCAGTACGCGGATAGGATCCAAGGCCCGAGTCACCGCGCCGCCGGGATCGACCGTCTCTAATACTCCCCCAAAGGAGGCACCGGAAAGGCCATGGAAAAACCACCAGGGGATCCCGTTCATGGTCGATAGGACGGTCGTTTCTGGGCCGAGCGCCGCGCCCAGTAAGGGAGCCACCTCCCCCAAGGCGGTGCTTTTAATGGACAGGATCACCAAATCCTGGGGCCCAAGATCCTCCAACCGTTCCGCGGTCATCACGGGAACCTTGGTTCGTCTGTCCCCGCCGTCGGGTCGAGACTCCACCAGGACCATGCCCCGCCGCCGGACGGCGGCCAGGGTCGCGCCCCGGGCGACGGCGGAAACCGCATGTCCCGCGATAGCCAGGCGCGCCGCCAGGAGGCCACCGATCGCCCCCAATCCATAAACACAAATCCTCACGCGCGCTTTTTCCCTTCCGCCTAGGGTTCAATCCAGATCTCGATAGGCCGAGTCGATGGAATCGACCAGCCGGACCATGGCGTCAAAGCCATCCCGTCCCGACCCATATTTCGGATCGAACTGGAGCGCATCCCGGGCGCATTTTTCCAGAACCGGCTCCGGAATCGGTCGGGTCGGCCCCAGGGCGGCGCCCATCACTTGGATCTCACAGGCCCTTTGGGCCGTCCACAGATAGGCGAAAGCCTCCTCGATCGTCGCCCCCCAGGTTAACAGGCCATGATTGCGCAGAATCAGAACGTTTCGACCGTCTATTGAGTTTACGACTCGGGGACCTTCCTCGGCGTGGACCGTGATCCCCTCGAAATCATGGGTGGAGACCCGGCCATGGAGTTGGGCCGAATAAAAATTGTCCCAGGACAATCCCTGGGCGCTACAGGCCACGGCGGACCCGGCGTTGGTATGGGTATGCATGACGCAATGGGCGCCCGCGACCCCGGCGTGGATGGCCGAATGCAGGGTGAACCCCGCCGGATTCACCGGGTGAGTTGAGGGGGAGACGATTTTTCCCTCCAGATCGATCTTCACCAAATTGGACGCCGTGACCTCCGAATAGTGCAGGCCGAAGGGATTGATTAGAAAATGTCGATCCGGCCCAGGTAGGCGCAGGGTGATGTGATTGTAAATCAGCTCGGTCCAGCCAAGCAGATGGAAAACCCGATAGCAGGCGGCCAAATCGGTCCGTAAGGCCCTCTCGGTCTCATCCATGGGGGCGGTCGCAAGGGTCATTGGTCACTCTCCCCGTGTTCAGGGCGCGGGTTCAACCCGTGCCATTCGTTGCCTTCTATTTATAAACATATTAATGAAAAGCGGAAAGCCTCGTCCCTTAAGACGAAGTGGGCTCCCTGGCCATCCCCTTCAGCCGATAGAGGGTGTCCAGGGCTTCCCTTGGACTCATGTCATCCGGTTTGACCGCCTTCAGAGCCTCTTCCAGGGGATGGGGATCCCTTGGCGTTCCGCCGGTGCCCGTGCCCGACTTGGGCCGCGCCGCGGCGAAGAGGGGCAAGTCATCGGCCAGCCGAGTCGCCGCGCTGGATTGGTCCCCCTTCTCCAAGAGGTCGAGGACTTCCTGGGCCCGGGCGATGACTTGGGGCGGCAGACCCGCGAGACGCGCCACATGGATCCCGTAGGAGCGGTCCGCCGCGCCCGGTCCCACCTCGTGCAGGAAGACCACTTGGTCCTTCCATTCCTTGATGCGCATGGTGTGACAGGACAGGTGGTCCAGGCGGGACCTGAGCGCCGTCAACTCGTGGTAATGGGTGGCGAATAGGGCTCGGCACCGAGTAACGTCGTGCAGGTTTTCCACCGTCGCCCAGGCGATGGACAGGCCATCGTAGGTGGCCGTTCCCCGTCCGATTTCGTCCAGGATGACCAGCGAACGCTCCGTGGCCTGATTGAGGATGGCCGCGGTCTCGACCATTTCCACCATGAAGGTCGAGCGACCCCGGGCCAGATCATCCGCGGCGCCAACCCGGGAAAACAAGCGGTCCACCACGCCGATTCGCGCGCTGTCCGCGGGGACGAAGGATCCCATCTGGGCGAGCACGGCGATCAGGGCGTTTTGGCGCAGAAAGGTGGACTTACCGGCCATGTTTGGTCCGGTCAGCAGCCAGAGCCGCTGGTGGGCTTCAAGGTCGCAGTCGTTGGCGACGAAGGCTTCCCCCCCCTCCGCGGCAAGGGCGGCTTCCACCACGGGATGGCGCCCGCCCTTGATCGTGAAGTCCAACCCGGCGGTGATTTCCGGCCGGGTATAGCGCAGGTCGGCGGCCAGATCGGCCAGTCCCTGGCAGACGTCCAGTTGGGCCAGGCCCGCGGCGGCCCGGGCGATGTCCCCGGCCCGAGCGAGGATTTCCCGGCGCAGATCGGCGAAAAGACTTTGTTCCAAGGCAAGCGCCTTGTCGGCGGCGCCGCGGATCTTGTCCTCCAATTCGGACAGATCAACGGTGGTAAAACGCACCTGATTGGCCAGCGTCTGGCGGTGCATGAAGGGGTTGGCCTCCCCGTCACCCGCGCCCTTGGCGGTCATCATTTTGTCCGCCCGTCCCGCGGGGACCTCGATGAAATAGCCCAGCACGTTGTTATGCTTGACCTTCAGGGCCTGGATTCCCGTTTCCTGGGCGTAACGGGATTGCAGATTGGCGATCAGACGACGGCTTTCGTCGCGTAGACCCCGCAATTCATCCAGGGCGGCATGGAAACCGGAGCGGATGAATCCCCCATCGCGGGTGAGCAGGGGCAGATCCTCGGCCAAGGCCCGGTCGAGCAAATCCACCAGCCCATCATGTTGGCCCAGGTCGACCAGGGCGCTCTCCAACTCGCGGGCCAACTCCTGGAGAGAGGCGCCCCCCGCGGCATCACGGACCAGAACGCGGATGGTTGGCACCCGGACCAGCGCCTCGCGCACCGCGGCCAGATCCCGAGGGCCGCCTCGGTCCAGGGACAGGCGGGACAACGCCCGCGCCATGTCCGGGCATCCCTTCAACTGGGCGCGCACCTCTCCCCGGGTCCGTTCCGAATTCACGAGGAATCCCACGGCGTCCAGGCGTTCGCTGATCTCGGCCGGATCCGTCAAGGGCGCGGCGAGACGGTCCCCCAACAGACGCGCCCCCGCGCCGGTCACCGTCCGGTCCACCTGGGACAAGAGACTACCCTTGCGGCCCCCGGTCAGGGTCTCGGTCAGCTCCAGGTTCCGGCGCGTGGCCGCGTCGATTTCCATCCGCGCCCCCCGGGAGAGGCGGCGCGGTGGAGACAGGCGGGGCAAGCGCCCCACCTGGGTCAGTTCCATGTAATCGATCAACGACCCAATGGCCGCCACTTCCGCCCGGGAAAAGCCACCGAACCCGTCCAGAGCCTTCACCCCAAACAGATCTTCCACCCGCTTGCGGGCATTCTCGCTATCGAAACGGCTGGAGGGAAGGGGGCTCAGGCGGGCCTTATGGGGGCCGAAAACCTCGAACAGGGCCGGGTCCTGAATCAGCTTTTCCGACAGGATTACTTCGCCGGGGGAGAGACGGGCGAGCGTCGGGGCGATATTGCCTTCGTCCAAGGGTTGGGAATAGAGTTCGCCGGTGGACACATCGACCCAAGCCAAGGCGGCGGCGTCCCGCAGACGGGTCAGAGACGCCAGATAGTTATGGGAACGGGCATCGAGCAACTCATCCTCGGTGATCGTTCCAGACGTGACGAGGCGCACCACCTCCCGCTTGACCACGGCCTTGTAGCCCCGTTGCTTCCGGGCCTCGGTGGGATCCTCCATCTGTTCGCAAATGGCGACCTTGTGACCGGCGCGGATCAGGCGGGAGAGGTAGGCCTCGTGGGAATGGATCGGGACCCCGCACATGGGGATGTCATCGCCCGAATGCTTGCCCCGTTTGGTCAGGGCGATATCCAAGGTTTCCGAGGCTTTCACCGCGTCCTCGAAGAACAGCTCGTAAAAATCCCCCATCCGATAAAACAGCAGACTGTCGGGATAGGCCCCCTTGATGGAAAGATATTGGGCCATCATCGGGGTGGCATCCGCGGGGATGTCGACGTCCGGGCCGGGATCCGGGCCAGGATCCGGGGCGGTTTCTGGGGACTCGGCTGACACGGTTGACCTATCGGCTCGGAGGGTGGGACCAGGGCGGGAGGCGCAAATTAACACGATTGACCGCGCCCAGGTCCATCCCTCGTGGTTCGAAGTATTGGATTCCAACCACGCGGGCTTTTGAACGCCTTATCCCCGAATGGACTTCGGGAATTCCCCGAGCCGCTTGACTCCAGTCCATCACCCGAGACGGAAAGGGGAGACTGTCCACGGCGGATTTGCCCTGCATGGCCGCGTCCGGGTCTGCGACCCACCGGCCATCGTCGATCCTTTCTCGTTCCATCCGCCCCAAACGGGATGACATCTTCTTCTTGGAGACCTTACCCAAGGATCAAGGATGGTCCCCCTATTTCGTGTCGAGGGAAAACGGATGGATCCGAGGACACTATGTTTCTTCTCGATTTTTCAAGCTGTTGAAGCCGGGACGGGACAGATGAAGAACCCGGTATCGAGTCCCCTCCAAGTCCTCGGGCGCTTCCCCAGCCCAAAGGGAAAACCGAAGCAGACGCCAATTCGAAGGGTCGACGGCGAGGGCCGCCGCCATCAAGCCCGGACAGTCGATGGTCTCCATGATCTGGGATTGGGCATCCCGAACGAAGGGCTTGGGATCGCCATCCGGAGACAGGGAGTCGATGGCGCGAACCGCCGAAACGGCGCGCTCTTCCTGGGCTGATCCGGCGACGAAACGGGCGCCGGTCCAATGGGAGACGGGAGGACGCCCGAAGGAATCGACAATGGCGCCAAACCCGCCCCCACCCCAGAGGAAACGGCCCATCCCGGCACTATCCCGCCACAGGTAGAAGGGCGCATATTGGTTCACTGGTGATCCATCCACCCCCCGCTCCCGGATCAAATAAGCCTTGATCCCCAAACCGGGCAGTTCGTCGAGAAGGGGACCCTTCTCCGCCACCCGGGCGCGGATGGCCCCCATGTCATGGTCGGCGGGAAGAGGGATATCGTAGTGCATGGCGTACATGGATCGCTCCAATCCAAGATCGAGGGATCGACAGCATGGTCCAAACCTTCTATCCTGAATATCAGGAAGTTTTTGATTCATATTCCCGTATTTCAGGAATATTCCGATTGTGAGACGAAAAACCTACGACCTTGATGCCCTGCGGGGGTTCGTCACCGGCCTGGATCTTGGAAGCTTTTCCCAAGCCGCGGACAGGCTGGGGCGTTCCACTTCCGCCGTCAGCGCCCAATTGCACAAGCTGGAACTCCAGGTCGGCCACCCCCTGGTTCGCAAGCAGGGCCGCGTTCTTGTGCCCACGGACGCGGGAGAAACCCTCTTGGGGTATGCGCGGCGCCTTCTGGCACTCAACGACGAAGCCGCCTTGGCCTTGGGAAGCGGCGACCTGGAGGGACGGGTTCGTCTTGGGATCCAGCAGGATTTCAGCGCCGATCTCCTGCCCGACGTCCTGGGCCGCTTCGCACGGACCCACCCCAGGGTCCGCCTGGAGGTCCGCGTTGACCGAAACGCCGTCCTCTCCCGAGCCATGGCCGAAAACCGACTCGACCTCGCCCTGGTCTGGGGAGAGGAAGGCAAGGGCCAATCGGATGTCTGGCCCTGGACCGAAACCCTGGATCGGATTCCCCTCCGCTGGATCGGACCCTTGGGGGGTGAAGACCCGCGGAGAGATTGCCTTCCCCTGGTCCTCTTCGATCCCCCTTGCGCGTTCCGTTCCCTGGCGGAGGACAGCCTTGACCGTGCCGGAATTCCCTGGCGGGTAGCCCTCGTGGGCTCCGGCCTCGACAGCCTTTGGGCGGGGGTTCGAGCGGGTCTGGGGATCACCCTTCGGACCAATCGAGGTCTCCCGACCGGGGTGGAAGTCCTGGAAGGGGAGCGGATCCCGACCCCCCTGGACGGGACCTTGTCCCTCCGTCTGCTTCGCGGCGCCGATCAGCCGGACCCGGCCATGGGCCGTCTGGCGACCCTAATCCGAAAGGGCTTGCTGTCTTTTTGATAACAAAACGAAAAAAGCCACCCCGAGCCAGATCGGCCCGGGGCGGTTCAAGGCCCGCACCGAGCCCAGAAATCAACCGCCGGCGCTGGAGACCACCTTCAGGCGACCATCCAGACGCGCGCCGATGTCCGGCGTAATCGTTCCGGCATCCCGGATTTGGGCAATGACCTCGTTCCGGTACACAAAGCCCGTGTCCCGCTTAGGCAGGGTGGTCAGATCATAACCGACGACCTCGCCGGGGACACCCGCGGTGATCACCTTGCCATTCCAGGCCTCGGTAAAACCACCGTTGCCGATATAGCTGCCGAAGGCCACCCGGAAGGCCTTGTCCTTCACGGCCGCGATGGGTTGGCCATTGACGGTGACATCCACCGCGTGGGCCGAGGCCGTGTCGGATCCCAGGGCTATGGTGTAGCGCAGCCCGCTGGAGAAATGCAGGAATCCGCGACTGACATAGCCCTTCAGATCAACCTCGCCCAATTCGTCGGGCCGAACGATCCGCTTGGCGTTGCTATCGAGCATGTCCTGGATTTCGGCGCCGGTCATCGAGAGGATCTGAACGGAATCGGTGAATGGCATCACGCTGAACCAATCGGCGAAGGTCAGGGGACCGCTCACCGGAATACCCTTCACCAGACCGGTCGCGTTGAACCCCGCGATATCCACCGCCCCGTCGGGGAAAGAAGCGGAACGGGCCACCAGAAGATCGTTCATCAAGTTGGCGATGGCGCTTTCGGAAACGTAACGGGTCGCGACGACCTCGTCCGTGGACAGGCTCTCGTCCACGGCGATGGTGGCGATTTGCTCCAAGAGGACGCGGTCCAGGCGACCGCGCAACGGCGTGATGATCAGATCCTCGAAGGCCACATCCCAATCGCCGTCCCGCTGAAGGGAGGCGTATTTCTCGTCCCCTTTCTCGACTCGGATGTCCGACTTCTTGACGCCATGGAGGGTAGCCCGGCTATCGGCCAGGGTCACGCCGCCATCGGTGACCGAAACGGTCGTGTCGAATTCCCCAAGGTGACTGCCATGCCCCCCGGCCTGGAGCACGGGAACACCGTTGAACCCCTCCTTCAGGCCGTCGGCGTTCAAAACGGTGTGCGTATGGCCACCGACGAGGATCACCGGGCTCTCCACCAGGGCGCCCGCCAATTCGGCCACGGCGCTATCGCCCTCGCCAATCCGCCGGGCCGCGCCCGCCTTGCCGGAGGTATCCGTTCCAGCCCCATACCCCAAATGGGTCAGCAGAATGACCACGTCCGTGGCCTCGGCCAGCGGTGGCAGAAGGGCTTTGACCGTCTCCAGTGGGCTCCGCACGGCGAGGCCCGGATTTTCCGGCGTGTTGATGCGTGTGTCTTCCTGGGTGGTCAGGCCCAGGATCCCGATCCGCAATCCGTCGACCAGGGCGATCGCCGCGGGGAAGTACTGTTCGCCGTTCCTGACGTCGGGGGATCCGGTCACATTGGCCGAAACATGGGGCAGATAGGGCGCTGAATTGATCCAGGTGGCCAGCATCTTGCCACCCCGGTCGAACTCATGGTTGCCCAGGACCGTCATATCCACGCCCGCCACGGAATAGGCCAGATAGGCGGGATCAACGGTGAACCTGTCCGGCGTAAAGCCCGTCAGTTCGTCAAAGACACCACCGGTATGGTCGTCGCCCGCCGACAGGAAGAGGACGATATCATCCTCCCCGGCCTTGGCGCGGGTTTCCCGGGCAATCTTGACCATCTGAGCGAAGCGGTGGGTATCGCCCTTCTTGGTATGGGGATCCGTCAAATAGTTGTGCAGGTCATTGAAATGCAGGATCGTCAGCCCCCGGTTGTCCCCGGCGGCCAATTGGCGCGCGGGCAGGGCGGTCCCCTCCGCGGGAACAAGGGTCACGGGTTCGCCGGGCACCACCTCGCCGGACAGGGTGTACAACTCCTCGATCACACCCAGCGGGTTCGGCGTGGCCGGGCGGACCGTCAGGTCACTGGCCAGGGCGGGCAAGGCCGTGGCCAAACCGGCGACCGCGACGGAAGCGGAAAGAAAGGACTTAAACGGCATGGATCTGGTTCCTTGCGTTGTCTCTAAAATAGAAAAACGCAAGATACGGAGGTGCCATGACGGTGAGGCGACGGTTTGGAAATGGTTTTATGAAATTGGATCCAAAGTGACCCGTGGTCAGGAGAGGGGACGAACCAGAAGGTCCCGGACCCTCTCCTTGAGGAGAGGCAGGATCTCATCCACGAACCAGGGATTCCGGCGCATCCAGGCGGTGTTTCGCCAACTTGGGTGGGGCAGGGGGAAATGGCGGGGGCCGAAGTCGGCGAACCGGCGAACCGTTTCGGTCATGGTGGCCGCGCGGGCCTGTCCCAAGTGGAAGGCCTGGGCGTACCCCCCGACCAGAAGAATGGTCTCCACCTGGGGCAGGGCATCGAGAAAAGGCGGCTGCCAGAGGGGGCCGCATTCCGGGCGGGGCGGGGCATCCCCTCCGCCCTTGCCCCTCGGCCCGCCCGGGATAGCAGAGCCCCATGGGCAGAATCGCCACCCGGGAGACATCGTAAAAAGTTTCCCGGTCCAGACCCATCCAGTCCCGCAACCGATCGCCGCTGGCGTCGTTCCAGGGGATCCCCGTTTCATGGACCCGGGTTCCCGGCGCCTGACCGACCACCAACATGCGCGCGGTCTCCGAAACACGCAAGACGGGCCGCGGCCCCAGGGGCAGGTGATCGGCGCAAAGCGCGCAGGCTTCCGCCCTGGCGCGCAAGGCATCAAGGCTGTCGGTCACCGATCAAAGCCCCGCCAGCAGTCTGTCGACGAAGGCGGGAACCGCCCGGCTCGCCACGTCATGGACATGCTGGTCGAACAGGGTTGACCCCTCTCCGGGCTCCAGGTTCAGCTCCACCGTATGGGCGTCCGCCTCCAGCTTGGCGATCTGGACGAAGCCCGCCGCTGGATAGATCGTTCCGGAGGTGCCAATGGACAGGAACAACCCGCATCGGATCAGGGCCCGCTCGATCCGCTCCATCTCCAGGGGGATTTCTCCGAACCAAACCACATGGGGCCGCAAACCGGCCGGTCGTCCGCAGACCGGGCAGGGGTCCCGCCGGGACAGATCGGCGCGCCACTCCAGAATGACACCGCAGTGACCGCAGCGCACCTTGAACAGCTCCCCATGCATATGGATCAAACCCTCCGGGGAGGATCCCGCCCGTTCGTGCAGGTCGTCGATGTTCTGGGTGACCAGCAGAAGGCCGCCCGGCCAGCCCCGTTCCAGGCGAACCAGGGCCTCATGGGCCGCGTTTGGAACAACATCGGTTTCCAGCAGGGTCCGACGGCGGGCGTTATAGAAGTCGTGGACCCGGTCGGGGTCCCGGGCGAAACCCTCGGGGGTCGCGACATCCTCCAGCCGCACCCTTTTCCAAAGACCATCGGCGTCGCGGAAGGTATCCAGGCCGGATTCCTTGGAAATCCCCGCGCCGGTCAGAATGACGATGGGATCCTCTGGATCCAGGTCGGGGCGCATGATCTCCGGAAAGGCGTTTGTCATGGTCGGTTCCTTGAACTGGGCGGTTCCTTGTTTTGGAAAGGTCATGCTATCCAGTAGCACCCGGTCCGATCCAGGGCCGAACCGACATGCCCCCTCCACGGAAAATGAGGCCCCCATGATCCGTGTCCTTTTTGTCTGCACCGGAAACATCTGCCGCTCCCCCACGGGCGAGGCCGTCCTGAAAGCCAAGGTCGCCGAAGCCGGATTGGCCGACCGGATCCAGGTCGACAGCGCGGGCATCACCGCGTACCACATCGGAGAGGCGCCGGACGCCCGTTCCAGAGCCGCCGCGCGGCCACGGGGTTATTCCATGGACGGGCAAAAGGCCCGACAGGTGGAAAAGGCGGACTTCGAGGGGTTCGACTATATCCTGGCCCTGGACCGGGGCCATTTCCGCACCCTCCATCGGGCCTGTCCGGAAGCCCTTCGGGACCGGATTCACATGCTGATGGATTTCGCCATCCACCACGCAAAGGGCGGCGACGTGCCCGACCCCTACTATGGGGCGGAGGACGGTTTCAACACCGTACTGACCATGGTGGAGGATGCCTGCGACGGTCTGCTGGCTGACCTCAAGGCCCGGCTGTAACGTTTTCCCCCTCCTAACGAAGGAAGTGTCGTCCATGATCATAACCACCACCGAGTCCGTCGAGGGCAAACGGATCACCGCCTATCTGGGTATCGTTTCCGGCGAAGCCGTGCAGGGAACGAATATTTTCAAGGACTTCTTCGGATCCATCCGCGACGTGGTTGGCGGACGCTCCGGTGGCTATGAAAGCGAGTTCCTGGAAGCCAAGAACGCCGCCCTCGCCGAACTGGAACAACGCGCCCAGGCCGTCGGCGCCGACGCGGTGATCGGCGTGGACCTGGACTATCAGGTGCTCGGCGGTGACCAGAAGATGCTGCTGATGGTCGCGGCCAATGGAACGGCGGTGAAACTGGGCTGAACCCGGGCCCTCGCCCGGATCCATTTGGGGGCCAATGCCCCCAAACCCCCATTTTTCTAACGATTAGGGAGTTTGGGGCGGCCCTTCTATTCATTCCGCAAATAGGGCGCCGGGCGGGCTCCCAAGGCCGTCCAGGTTCCCGCGAATCCGGCGAGTACCGTGAAGACCACGCAGACCACCAGGGTTCCGGCCACCACGCCGGGCAGAAAAACCCACTCGGCGCGCATGACGAAGACCAGGACCGCCCAGGCGGCCACGGAGCCGATGACCGCGGCGATCATCCCCGTGGCCAGACCGAGCACGCCATATTCCATCATATAGGCCCGCAGGATCATGCCTCGGGTCGCCCCGAGCACTTTCAGGGTGACCGCTTCCCGCACCCGACGGCCATGGTTGGCGGCGAAGGATCCGGCGAGAACCAGGATTCCGGCCAGCAGGGTAACCCCGGCGGCGGCCCGAACCGCGGTGCCCACATCCTCCATCATCTTCATCACCAGATCCAGGGCATCCCCAACCCGGATGATCGACACATTGGACGCCCGCTCCGCCACCGCCTGTTCAATGGGCATGACCTGGGACGGGTCGGCCCGGACCGTGGCGATATAGGTGCGCGGCGCTCCGGCGAAAGCTCCGGGAGAGACCACGAAGGCGAAATTCATGGACAGACTCGCCCAATCCACCTCCCGCGTATTGGCGATGGTGCCGGTGATATCCCGGCCCAGGATGTTCACCGTGACCGAATCCCCGGGGACCAGCCCCATACCCTCGGCCAAATCGGCGGTCAGGGAGAACAGCGGCGGCCCCGCGTATTCCTCCGGCCACCAGATCCCCTCCTTCAGGGTGGAATTCTCCGGCAAGGTGGCCGAGGTCGTGAAGCCCCGATCCCCGCGGACGGCCCATTTGGCATCCGGCGCCACATCGGCCTGATCCACCGGCACACCTTTCAAGGCGCGGATCCGCCCCCGGATCATGTCCGCCAACAATATCTCCGCGTCCGGCGCAACGGAGAGCACCGTCTTGCGAAAATCCTCCGATTGGTTGGACTGGATATCGATGAAGAAGAAGGTGGGCGCCTTGTCGGGCATGTCCTCCTGGATCTGCCGGTGCAGGTTCCCCTCGACCAGGGCCACGGCCACCAGGACCGTCAGCCCCAACCCCAGGGAGAGCACGACACTGGGCGTCGGCGCGCCCGGGCGGTACAGGTTGGTCAAGGCGAGACGCAGGCTGGGCATGCCCTTGGGGTGCCGGATCCGTTTCGCCAGCACCATTACCACCCAGGCCGCCCCCCGGAACAGGCCAAGGGACACCCCCGCCCCCAGGACAAACCACAAGGCGAGGAAGGAATCCTTGGACCCCAGAACAGCCAGGGTCGCCAAGGCCAGACCCACCAGACCCACCGCGATCCCATCCCGGCGGCGAACCCGAGCGGCGCCCATCCCGGTTTCACCCCGGAACAGGGCGGTGGCGGGAATGGCCCGCGCCAGGGCCAGGGGCCAGAGCCCGAAGGCCAGAGCCGTCAAGAACCCAAAGGCCGCGGCTTGAATCAGGGGCGCGATGAAAAGCCCTTCGGCCGCGGGCACGGGTAAGCGATCCCCATACAGAGCGAGCAACAGGGGCGGCAGTCCACCGCCCACCAGCAGACCCAAGGCGATGCCGATGGTGGCGATCAAACCGGTCTGGATCAAATAGACCTGGAAAATCAATGTCGCCGGAGCCCCCAGGCATTTCAGGGCGGCGATGGTCCGCACCCGGCCATCCATATAGGCCTTCACCGCATTGGCCACGCCGATCCCCCCCACCAGCAGGGAAGTCAGCCCGACCAACACCAGGAAGAGGGTCAGGCGATCCACGAACCGTTGAAAATTCCCCCCCGCCTGCCCGGTGTCGCGAATCCGCCAGCCCGATTCCGGATGGGTCGACTCCAAGGTTTCCTTGGCTTGATCCGTGGTCACGCCCGGGTGGAAGCGAAGCAGGGTGTGGTATTCCACCAGACTGCCCGGCTGGATCAGCCCGGTCTTGTCCACCGTCGCCGCCGCCACCATCAGGCGAGGGCCGAGACCGAATCCACTGGTGATCTGATCCGGCTCCCGGTCGATCAGGGCACGCAATTCCACCGTGATGTCACCAACCACCAGATGGTCACCCAGGGACAACCCCAGCCGGTCGGCCAGGGCCCGAGCCGCCGCCGCGCCGGGGATGCCATCGCGGACCGCCAGGGCCTCCCCCAGGGACGAGGCGCCGCTCAAGGTGATTTCACCGTAGAGGGGATAGGCCCCATCGACACCCTTCAGTTCCACCATGGAGCGGCGGGAGCGATCCCCCTCGATCCCCACCATGGAGCGCATTTCCGTGTATTGGGACAGGTCGCCCAAGGCCTTGAGAGTCGCCCGTTCTTCCGGCGAGATTTCCCGGTAGAGCAAGCGCAACTCCAGATCGCCCCCCAGGAGGGCCTGTGCGTCGGCGCGCATGCCCTCGGTGATGGAGGAATTGACCGATCCGGCCAGGGCGATGGCTCCCACACCGATGGCCAGACAGGCCAGAAAGACGCGGAATCCGGCCAATCCCGCCCGCAACTCCCGCAAGGCGAAGCGCAGGGGAACGGGACCCCGGGTCAGGGCATATCCCCGGCTCATGCAGGGTCCTTCCGAAAGCTGAGCCAGCCATGGACATGCAAGGCCTGGAACAAGCGTTGGGGGGCGGAGAACCCGGCCCCGTCGAGCAGTGTCCCCAGGCGCTCCGGCCCCACCGGGTGGGTTTTGTCCCGGGCATGGGCGAGGCCGCGCGCGATGGCGTCCTCTGGGATCCCGCGGTCCCGCTGCCAAGCAACCCAAGCGGCCTCCATCAGCGCCGCGCCGGGCAGGGGCGACTCGGGTGGCAGGAAATCGGCCAGGATCAAGGGCGCGCCCGGCTTCACCAAGGCGGCCATCCCAGCGAGCAGGGCTGCTTTGCCCTCCGCGGTGTCGGGCAGAAAATGGCTGACCAGGACGCAAAGGGCCGCGTCGAAGGGCGGCGGCGGATCCCGGGATAGATCCTCAAGGGTTCCCGCCATCAAGTCCACACGGTCAATCAATCCGCCTTCGGCCAGGGCCAACCGCTCCCGGGCGACGGTCAGCATATCTTCCGCCGGATCCAGGCCGAGGAAGGACCAGCCCGGATGGTGACCGCCCAAGCGCAGGATTTCCGCTCCGGTCCCCGCACCGACCACCAGGATGCGGGCCTCTTGGGGCAACAGGCTTGCGGTGACGGCGGCGATCACATCATGGAGCGTGGCATATCCCGGAATGGCCCGGGCCACCGTGTCGTCATAGGCCAAGGCCCGTTTGGAATCGAACCGGGCAACGGAGGAGGTCTCGGCCCCCATGCTAATCCTGCTCATGGCGCGGCCTCCAGGCTGATGGACTCCGTGGACCAGGGATGTTCCCCCGGTTCCTCTCCGGTGATCAAGCCATCCTTGACGTGGACAACCCGATCACAGCGATGGGCCAGATCCATGTCATGGGTGATCAGCACCAAGGTGGTGCCATGGCGTGCCCGCTGGGCGAACATCAGATCCATGATCCGCGCGCCGGTTTGGCCATCCAAGTTCCCGGTGGGTTCGTCGGCCAGAAGCAGGCGGGGCCGCACGGCGAAAGCCCGGGCGAGCGCCACGCGCTGTTGTTCGCCGCCGGACAGCTGCCCCGGGTAATGGCCCAGCCGATGGCCGAGACCCACGGCCTCCAACTCCTCCCGGGCGCGGTCGAAGGCATCGGCCCGTCCGGCGAATTCCAGGGGGACGGCGACGTTTTCCAGGGCGGTCATGGTGGGGATCAGGTGGAAGGCCTGGAAAACGATGCCGACCCGGTCCCGGCGGAACAAGGCAAGACCATCCTCGTCCAGGGCCGTCAGATCCTTGCCAGCGACCATCACTTGGCCCGATGTGGCCCCTTCCAGCCCGGACATGACCATCAGCAAGGAGGTCTTTCCGGAACCCGATGGACCGACCAATCCCAGGGTTTCCCCCTGGGGCACGGTCAGGTCGATGCCTCGCAGGATGTTGACCTCGCCCGTCGGCCCCCTCAGTTTAAGGTGAAGATCCGTCAGCGCGATGACCGGCGCGCCATCCCCCGAACCCGTTTGGGAGCCATCCATGAACCATTTCTCCAGTCGTTTCACATGGGGCCGAACAGGGCCTTCCCGGCGATATGGGGCAGTACGGCGGTGGATCCAAGGCGCTGCCTTGGCCTTGGGCCTGCTTCCGACCACCGGTCTTCTCGGACTCCCACCGGCGCATGCGGCGGAACCGATCACTTTGGTCGCCCTGGGGGACAGCCTGAGCGCGGGCTATAACCTGCCGCAGGAGGCCGCTTTCCCGGTCCGCCTGCAAGCGGCCCTGCGTGACAAGGGATACGAGGTGACCGTCATTAACGCCGGGGTCTCCGGTGATACGACCGCGGGCGGGCTGTCCCGTCTGGACTGGATGTTGGCCGATGATCCAGATGGCGTGATTCTCGAGTTGGGGGCCAACGATGGCCTGCGCGGCCTGGATCCGGCGAAGACCAAGGAAAACCTTGCCACCATCATCACCCGCCTGAAATCCGAGGGGGTCTCCGTTCTGCTCGCGGGGATGCTCGCGCCCCCCAACCTGGGTCGGGACTACAGCCGAGACTTCGATGTGCTCTATGGGGATCTGGCCCGGGAACGGGATGTGCTTCTTTACCCCTTCTTCCTGGATGGCGTCGCGGGCCAACCGCGTTTGAACCTGGACGACGGCATGCATCCCACACCCGAGGGGGTGGATATCATCGTCTCTCGTATTCTACCCATGGTAGAAGCCCTGATCGACCGGATCCAGACCACAAGGAATGGGAAAGGTCAATGATCCGTCTGTTCGTCGCCCTAACCCCTCCCGACTCCCTGCGCGATACCCTGACCAGCCTGGACCAGGGTCTGCGAGACGCCCGCTGGGTCTCCCGGGAGAACCTGCATGTGACCTTGCGCTTCATCGGCGAGGTGGAGGAAGGCCTGGCCCGGGAAATCGACGAGGCCTTGATGAAGGTCCGGGTCGATCCCTTTTCCCTGACCGTCTCGGGCCTTGGCCTGTTCGGCACGGGGCACCGGCAAAGGACCCTTTGGATCGGTGTCGAGAAATCCCCGGACTTGGTGCGCCTGAAACACAAGCTGGACCGGGTCCTTGACGAACTGGGCCTGGAACCGGACCGGCGTCAGTACACCCCCCACATCACCCTGGCCCGCCTGAACGATCCCCATCCGGACCGTCTGCGGGCCTATGTGGAAGCCCATAACCTGTCCGTTTCCCAGTCCTTCCAGGCGGAGACCTTCAGCCTTTATTCCAGCCACCTTAGGCGGGACGGCCCCCTCTATACCGAGGAAGCGGTCTATCCCCTGGGCAACGGACGATAAGGGAGGGGAGGGACATCAAACCCCGAACCGAGCCAGTGTCCGCTCGACGGACTGGACATAATGGCCCCCGAAGAGCCGGACATGGACAAGAAGCGGATACAGATTATAGAGGTCCCGCCGTTCCTCGAAAAAGCCCGGTTCCAAGGGCCGGTGCTCCCGGTAGCGATCAAAAAAGGGGGTACCCAAGGTCCCGAATAGGGTGCCCAAGGCCAGCTCGATCTCGGGATCCCCGTGATACAGGGCCGGGTCGATCAGGGCCACCACCCGACCCTCCCGGCAGAGAATATTCCCGCCCCAAAGGTCCCCATGGAGCAGACTGGGGTGGTCCGGTTCCCGCAACCACCGCCCCAGACGTCCGGCCAGGGTCTCCACACGCCCCACGAGCGCCGGGGAGAGGCGCCCGGCGGTCATCGCTTGGCGGGCCATGTGAATAAACCGGTGTTCGGCGAGGAAAGGGATCCAGCGGTCGCGGGCCGGATTGGGTTGGCGCAGTCCCCCAACCACCGTGTCCCGGTCGAAGCCAAAGGACTCCCTGGGTACGGCATGGAGGGTCGCCAGCATGTCCGCCAGATGGACCTGGGCCGAGCCGTCCAGGGTGTCGTCGCCCTCCACATGAGCCATCAGCAGCAGGTCATCCTCGGCGAGCAGCACCTCCGGCGTCGGCACCCCCGCCTCGGCCAGATGCCGCAGCATGAAGCCTTCCAGGTCCAGTCGATCCCCTGGGACGCCCTTCTTGGCCACCAGCACCCGGCCATCCTCGAGGTCCAGGCGCAAAATCTCGGCGACGCATCCGCCTCCCAAGGGCAAGGCCCGGCGGGGGACAACGCCGGTGGCGCGGAGAACACGGGCGACAAAGGGGACATCCAGAGACATGGTCCGAACCCTCGACGAAGGGAAGAACGGAGGGGGAGGAGGACACTTGGCGGACCGGGATGGTCCGAGGTACTCTGCGGACCGCTGCCCGCGCCATCCGGAGGATACCGTCATGCCCATGCCTGGAAAAGGCCCCACAACGACCCCCGTGTCGCCCCGCGCCCCGTCCGGAATCCTTCGGCTTTTCCGTCGTCTGACGGGTCCCTTGGCGGTCGCCCTCTTGGTCGCGGCCTGTTCCACTTTTGAACCCATCGAGCCACCCAAGCCCGAGGCCAAGGACTTTAGCATCGAGGCCGCGAAAACCGCCATCGGTCGGGCAAAAGCCGCGGAGAGCGCGGGGAACTGGGACCAAGCGACGGAATTGTATCAGGAAGCGGCGACCCGTTGGCCCGTCTACCAGGATGCCTGGTCCGGCTTGGCTCGGACGGCCATGGAACGCGGGGATGGGCAAACCCTGGCGCTCGCCCGCTTCTTCGAAGACCGGGTGGTGGATTCAGATAACATGCACCCCCGGCAGGCGCGCATGTCCTATGTCAATGCCCAGGAAAACCCGCCGGAGAACATTCCCGCCGTCGGCGAGTGGTCCAAGCGTATGGTCGCCTTCTTCGAGTATAAGGACACCTATGCCCAGCGGGAGGCCTTCGACAACAGGCCAAAACGGTCCATGGCTGAACGCTATGCCATTTATCCCGTCGCCGTGGGTAGCGTAACCGCCGCCGTGATTTCCCTGGGGAGTGTTTTCTCGGACATCGGCGGTGGATCGAGCAGCAGCGATTAAGGGCCAGCGATTAAGGAATTGGACCTCTTCAAAAGAGGTTGCCTCTTCAAAAGAGGTTGCCTCTTCAAATCAGACACGGAAAAAAACGCCAGGATACGTCATCCTGGCGTTTTTCAATGGTGGGGGAGGGATCCGGTGTCACCATCCAAGGCCTCCACCGGTCCACAATCATCAATCGCGCCCGGACAAGCTTTTCAGCAGGTCCAGGGCCCGTTTCCGAACGGTTTCCGTGGGCAAACGCCAATAGGCCCGGATCAACTCCAGGGTTTCGTTTTTCTGAAGAGGGTCCTGTTCGTAGGCTGGAATAGCCGGTTCGGACAGACCATCGACGTCTGGCAAGGCAGGCGCCTTGCGCACGGCGGTCACATCCTCGCCGATATCCTCGAAGAAAAACGCCACCGGAACACCCAAGACCTTGGAAATATCATACAGGCGACTGGCGCTCACGCGGTTGCTTCCGCGCTCATATTTTTGGATCTGCTGAAACGTCACGCCAACGGCGTTGGCGAGTTGCTCCTGACTCATCCCCAAAAGGGTTCGGCGCAGGCGCAGACGACGTCCCACATGCACATCAACGGGATCGGGCGACTTCACAACGCCTTCACCCACAGTCTCTTCGGTTTTTGACCTTCTCACTTTCTTGCCCCATGATCTAAGCAGGTTGCCAAACGTGAACCCGTCTCGCAAAACCTTAGCGTGTCCGAGTTCCCGACTCCAGATTTTTCGCCGACGGGATTCCACACCTATTTAGCGAGTCAACACCCCTAACCCAATTTCAACTTCTATTGCGAAGCTTTGGAGAGTAAACGGCATGCGACAAGCCAGCGTTCAGCGCGTCACCAAGGAAACCAAAATCACCGTTGATCTAAACCTTGATGGGTCCGGTCTCTACGATGTGTCGACTGGCGTCGGTTTCCTTGATCACATGCTTGAGCAATTATCGCGCCATAGTCTCATGGACCTCACGGTGCGCGCCCAGGGTGACACCCATATCGACTTCCACCACACAACCGAGGACGTCGCCCTGGCCATCGGGGACGGGGTTTCCAAGGCCCTGGGGAATCGCAAAGGAATTCAACGCTATGGTTCGGCTTTGATCCCCATGGACGAGACCTTGACCCAAGTCGCCCTTGACCTGTCCAACCGGCCCTACCTTATCTGGAAAGTAACCTTTAGCCGGGACAAACTTGGTACTATGGATACCGAACTTTTCAAGGAATGGTTCCAGGCCTTTTCTCAAACTGCGGGTGCTACGTTGCATGTTGCAAATCTTTATGGGGAAAACAACCACCATATAATTGAATCCTGCTTCAAGGCTCTTGCTCGTTCACTCCGGCAGGCCTGGGAGATCGATCCCCGCAAGGCCGACGCCATCCCGTCGACCAAGGGTGTCCTGGGTGGCGGCCTGGGTGGCGTCATCGAGGAAACCTGAGACGCGCCGGACCCCTTCGCGCACCCTCGCCCATGGATCAAGAGACCCACACTGGGTGCCTTGGCAGGTAGAAAGGGGGCTGCTAAAAGCCCCTTCTAGAAATGTTCCACCCATTAAGGACGGAGGCGGACCCCGGTTCGATATCCGTCCCCAGGAAACGACCGAACCATGAAACCCTCCCAACCGGTCATGACCGTCGCCATCGTCGACTATGGGTCCGGCAATTTGAGATCCGCGGCGAAGGCCTTTGAACGGGCCGCCCGGGAAGCCGGGATCCTGGCCAAGGTCCTGGTTACCGACGACGCCGAGGTCGTGCACCGGGCTGATCGGATCGTCCTTCCCGGCGTCGGCGCCTTTGCCGACTGCCGCCGAGGTCTGGGCGCCGTGTCCGGTATGGTGGAAGCCTTGGAGGAAGCGGTGCTGATCAAGGGCCGCCCCTTCCTGGGCATCTGCGTGGGCATGCAACTGCTCGCCAATGTTGGCGTGGAACATGGTCGCCACGAGGGCTTGGGTTGGATCCAGGGCGAAGTCCGCCCCATCACGGGTCCCGATGCCACCTTCAAGGTGCCGCACATGGGCTGGAACGCCCTGGAGTTCATCCCGGACTCGCACCCCCTGCTGGCGGGACTGGCGCCCGGAGACCATGTCTATTTCGTCCACAGCTACCATTTCGTGCCCTCCGAGATTCACCAGCGCCTTGTCTCGGTGGACTATGGGGGACCGATCGCCGCCATGATCGGCCGGGATAATCTGGTTGGAACCCAGTTCCATCCGGAAAAAAGCCAGGCCGTGGGCCTCCGCCTGATCACCAATTTCCTGCGTTGGGCGCCCTGACCGGGTTCTTGATCCCGTTCGCGTTCCCCGCTTGACCCCCAAGATCCAAGAAAGACGTCCGCGATGATCCTGTTTCCCGCCATCGACCTGAAGGACGGCCAATGTGTCCGTCTGCTGAAGGGCGAAATGGACAAGGCCACCGTCTTCAATGACAGCCCCGCGGCGCAGGCCATCGCCTTCGCCCAGGCCGGATGCCAATGGATCCACGTGGTGGACCTGAACGGTGCCTTCGCCGGACGGCCGGTGAACGCCGAGGCGGTCGAGACCATCCTCGCCGCCGTTGACATCCCCGTGCAATTGGGGGGCGGAATCCGCGACCGAGCCGGGATCGACCTTTGGTTGGAGAAAGGCGTGCGCCGGGTCATCCTGGGCACCGTGGCCCTGCGCGATCCTGAGCTGGTAAAAGAGGCCTGCCGGCGCCATCCGGGGCGGATCGCCGTGGGCATCGACGCGCGGGACGGCAAGGTGGCCGTGGAAGGCTGGGCCAAAACCAGCGAGATCACCGCTCTGGACCTCGCCCTCCGATTCGAGGACGCTGGCGTGGCCAGCATCATCCACACCGATATCGACCGGGATGGTCTGCTGTCCGGTCCCAACGTGGACGCCACCGCGGCCTTGGCCGACCGATTGACCACGCCCCTGATCGTCTCGGGCGGCGTGTCCTCGTTGGAGGATCTGATCGCCGTCAAGGCCCAGTGCCACCGGGGCATCGAAGGGGCCATCAGTGGGAGAGCCCTCTATGATGGCCGCATCGACCTGCCCGCCGCCTTGGCCGCCCTGGCTTAAGATGAAGCCCAAAGACACTGGCTTAAGGCTGAGCCCAAAAACCCTGGCTTAAAGACAAGGACCGCGGCCATGTTGAAGATGCGTATTATCCCCTGTCTGGACGTGAAGGATGGGCGCGTGGTCAAGGGCGTCAACTTCGTCGGCCTCCGCGACGCCGGGGACCCCGTGGAGCAGGCCCAGCTTTACGACGCGGCGGGCGCCGACGAACTCTGCTTCCTGGATATCACCGCCAGCCATGAAAAGCGTGACACCCTGTTGGACGTGGTCCAACGCACGGCCGAACAGTGTTTCATGCCCCTGACCGTGGGGGGCGGTGTCCGCGTGACCGAGGATATCCGCAAGCTCCTTCTGGCGGGTGCCGACAAGGTCTCCATCAACACCGCCGCGGTCCACCGACCGGAGTTCGTGAAGGAAGCCGCCGAGAAATTCGGCAACCAATGCATCGTCGTGGCCATTGACGCCAAATCCGTTGGCCCGGACCGGTTCGAGATCTTCACCCATGGGGGCCGCGAACCCACCGGCATCGATGCGGTGGACTGGGCCAAACGGATGGTGGCGCTGGGCGCCGGGGAGATCCTGCTGACCTCCATGGACCGGGACGGCACCAAGCAGGGGTTCAACCTGCCCTTGACCAGAGCCATCGCCGACGCGGTGACCGTCCCCGTCATCGCCTCTGGCGGGGTCGGTACCCTGGACCATTTGGTGGAAGGGGTTAGGGAGGGTCATGCCACCGCGGTGCTGGCCGCTTCCATCTTCCACTTCGGAGAGTACACCATCGCCGAGGCCAAACATCACATGGCGGCCGCGGGCATACCCATGCGCATGGATGGACTTGAGGAGGCCACGCAATGAGTGACGACAACCAAACCTTGGGCGGGGCCGGACCCCAGGTCATCGACGCCCTGCACGCGGTCATCGCCAGCCGCAAGGGCGGAGACCCCGCCAGTTCCTATACCGCGAAACTGTTTTCCAAGGGTCGGGGTAAGATTGCCCAGAAATTTGGCGAGGAGTCCTTCGAGGTCGTGGTTGCCGCCCTGGCGGAAAGTCCGGACCAAGTGATTTCGGAAAGCGCCGACCTGCTCTATCACCTGATGGTCCTTTGGGCCGAGACCGGGGTCGAACCGGGACAGGTCTGGACCGAGTTGGCCCGCCGGTTTGGAACCTCTGGGCTGGAGGAAAAAGCCACCCGACCAAAGAGGTGAGAGCGTATTTCCGGGTGTCCGGCGATGCTGGTCAGGCCCTTCCTCTCATACCGAAACGTCATTTTTTGCCTGATACTAGAAACCACCGATCTGGAGAGCGGTACCCATGGCCTACGATCCCAACAATATATTCGCCAAGATCCTGCGCGGTGAGATCCCCTGTTCCATGGTCTACGAAGACGACCATACCCTGGCCTTCCACGACATCAACCCGCAAACCGCGGTCCATGTCCTGGTCATTCCCAAAGGTCCGTACCAATCTTGGGACGACTTTTCCACCAACGCCAACGACGTCGAAATCGCCGCTCTGATCCGCGCCGTGGGCAAGATCGCCCGGGAGCTGGGCGTGGCCGAGGAGGGCTATCGCGTGCTCTCCAATATCGGGGAGTTCGGGGGTCAGGAAGTGCCCCATCTTCACATTCACCTGTTTGGCGGCCAAAAGCTCGGGCGGATGATCAAGCCCGCCTAGATAGGTAAAAACTCCAATTGAAGTTGATTCGACGGCTCTTCCGAGACCACCGCACCCTTCAACTTCAATCAGAGTTTTCATTTTATTCGTTGAACTTACCTCATTTTTTTCGAAAGATTCGTTAGCCTGTTCATCGCCATTTCCGGATCCCGAAAAAGGGCGCCTTCGTGAATGGGTAGATGTGAATACAGCTGTTCGTGGCCAATCGACCCCGGAATTCGCCCAGTTCAACCCCCTGTCACCCCAGCCCCTCCCCCGGCTCAAGCCACGAGCATCTCCTTTCGAGCCAATCCATTCTTCAATCGGAACCCTCCCCGCAAGGACCACCCGCTTCTCCATTGCATTGCCCTGAATACCCCGGACCCGGGGCGGCGAACCCTTTCTTCCCGCCCCCCGGCCAGAATGATTAGCGGATGAAGTCCCGAGCCACGCGGACAGACCGTTCGTTCAAACCAAATCGACGCGCCGAAAATGCCGTTCCACAGGGGAAGAAGCGCGACGACCCCGTGGGCGAGAAGCAGTTCAATTGTTCGCGCCATGATGATGTATACTCATTGAAAGTGACACTTTCTTCCTTATCCCAAAGGAAGAAAGGCTCCTTCGGTCCGGAGAATCGGCACCCCATGGAGGACCAGCCGGATCTGACCCCGACCGGTTCGGAGCAACCGCGCTGGCAGGACCTTCTCATCAAGACGCCGTTGCAAAAGCAGCAATCGGGTTTCCAGATTGTCCTTGATATTGGGCAGACGCAGGGATCGGGACAGACGGATTTCTCGGTTGGTGAAATCGATCCGTCCCTCCCTTGGATAGGCGTCCACCATATGGGCAAGCAGGTGACTCACGACCCCCTTGATCACATCCCGTCCGTCAATGAAATCGCTGTCGTCGGAGGCGTGATGGATAATATGGGAGGCCCCTCCCGGCGACGGTCCCGACGCCAAGGCGAACCGCTCCGCCATTGGCGACCGTCCCTCCAACCAGAAGGATCGTCGCCGACGGATTGACCCGCGGGTTTTCCGCCGTCTTGGTAAAGAACTGATTGGAGAGCGCGATAAGCTGTTCATCCATCATCACCACATGGGAACCGCTTCGAACTGAACGGCTTGTTCCGGCGAGCCTTATCCGCTCTGGGATACGTTGTTCGCCCCATCCTGGCCCGTGTCCGCATGGGGTTCCCATCGGCGGTATTCGCGGGCATCCGCCTGGATCCTCACCATCGAAGGTCGGGATTCGCTCGCCGATGCCGGCTTTGGCGGTCCCGGCGCGTTCGGACCCCTCGACCTGTCCACCATTGTGTTGGGCACCGTGGCCGGACCGGCCTTCCGCGTCCGCGAGGATACCCGGACCAAGGAAACCGTCGGAACGCCAGCAAGGCGAGGACTGGCTTTCCCTTTTTCAGCTTCGACGAAAGTCCCTTCACCGCCATCGACAGGGAAAGCGCCGACTACCTCCCCGCCCGATGGTCCATGGTCGCGCCTTTCAGCGAAAGCCTGATGCTCGGCCTCGCCGAACCGGATCGGTACCTTGGCCTGATCGACCGCGAATTCAAGGAATCGAAGCCGCCGGAACACAACTCCCATCCCCGGCCGTGGGATCGCAGAGGGTGAAGAGGGGCAGCAGGGCCATGGCGGCCTGTTGCTCCTCCGGCGGGATGGACGGCCCTTCGTCTCCGAAGGCGGGGAGGCGCCAGGTTCGTTGGATCAGATAGACCGCTTGGCGACCCTGAATAAACAGGTTGAAGACCGTTTCCCCCGCGTCCATATCCCGCCGTCGGTTGCAGCCAAGAATCCAGAAGGCCCGCCCAATATTGTTGTCGATTCGCGTCTGGGGCGTGGTCGCCGTATAGGTTTGGCATTGGGCCTTAAAGGCATTCACCGTCCGCTCATGGACAGGTTTCAGCCCCGGCGCCTGGGGACCGCGCGTGGTCTTGATGGTGATCATATCTTCCCAGTTTTCCGCGCTCTGTCCATCGGGCACGAAGTAGTCGAATTGCACGGTATCGGAGGAAACCTTGTAGATCAGCGTCCATCCCTGAAGGCGAGGGACAACCAGAGCCTCGCCCTTGGGCGCGGTCTCCAGGGACGGTCCCTGACCGGATGCCGGGGGGTCTCCCAAGGGCATGGGCTGCCCCTGGGTTCCAGTCGCTCCCTGGGGGACACCTGGGGAGGGGGAAGGCTGGGCCCCCGCGGGCACAACCAGAAGACTGGCGAGCAGGGCGCCAGCGAGAACCGAGATGGGGATCAGGCGTTTCATGCCCAGCATTCTACCGTGAATCCGTGGCGAAGGGGAGGCGGCTTACGCGACGCGTCCCTTCGCCGGCGCCATGCGGCGGTAGGCCAGGGCCTCGGCCACATGCAAGCGACCGACCCCCTCGGCCCCGTCCAAATCCGCGATGGTGCGCGCCACCCGCAGGATTCGATGGTAGGCCCGGGCCGACAGGCGCAGCCGTTCCGTCGCCTCCACCAGCAGGGATTGGCCCGCGTGGTCCGGGGTGGCCACGGCCTCCAGGACCCCACCCTCGGCGTCTCGGTTCAGGGAAAGCCCATACTCGGCGTAGCGCTGGACCTGTCGGTCGCGGGCGGCCAGGACCCGGTCCGCCACGGGGGCGGTGGGTTCGCCTCCCTTCAGGCGCGCCAGATCCAAGGGATGGACGGCGGGCACTTCCACATGCAGGTCAATGCGATCGAACAGGGGGCCGGATATCCGGCCCTGATAGTCTTCGGCGCAGCGGGGCGCCTTGGAACAGGCCAGGGAGGGATCGTCCAGATAGCCGCAGCGACAGGGATTCATGGCCGCCACCAATTGGAACCGGGCGGGATAGGTCACATGCAGGTTGGCCCGGCTGACGGAAATCGTTCCCGCTTCCAGGGGCTGGCGCAGAACTTCCAGGGCGGCCCGTTGGAATTCGGGCAATTCGTCCAGGAAAAGCACGCCGTTGTGGGCCAGGCTGATCTCCCCGGGACGGGCGCGAATACCCCCTCCGGCCAGGGCCGCGGAGGAGGCCGTATGGTGGGGATCCCGGAAGGGTCGACGGCGCAGCAGCCGCCCCTGGTCGAGCTTCCCCGCCACGGAATGAATCATACTCACCTCCAAGGCTTCCCGGGGGGTGAGGGGGGGCAACAGACCGGGCAATCGCTTGGCGAGCATGGATTTCCCCGACCCCGGCGGCCCGACCATAAGTATGTTATGCCCCCCGGCGGCGGCGATCTCCAGGGCGCGGCGCGCGCTTTCCTGGCCCTTGATATCGGACAGATCAGGGATCGGCGTGGTGTCTTCCACCATTTCCGGTCTGGGTCGAGCCAGGACCTGAGAGCCCTTGAAATGGTTGATCAGCTCCAGCAGCGTACCAGGTGCCAACACATCCCCATCCCCGGCCCAGGCCGCCTCGCCCCCCTGCCGTCCGGGGCAAATGAGTCCCCGGTCATCGGCATGGGCGGCCAGGGCCGCGGGCAGGACTCCGGCGACGGGCGCCACGGCCCCATCCAGGCCCAATTCCCCCAGCACCACCTTGGACGCCAGATCGTCGTGGTCGAGGATTCCCATGGCCAACAACAGACCGAGCGCGATGGGCAGGTCGAAATGGCTGCCTTCCTTGACCACATCGGCGGGAGCCAGGTTGACGGTGATGCGCTTCGGCGGCAGAGCCAGACCGATGGCCGAAAGGGCGGAGCGCACCCGCTCCCGGCTTTCGCCCACCGCCTTGTCGGGTAAGCCAACGATGGTAAAGGCGGGCAGACCATTGGTCATGGAGACCTGAACCTGAATCTCCAGGGTCTCGATGCCCTGGAAAGCCACCGTATTGACACGCGCGACCATGCGAACCCTCCACAAGTACGGGAGGATCATACACGGTCTAAGAGAGTGGAAAAGCGCCGATCTTCCCGAAAGGAAAGGGGAGCCGGAGCTCCCCCACCTTCCAGGACCATTTGATTTCCGGGGTTGGGCTGGCTCAACAGACGCCAACCCGGATCCTCCTCATCCCCCCAGGGAGATAATCCCGTAGACGATCCCCACGGCCAGGGCCAGAAGCGCCGCGGCGATGATCGGGCTGACGAACTTGGGTTCGGCGACACCGGGGATCGCCGCCCGTACGCCCAGGACCATCGGGCGGATCAGGTTGTCTTTCTTGACGATCAGGTAGAAGACCACCGCGGCGATATGCAGCAGGATCGCGGCCATCAGCAGGTTGAACAGAAACCCGTGAACTTCCGTGATCAACCCGGAGGTGGAGGAGGATACCAGGGACGCCAGGGGTCCCTCGGTCAGGATATCATCGGCGGAAAACAGGCCTGTCACCGCCTGGGCGGCCGCGAGGGCCATCAGCAGCAGGACCATCAAGGCCCCGGCCGGATTATGGCCCAGGTGGGGATGGTGTTCCCCGGCCCGGGCGGCCTTCAGATAGGCGATCGCCGCGCCGGGACCCTTCACGAACTGGCTGAACCGGGCCGTATCGCTGCCCACCAGCCCCCAGAAAAAACGGAAGAGGATCAGAGTTAGAACCCCTTCTCCAGCCAGGACATGGGCGTCCATGGAGAACACCACGCCCTCCGCCGTCAGATAGGCGAGAAGGATCAGAGCCACCAGGGCCCAATGGAAAAGCCGCACCGGGCTGTCCCAAATCCGCATGCGTCCGCCCGTGGTCGATGTCTTCATAATGGTCACGCCCCTTCTTCGTGTCGTTGATAACCGAACGGTTTTGTGGTGCTCTGCGCAGTGTCGAGTCACCCCTTGGATCGGAACCACGGCGGGTTCCGGATCCCCGGCGCTCCCATCCCGTGTTCGCCCGCATCGTGGCGCCATCCTTGGGGCGCCGCAACTCGGAAAGGATTACCATTTTTTCATGTTCCCCATCCTGTTGCCCTATTTAATCCCCCTTGGCCTCGCCATGGCCGGTGTTGGCGCCTCGATCCTCGCTGGCGCGCTGACGGGCCACCGGGCGGGGGGGGAACGCCTCGCCGGCGTGGGAATTGGCCTGGGCACGGTGGCGGGATGGCTCTGGATCCGCTGGTTGCCCCAAACCATCCAGCCCTTGGATTGGGCCATCTTCGGCGCCTTCGCCGCCGCGCTGGTGGGCATGTTGGTTGATGGACTCGATCCGAAGCCCCGGGTGGCCCTGACCGCCAGTGCCCTGGCCGCGGTCGCCCTGGCTTGGGGAGTCGCCGTCGTCATCGCCTCGGCCACGGGTCTGGGACCCACACAGGCCCTGATCGCCTGGGGCTTGGGTGGCCTTTATTGGCTCGCTCTGCTCTGGCGCATGGCCAGACGAGGCGGGGACCCCACCGCCGGACTGGCCGGTCTCGTGGGCCTATACTTGGGCCTCGCCGGAGTCGCCTGGGCCGTGGATGCCTGGGTTGCCCGCGATCTGGCCTTGGCCGCCCTCTGCGCGCTCTCTGGTTGGTTGGTCTGGACCCTGCTGGCCCGGATCCCTTTTTCCCAGACGGCCCGACTCGCCGCTTCCGGCCTCGCGGTCTGCCTGGGGATGGGACTCGCCTTGACCGAACCCGCGGCTCTTCCAGGTCTGGCGGTGGTGGCCTTGGTCCCCTTGGCGGATGGCACCGCGGCCCGGATCCCCTTGCCCAAGGGGCGGATGGGAAGCCTCCTCCGTCCCTTGGTGGTGGGTGGTCTCGCCCTGCTGCCGCTGCCCATCGCCGTGGCCATGGCCCTCGTTTCCGCCGGAATGCCCGCGAGCTGAAACAAGAGTCGGTCGCGGATTTTCCCGTTCCGGCGCTTTGCGCTATAGTAATCTTAGGTTACGCCTCGACTCGCCCCTACCCCCACCTTGAACGCCAGGAGTCCGGTCTTGAAGAACCGTCTTCCCCTATTGATCGCCATCGCCGTCGCGATATTGGCCTTGCTGGCTTACCTGTTGTTTTCCGGTGGGTCCAACGACCAAGTCGAGGACGGCGCCTCCCCACCCACGCCGGTCGCGGACGCGCCGGCCCCTCCCAAAACCACGGCCAAACCCGGAACGGATAAGGACTCAACGGCGCTGGAGACCGAAGCCTCCAAGGAGGCCAGCACTGAAGTCGCCCCTCCACCCGATCCCAATCCGCCAGCGCCCATCGCCACGGGTCCCCGACCCCCCGCTTTCGATGTGGTCCGGGTGGAAAAGGATGGCTCGCTGGTCTCCGCGGGTCGTGCCGAGCCGAAGAGCGCGGTGACCCTGCTCGACGGCGAAACGGCCCTGACCGAGTCCCCGGCGAATTTCAGGGGGGAATGGGTGATCACCCCCGACGCGCCCCTGAGCCCGGGCACCCATGACCTGTCCCTGGAATCCAAGCTGCCCGATGGCACTGTCCTGCGATCCACGGAGACCGTGGCCGTGAACGTGCCCGCCCCAACCTCCGAGGCGCCCGTTCTGGCCGTCGCCCAACCCCGGGATGGAGAAGGCGCCTCCCGCGTACTCCAGGGTCCCGGTGCGAAGCCCAAGGAGAAGGGCGCCGATGAGCTGGCCATCGAAGTCGTGGACTACGACGACAAAGGCCGTCTGGCCGTTGGGGGATCGGCACCGGAGGGGGAATCCGTCCGCGTCTATCTGGACAACAAACCCATCGGCAACTCCACCTCCGATCCGGCCAATCGCTGGGATGTATTGGGCCGCGAGCCCCTGGCTCCTGGCCGCTATACCCTGCGCGCCGACCAGATCGCACCCGATGGGACCGTCACCAAGCGGGTGGAAATCCCCTTCCTGCGGCCCGAAAGCCTCCCCATCCCCACCGATGGTGGTATGCTGTTCGTGGTCCAGCCCGGCAACAACCTGTGGACCCTGGCCCGTAATGTCTATGGCGATGGACCGCGTTATTCGGTCATCTACGAGGCCAACCGGGAGAATATCCGCGATCCGGATTTGATCTATCCCGGTCAGGTCTTTACGGTCCCGGCCAACGCCCAGTAAAACCTCCTTTTTCGGGAACGGTTTCCCCGCCGTTCCCGTTTCCTTATTTCATTTCATGGAGGATACCACCGTGCGTCGTTTCGATATCGGCTGGAAAACCTATCTGCTGCCCGAACTCCACCCGGAGGGGTGGCGCTTCCTGGCCGTGTTCATCGCCGTCACCCTGGGCCTTTGGCTGCTGTGGGACTGGTTGCTGATCCCCGCCTTGATGGCCTGCGTCTGGTGCTTTTTCTTCTTCCGCAACCCCAAGCGGATGGTCCCGGATCGGGAAGGCCTGGTGATCTCACCGGCCAGCGGCATCGTCCAGATGGTGGGCGAAGTGGATCCCCCCGCCGAGTTGAATCTGGATCCCCCCGGCCCGCGGCAGCGGATCAGCGTCTTTATGAGTGTTTTCGATTGCCATGTGAACCGTGCCCCCATTGCCGGGACGGTCAAGGATATCCGCTATTCCAAGGGCAAGTTCGTGAACGCCACCCTGGATAAGGCCAGCGAGGACAACGAGCGCAATTCGGTGGTTCTCGACCTCCATGGGGAGCGGGGACAACTCGCCTTCGTCCAAATCGCCGGTCTGGTGGCCCGGCGGATCCGCTGTGACCTCGCCAAGGGCCAACTGGTGCTGACAGGCGAGGTCATGGGCCTGATCCGCTTCGGCAGCCGCCTGGACATCTACCTGCCGCCCGGCACCCCGTCCCTGGTCGCGCCAGGGCAAAGCTGCGTGTCCGGGGAAACCGTGATCGCCGATCTGGCGTCCTCGGAACCCGAACGCCCGGGAGTTCTCCGTTGATAGGCCGTCGCCGCCGCTTCCAATCCTCCCGCCGTCGCACGCCCCGTCTGAAGGGCCTTCCCTTCAACAAGATCGTGCCGAACGTGATGACCATTCTTGCCCTCTGCGCCGGATTGACGGCCATCCGCTATGGTCTGCGCGCGGAATTTGAAAGGGCCATCATCGCCATTTTCCTGGCCGCGGCGTTGGACGGGCTGGATGGGCGGGTGGCACGCATGCTCAAGGGTACCAGCCAGTTTGGCGCCGAGCTGGACAGCCTGTCGGACTTCGTCTGCTTTGGCGTCACCCCGGCCATCCTGCTCTACCTGTGGACCATGAACACCGCGGGAGGACTCGGCTGGGCACTGGTCCTGCTTTACGTGGTCTGTTGCGGTCTCCGACTGGCCCGCTTCAACACCCAACTGATGGGAGAGAAGGACCTGCCCTCCTGGGCCTATAACTATTTCACGGGCGTGCCTGCCCCGGCCGCCGCCGGATTGGTTCTCCTGCCCATGATCTTGTCCTTCGAAATCGCGCCCCAGTTCTTTTCCAAGCCGCTGGTCGTCGCGGTCTTCCTGGTGGCCGTGGCCGTCCTGATGGTCAGCCAACTGCCCACCTTCAGTTTCAAGAAGATGAAGGTCCCCAATCGGGCTGTCCTGCCGCTCATGGTTGGCATCGGAGTCCTGGCCGCCTTCCTGGTCACCAACCCCTGGATGACCTTGGGAATCCTGGGTCTCCTCTACATCGGGACCATTCCCTTTGGCCTGCGATCCTTCCGCAAGCTGGAGCGGGAGGCCATTCAGGTGGCCGAGGACCGGGAGGCCGGAGAGGGTCCACCGGACGGTGATCCACCGGAGGAGACCGTTCTCTCCTCCAAGCCCCAATAGGCACGCCCCAATAAGCACGGTGGGCCCGGGATTACTCCTGGGCCCGAGCTTTTTTATCTTACCGCCAGAACGACCTGTCCTCACTCATTCACTCTGTCGCTTCCACATGGAAAGTAATGGTGACATCCCGTCCCACGGCACTTCCGTTTTCCCATTCTCCCAAGCCCACATGATAGTCCACCCGGTCGATGGTCATGGAGCCCTCGGCCACGGCCTTGGATCCATCGATCACCACCGTGAAGGGGATTTCCACCGGCTTGGTCACATCACGGATGGTTAGCCGCGCCTGTGCCAAATAGCCCCCGTCCGGCCCCGGCGCGATGGCCGTGGTGACGAAGCGGGCCGTTGGGTGGTCGTCCACGGCGAACCAGGGCCGCTGGGGAATCTGGGTATCCCGGTCAGCGCTGCCCGTGGCCGTGGAGAGCATGTCGATGGTCACATCCACCGTGCTGCCCGCCAGATCCTCCGGCGAGAAGGCGATATCGGCCGAGAAGGACTGGAAGTGACCGGTGAAGCTGGCCCCCATCTGAGTACCCTGGAAAGTCAGTGTGCTATCTCCGGGCACCATGGTCCAGCTCTCCGCGCCCCAAACCGGAGGAGCGAAGAGAAGGGCGCCCGCCAAGAGGGGCGCGCCGATACCATAGGGGATCATTGGGAAGACTCCGATTGTAGGGGGGGAGCGAGAACCTTGGCGGCATGGGGCGCCATGCGGCGCAGGGTCTCGTCTTTGTCGACGACGTGGTGCTTCAGGGCGCCCAGGACGTGCGGGACGATCAGAAGAATCAGACCCCAGACGATCCAACCATGGACTTCGATGGCTCCCTTCTGGATGGCCGGATCCGGGCTCACCAGATTGGGCAGGGTCACCACCCCAAAAACACTGACTGGAAACCCCGCCCCCGAGCTGGAGATCCAGCCGGTCAGGGGAAGGCCGATCAGACAGGCGTACAGGGCCAGATGGGTCGCTTTCGCCAACAGATGCTCCCAAGGAGCATGGGAAGGCAGGGTCCCGGGGCCGGGCTGGCGGGATCGCCAGCCCAATCGGGCGAGAGTCACCCCCAGGATCAGAACGCCTATGGACTTATGCAGTCCATAGAGATCCAGCTTGCCCGCCCCCAGGGGGAGATCGGCCATGTACCAGCCCAGGCCGATCATTCCGAACACGGCCAACGCCGTAAGCCAATGGGCGAGCTTGGTCACCGCGCCGAAAGCGGTGGATGTATCGGACAGTCTGGACATGGCCAATTTCCTTCATCCAAACCGGACCCTACTGGCGGTGGCCTTCGAGGTTGATCAGGATTTCCACCTGCTCACCAACGGCCGGAGCGTAGGTATTGATGCCGAAGTCCGTGCGGGTCACGGTGGCGGACCCGGTGAACCCAGCCACATAGGCATCGAAAAACGGGTGTTTATCGGCCTTGTTCAGAGTCACATTCAGGGTCACCGGCTTGGTCACGCCGTGCAGGGAGAGGTCTCCGGTGATCTTGGCCGTGTTGGCGGCGGTCACTTCGATGGCCGTACTCTTGAACGTGGCGGAGGGGAATTGGCCCACATCAAAGAAATCCGGGGATTGCAGGTGCTCATCCAGCTTCGGGACGTTGGTTTCCACGCTCTTCAGGTCGATGGTGAAGTCCACGCTGCTCTTGGACGGATCCTCGCGGTCGAAGGAGATGGCGCCATCAAAGTCCGTGAATTCGCCGACGAACGTCGAGAATCCCATATGGTTGACGTTGAAGACAATCGAGGTGTGGTCCTTATCGATGGCGTAGGACTCGACATCGGCGAGCGCGGGGGTGGTCGTCAAGCTGGCGATGAAGGCCAGGGGCAAGGCGAGTTTTGGCAGGGTAACGCGGATCATGGGTGCGATTCTCCTGGGCGTGTAAGCCCTTGGTGGAAGGGGAGAGACAGTCCTGTTGGACCATCGGTATGCCCTAGATCTATGTCACATTTCGCAGCCGCGGAACCGAGCACGCGGGAACATAATTATCCATGATTCATGGATAATATGAGTATATGCCCTCTTTTTGTTGCGGCATTAGCCCATCTTAAACCGGGACAGTCGGGGTTACTCATCCAATCCCACGGGGGGAGTCTTTACCGACTTGCTCGGTCTTGAAGGATTGGCGTAACCCGGTCTCTCTGGCCGAGACTGTGTCGCCGGACCCTAGAGCCCAGGGGTGGTCCCCCTTGGCGGGCCGGGTATTCACGACCTGGGTCCGAATGCGGAGCAGGGCTTGAGGACGCTCGGATTGCAGCCAAGTGATCATCTTTTCCCGGATTTCACTGCGGAGATCCCAGGCAACGGAACTGCTTTTCGCGCTCATGAGGACGTGACGCTGAATCGAATGATCCCGGGATTCCATAACCTGCGGGACATTCACATTGCCATCTCGGAAGGGACTCTCCGTCGGTTTGCTCCACATGGGTTCGATGGGGGCGGTGGGATAGCGGTTCATCACGGCGTCCCAGACGCAGCGGTGGGTCACCAGTACCTTGCCCAAGCACCCCCCCGATGATCAGCAGCGCCAATCCAACGCACAACCAGAATCCATCAATTTGGGGGATCCGGAGACGGGTCGCCTCCTGGATTGTCACAGTTTCCGCTTCGATGTCCTTGTCGGGCATTGGGTGTCCAAATGCCCGACAAAAATTAAGTTGCGGCAATGGAGGATGATCCGGGCCCTAGTGCACTGACTCATTCAGAAGGTACAGGGGTCTGGGCGAGCTTGTCGAAGATGGATTGCGCCGAAGCGGTCCAGACGAAGGGTTTTGCGGAGCGGTTGTGTTCGCGGATGTAGCAGGCGATGGCGTCCTGAAGCTCGGTGACGGAACGGAAGACGCCGCGCCGCAAGCGGCGGCGGGTCAGGGTGGAGAAGAACCCCTCGACGGCATTCAGCCACGACCCCGAAGTCGGCGTGAAGTGAAACACCCAACGCGGATGATCGGCGAGCCACTTCAGGACATCGGGCTGCTTGTGGGTGGCATAGTTGTCGGTGATGGCGTGGATGATCTTGCCCGGCGGCACGGAGCGTTCGATCGTCTTGAGAAAGGCGAGGAATTCCTTATGGGTGTGACGCGGCATGCGGCGACCGATCACCGTGCCATCCAGGATGTTGAGGGCGGCGAACAGCGTGGTCGTACCGTTGCGCTTGTAGTCATGGGTCATCGTCCCGCATTTTCCCGGCTTCAACGGCAGCCCCGGCTGGGTGCGGTCCAGCGCCTGGATTTGGCTCTTTTCGTCGATCGACAGGACCACGGC
The DNA here is from genome assembly GCA_021741145.1 of Rhodospirillum sp. GTDB lineage: Bacteria > Pseudomonadota > Alphaproteobacteria > Rhodospirillales > Rhodospirillaceae > Rhodospirillum. Next base: position 552 of record JAIOYK010000003.1, on the reverse strand, counting down.
ATGACAGGGCGGATCCATGTACAGGCCAACGACATCTTCGACCTTCGCGGCGAAGGCGGGGTCGGTCGACCGTTTGAAGGTCCGCAGGCGATGCGGCTGGAGGCGGTGCGCCTCCCAGATCCGCTGCACGGCGCGCAGGCTGATACCGATCCGCGCGGCAACGGCCCGCCCCGTCCAATGCGTCACCGCACCCGGTGGTTCCGAGCACGTCAGAGCTAAAACCTTGGCCACGACCGCCGTGGAGAGCGATGCCCGGCCGGGCTTGCGGGTCTTGTCGCGCAGAAGCCCGTCCACGCCTTGTTCGGCATATCGAAGTTGCCAACGCCAGACCGCCGGACGGCTGATCTCGGCACGCGCCGCGACTTCCAGGACAGGCAGGCGCTCGGCTGAGAAGAGGATGATCCTTGCCCGCTGGATGTGCTTCAGCGGACGATTGCGGTCGCCAAGGAGCGCGGTCAAACGCGCGCGATCCTCCGGGCTGACGAGAACGGAGACGGTCTGGGCCATGCCTCCATCATCGCACAGCCCCAAACCTTCGTGAATCTTCTGTCA
>JAIOYK010000033.1 GCA_021741145.1 Rhodospirillum sp. | reverse complement strand
ACCGGCCTCCGCCTTCTGAGCATCCGTCAGCTCGTCGCTCGCTGACAACCACGCTTGAAATGTCTTTTGGTCCATCGATCAGAACTCCCGCATTTCCGCCATTCTAGCATGAGTGCCTACGAAACGCGAATTGAGCCTAGTTTTTTGAAGATCGGCGTCAAGAGAGAGAGGGAGAATTTTGTCAGCACTCGCGGGACTTGGCTGCTAATACACTGAAAGTAAAAGGGAACTTGAAATTTCATGCGCCTGTGTCCATGCTTTTGCATGGGAGAAAACGCAGTCACGCGGTGGCCTTGTCCGGAACCGGAAAAGGGGTGGGAGGGGGTGCCGAGAAGAGGAGCTTCGACCATGACCTTGCATTCACCCGATACCCGGCCCCTGACCGATATGGCGCGCCAAATGGCCGACTACCGATTGACCACGGCGACAATTCTCTACCACATGCCCGACCATCCGGGACTTTTGCAGGAATACATCTGGCAACAATTGGATTTGGCCCCCCGATTTCCGGAACTGCGCCGCTTCCTGGACTTCTGGACAAGGGAGCTGGATGGTCCTCTCCATTCCGTCCGGGTCGCATCGGCCGCGTTGATCACGCCCGCGCGCTATCGGTCGGTGGACTGTCTGTTGGTGCACTGACCGCGCGGAAGGCGGAGTGGACACGCTGATGCCTTGAATTCGGTCCGGGGCTGGGGCAGGGTGCCCAAATGACCGGTTCAAGCCCCATTCATAACCTGCCCGAGCTGTCCGTTTCCGAATTGTCCGGTGCCCTGAAGCGCACGGTCGAGGAAGCGTTCTCGCGTGTGCGCCTGCGCGGTGAGATCAGCCAGCCCAAGGTGGCCGGGTCTGGCCATTGTTACCTGCGCCTGAAGGATGACGGCGCGGTGATTGATGCGATCATTTGGCGCGGGACCATGAATAAGCTGTCCCTCCGCCCCGAGGAGGGGATGGAAGTCATCGTTACGGGCAAGCTGACCACCTACCCGGGGCGGTCGAGCTATCAGATCATCATCGAGGACATGGAGCTGGCGGGTGAGGGCGCCCTGCTGAAGCTGCTGGAGGAGCGCCGCCGCCGCTTGGCCGCGGAAGGTCTGTTCGAACCGTCCCGCAAACGGCGTCCCCCCTTTTTGCCCCATGTCATCGGCGTTATCACCTCCCCCACCGGGGCGGTGATCCGCGATATTCTCCACCGCGTTTCCGACCGCTTTCCCCGCCGGGTTCTGATCTGGCCCGTGAAAGTGCAGGGCGAGGGCGCCGCGGAGGAGGTCGTGCGCGCCATCAAGGGGTTCAACGCCCTGCCCCAGGGGGGCGCCGTACCCCGGCCCGATGTCCTGATCGTTGCCCGGGGGGGAGGCAGTCTTGAGGATTTGATGGCCTTCAACGAGGAATCCGTGGTTCGGGCCGCGGCCGAAAGCACGATCCCTCTGATTTCCGCGGTTGGCCACGAAACCGATGTGACCCTGATTGACCATGCCGCGGACCTGCGCGCGCCCACGCCGACGGGGGCCGCCGAGATGGCCGTGCCCGTGCGGATGGACCTCCTCGCCCAGATGGGCGAGGCCGGAGGGCGCCTGGAAGGGGCGGTGGGGCGGCTGTTTACCGATCGGTCGATGCGGTTGGAGGGGCTCGCCAGGGGGCTGCCGGACCTGGACCGCTTGCTGGCGGACGCCACCCAACGGTTGGATGAGTGGGCCGAGCGGCTCGCGTCGGCTCCGATCCGCCTGTTGGAGCACCGGGCATTGGTGGTGACTCAGACCGCGGCCCGCCTGCGCCGTCCGGGAGAGTTGATCGACCGCAAGGTCCAGGATTTGACGCGGATCTCCCTCTCCCTGGACGGTGCCATGACCCGATTGGTCGATCAGGCCGAGCGGACCTTGTCCCAGGTGTCCGGCCGTCTTCGGGCCGACCGGATCATCACCCAGGTGGACCAGGGGCGACGGGCCGTCGGAACTCTGGCCGACCGCTTGGTCGGGTGGGGCCAGCGGGATCTCGCGCGGCGGGCCGAACGGGTGGAAGCCTTGGGCGCTCGACTCGAAAGCCTGTCCCACCACCGGGTCCTGGAACGGGGATACGTCGTCGTCCGGGACGAATCGGGCCGGGTACTGACCGAAGCCAAGGCCGTGACCGGGGGAGCACTGCTCTCCCTATCCTTCAAGGATGGAGAACGGAGCGTCCGGGCCGAGGGGGATGCCCCTCCGACCACGCCGCCCGCCCCCGAAGGGAAGGCGCGCGCGCCGCGCAAAGCGGCCGATAAGGGCCAGGACAGGCGGCAAGGCGACCTTCTCGACGGTCTGTGAGGGTGAGCGGGAGGAAAGTGTCATACCAGCGGCATGAGAACTTGATTCAGATGCGCCGGGAAGGGATTCCGTTTTTGGCCTTGGCCGCGGTTTATGCTGGCATGAGCCGGGAAGCCGCGGCCCGAGTTGGAGGGATGGACCGGCAAACCCTTCGAGATTGGGTTCAACGGCCATGACCCCGAGGGCTTGTCGAACCGGAAGGGAGCTGGCCGTCGGCGCTGGTTGTCCGAGGAGCAGAGGAAGGAGTTGGCCGAGATGGTCGAAACCGGTCCCGATGCCAAAGAAGACGGAGTGATCCGTTGGCGTCGGATCGATCTTGTCGGAGTGATCGAGAACCGGTTCGGCGTGAGGTATAGCGAACGGGCGATTTCAGCCCTTCCTGACGTCCTTGGATTGTCTTACATCAGTGGCCGCCCCCAGCACCCGTTGCAAAACGAGCCGGTGATCGAAGCCTTTAAAAAAAACGTTCCGCGCAGGCTCCAGGCACACATAGGCCATTTGCCCAAGGGCAAACGGATCGAGATTTGGTTCCAGGGTGAGGCACGGCTTGGACAGAAGAATGGCCGCGCCCGCATCTGGGCAAGGCGCGGCACGCGTCCTCGGGTTCCCGCCGATCAACGCTACGCCAAGGCCCATCTGTTCGACGCTATGTGCTCCGCTCGTGGCACGAGGGCGGGCTTGATGATGCCCTTTGCCAACATCCGCGCCATGCAACTGCATTTGGAGGAGATCCGTCGGACCGTTGCCCCCAAAGCCCATGCCGTGATCCTCATGGACCGGGCTAGTTGGCATACGACGGAAGATCTCTAGGGTCCGAGGAACCTGACGATCATTCTCTTGCCGTCTCGCTCACCTGAGTTGCCCCCCGTGGACAACACCTGACAATTCCTCCGACAAACGTGGCTCTCCAACACGGCTTTTGACGACTATCGGGTCATTCTCGATGATGGATGCCGTGCTTGGATAACCTCATCGCCCAACGACGATAGCGTCAGCAGTTGAACGCCGCGGGAGCGGGGAGACTGGCGCGGCCTTCGCGCGGCGCGGGGACGCGGAATCGTTCCTTGGCTGTCCCTGTCTCGTTGACCGCTTGCCTTCCAAGGCGACGGATCGTGTTCCCCTGCCTGTTATACGATACGCCCGTGGGCTTTCCCGTCGAAACCAAGTATAAGACCGTGTTTGCCATGGGGTGTTGACCGTTGCATGGTCTGGCCCAGATTTCACTGTAGCGGGGTCCGATCGTGACAATGGTCCGCGGTTCTTATGATCAAATCCAATTTTTGCGGGCGTGGCTCGCAAACCCACTCAGAGTGGCGGCGGTGGCGCCATCGGGAGCTTCGCTGGCGGGGCTGATGACCAAGGAGGTCATGCCGTCGGACGGCCCCGTTCTCGAACTGGGACCAGGAACGGGCGCGTTCACCCGCGCCTTGCTGAGCCGTGGCGTCGATGAAGCCGACCTGACATTGGTCGAAAGCGGTCCCGATTTCGCGAGGCTGCTTCAGCGGCGATATCCGCGCGCCCGAGTCCTCTGCCTGGATGCGGCGCGCCTGGGAAGAGATCCCCTCTTCGCCGAACCCATTGTCGGCGCCGCGGTGAGCGGGCTTCCTCTCTTGTCGATGTCGCCCCGCAAGACCATGGGGATCCTCTCGGGGACCTTCGCCTACCTGCGGCCAGGCGGAGCGCTCTATCAATTCACCTACGGCTGGCACTGTCCGGTGCCCCGTGCGATTCTGGATCGGTTGGGGCTCCGGGCTGAACGCATCGGGCGGACGTTCAACAATCTTCCGCCCGCGTCGGTGTACCGGATCACGAAACCCTGGCCCCTTGGGGACGAACGGACGGACATCGGTTCCGTGTCCCCGCCCGCTTCCGACCCGTCGCGGGAGGGGGGACTGATCCCCGGAACTGGATTTGGAGGGATGCAAGGGTCATGAGCTTCCCTAAAATCGGCCTTGTCGCCACGGTCAACAGCTGGGGGGAGGGCGCCCTTCGCGACCTTCTTACCGCCTTCCGGGAGGCGCGCGCCCTCGGCTGGCAAGGTACCCTCCACCCGGTGGGCGAGACCGCGGATTTTCTCGCGGGGTTGGGCGACTTCCCGCCGTCGGACCTCCTCCATCCCTTTCCCGCGGCGCGGGATGGTGGACTGGTGCGCATGGTTGCCGGGCTTGTTACCGAGGATCCCGCCCGACGCATCGATCAGGTTGTCTCCCTTCTAGAGCCAGACGATCCCCTTGGCTTCTTCCCGGAGGTGGAAGCCCTGAAGCGCCAATGCGTTGTCCAGCGCCGCCCCTATCTGCCCAATGTGGAGACCGCGGCCCATTGGTGGCGGCTGGAGTCCGGCGCCGGAGAACCGGCTGGCTGGGCCGGGGAGCGGACAATCGCCCTCGTCGCCCATGATTCCCTGAAGGGCGCCATGTTGGATTTCGCCGCCCGACATAGGGATCTGCTTGCCCGGTTCAAGGGGCGGGTCGCCACGGGGACAACCGGGACCCTGCTCAATGGTCAGGTGCCCGACCGCTTGTCCTCCGCCGAGATGGCCGTGCTTGGCCCCTTGATCGCTCCCTTCCGGGATCGGGCGGGGTGGGTTTCAACCCTGCTCAGTGGTCCCAAGGGGGGGGACGTGGAGATCGCCGACCGCATCCTCGATGGGGCCTGTGATGTGGTGGTCTTCTTCGAGGACCCCTTCATCTCCCGGGAGCACGAGGCCGACATCCAACTCCTTGAGCGGGTGGTGCGTCTGCCGGGCGTGCACTGCCTCTGTTTCCATGATCCCGCGACGTCGGACCTGTGGGCCGGGTGGATGGGCGCCGCCACCACATAAGCGCGGGTGGCCAGTCTAGGATTCGGGTCAGGAATCTCGCGCGCCTCCCTGTTGGGGACCCCCGGGAGAACCATTTTTCCGTGCTCCACCTGGGCGTGGTCCCAAGCGGGATCTGGTCCCCCCGCTCATGCCGTTGGCCACCAGCCTGGGGATCGTTCCGGTGCGTTTCGGCGTGATCGTCCGCCTGAATCAGGACATCGGTCAGCGGAAGCCGACCGTGGCTTCGGTTCCCTTGATGGTCTGTTCCGTGGTGAATGAGGCGGTGACCTTCATGCCCTGGACGGCCCTGGTGCTCTGATACCCCGGGCTCCGGCGATTGGTGTCCTAGACTGCCCCCTTCCCTTAACCCCATCCGCGTCTCCAAAAGGGGGCGGATGGAGGAGTATCGTTTCCATGATCGAGACCCTGCGGATCGTTTTCCCGATTTTCACCGTTATCGGCATCGGTTTTTTGTTTGGCCGTCGCAAGATGATCGGAGAAGGCGGTGTTCAGGGGATCGTCAATTTCGTCTTCTTTTTGGCCATCCCCTGCCTGCTGTTCCGGACCCTGTCCCAATCCCACATGGGAGAGAGCTTCGATCTTCACTTGGTGGGCGCCTATTACGGGGGCGGGTTGGTCCTTTTCGGCCTGACCTGGATGATCTCCCGCCACCTGTTCCGCAATGAGCGGGATACCTCGGGACTGGCGGCCATGGCGGGAACGTTCTCCAACACGGTGCTGGTGACCCTGCCCCTGGTCCAGCGGGCCTATGGGGAGGCGGGCTTGGTTCCCCTGATGATCCTGATTATGCTCCATTCAGGGATTTATTTCACGGTGACCACGCTGGCCATCGGGTTCAGCCAAGGCGTGAAGGGCGCGGGCCTGGGCAAGACCCTGTGGGAGGTCGCCCGGTCGGTCCTGCTCAATCCCGTCGTACTCGCCTGTCTGATGGGCATGCTTTGGAGCGTGGGTGGACTGACCATGCCCGCGGTGGTCGACGATACCCTGGCTTTCATCGGCCGGGCGGCCTCTCCGGTGGCCCTGTTGGCGGTGGGGGTCACCCTATCCTCGCAAAAACTGGGAGGCGACCTGCGGGAGATTCTCGTGGTCACCGCCCTGAAACTTGTGGGCTTGCCCTTCGTGGTCTGGCTGGCCGCGACCCAGGTTTTCCACCTGCGCCCCGATTGGGTCTCCGTCGCGGTGATCACCGCGGCGTCCCCGGCGGGAGCCAATGTCTACGTCTTCGCCAATCGCTACGGCCTCTATATCCAACGGGCCACGGGGGTGGTGATGCTCTCGACGGTTCTATCCCTGGGCACCTTGATCACCCTGTTCGCGATCCTCCCGAAACCTTGATTGGTGTCTTGTTTCGCTATGCACGTTCAAACATAACGATTGTCAGGTCGCCCCCACCATCGTTATGTTTGGATGTGCATAGCGGTCCGTGGCGGACCGCCCGTGGCGTTGGAGGGGAGTGACCATGGGACGTTTCTTGAGGTGTCTCGGCTTGGCCGGGGCGGTTTTGTTGTTCGGCCGTTTGGCCATGGTGCCGGTCCTGGCTGGCGATTTGTACGTCTATTCCGGCGCGGGCCTGCGCCCTGCCGTCCAGCCTTTGGTGACTCTGTTCCAAAAAGAAACGGGACAGGTCGTCCTGGTGGAATACGGCGGTATGGGGCAAATGCTGACCCGCCATGATGCCACGGGTCGGGGAGATGTTTTTGTTTCCGGCACGGCCTTTTACACGGACAAGCTGGCCGGGCGGGGTGAGATCACCGACGTCGTGCCCCTGGCCCTTCACACCGCGGTGATCGGTCTGCGCAAGGAGAACGCGGACAAGATCACCACCTTCGCCGATCTGGCCAAGCCCGGACTGCGCCTCGCCCTGGGGGATCCCAAGGCCATGGCCCTGGGACGGACGGCGGAGGCCATCCTCGACGCCTCGGGCCTGGGCGAGGCGATCCGGGCCAATGTGGTCGCCCGGGGCACCACCCAGCAGCAGGTGGCCCTTTACGTTCTGAACGGGGACGTGGACGCGGGGATTCTGGGGCGGTCCTCCGTCTTTCAGGCGGCGGACAAATTGGTCATGGTGGATATTCCGACCGAATACTACACGCCCGAGGAAGTGACCGCGGGCGTGCTGAAAACCACGACAGACGCCGGGACGGCCAAGGCTTTCGTCGACCTTCTGGCCTCTCCCCGCGGACTCGCGGCCTTTGCCGATGCCGGGTTCCTGGCCGTTCCCGCCAACTGAGGCGGCCATGGCGCCCCTTCTTATCCTGGCCTGGGGCGCCCTGGCGGTCATCGCCCTAACCATTCTCGGTGCATTGGGAGCCTTGATCGGACAGCTTCCCCTGGACCGCCTGCTGGAAGCTCTGGGGCAGGAAGAGACTCTGTTCGCCCTGCTGATGTCCCTTCGGACTTCGGCCTTGGCCCTGGGCTTGGCTCTCTTTCTGGGAATTCCCGCGGCTTGGCTGCTGGCACGGCGCCGCTTTCCGGGGAAGGTGCTGGTGGAAACCCTGCTGGACCTGCCCATGGTCACGCCGCCTCTGGTCGCTGGGATGGGCCTCTTGTTCCTGCTGGGTCGGGAGGGGCCGGTGGTGGGGGTCCTTGGGATGGATCCCTTCGGGCTGTTGTTCTCCCCCGCCGGGGTGGTCCTTGCCCAGACCTATATCGCGGTTTCCGTGCTGACCCGAAGTGCCCGGGCCGCCTTCCAGGCGGTGAACCCGGATTACGCCGGGCAGGCCGCGACCCTGGGCCTGTCTCCCGGATGGGCTTTCCTGTTGGTGGAGGTTCCCATGGCCGGGCGGGGATTGGTCTCGGCGGCTATCCTCGCCTGGGCCCGGGCCCTGGGAGAGTTCGGGGCCACTCTGATGGTCGCGGGGGCGACCCGCATGCGGACCGAGACGCTGCCCATGGCTGTTTTCCTCAATATCGCCAGTGGGGAGACCGAGATCGCCATTGCTTGCGCGCTGCTGCTGCTGAGCCTCGCCTTTTGTCTTCTGCTGGGTATCCGCGCGCTGACGGGGGGCTCGGAAAGGGGAGCGGGCCATGCCCCGGCTTGACTTGGAGGGGGTGACGACGCCTTTCCTCGGTCCCCTTGACCTGTCCGTGGCCGATGGCGAAGCCGTGGCCCTGCTGGGGCCGTCGGGTTCGGGGAAGACGACCCTGCTCAAGGCCGTGGCCGGTCTCATTCCCCATGGCGGGAGGATCCGCTTCGATGGGCGGCCCATGGAGCGGACCCCACCCCACCACCGGGACATCGGGTATCTCTCCCAGGACGTCCTGGCCTTTCCCCATCTGAGCGTCGCGGCGTCTCTGCGGTTGGTCCTGTTCTTCGACCAGGCAAGCGCCGGGAGGCGGGCCGAGCGGGTGCGGCGGACCCTGGAGCTTTGTGCCATCACCCATCGGGCCGACCGGCGGCCGGACCAGCTATCGGGTGGCGAGCGTCAACGGGCGGCCCTGGCCCGGGCCTTGGCCCGGCGTCCGAGCCTGTTGCTGCTGGACGAGCCCTTTTCCAGCCTGGATCCGGAGACCCGCCGCCAATTGTGGGCGGAGGTTGGGGGACTCCGTCGGACCTTGGGCATGACGGCCCTGGTTGTCACCCATGATCCAGAGGAAGCCAGGGTCCTGGCCGATCGGGTCATCTATTTGCGCGATGGTAAGCTTGTTCAGGCCGACAAGGGCGGTGCTTCCACGGGGGCCAGATCTCCGGCCAGATAGGCGCGGATGGCCTCCTCCGGGTCGTCCAGGTCGGTGATGGCCACGGATACGCCCCGCGCGGCCATGCGCCGGAGAAAGCCAGCTCCCGCCGTTTTGGAGATCAACACATTCATGGTATAGAGGGGGTGAGCCGCATCGTGGGAATAGCCGTGGATCATCCCATCCTTGGGCAGTTCCAGGACTTCGGCGGGACCTGGCTCCCCGCCCATCTCGGCGGTATGGACGAGAAAGACGCGGGTCTTACCCGGATGGGCGGAGACCGTGCGGCGGTTCTGGCTGGCGATGGCGATTCTCATGGACACTCCGATCCTGTTTGGGGCGGTGGGAGCTGATCCTGTAATGCTACTTGGCGCGTGGTGAAAAGGAATTGATGAAACGCATCCCGTCGCCCAAGCTGGGTGAACATTTTTAGGTCGGTCATCCTCCGCCCACGCGTGAGACGTCACCTGTCACCTGTCACCTGTCAGCTGTCGCTAAGGCTTGCCAAGCAAGCATGCGATGCTTCCTCTCCCGACCGCTCAGAAGGACTCCGGTGCTCGGAAGGACCCCGGGACAGCGCGACTCGGGATCGAACAAGGTGAGGGTATAGCGTGGAGCGCTGGTGGAACATGAAATAATAGATATATCTAATAATTGGGGTAATCGGTTCCCGTTTCACCATTTAAATTGATCGGTTGTATAACATTTTTGATTTCATATATTTCTCACCTATCTATTGTAGTCTTATGAGGGATGTGCGCAATTTGCCATAAGACCATATGAATGGCATGGAATAAGCTGGCCCGGGGGGATACCATTCAGAGGCCAATTCTATTCCAGCAACCCTTGGATCAGGATTGGAACAAATGATTCTTGACCGTTTGCCAGTTTCCAGAAAACTGGCCGTCCTCGTGGTGGTGTCCCTTGCGGGTATTGTCGCTACGGCCGCCATTGGTCTGGGTCAATTGCGGTCGACCATGATGGAGGACCGTCAGGACAAGGTGAAGGCCGTCGTCGACATGGCCGTCACGCAAGTCAAGGTCGCCGGGAAGTCGGAGGCGGCGAAGGATTTGGTCCGCGCCGCCCGGTACGGGAATGGGGATTATCTCTTTATCCTAGATTTCCAGGGGCGCGTGGTGATGCATCCGATTTCGCCCGAGTTGGATGGGACCATTCGGATTCAGGATAAGGACTCGAACGGCGTTTCCTTTTTCAAGGACATGGTCTCTGTCGCCGAGACCCAGGGATCGGGTTTCGTGAGCTATGACTGGCCGAAAAAGGCCGGAGGCAATCCCCTTCCAAAGATCACCTACGTGCAAGCGGTGCCTGACATGGGCTGGATCATCGGTTCGGGTATCTATGTTGACGACGTGGACGCGGCCTTCATCGATCAGGCCCTGATTTTCGGGGGTGTGGTTTTGGTTCTGGTGCTTGGGTTGGCGCTTTTGTCCACCATGGTCGCCCGCGGTTTGACCGGTCCGCTTCTCGCCATGACCAAGACCATGCGGGGCCTCGCCGAAGGGGACTTGAATGTCACCGTGGAGGGCGAGGGACGCGCCGACGAGGTGGGCGCCATGGCCAATGCCGTGGTGGTCTTCCGGGAACATATGCGAGAGGCTCGGCGCTTGAGCGAGGAGCACGACCGCGACCAAGCCGCCAAGGAAGCCCGGCGCAAGGATATGGAAGAGAAGGTGCGGGCCTTCGAGATGACCGTCGTGCGTGTGCTTGACGGACTCGCTTCGGCCGATCACGGCATGAAATCCATGGCCGTGGATATGACCAATGGCGCCAATTCAACCATGGAAGAGGCGAGCGAGGTGTCCGCCGCGGCGGAACAGGCTTCGGCCAATGTGCAGACCGTGGCCTCCGCCGCCGAGGAATTGAGCGCCTCCATCGGCGAGATCGCACGGCGGGTTCTGGAATCCTCGGACGTGGCGGAGCGCGCCGTGACCGACGCCGATCGGGCCAGCGGAGGTATCAACGATTTGCAGCGCCGGGTGGGACAGATTTCCGAGATTGTCGGCCTGATCAGCGATATCGCCGAACAAACCAATCTGTTGGCCCTGAATGCCACCATCGAGGCGGCCCGGGCCGGGGACGCCGGGAAAGGCTTCGCCGTCGTGGCTGGAGAGGTAAAGAGCCTCGCCAACCAGACCCAGAAGGCGACGGTGGATATTGTTCAACGTATCGCCGATGTCCAGAGCGCCACGGAAACCAGCGTGTCGGCCATTGGGGATGTGAGCCGCGTGATCAGCGAGGTTCATGGTATCGCGGCGAGTATTTCCTCGGCCGTGGAGGAGCAGGGCGCCGCGACCCAGGAGATCGCCCGCAATGTGGACGAGGCCGCCCGGGGAACCGAAGCGGTGACCCAAGCCATCATCAAGGTGCGCAAGTCCGCGGAAGAGTCCAATCGGCGCGCCGAGGACATGGAAGAGGCCAGCGTCGCCCTGGGCGAACAGGCGGGTTCCCTGAAGCGGGAAGTCGCCATCTTCCTGAAAGGCATGAACAGCCAGGAAGGCCGAGAAGGCGGGCTCGTGACCTAGAACGAGAGTCTCGCCTTCGGGATCAAGTCCATCGACGACGACCACAGGCGCCTGATGGATATGGTCAACGCGGTGTACCGCAAGGTAACCGATGGGGCCACGGAACAGGAACTCAACCAATCCCTGGCCCAGTTGAAGCGCCATACGGAAACGCATTTCGCCGAGGAAGAGGCCTTCATGACCCGGATCGGGTTCCCGGACGTAGACATGCATGTCAAGGAGCACAACCAGTTCCTGACGCGACTGAGGAGCCTGGATGGTCGGGCAGGCAAGGACAAGGATGCCGCGGTCATGGATCTGATGGGACTGTTGGGGAGCTGGTGGGAAAGCCACATCCGCGATCAGGACGCCAAGGTCGCGGCCTTCGCCAAGTCCAACAAGAAAAAGGCCGCCTGATCGGGGTGGTTGGCTTTCCCTCCCGTCCACGAGTCACGGCGCCCTCCCCCATGGGGATGGGCGCCTTTTTGACGTGACTCTGGAAAATGTGGCTCTGGAAAGGGACGCCTATTGGGCGTCGGGCTGGTTTTCCGGCGCCGCGCGCTTGAAGGCGGGGAGGGCCACGCAGAGCTCCTCGATGGCCGTCAACCGGGGGAAGGGGGAGAGGTCGACCGAGAAACGGCGGGCGTTGTACAGTTGGGGGATCAGGCAGATCTCGAACAAACCGGGGGCCGCGCCACCCAGGAAGGGACCCGGGATCGCGCTTCGGGTCAGGCTCTCCTCCACGCCCGCGAAGCCTTCCAGGATCCAATGGGTATACCACGTGTCCTTGGCCGACTCGGAGAGTCCCAACACGCCCTTTAAGTATTTTAGGACCCGCAGATTGTTGACGGGGTGAATGTCCACGGCGATGGCCTGGGCCAGGGCGCGCGTCCGGGCCCGGGCCACGGGATCCGCCGGCAGGAGGGCGGGGTTGGGATGGGTTTCATCCAGGTATTCGATAATCGCCAGGGATTGGGCGATCACCATGCCGTCGTCCAGCTCCAGGCAGGGGATCAGCTTTTGCGGATTTATCGCGCCGTAGGCCTGCCGCTCCTGGTCTCCCTTGGCCAAGTGGACCGAGGCCATTTCGACCTCCAGGCCCTTCAGGTTGAGGGCGATGCGGACCCGGTAGGCCGCGGAGGACCGCCAATAGGTATAAAGCTTCATGTTAATGGTGTTCTCCTCGGATGGGGGGGCCAATGGCCCGGGCATTGGCGGTCACCCGCGCCATGAGACGGAGGAAAGTCTCCCGTTCCTCGGGCGACAGGCCATCGAGCATGCGGTCTTCCACCCGTTTCACCTCGGGCAGCAACTCCATGAGGATCCGGCGGCCCTTGCGGGTCAGGCGGAGAAGAACACGGCGCCGGTCCGTCGGGTCGATGTGGCGTTCCAGGATCCCCTTCTTTTGCAGGGCGGAGATGGCGCGGGAGACGTTGACCTTGTCCATGGAGGACCGGGCGACAATTTCCTTGGCCGAGAGGGGGTCGTGCCCGTTTAGAACCGCCAGGGTCCGCCATTCGTTGACCGACAAGCCGTGAAGCGACATGTAGACCTGCCGGACGGCGCCGCTGACCGCGGTGTAGAAAATACGGACCTTATAGGGAAAGAAGTCGGACAGGACGAAGACCGTCTCTTCTGGTGTCCTTGCTTGGTCGGGCATTACATATCGGCTCCTTTTTTGGCCAGTCTTGGAACAATGGGGGAGAGGGAAGGCTTTGTTTCCACTCCGCCTATTCCATGAGGGAGGGGAGCCACAAGGACAGGGCCGGAAAGAGCACGAGCAGGACAAGCCGCGCCGCGTCGGCGACGAGGAAGGCGACGATCCCCCGGCTGATCGTCCCCAGGGTCAACCCAGGCGTGCCCGCCATGATGATGAACAGGTTCATGCCCACGGGCGGGGTGATCAATCCGACTTCGACGACGGAGACCATGATCACGCCAAACCAGATGGGATCCAGACCCAGGCTGGTGATCAGCGGGTAAACGAAGGGCAGGGTCAACAGGATCATGGACAGGGCATCCATGAAGCAGCCGAGGATCAGGTAAAAGACGATCAGCGCCACCAGGACCGCCATGGGTACCCACCCCAGATCGGTGACGAAGGCGACCAGGGCTTGGGGCAGACCCGCGGATTCAACGAAGTAGTTGAACAGGGCGGTGCCGATCAGGACCAGGAAGATCATACCGCTGGTCATGGCGGTTTCGGTCATGCTGTCCAGGAAGACGGCTTTGGTCAGCGCGCCGCGCAGGACGGCCAGCAACAGGGCGCCCGCGGCGCCCACGGCGGCGGCCTCGGTCGGCGAGAACCACCCCAGATAGATGCCCCCGATGACCAGCAGGAACAGCAACCCGACGGGCCAGACCCGCTTCAGAGCCTCCCGTCGCCCGGACCAGGGGATCCTGGCGTCCGCCGGTCCCAGGGACGGGTTTCGCCAGGTCCAGATGGTGATCGCCGCCATGTACAGGCCCGTCGCCACCAAGCCGGGAATGAGGGCGGCGGAGAACATCTTGCCGATGGATTGCTCGGTCAGCAGAGCGTAGATGACCATGATCACCGAGGGCGGGATGAGGACGCCCAGGGTGCCGCCCGCGGCGATGGTCGCCGAGGCCAAGCCGTCGTCGTAATGACGGGCACGCATTTCCGGCATGGCGACCCGGCACATGGTCGCCGCGGTGGCCAGGGAGGACCCGCAGATGGCCCCGAAGACGGCGCAGGCTCCCACGGTCGCCATGGCAAGACCGCCCCGGAAATGGCCCATGAAGGCATGGACCGAGTCATAAAGCGCCTTGGACAGCCCCGCCCGGGCGGCGAAAACGCCCATCATGACGAACAGGGGCACCACGGACAGGCCATAGGGAAAGACGGAATCGAAGGGGATGGTCCCCAGGATGAAGCCGACGGAGAAAAAGCCGTTGACCATCCACCCCCCCACCAGACCCACCAGCCCCATGGCGATGGCGATGGGCACGCGCATGATGATCAGGCCGAACAGGGCGACGAAGGAGAGGAGCACAAGGGTCGTGTCGGCCATGGGGTCAGGCCCTTCCGCTAAGGTCGAGCAGCGGATTGGGCCGCCCGGAGACCAGGGCGCCGAGGGCACCGAGGAACATGAGGAACACCGCCAGCGCGGCGAAAGTCGACCCCACCACCAGGGGGATCCAATAGAGGATCATGGGAACGCCGATGGTCAGGGAGGCATCCCCATAGGTCCATTGCTGGAGCGCCTTGTCCGCGCCAAACCAGGCGATACCGGACATCACAAGACAGGCGGCGCCCATGGACAGGGCGAGGGAGGAGGCTTGCCCTCGGGTTCCGAAGTGTTCGACGACCATGGAGACCGCCACATGTCCATGCCGGGTGAACCCCAGGGGGATGGCCAGGAAAGCCGCCCACAGGATGGTCAGTTGGACGAGATCGACCGCGCCGGGAATGCCGCCCAGCCCGATTTTCCGGAGGATGATGTCGAGGACCGTGATGGACATGGCCCCAAGCAGGGCCAGCATGCCGACCCAGGCCAGGATCCGGATCACGGGAAAAAGGACGGTCAACACGCGGTTGATCATGGGGATGCTCCTTGGGGGACGGACGGGCGAGAGGGGGCCGCGGAGGGAGGCTTCGCGGCTCCGGGGCGGCCTAGTGAAACTGGATCAGCTTGAGTCAAGCTGGCCCAGTTTCCCTCTAATCTTATAAATTTTAGTGTGCCTTCGAGGCCAAGTTGGGCCAAGTTGGGCCAAGTTGGGCCAACTTGATCTCGGAGCACTCTAGGATTAGTTCCCGGCACCCTCGTATTTTTCCACCAGCTTCTGGGCCTTGACATAGATGGCCCGGGCATTCTCGGCGCCCTGTTCTTCCGCCACGGTCAGGTAGGCGTCGATCATGGGGGCCAGGGCCTCGCGCCACTTCGCGCGCTCGGCGTCGGACAGCGGAGTCACCGTATTGCCCGCCGCGATAATGTCCGTCTTGCCCGCTTCGTCCCATTTGGTCCACCAGCCGCCGAACTTGGCGACCAGGGGCGCGCCGGACATGTCGTCGATGACCGCGCGGATATCCTCGGGTAGGGAGTCGTACTTCCGCTTGTTCATGACGAAGAAGAAGGTGGTGGTATAGGCCTTGGCGTCCAGGTGGTGCTTCAGGACTTCATGGAGCTTGAAGCTATGGACGGCCTCATAGGTGAAGGCATTGCCGTCGATCACGCCCTTTTGCAGGGCGGCGTAGACTTCGGTCGGCGGCATGCCCACGGGGGTGGCGCCCAACTGTTCCAACATCATGGACACGGCCTGGGAGGGGGTGCGCAGGCGCAGACCCGCCAGATCTTCCATGGTGGAGACTGGCTTGTCCCGGGTGTGGATCAGCCCGGCGTTATGGGCATGCAGGGCCAGGACCTTCAACCCCTCGTATTCCGGGGCGATGTCGCCGTCGGCGTAAAGGTCCCAGAGGGTCTTGGAGGCCGCGTCCGCGGTTTTCACCAGGAAGGGCATGTCCATGATCAGGGTGCGGGGCAGGCGGCCCCGGGGGATGCCCGACAGGCCATGGGCGATGTCGATCACGCCGGCCTTCACCTGATCGAGTTGGTTAGCCACATTGCCGAAGGCCGATCCCGCCGAATAGATCTCGACCTTCACCCGGCCCTTGGCGCGCGCTTCCAGCTCCTTGGCCCAAGGCTCCAGGAAGTCCGTTTGGCTGGGGTGGGAGGAGGGGAGGAAATGGCTCATCTTGAGGACAATGGGGTCCTCGGCCTTGGCCAGGGTCGCCGTGCCCAGAAGGCCGCAGGCGACGAGGGCGGAAACAAACAGACGCGTCATGGATGGAGTCTCCCTGAGAGAGGTTTGGCGGGATCCGCGACGGGGGCGCGGAGGGTCCGTTTGACGGGCGTTCTCTTATTTTTAGTTTCTATTGAAACAATAATCCACGGGGCTGAAACAAATTTCAAGCGCTTTCTCGGATATCTCATACCTATCTGTTTATTAAAAGAAAATATGAATATAGGGCGGGTTTGATACCATTGAAAACTCAGGAAAACGGAGAGAAATCAGGTGCTAAGAGTGCAAAAAATCATTGATAAAATTTCATTTGCAACAAATTATGGGGCCGTTGAACCGCCCCAAGGCGGCACCATTGACAGGAAGGAACGGAGATGACGATTCAGCGCATCCACCATGTGGCCTATCGCTGTAAGGACGCCAAGAAAACCGTGGAGTGGTACGGCAGGTACCTGGATATGGGGTTCGTCCTGGCGATCGCCGAGAACCAGGTTCCGTCCACCAAGGCACCGGACCCCTATATGCACATCTTCCTGGACGCGGGCATGGGCAACATCCTGGCCTTCTTCGAACTGCCCAATTCCCCGGAGCAGGGGAGGGACCCCAACTCTCCGGATTGGGTGCAGCACATCGCCTTCAAGATGGGCTCGATGGAGGAGATGATGGCGGTCAAGGCCAAGCTGGAAGCCGATGGCATCGATGTCGTGGGTCCCACCGACCACACTATTTTTCAGTCCATCTATTTCTTCGATCCCAGCGGACATCGCTTGGAACTGGCCGTGGATACGAACACGCCCGAGATGGACAGCAAGCTCGACGCCGTGAAATGGGAGATGCTGGAGGAGTGGTCCAAGACCAAGCGCGCGCCCGAACACGCCGCCTGGATGCACAGCAAGGAATTCTCCAGCTAGCCAACGTCACACTCTTTCGTGGGATGGCGGGTCGACCGGGGCCGCCGTTCCACGCGCCGCTTCAAGGACCATTCGATGAAACTCGCCACCCTGACCAATGGGACCCGTGACGGCCAGCTCGTGGTCGTCTCCCGCGATCTGACCCGATGCCAGCCCGTGCCCGAGATCGCCCCCACCCTCCAGGCCGCCCTGGACGACTGGGATGCCCTGTTCCCCAAGCTGGCCCTGATCTCCGACGCGCTCAATGACGACGGATCCAAGGGTCAAGCCTTCGACGAGGCCGCCTGTGAATCGCCCCTGCCCCGCGCCTTCCAATGGGCCGACGGGTCGGCCTATGTGAACCATGTGGAATTGGTCCGCAAGGCCCGGGGCGCCGAACTGCCGGAATCCTTCTGGACCGATCCCCTGATGTACCAGGGGGGCTCTGATTCCTTCATTGGACCCCGCCAGGACGTGCCCCTGGGCTCGGAAAGCTGGGGCATCGACTTCGAGGGCGAGGTCGCGGTGATCACCGGCGATATCCCCATGGGCGCCAGCCCCGAGAAAGCCGCGGAGGGAATTCGCCTGCTGATGCTGGTCAATGACGTCAGCCTGCGCGGCCTGATTCCCGCGGAACTGGCCAAGGGCTTCGGCTTCTTCCAGTCCAAGCCCTCCAGCGTGTTCTCTCCGGTGGCGGTGACGCCCGACGAATTGGGCGCCGCCTGGACGGATGGCAAGGTCCATCTGCCCCTCCTCTGCACCCTGAACGGCGTTTTGTTCGGCAAGGCCGAGGCCGGGGAGGACATGACCTTCTCCTTCCCCGAGATCGTCGCCCATGCCGCCAGGACCCGTCCCCTCGGGGCTGGGGCCATCGTCGGATCCGGCACGGTGTCCAACAAGTTGGATGGCGGCCCGGGCAAGCCGGTGGCGGAAGGGGGACTCGGCTATTCCTGCATCGCCGAGATCCGCATGATCGAGACCATTTATGACGGAAAGCCCTCCACCCCGTTCATGCGGTTTGGCGACACCATCCGCATCGAGATGAAGGACGCCGAGGGGGCGTCCATCTTCGGCGCCATCGAACAGACGGTTGTGGAAGACAAGGGGTGAGGCTCCGTTGAAGATCCGATGCAAGCCCCGAAAAGAGGGCGCTTCAAGGCAATGAAAAAAACGGTGGCGGCGTGGGCGTAAGCCCCCCGTCCCGACAGGGAGGTTTCACGATGCTGAACACATACACCTATCCGGAGTTCGACTACGTCCAGAGCGCCGAACAGCGTGACGGCCTGGTCAAGCGCCACCCCGCGGTGGTTGTCGGTGCCGGACCCATCGGTCTGACCATGGCGCTCGATCTGGCCCACCAAGGCATTCCGGTCGTGGTTCTGGATGACAACAACACGGTGTCCATCGGATCCCGCGCCGTCTGCTACGCCAAACGGCCGTTGGAAGTCTGGGACCGCCTGGGCTGCGCCAAGCCGATGGTCGACAAGGGCGTGGTCTGGAAGGTGGGCAAGGTTTTCCGTGGGGAGGAACAGGTCTACCAGTTCGACCTGTTGCCCGAGGAAGACCACAAAATCCCCGCCTTCATCAATCTGCAGCAATACTACCTGGAGGAATACCTGATCGCCCGCCTGAAGGAGATGGGCGACCTAGTGGATCTGCGGTGGAAGTCCAAGGTGATTTCCATCAAGAACCAGCCGGACCACGCGGTGATGCAGGTGGAGACTCCCGACGGTGTGTACCGGATGGAGGCCGATTGGGTGGTGGCTTGCGATGGCGCGAATTCGGACGTCCGCAAGATGATGGGGCTGGAGTTTACCGGCCAGTTCTTCATGGACCGCTTCCTGATCGCCGACGTGGTCATGAAGGCGGACTTCCCCGCCGAGCGCTGGTTCTGGTTCAACCCGCCCTTCCACCCCAATCAATCCGTCTTGCTGCACATGCAATCCGACGACGTTTGGCGCATTGATTTTCAATTGGGTTGGGACGCCGATCCGGAAGAGGCCAAGAAGCCCGAGAATGTGATCCCCCTGCTCAAAAAAATGCTGGGCGAGGACCAGGAGTTCGAACTCGAGTGGGTCAGCGTCTATCAGTTCGCCTGTCGTCGGATGCGTGATTTCCGCTCTGGCCGGGTGTTTTTCGCCGGGGACGCCGCCCATCAGGTCTCCCCCTTCGGCGCCCGGGGCGCCAATACGGGGGTTCAGGACGTGGACAACCTCGCCTGGAAAATGAAGCTGGTGCGCGAGGGCAAGGCGCCGGAAAGCCTGCTTGATACCTATTCCGAGGAGCGGGTCTTCGCCGGGGACGACAACCTCAGGAACTCCACCCGGTCGACGGATTTCATCACGCCCAAAAGCAAGGTCAGCAAGGCCTTCCGGGACGCGGTGCTTGATCTGGCCCGGGACCGGCCCTTCGCCCGGCCCCTGGTGAATTCCGGGCGACTGTCCATGCCCACGCCCTATGCGGGCTCGTCCCTGAACACCCCCGATGGCGCGGCTTTCTCCGGATCCATGACGCCGGGCACCAATTGCGCCGATGCGCCGGTCTGGGTCGACGGCCAGGACGGCTGGTTCCTCGACCGGATCGGCGGGCGCTTCACCGTTCTGACCTTCGGCCAGGACCCGGGCCTGACCGGTGGCGAGGTGGATGGCGTCCCCTATGACGTTCTGGTGGTCGGCAAGGACATTCAGGATGCCAAGGGTCGTCTGGCCGAGCGCTATGACGGTCAGGTCGGGACCACCTATCTGGTGCGTCCGGACCAGCATGTGGCCGCCCGCTGGCGGTCCTTCGACGTAGCCAGGATCGCCGACGCCCTGAACCGGGCGGTGGGCAAGGCCGCTGCCCGGCCATCTAGCCGGTCTTCCGCCAGCCACGCGGCCTGAACCCAGGGAGGGAGAGACAGCATGAAACTCAACACCAATCCGAACATTGCCCGTCCCGACGATTTTTACGAGGCCTTGATCGAGGCCCACCGGGACCTGTCCGAGGATCAGAGTCTGGCGGTCAATGCCCGCCTGATCCTGCTGCTGGCCAACCACGTTGGGGATATGGACGCCCTGCGCGAGGCCCTGGACATGGCCCGGGACGGGATCGAGCCCACGGGGGCCACGTCCCAGGCCCATGCGGCGTGAGCCCCCCCTTCTCTTCAATGACGCTTTTCTTTTAGGAGTACCCCATGAGCAAGACCTTCGCCTCCACCGGAGATTTGGGCGACAAGACCGTGACCTTCGCCAAATTGGGCGAGGGCGCCTATGCCTATACCGCGGAGGGGGACCCCAATACCGGTGTGATCGTCGGTGACGACGCGGTGATGGTGATCGACACCCAGGCGACTCCCTTCATGGCTCAAAAGGTGATGGAGCGGATCCGCGAGGTGACCGATAAGCCCGTCAAATATATCCTGATGACCCATTACCACGCCGTGCGCGTGCTGGGTGCCGCGGGCTATGGGGCGGAGACCGTCATCGCCTCGCGCCTGACCCACGAGATGATCGTCGAGCGGGGCCAGCAGGATTACGACAGTGAACTGGGCCGCTTCCCCCGCCTGTTCCAGGGGGAGGAGACCATCCCCGGTCTGACATGGCCGACCCTCGTTTTCGACGGCAAGATCACCGTGGACCTGGGCAATCGCCCGGTGGAGATCTGGTCGCCGGGCAAGGGCCATACCCAGGGGGATACGGTCGCTTGGTTGGCGGACCAGAAGATCCTCTATTCCGGCGATTTGGTGGAATTCGGCGCGACTCCCTATACGGGCGACGCCCATCTGACCGATTGGCCGGCCACCCTGGACGCCCTGCGCGCCCTGAAGCCGGAAAAGCTGGTCCCGGGCCGGGGCGACGCCCTGACCACCCCCGAGGATTGCGAGAACGCCATGGCCCTGACCCAGGCGTTCCTGACCGACCTGTTTGACTCCGCCAAGGAAGGGCGGGCCGGAAACAAGTCCCTGAAAGAAACTTTCGACCTGACCAAGGCGCGTATGGATCCAAAGTACGGCGACTGGGTGATCTACGAGCACTGCATGCCCTTCGATGTCTCCCGCGCCTATGATGAAGCCGGTGGCATGGTCCGCCCGTCCATCTGGACGGCGGAGCGCGACAAGGACATGTGGTCGTCCCTGAACAGCTGAACCAACAAAGGACGCGGGCGCTTCGAAGATCCCTTCGGAGCGCCCTTTTTCCGGCTTGAAGCTTGTGTTCGAGTCGAAGCCCTAACCTTCGTTGAACCCCTGGGAAACTCGGACCAGAAAGTCGAGAAGCTGGGCATGTTCCTCCGGCGTAAGCACGCTGGAGGCCCGGATGTTGATGTCCATGGCGTGGGTCACGGCGTCCCGTTCGATTTCCCGCGCCCGGTCGGTCAGGTAGACCCGGGAGCGGCGCCGATCCTCGGAATCCGCCTCCCGTCGGACCAAACCGTCCCGTTCCATGCGCGACAGGGTATTGGCCAGGGTCGGCTGCTCCACCTTGATGGCCTTCAACAGTTCCGACTGGAACTGGCCATCCTTTGCCCAAAGCTGCAACAGAACGGGAAAAACGCCAGAGGACAGGCCAAGGGGCTGGATCCGTCGGTCCAGGGCCTGCTTGAACTGCCGCGCGACCATGTTGCTCATATAACCGAGCGACCGATCCGGGTTGTAGGTGGGATGATCATTCATGGCTATATTTTAACCTCGCCCGGCAAGCCGGGCAAGGGGGCTGAATGTTGCAAGGGAGTGAAACGGAGGACTCTTCGGAAGGACATGTCCCATCGTGCCAGAATGCTGATCTCGATATTTAAGTGAAATGGATTTAAGTGAAATGGATTTAAGTGACATGGCTATTTCACGCTATTTACTTTGATTTTTGCTTTTTCCCGGGTGGACCTTGGGGAGGTGGCTCGCTGGGTCATAATTGCCGGGTCTTGGGCGGGACGGAGACGGATTTTTCCCCTTCGGGCTCCTATTGGAGGGGGGATGTTCCTGGATTCAACCTGTTACCCTTTGGCACTCCCCTTGCTTAGCCTTTGGTACCCCCCTTGCCAAGGAAGAGGGGAGCGGATCAAGATTCCAAGGGGAGACTGTCATGTCCATTGATTTCGAGGGCCTGGGTCAACAGGCGCTCCAATTCCTGGGCCTTGGCGATAGCGCCAAGGATATCGCCACGGCGAGTCCGTCCGATCAGGCGAAATTCAAGGAACAGCTCGACCAGCTGTTCGCCAATATCCAGGGCTTGGCGCAGGGCCAACTCAACAAGGCCAGCAAGGCCCTGGAGGACGAGCCCATCACCTCCCTGTTCAAGGTGGACGGAGAGGTGATCGGCTACCAGTCGGATTCGGGAACGGTGTTCACCAATGACGCCGTGGCCGAGGCGGTAAAATCCATCCAGGACGAGGTGGCCGATCAGGGATTATCGGGCATCGCCGCGGCCACCTATCAGGCCGACCGCCTGAAGGAGGAACTCAGCAAGTTCTATGGTGGAGACGAGGTGGAAGCCGTTGTCTACAAGGACGGCGCGGCCCCAACCGTGGGCGAGGTCACCGATGCCCTGTTCAATGGAATTCCCCTGGCTGATGGCAAGGGAGCGGCCAGTACCGTGGCCGCGCGCCTTGGCCTGTCCCAGATCCGTTTTAGCTCGGATACCCTGGGCCTTTTGAACGGCCAGCCCAAGCAGTAGGATAGGGCATCACGATCCGACCCAAAGGATGGTCCCTTGTCCACGCTGATTCCAATCCTTATCAAGTTCGCGCTGATGTTCGCCATCGTCAGCGCGGCCATTCACCTGCTGTCCGGCGTCGGCAAGGGCGAGGATCCGTGGGCTGACAACCGCAAACGGGGCTGGCTGCTGGTGAGTATTGTTACCGTCACCGCCGTCGCCATGGCGTGGTTCATGTGATGCCTCGCGGCTCGGGTGCATGGCAAGCCGCCTTTCGCTCAGGCGGCCGCGGGATGGGCGCGGTCTGTCCTGGGGAGGCGGGCGAAAAGGATCAGGTTGCCCAGCAGGATCATCGGCAGCCCGGCCAGGGACCAGGACGTCCAGTGATAGCCCTCGAACACAGTGGAGACGGTCAGGGCCACCAGGGGGAACAGCACCGTCGCATAGGCCGCCCGGTCCGGTCCCACCCGGTTGACAAGGCTGAGGTAGGCGAGGAAGCCGACCAGGGATCCCGGGCCGATCAGATAGGCGAGGCTGCCCAGGTAGCGTACCGACCAGTCGATGGGGAAGGACCCAATTCGGATCAGGACAAAAGTGGCCAGCAAGGCGGATCCCCAGAGCATGCCGCGGAAGGCGGCGTTGGGCAGATCCATGCCGATGGACCCCATGCGTGAGGACACCATGTTCCCCAGGGAGAAGGTGAAGGTTCCCGCGAGCACGGGGCCCACGCCCAGGGCCGTCTCCGCGCCCAAATGGGCCGAGGCCAGGGTCTCGCCAAAGAGCAGCCCGACCCCCAGGATCCCGCAGAGCGCGCCTCCGACCACCCGGACCGCTGGGCGCTTGCCCAGGATAAGCCACTGGTTGACGGCGTTGAAGACCGTGGCCAGGGTGAACAGAACGGAGACAATGCCACTGGCCACGAACAGGGATCCGGAATAGATCAGCAGAAAATTGCCCCCGAACAGACACAGTCCCATGGCCGCGAACCATCGGTGATCGGCCAGCTTCGCCCGACGCAGACGGCCCGTCATGGCAAGTCCGAGGCCAAGCAGGGATCCCGCGGCCAGGAAGCGCCAAAAGATGGAGACCTCCGGCGGGATCGTCCCCATTTGCAGGTGGATCGCGAACCAAGTGAACCCCCAGGTGAAAACGACTGTGGCGAAAAGCAGCGTGTTCATGGTTGGGTATCCGTGATGGCGATGGCCTCGATTTCCAGAAGCCAGCGGGGATCGTAAATTCCGGCGATCAAAACCGTGAGGGCGGGCCTGCGGGCGCCCAGGACCCGGTTGCGCAGGGCGCTGTTTTCCTCGGCATGGGTTCTGTCGGCCAGATAGGTGGTGACTTTGACGAGGTGATCCAAGCCCAGTCCGGCGGCCCGGAGCTGGCATTCGATATGCGTCCACACAAGGGTGCATTGCTCCCCAAAGGTCGGGGGAACGACTCCCGCGCTGGTTTCCGGGATTTGCCCGCTAATGAACAGCAGACCCCGCCCGGGAGGCAGAAGGACGGCCTGGGCATAGCCGCCGGACGGAGGGGGCGCGTCGGTGGCGTCAATGGAGTGAAAGGCGGGCATGGCGGGTTTCGAGTCCTTTGAAGCAGGGTTCGCCAGTCTGCCGTCAAGGTCCGGCGCCGTCTTCCGTCGCCTTGCGGTATTTATCGCGTTCTTGCGCTATAAAAAAGCATCCGCTTGCCCCGCGCCAAGCCCCCGTGCCACCGTAGAGGGGTTGCACAGTATTTACCTGGACCGAAAGACCATGGAGTCCCTGGGGGGCTATAGCATCCATGACCATTTGCGGGACGCGGGGGTTCCCTTGCGGGCGTCGGCGCGCTTTGGCGATGGCATGGCCGCGGCCCTTTGGGAGCGGGATGAGCAGGTCCATCAGCGCTATGACGCCCCGGAACAGCATACCGTCAGCCTCTACGTGGAAGGCGGCGAAGGCATTCGGCGGGTGGAAGGCGGACAGGTCCGGACCGGGTTTGGTCGAGGTAGCCTCTGCGTGATGCCCGCGGGGCTGGACTCCGAATGGGACGTGGCCGGTTCGGTGACCCTGCTTCACCTGTACATCCCCAAGACGGTGTTCGATCGGGCGGTGGTGGAGACCCTGGATCGGGATCCGGCCCGCTTCGCGCTCCGGGACCAGAGTTTCCTCCGTGATCCGGTGCTGGAGGGGATGATTCGCTCGGCGATCTTGCCCCTGGCCTGGAACGAGCCGGCGGACCGGCTGGCGGTGACCCATGCCGGACGCATGGTGGCGGCCTATCTGGCCGGACGCCATGCCGACCGGGCGGGGGCGGTGCTCGCCAAGGGGGGCTTGCCGCCCCAGGCCCTGCGGCGGTTGGATGGGTATATCCGGGATCACCTGGCCGATCCCCTGAGCACCGAGGACTTGGCGCGGGAGGCGGGTCTCAGCCCCTTCCATTTTTCACGGATGTTCAAGCAATCCACGGGGGAGAGCCCCCATGCCCATGTGACCCGTCTGCGGATGGACCGGGCCCGGGATTTGATCGGCGAGGGCATGCCGCTCGCCCAGGTGGCGGGGGCCTGTGGCTTCGCCGGGCAAAGTCATTTCGCCAAACGCTTCAGGGAGGTGGTCGGCGTCACGCCGGGCCGCTACGCCCAACTCGTGTGAAAGACAACGACCATAAAGCGGCCGAACGGCGTTCGACCGCTTTATCATATCAAGAATCGTAGGAAATCAGACTGTCCACGGGGATCTTGGCCTTGTCCCGGCCGCCCAGGAAGGTCAACTCGATCAAACAGGCCGCGCCGACGACGGTGCCGCCAACCTTGGTCAACAGTTCGGCCGCGGCGTTCAGGGTGCCGCCGGTGGCCAACAGATCGTCCAGGATCACCACCCGCTGTCCCGGCTCGATGGCCCCTTCCTGCACCTCGACAACGTCGGTACCATATTCCAAGGCATATTCGTGGCTGATCGTGGGGCCGGGCAGCTTGCCTTTTTTGCGCACCATCACGAAGCCCAGTCCCAGCTTCAGGGCCAGGGGAGCGGCCACCAGGAAGCCCCGGGATTCAATCCCGGCCAAAACGTCTGGCGCCTTGGTGCCAACGGCCTTGGCCATGCGGCCCATGGCCACCTGCCAAGCATCCGGGTGGGCCAGAAGGGTGGAGATGTCATAGAACAGAATCCCCGGCTTCGGGAAATCGGGCACTTCACGGATATGGTCTTTCAGATCCATCGGGGTCTCCAGGACTGGAACGGGATTTCGGTATCCGGATGGATCCGACGCGGGAAAACGGGAATCTACCGTTCCCGGTCGTTCAGGCAAACCTATAATCCTGGGTCTTCCCGTCCAGATCCAACAACCGTCTCGCGATGAAACATATGATTCGGTTTGCTTGACTATTTTTGAATCAAATGTTTCACTGCGGGGATGAACGAGAGCGCTCCCAGCTACGCCGAAGCTTGTCGACGCCTGCGTGATACCCAGGGTCTCGGCCCCGGGGCGCGACGGGCGGCCGCTTGGCTGCTGGATCACCCGGAGGATGTGGCCCTTCTGTCCATGCGCCGCCTGGCCGAGGCCGCGGGCGTGCCTCCGGCGACCATGACCCGATTGGCCCAATCCTTGGGCTGGGGCGGGTTCGAGGGATTGCGCGCGCCCTTCCTGGATCGCTTGCGGAACGGCGGGGAGGACGGAGACTTCTTGGTCGGCTTCCGGGCCAGCGCGGCGCGGGAAGAGGCGGACCAGGGAGGGGCCGCCCGCGCCGTGGTTCGGAGGGAGATTTCCGCCCTGTCCACTCTCGCCACGCTGGAGGCCGAGGCCGCCGTGGCTCGGGCCGTGGAGGTGATGTCTTCCGCCCGTCGGGTCTTTTGCTTGGGGGTTCGAGGCAGTCACGCCCCGGCCTATGTGTTCCATTACGGATACCAGTTGATGCGCGACAACGCGGTCCTGGTGGAGGGCGGTGGGGCAACGTTCATGGATTGTCTGCGGGGCATCGGCCCGGGGGATGTTTTGCTGGCCGTCAGCGAGCGGCCCTATGCCCGGTTGACGGTGATGGCCCGGGACCATGCCCTGGCCCAGGGGGCGAAGGTCGTGGCTCTGACCGATTCCGCCCGCTCCCCCCTGGCCGCCGGAGCCGAGGCTCTGGTGATCCTGCCCCGGGGGGGCGGCACCTTCTTTCCGGGGCTTGGCCCCGCGCTTTGTGTTGTCCAGATGCTCCTGGCCCATCTGGCGGCCCGGGGGGGCGAGGATGCCCTGACCCGTATCAAGGCCAGCGAGCGGCAGTTGGCCGCGTTCGATGCCTTCTGGCACGATCCCTCCACACGGACGATCAAGGAATGACCTCCTCTCCCTCTCCCTCCTCTCCCAGCAAGACCACGAACGGCTCTGGCGGTCATGTGTTCCACCGCTCCTGTGGTGCCCGCCCCCCCATGGCCGTGGGCGGCAAGGGCATGTGGCTGTTCGACGCCGAAGGCCGGTCCTACCTGGATGCCTCGGGCGGGGCCGCGGTCTCCTGCCTGGGGCATGGGGACGCCAAGGTGCGCCGGGCCCTGAAGGCGCAGGTGGACAGATTGGCCTTCGCCCATACGGGCTTTTTCACCAGCCAACCCGCCGAGGATTTGGCCGATATCCTGATCGCCAAGGCCGAGGAAACCCTGCCGGGCAATACCCTCTCTCGGGTCTATTTCGTTTCCGGCGGGTCCGAGGCCAACGAGGCGGCTCTGAAGCTCGCCCGCCAGTATTTCCTGGAGATCGGCCAGCCTGGACGCCACAAGATCATTGCTCGACGGCAGAGCTACCACGGCAATACCCTGGGGGTGCTCGCCGCGGGGGGGAACCTCTGGCGGCGGGAACCCTTCGAACCCATGTTGATGCCGGTCACCCACATCGCGCCCTGCTACGAATATCGCGATCGGGTCGAGGGGGAGACCGTCGCGGCCTACGGCATCCGCGCCGCGGATGAGCTGGAGGCGGTCCTTCAGAGGGAGGGGCCGGGCAGTGTCGCGGCCTTCATCGCCGAGCCGGTGGTCGGCGCCACCTCTGGCGCCGTCCCCGCCGTGGCGGGCTATCTGAAACGGATCCGCGCGATTTGCGACCGCCATGGGGTGCTGCTGATCCTGGACGAGGTCATGTGTGGCATGGGGCGCACGGGGACCCTTTATGCCTGCGAACAGGATGGCGTGGTGCCGGATATCCTGACCACGGCCAAGGGCCTGGGGGCCGGGTACCAACCCATCGGCGCCATGTTGGTGGGGGAGCACCTGTACGCGGCCATCCGCGATGGCTCCGGCGCCTTCCTGCATGGCCATACCTACATGGGGCATCCGACCGCTTGCGCCGCGGCCTTGGCGGTTCAAAGGCGTCTGCATGACGACGGGCTGCTGGCCAAGGTCATGGGCAAGGGCGCCCACCTGCGGCGTCAGTTGGAAAAGCGCTTCGGCGATCATCCCGCGGTGGGGGACATCCGGGGGCGTGGCCTGTTCCTGGGGTTGGAGCTGGTGGCCGACCGGGCAACCAAGGAAGTTTTTGATCCGGCCCTGAAGCTCCACGCCCGGATCAAGTCCGAAGCCCTGAAGCGGGGCCTCATCTGCTACCCCATGGGGGGAACCATTGATGGCAGGCGGGGGGATCATATCCTGCTCGCGCCGCCCTTCATCCTTACCAAGGCAGACGCCCGCGAGATCGTCGACCGTCTGGACGCGGCGGTGAATGCCGCCTTGAAAGGCTTGATCCGATGAGCATTTCAAGCCCCGCTTTTCCGACACCGCCGCCGTTGATCGTCGCGGTTGCCCCCAATGGGGCCCGGCGCACCCAGGTGGACCATCCGGCCTTGCCGATCACCCCGGCGGAACTGGCCCGGGAGGCGGCGGCCTGTCGCGAGGCGGGGGCGGCCATGATCCATCTGCATGTGCGTGATCGGGACAACAGGCACCTTCTGGACGCGGAAGCCTATCGGGAGGCCATCCTCGCCATCCGGGGGGAGGTCGGCCAGGAGATGGTGATCCAGATCACCACAGAGGCCGTGGGGATCTATTCTCCCGATGAACAGCGGGCCGTGGTCCGGGAGGTGAGGCCCGAGGCTGTCTCCCTGGCGCTGAAGGAAATGGTCCCCGACGCCACCGAGGAAGGCGAGGCCGCGGCCTTCTACGAGGACCTGCGGAAACAGGGGATTCTGATGCAGCATATCCTGTACTCCCCAAAGGAGGTCGCGCGGTTTTGGGACCTGCGGGCCAGGGGTGTTCTTCCGGGGGGGCGGGCCCAGGTCCTATTCGTCCTGGGACGATACGCCAAGGATCTTCGCTCGGACCCCGTGGACCTGCTGCCCTTTCTGGAGGCTTGGGGGGAGGGGGATGGCTGTGGCTGGTCCGTCTGTGCCTTTGGTCCCCGGGAGGCGGCCTGCATGGGGGTGGCCGCCGGGTTGGGAGGGCATGCCCGGGTGGGTTTCGAGAACAACCTGTGGCGACCCGATGGGACCTTCGCCCGGGACAACGCGGAGCTGGTCGCCACCGCGGTTTCCACCGGGGCTTTCATGGGGCGCGCCGCGGCGTCCGCCGATGCCGCCCGATCCCTGATAAGCCCTTAAGGGAGAGGGGAATATGGCCATTGGCGGGCATCCTTTTGCTTTATCATGGATTTTCCCTCCTCCGTGCCTTGTAGGAACGGGGTGGAAGGCACACATCTTTCCCATCGTGAAAACGCCGTCGCGGTTTCGCGTGCCACGCTATTTCATCCGGACCAAGGGGTGTCGGTCCGCTGGAGGCGTGGTATTCGACGGCGTTGATCCAAGATGATTCGAAAATTGGAGGATAGTCATGAAGACTTTTGCCGGCCTTTCCCTCGGCGCCATCGCCGCCATCGGTATGATGACCGCTCTGGGCGGCTCTCCGGCCGCGGCCCAGGAACAGACCTTCATCACCATCGGGACCGGTGGTGTCACGGGTGTGTACTATCCTACCGGTGGCGCCATCTGCCGTCTGGTGAACAAGAACCGCAAGGAACATGGCATCCGCTGCTCCGTGGAATCCACCGGGGGATCCGTCTACAACGTCAACACGATCCGCGCGGGTGAGCTGGATTTCGGCGTGGCCCAGTCCGACGTGCAGTACAATGCCTATAACGGTGTGTCCCAGTTCGCGGATTCCGGTGCCTTTGAAAAGCTGCGGTCCGTCTTCTCCATCCATGCGGAACCCTTCACCGTGGTTGCCCGGGCCGATGTCGGGGCCAAGAATTTCGAGGACCTGAAGGGCAAGCGGGTGAATGTGGGCAATCCTGGATCTGGCCAGCGCGCCACCACCGAGGTGTTGCTCGACGCCATGGGGTGGACCATGGATGACTTCTCCCTGGCCGCCGAGTTGAAGCCCGCGGAACAGTCCCAGGCGCTTTGCGACAACAATGTGGATGCCATCGTTTACACCGTGGGTCACCCCAACGGGTCCATCAAGGAGGCGACGACCTCCTGCGATGCGACGCTGGTGAACGTGACCAACGATGGCGCAAAGAAGCTGGTTGATGAAAACCCGTTCTACTCCTGGGCCACCATTCCCGCTGGGATGTATCGGGGCAACGACGAGGACACCAAGACCTTTGGCGTGCGCGCCACCCTGGTGACCTCCGCCGACGTGCCGGAGAACGTGGTCTATGAACTGGTCAAGGCGGTCTTCGACAACTTCGACGATTTCAAGAGCCTGCACCCGGCGTTCGCGAGCCTGACGAAGGAAGAAATGGTGTCGGCTTCCCTGTCGGCGCCCCTGCATCCGGGCGCCGAGAAGTACTACAAGGAAGTTGGCCTGCTGAAATAAGGTCGGCTTTTGATGGGGAGGTGGGCGGCCACCTCCCCGTTGCTTTTGGTTTAGGACATTTTTGTTAAAGTGCCTTTTTTTGAGTGGCGGAGAGCCCTTTGGGTGTCCGCTGACGCGGTCGTTACGTGATGTTGGGTCCAGCGGTGGTTCTCCCTTTTGGCATACGAAGGAGGGCCTCCTTCGCGAGGGAGTGGGGAATGAGCAACGAGACACGATCCGGTCAGGACGCCGACACTGTCGACAATGCCGCGGATATCGTTGCTTCCGTGGATACGGGCGCGCGGAATCCAGTCGGTCCGACCGGCATGGTGCTGATCGGGGTGGCCCTTCTGTGGTCGCTGTTCCAGCTTTGGTATTCCTCGCCCCTGCCATTCATGTTTGGGGTCGGTGTTTTTGATTCCACCGAGGCCCGGTCCATCCATCTGGCGTTCGCCGTTTTCCTGACCTACACGGCCTATCCGGCCTTCAAGGGCAGCCCCCGGGACCACATTCCCCTGCTCGACTGGCTTTTGGCCTTGGTGGCGGCCTATTGCGCCTCCTACCTGTTCCTGTTCAAGAACGAGTTGGCCGACCGGCCGGGCGCGCCCATCGCCATGGACGTCTATACCGCGATTATCGGCGTGGTCCTGTTGCTGGAGGCCACCCGCCGGGCCCTGGGGCCGCCGCTGATGGTGGTTTGCATCGTTTTCCTGGGCTACACCTTCTTTTCGGACTACATGCCCGATGTGCTGTCGCGGAATCCGGCCAGCCTGAACAAGGCCATGTCCCACCAATGGCTGAGCACGGAAGGGGTTTTTGGCGTGGCCCTGGGGGTTTCGACCTCCATGGTCTTCATGTTCGTGCTGTTCGGCGCCCTTCTGGAGAAGGCGGGCGCGGGCAATTACTTCATCCGGGTGGCCTTTTCCATGATGGGCCACATGCGGGGGGGACCGGCCAAGGCCGCGGTGGTCTCCTCGGCCCTGACCGGCATGATTTCCGGGTCCTCCATCGCCAATGTGGTGACCACGGGCACCTTCACCATTCCGCTGATGAAAAAAGTGGGCTTCTCCGCCGAGAAGGCCGGGGCGGTGGAGGTCGCCAGTTCCACCAATGGCCAACTTACGCCGCCAATCATGGGGGCCGCGGCCTTTCTGATGGTGGAGTACCTGGGTATTTCCCTCGTGGAGGTGATGAAGCACGCGGTTCTGCCTGCTTTTATCTCCTACGTGGCGTTGGTCTATATCGTCCATTTGGAGGCCTGTAAGCTGGATCTGAAGGGGCTCCCCCGGAAAATTCCCATCTCTGGCTTGAGGCTCTTGGGAAGCTTTCTGATCAGCTTCGTGCTCTTTTCCCTGGTCTGTCTGGCGGTCTATTACGCCTTTGGGTGGATGAAGGGAACCTTGCTGTCGGGCGGGATCTTTTGGGTGGCGGTGGCCGCGATTTTCGTCGCTTACGTGGGGCTGCTCTGGGTCTCCACCAAACAGCCGCCCCTGGAGACCTCGACGGATATCACCGAACTGCCCGACCCGGGGCCCACGGTACGGGCGGGACTGCATTATCTGGTTCCGGTCTTCGTGCTTGTCTGGTGCCTGATGGTGGAACGCCTGTCCCCGGGGCTGTCGGCCTTCTGGGCCACGGTTTTGATGATGTTCATCGTCGTCACCCAAAAGCCTCTGGCCGCCCTGTTAACCGGGGTCGGTGATCGGGTTGGCCTGTTCAAGGAAGGCGCGCGCGACCTGTTCGACGGCTTGGTCTCCGGCGCGCGCAACATGATCGGGATCGGCGTGGCCACCGCGGCCGCGGGCGTGGTGGTCGGGACCATCACTCTGATGGGGCTGGGTCAGGTTATGACCGAGTTCATCGAGGTGATCTCCGGCGGCAATTTGATGCTGATCCTGGTCCTGACCGCGGTCATCAGCCTGCTTTTGGGGATGGGACTGCCGACCACGGCCAATTACATCGTTGTCTCCTCTCTGATGGCGCCGGTGATCGTCAGCTTGGGGGCGGCCAACGGCCTGTTGGTGCCCCTGGTGGCGGTCCATATGTTCGTCTTCTATTTCGGGATCCTGGCCGACGACACGCCGCCGGTGGGGCTCGCGGCCTTCGCCGCGGCGGCCATATCGGGGGGCGATCCCATCAAGACCGGTATCCAGGGCTTCATGTACGATATCCGGACGGCCATTCTGCCCTTCCTGTTCATCTTCAATACGGACCTGCTGCTGATCGATGTCCATTCGGTCTGGCATGCCGCCCTGGTTTTCGTCTTCGCCCTGATGGCCATGCTGACCTTCGCCTCGGCGACCCAGGGATTCCTGATCGTGAGGAACAAGATTTGGGAAAGCCTGATCCTATTGTTGGTGGCCTTCACCATCTTCCGCCCCGGGTACTGGATGGATCAGATCGTTCCCCCCTTGATGGAGGTGCCCGCCTCGCGCATTTTCGATGTGGCGGGAAGTCTGCCCGACAACGCGCGTCTGCGCGTCCAGGTGAAAGGGGAAACCCTGGAAGGCGATCAGGTTTCCAAGGCCGTGATGCTGCCCCTGGGGGCACCGGGATCCGGAGAGGACCGGCTCGTGCACGCCGGGCTGGAATTAATCCCCGGCGAGAGCGATACCATGGTGGTGGACAATGTGGTCTTTGGCTCGACCGCGGAACGCCTGGGGATCGACTTTGATTGGGCGATCACCGCGGTGATCCTGGAGACAGAAGGTCCTCCCAAGGAGTTGTTCTATATCCCCGCCTTCGTCGGTCTGCTCCTGGTTTGGTGGTTGCAACGCCGGCGCCAGGCTCGGACCGTGGTACGGGTATGACGCCTTGAAGGGGCCGTCTTTCAATCGGACCCTTCGGTGAAAGCCCAACACGTCGGGTGACGTGCGTCGCCCGGGCGTGGATCTTGGATCACTCTGGCTTGGATCACTCTGGTTGATCATTGAGGAAGGACGTCATGTATAAGCACATCCTGGTGCCCGTCGATCTCGACGGTGCCTACGATTGGGACTACACCCTGCCTACGGCTATCGGTCTGGCCCGGGCCCATGGCGGCAAGCTGCATATCATGACCGTGGTGCCCGAATTCGGCATGAGCATCGTCGGCCAATTCTTCCCTGGCGGCTTCGAGAAGGAGGTGGCGACCAAGATCCTGGCCGCCCTGAAGGAGCGCACCAAGCAAGCCGTGCCGGAGGATCTTGCCGTGCAGAACATTGTCAGCGAAGGCAGTGTCTATGAAAGTATCATCCGCATGAGCAAGCAGACCACTGCGGATCTGATCGTCATTGGCGCCCATCGGCCCGAGTTGAAGGATTATCTGCTCGGGCCAAATGCCGCGCGGGTGGTCCGACATGCGGATTGTTCTGTTTTGGTCGTGCGGGATTAGCCGCCTTCCCATATTTGGGTTGTGGCGCGACCTCACTTATCGGGGGCGGTTCTTCTCGTCTCCTTGGCAATATTGGGATACCATGGTATGGGGCACGCATGGGATGGGTGTCCCGAGGAAGCGCGGCCTGATCTGTGTCCGGTGGCGTGCGTGGTCGCATCGTCGGATGGCGTCCCCCTGGGCGCATGTGACATCCATGTGTATTTGGTGAACGAAAATGGGCGAGACAAATCTCTCCGAGGATGATGTCAAGCGGTTGCTGAGCGATCCTTCGCCGGAAAACCGCGCGGTGACGGCCGAAAAGTTGGCCAAGAGTTATGACGGCCAACGTCTCTCCGCGACCGAGCGGGCCCTGGCGGAGGAAATCTTCCGCCTGTTCACGAAGGACGTGGAGGTCCAGGTGCGTCTGGCCCTGGCCACGAATCTGAAGGAAAATCCCTTCATTCCCCATGACGTGGCCAGAACCTTGGCCAGCGACGTGGACATCGTGGCCCTGCCCATTCTGGAGTATTCCAAGGTCCTGGATGACACGGACCTGATGGAGATCATTCAGGGGCACGACCAGTCCAAGATGGGCGCCATTGCCCGCCGGGACGAGGTTTCCGAATCCCTCTCCGAGGCCCTGGTCGAGCAGGGGGAAGTCGGGGTGGTGGCCACCTTGGTTGGCAACGAAGGGGCCCATATCACCGACGCTTCCATGGAAAAAGTGATGGAAAAGTACGGGGATAGCGAGAGTGTCCAGCGGCCTCTGGTGGCCCGTCCCAAGTTGCCCATCACCGTGGCCGAGAAGTTGGTGACCAAGGTTTCGGAGAGTTTGCGCGACGCCCTGGTGGCCCGCCACGAACTGCCCCCGGAACTGGCCGCGGACCTGATCCTGCAAAGCCGGGAACGGGCCACCTTGAGCTTCTCCATCGACAGTTCGGAAGCGGAGGTGGAACGGTTGGTTCAGCAGATGGCTGTCAACAACCGTCTGACACCCTCGATCATCCTGCGGTCCCTGTGCATGGGGGATCTGAAGTTCTTCGAATACGCGCTCGCCTGCCGGTCGGGTATTCCCATTGTCAACGCGCGTATGCTGATCCATGACAGCGGAAGCCTGGGTCTCCAGGGGATCTACCGCAAGGCGGGTCTACCAGAGCAGTTCTATCCGGCCATGCTCGCCGCGGTAACCGTGGCCCGGGAAATGGACTACGATGGCCGGGAGAACGACCGGGGCCGCTATGCCCGGCGCATGCTGGAGCGGGTCCTGACCCAATACGGTGATCTGGGCGTGGAATTCGAGAAGGACGACTTGGAATACCTGCTGGCCAAGATGAACCAGCTTCCCTCGGACATCGGTTCGGAATTCTGACCGACGGTCTTCCCCGTTCCAGGGGTTCGAATCTTTGGCTTCGGACCACTGGGTTTCTTGATTGATGGATCAACAGATCGTGCCAATTGAGTGCTTCGGTCGTCTCCGTCCGTGGCCTTAGTCCGCGGGACTCGAATATTTCTGGCGATCCAATAGGATGAGTGTTGTCTTCCATGAGTGAGCTTCCGCCTTGCCCCAAGTGCCAATCCGCCTATGTTTACGAGGACGGTGCCCTGCTGATTTGCCCCGAATGCGCCCATGAGTGGGCCAAGGAGGCCGCCGCCGGGGCGGAGGGCGAAGAGGGTCTTGTGATCCGGGATTCCGTCGGCAATATCCTGGCCGATGGGGATACGGTGACGGTGATCAAGGACTTGAAGGTGAAAGGATCCACCTCGTCGGTGAAGGTTGGAACCAAGGTGAAGAACATTCGCTTGGTTGGCGGCGATCATGATATCGATTGCACCATCCCCGGGTTCGGAGCCATGGGGTTGAAGTCGGAATTCGTGAAAAAATCCACTTGACCACGTCCACGTCACCCGAAGGATGGAGGGAAGCCGTGTTTTCCCACATCATGTTGGGTACAAATGATTTCGCCCGGGCACTCGCGTTTTACCTGCCCCTTTGTTCCCGATTGGGGCTTGAGGAATACCTACGCGAGGACGAGCATCCCTGGGTGGCTTGGCGGGTTCCGGGAAGCCCGCGTCCTTTGTTCATGGTGAGCGCTCCCTTTAATGGCGAACCCGCCACCGTGGGAAACGGCCAGATGGTCGCTTTTTTGGCCGATGACAGGGAGACGGTGCGTGCCTGTCATGCCTTGGCCCTGGAATATGGGGGGTGGGACGAGGGCGCACCGGGTCTTCGCCCCGAGTACCACGCCCGGTATTATGGCGCCTATTTCCGGGACCCTGATGGCAACAAGCTTTGCGTGGTGTGTCACGCCGCTGAATGAAACAATCCGCTCGCGGTCGCGGCCTTAAATCTCGTTGATCGCCTTCAGGAAACGGGCGGTTTGTCCATGCAGATCGCCTGCTTCGGCGCGTAGGGAGTTGGCTCCATCGCTGAGGTCCATGGCCAAGGTATGCGTTACTCTGGCGTCTTCGCCCACGCCGGTGATGCTGTCGGTGACCAAGTCATTGGCCACCGCGACCTCCTGGACATTCCGGGCGATTTCCTGGGTCGCGGCGTTTTGTTCCTCGACCGCGGAAGCGATGGAGGTAACCACCTCGTCCACATTCAGGATGGCCTTGGTGGTTTCATTGATGGCCAGGGTCACGGTCTTGGTTGATTTCTGAATCCTCCCCGCCCGTTTTTGCACCTCCGCGGCGGCGCGCAGGTCTTCCACCGTTGTCGTGACGTGCCCGATGGTTTCCACCGCTTTCCGGGAAATGGCGGAGCTGTCCTGGACTCGCATGCTGATTTCTCCCGTCGACGCGGATAACTCATTGGTGGCCGTCCCAACCGTCTGTACATTGGCGGAGGCTTCCGCGGTCGCTTGGGACAGGGTACTTACCCCGGGTCTTCGCTCGGATCTCTTCTCTTCGCGTGATGTAGGAACCGACCTTCCTTAAAAGGAAGTTCTCTTCTGCGCGCCGCCACACCAGTGCCAAGGTGTTTCATTCCAAGGCTTGGGCTGCGATTTCCGGAAAGCGCCGCTCTTCCGCAGTTGCCCGGATCCGGGGAGAACTCACCTAAATCGCTAGGTGCACCTTGGGGATGTATAATTTAAAGTATGCATTTCATTGATGCATACTATCTCAATGGGTTGTATTTCCATCACACTTCCACAGGAAGCAGGTTCGAGGCAAAAGAATCGCCCCGCGAGGATCGCTCGCGGGGCGATTCGGCTTTTGACGCGTTGGAGAGCCCTATTCCAACAGGGTCCGGGGCAGCCAGAGGGCGATTTCCGGGAAGGCCATGACCAGCAGCAGGCCCAAAACCTGCAAGGCCACGAAAGGAACAATGCCCTTGTAAATGTGCTGGATTCGGATTGACGGCGGCGCCACGCCCTTCATGTAGAACAGGGCGAAGCCAAAGGGGGGAGTCAGGAAGGAGGTTTGCAGGTTCACCGCCACCAATATGGCGAACCAGGGCACCACTTCCTTGGGGTGGCCCAGATGGGTGCCGAAGTCCAGCAAGCTGATGATGGGCGCGAAGATGGGCAGGACGATCAGGGTGATTTCCACCCAGTCGAAGAAAAAGCCCAGGAAGAAGACGATGCCCATCAGCAGGAACAGCAGACCCCAGGGACCCAGCCCGAAGCTCTCCACGAAATTCACCACCAGATCGTCCCCGCCCAGGGAGCGGAAAACGTAGGAGAAGGCGGTGGCGCCGACGAAGATAAAGAACAGCATGGCTCCGGTCAGAGCGGAGCGTTCGACGACTTCCTTGAGCACGGGGAAGGTCAACCGACCCCGGACCAGGGCGATCAGCGTGGCCCCCGCGGCACCCACGCCGGAGGCTTCGGTGGGTGTGGCGAAGCCCATGAAGATGGATCCCAGCACCAGGGAGATCAGGATCACCGGGGGCAGGAAGGTCTTGATCACCTCCACCAACAGCTCCAGCCGGCTGTCCGGCCCGATGTCCTCGGGCAGGGGAGGGGCCAGCTCCGGCTTGGTCAGGGCGCGGATGAAGATGTAGATGAAATAGAACATGGCCAGCATCAGGCCGGGGAAAATGGCGGCCAGGAATAGGGTGCCGACCGAGATGGACAGCAGGTCCCCCATGATCACCAGCATGATCGAGGGCGGGATCAGGATGCCCAGGGTGCCCGAACTGGCGATGGTGCCGGTGGCCAGGGATTTGTCATAACCCCGTTCCATCATGACCGGCAGGGCCATCAGAGTCATCATGACGACGGAAGCTCCGATGATGCCCGTCGTGGCGGCCATGATGGTGCCCAACAGGGTCACCGCCAGCGCCAGCCCTCCCGGGATCCGACGCAGCAAGATCTGTAGGGTGTTCAACAGATCACTGGCGACGCCCGACTTCTCCAGCATCGTGCCCATGAAAATGAACATGGGAATGGCCACCAACACCAGATTCTCGACGATGCCGCCATAAATCCGCAGGACGATGTTGGACAGTTCGATGATGGAGAAGATGTCGTACATGTAGCCCAGGGCGGCGAAGCCCAAGCCAATGCCCCCAAGGATCATGGCCACCGGGAAGCCGCTGAAAAGCAGGATCGCCAGCACCCCGAACATTATCAGGGGAAAATAGTCCTCGATATAAAATCCAGGTCCAAACATACCGCGCGTGCTCCCTTAGTCGGCCTTGGACTGGACGCCGTTGTCCAGTTGCGGATTGACGAAACGACCGGCAAGGTCGCGCAGGTCCGTGGGGCCAAACAGGCCAACGAGGGTCCGCAGCAATTGGGAGAGCGCGGCGATGAACAACATCAGGAATCCCAGGCCCACGAAGGATTTGATGATCCATCGGTGGGACAGGCCCGTCAGTGCCGCGGAGACCTCGCCATTGTCGAAAGAGCGCATGGCGAAATCCCAACCGAACCACATGATGATCCAGCAGTAGGGCAGGAGGAACAGCAGGATGCCGAACAGTTCGACCCACAGGCGGGTGCGGGTCCGCATCTTGTCCCGGACCAATTCGATCCGTACATGGGCGTCCTTCATGTAGGCCAAGCCAAAGGTCATCAGCAGAAGAACGCCGTGCAGATGCCATTCCATCTCCTGGAGCTTGGTGGACGTCATGAATGTCAAAGATGACGCGGTGGTATCGGAGATCAGGCCCGCGCGAATCATGCTGGACAGAACATTTCGGGTAAAAACGTCATAGATGATGACGAGCATGAGGGGCACGGTGGCCCAGGCGAAGACCTTCCCCACCTTCGATGTGAAGGCGTCCAGGCCCTGGCTGACTCGATAGAGGGCGTACACGGCGGGCTCCCGGGATGGAGTGTTTCGCGGACATGTGATTTCGGTTTGCCCGCACCACACATCGCTCAACGTGTTGACTGGAGACCAAGGTCTTCGCATGGAAAGGAAGCCGACATGATCTCGTACCTGGCGGAGTCCGGTCTGGGGAAGGATCCTCTCTCGGACGAGCAGCAAAAGGCACCAAACCAACGGAGGCGGACCGACCATCGGTGGTCGGTCCGACCCGTTTTCGTTCGATGTCCCGCGAGGGGGAAGACCGCTACTTCAGGTAGCCCAGGTCACCCCAGATCTTGTAGTCCTCGCGGAAGGCTTGCAGATGCTCCCAGACCTTCTTGAAATCCGGGTCGGCGGCGGCCTGTTCGGTGGCCACTTCACCCCAGGCGGCTTTCAGGGCGTCGAGCATTTCCGGCGACCACTTGTGGATGGTCACGCCCTTCTCCTGCAGTTCCTTCAGGGCCGCGACCTGGATGGCCTCGCCCTCGGCGAGACCGTAACGGACGTTGTCGCCGCACATGGTCTCGATCTGGGCCTGCTGGGTCTTGTCCAGCTTCTCCCACTCGGCCTTGTTGATCATCAGGTCGAAGAAGGTGGACTGCTGGTGCCAGCCGGGGAAGTAGTAGTGCTTGGCCACTTGGTAGAAGCCGAGCTTTAGGTCGATGGCGGGCATGGAGAATTCGGTGGCGTCGATGGTGCCCAGCTCCAGGGCCGGGAAGATGTCGCCACCGGCCAGAAGCTGAGTGGAGACCCCCATCTTTTCCATGACCTTGGCGCCGAGACCGAAGAAGCGCATTTTCAGGCCCTTCAGGTCTTCGGGGCCATTGATCTCCTTGCTGAACCAGCCAGAGGCCTCCGGCGCGATGATGCCGCACATGACCGAATGGATGTTGGAGCGACCGTAGAGCTCCTCGAACATCTCCTTTCCACCGCCGAAGTAGTACCAAGCCATGTATTCACCGGCTCTGGGTCCGAAGGGCACCGCGGCGAACAGCTGCAAGGCGGGAACCTTGCCCGCCCAATAGCCGGGGGTGGACCAGGCGGCCTGGATGGCGCCGGTGGACACGGCGTCGAAGACTTCAAGGGCCGGAACCAGGGCGCCGGGCTCGAAGAACTTGATCTGGATGTTGCCGCCGGAAATGGCGTCGGCTTGATCCTCGATCCGCTTGCCCAGGGTGCCAAGCTGCGTCAGGGAGCCGGGGTAGGTGCTGGCCATTTTCCAGCGGACCCGCTCCTGGGCATCGGCGCCACCGGCCAGCGCACCGGCCATGACGGCCGCCGCGGTTCCGGTGGCCAAGGCCAGTTTGGCGATCTTTTTCATCATCTTGTTCGTTCCCATTCCATTGAGATGCGTGGCGTCATCTTGGTGTCGCCCTTTCCGGCCGCCCGGTTTCCGGATCCGCCGAAGGGTGTCTTCGTTTTGGAGGAAGGGGGAAATCCGTGCCGACCGATCGCTCGTCCATCGGCGCGTCTCGCGGTCGCGATCCCTCCTCGTCCCGGTCATCCCGACCTCTTCTGGACCTGGGCGTGACCGAGTTGGCCAAAGGTGGCGGCAAAGCGGTATTTTTTCAAGGCACCTATGCGTCATACGCGGGTTAAGAGGGCAAAAAAGACCAGTTCGTTCGCGCGCGCTGGGCACTTTCTACCCAGGATGGGGGGGCAGTCGGGGCGATTGTCTCCCCAGACCGAAGGTTTTCGGGGGATTCGCCCTTTGGCCCAAGGATTGCTTTGCTCTTCCTAATCATTCGCCTGGGTCCCGTCGGACCCTGACCCAGCCCTCGCCCAGCTCCCGGGAGGACGCCATGAGTGTCGCTAGCTATCTGGATGCCCGTCGTGGTCCCGCCCCTCGTCCCACGTCTCGCTCCTCCATCCGTTCCGTCAACCGGACCGATAGTCGGGGTGGTTCGGGCGAGGCGGAGGGCAAGACGGCTCGGACCTTGCGGGCGGTTCGGGACGGGGAAGAGTCGGGCGGGCCGCTGACCACGGCCCAATTCACCCGTCATATTGCCCATGTGGTCGAGGACCAGACCCGAGCGGCTCTTGACCGCTATGTGGGCGCCGTTGGGGCGGGGGAGATCGTCGACATGGCCCGGCACCTGGGGCAGATGAAGGCACGCTATATCGCCCAATCCTTGGCGGTGGCCACCGATCGCAAGCCGCCAACCCGGGCCGATGCCCAGGAGATGCGGTGGATGCGCGAACAGATCGAGGAATTGGAATTGGCCTTTCAGGCCATCCGCGACGCCATTTCCAGCGAAATGATTCCGGTGCGGGACCTGGGCGGGGCCGAGGCCCGGGCCGGGCGTCCCAGCAACGAGGACGGACCGGATATGCTGTCCTAAGTCAGGCCAAACCGGGGTGCAAATACACAAAAAGAACGAGGCCCGGAGGCCTCCATCCCTTTGTGAATGGCGAAGAAACAGGATGCCTTGACGTTTCAAGACGCGCGCGCGTCGGTGAGCAGGCGTGTGACGCTCAGCGCGCGTTCGTTGTCTCACGTCACCGCGACATGAGCGCGAACACACCCCACCCCAGGTATTCACGGCTGAACTTGGCGTAGCGTTCGGGCGACGAGGTCAGTTCGGCTCGAACATCTTTCGCGAAGTCATCGTCGGGATTCGTGTCGAGCCATCGGCGCATCGTGAGCCATTTGGCTGTCTCGTACCTGTCCCAGCTGTCTTGGTCCGCCAGAACCATTTCCACGACGTCGTAGTCGAGCTTGCCGAAAGACGCGAGGAGTTCCGGAAGTAAGAGAAAGTCCGAGATGGAACCGGCGCGGCATCCCTTGGCGACTTCTTCCGTTGGCGGCATTCGCAGCCAGTATGGTTCGCCGATGAGGATGATCCCTCCCTCGCGGAGACTCTTCGCCAGAAGCTCGATGGCGCCGCTCACTCCCCCACCGATCCAGGTGGCACCGACACAGGACGCCAGATCAACCTTTTCATCGGCGACGTAGCCGGCGGCGTCTCCGTGGATGAACTCAACCTGATCGGCGACGCCCAATTCGTCGGCGCGGAGTTTCGCCTGGTGGCTAAACAACGGGCTCATGTCGATGCCGGTGCCGCTGATTCCGTGGGCACGTGCCCAGGTACACAACATCTCGCCCGAACCGCAGCCGAGGTCGAGCACGCGGGTCCTCGGTCCCATACGCAACGCGGCGCCAAGCGTGGCGAGTTTTTCTGGTGTGAATGGATTGTGGATGCGATGCGCGCTTTCGCTAATATTGAATATCCGTGGAATGTCCAATGGATAGACTCCGTAATATAGATTGTATTGATCTAAAAATAAATGACGCGAGATGTTGTTGTCTGATATTTGTTTGTATTGTCACTACAGGAAACATGGCGATGTTCGTGCGATGCGATGATCTCGTCATGGGAAAAGACAAGCGGCGCACGACGCCGTTTTGGTCGCGTGCGCTCTAGGAATCCCATGGCGCGCTGAGTCGTGCCCTGCCGTGTGGACAGACGAAGAGATCACGCCCGATGTTCAGCGCGAACGCGTCTCTAATCCCCACAAATCGCTCGGCCTACTAGGGTCAGCGGCGACGATTGGTCGCGCGAACGCGAACGCGGGCGGCTTCCCGGGCCTTTTGGGCGGCCTTGGCGGCACGCGCCGTGGTGTAGCCCATCAGTCCCAAGCAGGTGGCGAGGATCAAAAGCTCGAACAAAGGCGTTCCGGCCATGGTCTTCTCCCATAGGACCGTTCCTTCGGAACGGCATCACCCTACGAATGTAATCCGGGAGGCGGTAAGGCGCAACCCCAGC
This sequence comes from Rhodospirillum sp., assembly GCA_021741145.1. Lineage (GTDB taxonomy): Bacteria > Pseudomonadota > Alphaproteobacteria > Rhodospirillales > Rhodospirillaceae > Rhodospirillum. Next base: position 18,353 of record JAIOYK010000033.1, on the reverse strand, counting down.
GCTTGCGTAATATTTGGCGGTGAAGCCCCCCAAAAAAGTTTCCCGTGGCGGTGGGGGTGAACGAGGCCCGCAAAGAAGACCTGGGTCGTCCGGCCGGGGGGGATATTTGAGCTCCCCCCCCCTCAAGGCGTCGGATCCAGAAGGCGCCCGCGTGGGGTCGACGCGCGGGCATGTCCCGTGGTGCATCCGCCAAGGAAGCGAAGTCTCCAGCCGACGTTTAGGGCGTTGACGCATGAACACCGTCCAAGAGAACGGACGACGGGACAAATTCAATGCGCCTCTGAATTAAAACAAATCCAGAGTACGGCAAATACGATCGCGACGCCCGAACGCACGCGTTCAGCAGGACGGTATGATTCGATGTCAGGCTCTGAAAGCGGTTTGTGTGACCCAACTCTCTTGGAGACCGGCTTAGGATGCTGACCGAGTCCCCGGTAGGTAGGACCGACCATCAACCAGGGTGGACAGGGCCACGGTAACGGTGCGGTGGTTGCCACCCTGTTCGATCAGGCGGACATGCGGGGGGATATCGGAATACTCGAGGGTTTGGTCGACCACCCAATGGGACGGAGGGTTGCCGTGCTTGACGAAAACATCACCGGATTGGATGGTAGGTTTCTTGCTCATGGGTCGTTTCACCAGGACCCAACCCATCGCGGACACCCGGTTCAATGGGTTGCTTTGGGTCGGAAGGAAGTTGATGGTATCACCCCGCCCGGTTGGCGCGGAAATCGATCCGCCCCGGTCTTTCTTTTCCGAACATAAGGTTTCGGGACGAAAGTCGGTTAATGGCGGGCGGACGTCTTCTTACGCTTTCGGTACGCCAGCGTCCAGATGAAAACGCTGGGTGACAGTTCTTATTATAGCATTTTATTATTTGAGATATGAGAGTGTTATTTTGATTTCTTTTCCAATTTCGTGGTCTCGCGGATGGCTTGGTCCAAGCGGTCCTGGAACGCATCGGCGGACATGGGGCGGCCAAACAGGTAGCCCTGCATGATATCGCATCCCTCGGCCTTGGCGAAGGCCATCTGGGCGGGGGTTTCCACGCCTTCGGCGATAACCTTGAGATTCAAGCCGCGTGCCATGGCGATGATGGCGCGGGCCAGGGCCTCGTCATTGGGGTCGCCGACGCAATCCCGGATGAAGGACCGGTCGATCTTGAGAATATCGAAAGGGAAGGTTTTCAGGTAGCTCAACGCTGAATATCCGGTGCCGAAATCGTCCAGGGACAACTGGACTCCCAGGCGGGACAGGCTGTCCAGGGTTCCGGTGATGGTCGGGGTGACGTCCAACAGCAGGCTTTCCGTCAGTTCCAACTCCAGACAATGGGGAGGGAGGCCATGGGTGCGTAGGGTGTTGTCCACCAGGGTGGCTAGGTCGTTCCCTTGGAACTGACGGACCGACGCGTTGACCGCGATGACCAGATCGCGCCCCCAGCGTCGACGCCAACCCGCGGCGGTGGCGATGGCTTGGTCGAGGACCCAGGCGCCGATGGGCACGATCAGCCCCGTTTCCTCCGCGATGGGAATGAAGTCCACAGGCGAGACGGCGCCGAGTTGGGGGTTATCCCAACGGAGCAGGGCTTCCGCTCCGATGGTTTCGCCGGTGGCGCCGTCCACCAGGGGTTGGAACGCCACTCGCAGTTCTCCTTTGGCCAGGGCGTACCGCAAGTTGCCTTCCACCACCAGGCGGCGTTCGGCCTTGGCTTCCATTTCCGGGGAGAAGAACCGGTAAGTGTTCCGGCCCGCGGCCTTGGCGGTGTACATGGCGGAGTCGGCGTTGCGCAGCAATTCCGCGGCGTCTTGGCCATCCCGGGGATAAAGAGTGATGCCGATGCTGGACGCCACGAAGATTTCTCGCCCGTCGATGGAGAAGGGCTTGCGAAGGGCCGTCATGGTCGACTCCGCCACCAATCCGGCACCTTCGGCAGTGGGAAGGCTGGGCAGGACCATCAGGAATTCGTCTCCACCCTGGCGGGACAGGGTATCGCTCTTGCGCAGACAGGACCGAAGGCGGCGAGCCACCGCGGCCAACAGCTTGTCCCCCACGGCATGGCCCAGGCTGTCGTTGACATGCTTGAAGTGGTCCAGGTCGATGAACAGCACGCCGATGAGGGTGTCGTCCTCGCCGACTCGGTTTCGGGCGCGGCCGATGGCTTCCTTCAGGCGGGAATAGCAGAGGGAGCGGTTGGGCAGGTCGGTCAGTTCGTCGTAATTCGCCTGGCGGATCAGGCGGGCTTCCGCCTCCTTGCGGGCGGTGATGTCTTCCTTGACCGCTAGGTAATGGGTCGCCCGGCCCCGGTTGTCCTTGATGGGGGAGAGGGAGCCGTATTCCCAATACAGGGAGCCATCCTTGCGGCGGTTGTGGAACTCCCCACGCCATTCCCGGCCCTGGGCCAGGGTCCGCCACATCTCGGCGTAGGTTTCCGGGGTGGTGTGGCCGGACTTGAGGATCCGCGGATTGGCGCCCACGACCTCCCAGGCCTTGTAACCAGAGGTCTTCTCGAACTGGGGATTGACGTATTCGATGGTGCCTTCGGCGTTGGTGATGATGACCGAGGCGGGGCTTTGCTCCACGGCGCGGGAGAGCTTGCGGAGGCTTTCCTGGTTGGCCTTGCGCTCGGTGATGTCGACGAACGTCACGACCGAGGCCCGGCGTCTGGCCCCTTCCCGGGCCGGTTCATGGAGCATCTGGGCCAACCCATCCATCACCCGCGCGGGACGTTGGGTTGGTGCCCGGCTGGGCGCGGGCATGTTCAGGGGGCCATCGGGACCCAGGGGGGCGCATCGGACTTCGACGGGGAAGATGGTACCATCCTTACGGAAGAAGGTTTCCTCGTCGCTTTCATAGACCCGCCCGTCCAGGGTCGCCAGATAGATGGGGCAGGCGTCCATGGGCACGGGGTGGCTATCGGCGTCATGGGCGTGGAACAGAAAATGGGCCCGGGCGCCCATCAACTCGTCCAGGTCGTATCCTAGGATGGTGGCCGCGGATTGGTTGGCGAAGGTGATGCGCCCGTCTTCGTCCAGCACGTAGAGGCCTTCGCCCATGGTGTCGGTGATGGCGCGGATATCTTGGCGTTCCCGGATCAAGATAGCCCGGTTGCCCATCAATTGGGCGAACAGCAGGACCGAGGCCAGAAGCAGGACGGTGGTGACGGTGATGTTTACCAACAGCGCGGCCAATCCGTCGGCCAGGGCCGGTTCGGGGGATAGGCTGAGGAGATAATAGGACGCGGGACCCTGGTCGCTGCCCAAGGGCAGGACGGCCATGGTGTAGTCCTGATCCCGCCAGGATAAGGCGCGGGCGAAGGGGGTCCAGGCCCGCAGGCTCGCGGCCAGGCCGTCGACCCGGGCCAACAGGGAGAGGGTTCCACTTTCCTGGGCGGTCAGAAGGGCCAGTGGCTCTCCCATGGGGTACAGGACCGTGGGTTCGGTGGAGTCACCGCCCTGGGCCGTGGTCCGGACCGCATTGGGAGATTCGGGTTGATCCAGGCGCAGGATGCCATGGGCAGCCATGGGGTCGAGGGCATGCAACGTCTGGACGAGGGCTTGCGGGCTGACGCCGGTTTCCAGCAAACCGACGATACGCTGCCCATCGACGATGGGCTTGTAGTATCGGATCCCGGATATGTCGTCGATGACGAAGGCGCTTCTGGCCGTGCCGTCGACCAGGGTGCGCCGGGCCTCCAGCGGCAGTGTTGTGGGGGCGGGGGCCTGGGTTGGCTGGGCTAGGTCGAGGAAGGGCACGCCTTCCGACAGATAGACCCGCGCCCGGTCCACGCTTTGAGTTGCCAGGTCGCGCCGCCAAGAGGTCAACTCCTGGGCGAGAACCTGACGCAGGCGCGCGCGGTTGTCCCGGGGCAGGGATCCGGCCCGGGCGACAAGATCGACGATCCAGCGCTTGTCCAGAAGGGTGTCGCCCATGACGTCCTGAAGAGTGATCAGGCCCTGTTCGGTGGCATGCCAAGCCCGGTCCAGGGTTTGGGCGTGGGCCTGGAGCAAACGGGTCCGTTCCTCCTGAAAGCGGCGGATCAAAAGGACGCATGCCAAGGCTTCGAGGACAACGAAAAGCAAAGCCCACCGCTTCATGGGTGGTCCTCTGGTTCCCGACGCCCCGAACCGCTCACCGGAGCCCGTTTCGGCGAGGGGGGGATCTCCGATATATCCTTGATGATCGTCATGGTCCGATCCCAATGCGGGGCGACCCCCGCGCGAGGTCCCTGGGGCCGCCCGCCATCGGTAGAACGCGGTCCAGGGAGTGTCAACCTGGGGAGAAGAGAGTATGACGATTTTGACATGATTTCCTTGGAATTCGAGATGTCTTTATCGAGGGACATTTAATATTATTGCGGATCCGTGATGAAATAGCGTTCCATGGAATGGAAAAAAATGCTAAAACGGCATTATCGCATTTCCGTGGACAGGTGCGCCGATGATGCAGGAAGAGGGGCGACTGAGCCGTTTGGAGGCCAGTTTGGATTACATAAGGGAGAAGCTCGACAAGCTGGATGCCCTGCTGACGGCGGTGACGCGGATTCAGACGGATCAGACCCATCACAAGGACAGCCTGGGTCGGGCTTTCGCGCGGATCGAGGACGTCGAGCGTCGCCAGGACCGCCAGGAGGAGGAGAACCTACGGGCGCACCGGGTGATGCTCGAGGGCGTCGATGCCCTACGGGGCCGGATGAAGACCCAGACGGCGCTGGTCCTGGGCGCCGCGGCGGGGGCCGCGGCGGTCTGGGCGGCCTTCGCGTTTCTGTTGAACACGGATGTGGTTTCCGTGCTTCAGGCTTTGAGCGGGAGAGGGGGAGGGCATTGAATGGGAGTGGAGAGCCGCGGGCACGAAAAAGCCCCGGATGTGGTGCGTCCGGGGCTTTTTGTTCCCATCGGGAATGGGAAATAAGGTGGTCGGAGTGAGAGGATTCGAACCTCCGGCCCCTGCCTCCCGAAGACAGTGCTCTACCAGGCTGAGCTACACTCCGATCGCCTGAGGGCCGGGGTTATAGCGTCCCCTCGGCCGACGTGCAAGCTTCTTAGTAGGCCCGTTCGATGCAGAAATCGATGATACCCGTCAGAGCTCCCTTGGCCGGGCCGTCGGGGAAGATCCCCAGGGCATCCCGAGCCATGTTTCCGTAATGGCGTGCTCGGTTCACCGTATCCGTCAGGGTGTCATGCGCGCGCATCAACTCCATGGCCCGGGCAAGGTCTTTGTCCGGCTCTGGCATGTCCTGGTCCTCCAGGCACCGTTTCAGAAAGGTCCGGTCCTCGTCGCTACCCCGGCGGAAGGCCAGGATCACCGGCAGGGTGATCTTACCGTCCATGAAGTCGTCGCCGACGGTCTTGCCCAGGTCCTGCTGCTTGGCCGAATAGTCCAGGAAATCGTCCACCAACTGGAAGGCGATGCCCAGGTTCATACCGTAGCTTTCCAGAGCCTGTTCCTCCGGCGTGGGCCGGTCGGCCACCACGGCGCCGATCTGGCAGGCGGCGGCGAAAAGCTGAGCGGTCTTGGCGCGGATGACGTCGAGGTACTGATCCTCGGTCGTCGCCGTGTCGTTGGCGGTGATGAGCTGCGCCACCTCGCCTTCGGCGATCACCGAACTGGCATGGGACAGGATCCCCAATACCTTCAGGGAGCCGTCCTCGACCATCAGTTCGAAGGAGCGGGAGAAGAGGAAATCCCCCACCAACACGCTGGCCTTGTTGCCCCAGACGGCGTTGGCGCTGTCCCGACCCCGGCGCAGCAGGCTTTCGTCGACGACGTCGTCGTGCAGCAGGGTGGCGGTGTGGATGAACTCCACGCAGGCGGCCAGTTTCGCCTGCCGCTCTCCCTGGTAATCACAGAGCCGGGCCGAGGCCAGGGTCAACAGCGGGCGAAGACGCTTGCCCCCGGCGGCGATGATATGCCCCGCCAGTTGGGGGATCAGGGCCACCGGGCTGTGCATGCGCTCGATGATGATCTCGTTGACACGGTCCAGATCTCCGCCGACCAGCTTCAGGAGAACATCCAGGGCGTTTTCCCGCCCCTCGCGCTGCTTTTCAAGATTGACGACGTTGGCCAAGGCCTTACCTGTCCTTAGTGATAAAGAGATGATCCGCCCCGGCGAAATCCGGCGGAGAATAGGTGTCGATCCCCGCCTTGGTCAAGCCGGGAGACCAGAACGGGAGGTCGACGGCCTCCGAATCAACCCATTATATAGGACGTGACCATGGAAGAATTGACCCTCGCGGGAGATCCCGTCTTTCTTTCCTGGCTGGCCAGCCGCCTCGAGGAGGAGGGAATTCCCTATCTTATCTTCGATTCCCATACGGACGCGGCCTTCGCTGGCGCGCTGACCGCGCTTGCCACCCGGGTGATGGTCGACGCCGACGACTTGCCCCGCGCCAAGGCCGTTTTGGCGGAAGGGGAGGGAATTACCTCATGATCAGGTTCCCAAGGCAAGCCCCCTTTCGCGAAGTGGACTGGTGTGTGGGACAACAAGGACGTTTCCCATGACCCAAGGACCCGACGGGGTCCCGGCCGGTCAGGCCGCCCCCCCGGAGCCGTCCGCGAAGCGGACTGGCGTGAGGGAAGACAGGCTTTCCATGACCCAAGGACCCGACGGGGTCCCGACCGGTCAGGCCGCCCCCCCGGAGCCGCCCGCGAAGCGGACTGGCGTGAGGGAAGACACGTTACTCGGTGGGCGGGTTCGCATTTGGCAACCACTGGAGGGATATCGGACCGCCATTGATCCGGTGCTGCTCGCCGCCGCCCTGGATCCCGCGGAGGGCACCCATGTGCTCGACGCTGGCGCGGGGACGGGGGCGGCGCTTCTTTGCCTCGCCACGCGGCGGCCCGACCTGCGGGTCACGGGGCTGGAGCTGGATGCCCTGCACGCGCGACTCTGTCGGATGTCCATCGAAGCCAATGGACTGGAGTCGCGCTGTCGGGTCCTCCGCGGCGACCTGGGGCGTCCGCCGCCGGAGATCCCAAAAGGGGGCTATGACGCGGTGATGACCAATCCGCCCTTCGCCGACTCCGGCACCCCGCCGGAGGACCCGCGGCGCGCCCGGGCCCACATGGAGGGGGCGGACATGCCCCTGAAAGCCTGGGTCGCCCGCTGCCTGGACCTCTTGCGGTCAAAGGGGCGGCTGACGGTCATTCACCGGGCGGATCGGCTGGATGCCCTGCTGGCCGCGCTCTCCGGCAGGGCGGGAGAGGTGACCATCCTGCCCCTCTGGCCCCGGGAGGGGGCCGCGGCGGAACGGGTGATCGTCGCGGCGCGGAAGGGGGTTCGCGGCGGTTCCCGCCTGTTGCCGGGGGTGGTGCTCCACGGGGAGGGTAATGATTTTGCGTCTGGCGCGGAATCCGTTCTGCGGGACGCCGGAGCGCTTGACCTGGAACCCCGCGGGCGCCGATAACCCTTACCATGATGGGAATCAGTCTCGGAAAATTGATCTTTACCCTGGTCGTGGTGGTCGGCGTCTGGACTCTGTTCAAGGCGATCGCCCGCCGTGGCGGCAAAACACATGTCAGCCCCGCCCAACGGGCGGCCCGCAAGGCCGAGGAGACCGTGCGGGCGCGCATGGGGGGCCGGGGGGGAGACAGGGGCGGCGGCGAGGCCATGGACTTGGTGCGCTGCCCCAGTTGCGGCGCCTTCACCGCCGAGGGGAGCACCTGCCAATGCGGGTGGAAGGCGCCCGGCTAAGGGGCGGTCCTCTTTCCGTGTTTCCCGGTACCCCCCTTATCCGGTTGACCCTTTCCGAGGCCGGAGAGTAGCTTTCCCCACCTTCTCGCCCGCCCGGATCATTGGATCCGGGGTCAAGTCGATTAAGCGGTGGGTGGGCCGGAAAGCCGGTTCCCAGGGTTCCGCCCGCCGCTCCAACAATCAGGGTTCCCAATGGCCGATACTCCGAGCTTCCAAACGCTCATTCTTCGCCTCCAGACCTTCTGGGCCGAGAAGGGCTGCGTCATTCTCCAGCCCTATGACATGGAAGTGGGCGCGGGCACCTTCCACCCGGCGACCACCCTGCGTGCCCTGGGGCCGGAGCGGTGGAACGCCGCCTATGTCCAGCCCTCGCGCCGCCCCACCGATGGCCGCTATGGCGAGAACCCCAACCGCTTGCAACATTATTACCAGTTCCAGGTGATCATGAAGCCCAGTCCACCGGACCCCCAGGGCCTTTACCTGGACAGCCTGCGGGCGCTGGGTATCGATCCCATGAAGCATGACATCCGCTTCGTCGAGGACGATTGGGAAAGCCCCACGCTTGGCGCCTGGGGCCTGGGCTGGGAGGTCTGGTGCGACGGCATGGAGGTGACTCAGTTCACCTATTTCCAGCAGGTGGGCGGCTTCGATTGCGATCCGGTGCCGGTGGAGCTGACCTACGGTCTGGAGCGTCTGGCCATGTACATCCAGGGCGTCGAGAACGTCTATGACCTGCGCTACAACGACGACGGCGTGTCCTATGGGGATGTCTTCCTGCGGGCCGAGAAAGAATATTCCGCCCATAACTTCGAATATGCGAACACGGAGGCTCTGTTCCGTCACTTCGCCGACGCGGAGAAGGAATGTCAGGCCCTGTTGGCGGTCAACCTGCCGCTGCCCGCCTATGATCAGGCCATCAAGGCCAGCCACCGCTTCAACCTGCTCGACGCCCGGGGCGTGATCTCGGTGACCGAGCGGGCGGCCTATATCGGTCGCGTTCGCGCGCTCTCCAAGGGCTGTTGCGAGGGCTGGCTGAAGGCTCGGGGGCATTTGCCCACGTCCGTTGAAAAGGAGGGGTGATCCCATGGCCGACCTGTTGATCGAACTCCTGTCCGAGGAAATCCCCGCCCGCATGCAGGCCAAGGCGGCCGCGGATTTTTCCAAGCTGATGTCCGATGGCCTGAAGGAGGCCGGTTTGGCCCATGGCGCGGTGACCGCCTATGTCACACCCCGCCGCCTGACCCTGGCCATTGACGGCCTGCCGCTCGCCCAGCCCGACACCCGGGAGGAGCGCCGGGGTCCCAAGGCCGACGCGCCGGAAAAGGCCCTGGCGGGCTTTTTGGGCTCCGTCGGCCTGACCCTGGATCAGGTGGAAAAGCGCGAAACCCCGAAGGGGGTCTTCCTCTTCGCCCTAATCGAGCGCAAGGGCCGAGCCACCGTCGAGGTTCTGCCGGAGCTCCTTTACAAGGCCATCCTGGCCATGCCCTGGCCCAAATCCATGCGGTGGTCCCGGGGCCAGTTCGCCTGGGTGCGCCCCTTGCATTCCATCCTGGCCATCCTGGACGGCGCCCCCCTTAAGGGCGGGCTGGCCCTGGGCGTCAGCTTGGACGGCAAGCCGGTGACGTTCCTGTCCGACGCGGCGGAGGCGCCCGAGGGCGTCGCGACCCTGGCCTTCGGAAACACCACCCGGGGCCACCGCTTCCTGGCGCCGGAGCCCTTCGTCGTCACCGGCCACGCCGACTACGCCGAAAAGCTGCGGGCCGCCCATGTGATGCTCGACCGCGAGGAGCGGAAGGCGGTCATTGCCAAGGGCATGGCGGCCATCGCCGCCGGGGAAGGTCTGGTGATCAAGGACGATCCGGGCTTGCTGGAGGAGGTCTGCGGCCTCGTGGAATGGCCGGTGCCGATGATGGGCCATATCGACAAGGCTTTCATGGACGTGCCGCCGGAGGTGCTGACCACCTCCATGCGCTCCCACCAGAAATATTTCTCGGTGGAGACCGCCGACGGGTCGCTCAATTCCCGCTTTATCGTGGTGTCCAACATGGATGCCACGGACAGTTCCTCGCGCGTGGTCGCGGGCAACGAGCGGGTGCTGCGCGCCCGCCTGTCCGACGCGAAATTCTTCTGGGACCAGGATCGCAAGACCTCCCTGGCCTCCAAGGTCGCCTCCCTGGGCGACCGCGTCTTCCATGCCCAATTGGGCACGGATCTGGACAAGGTGGAACGTGTCCGCGCTCTGGCCGCCGTCATCGGCGCGTCCGTCCCCGGGGCCGACACGGCCCTGGTGGACCGCGCCGCCGAACTGGCCAAGGCCGATTTGGTTACCGGCATGGTGGGCGAGTTCCCCGAGCTTCAGGGCCTGATGGGCCGCTACTATGCCCTCCACGATGGCGAGGCGCCCGAGGTGGCCGAGGCCATCCGGGAGCATTATTCCCCCGTCGGCCCCAATGATAGCTGTCCCTCGGCCCCCGCTTCGGTCCGCGTGGCCCTGGCCGATAAGCTCGATACCCTGGCCGGGTTTTGGCTGATCGACGAGAAGCCGACGGGCTCCAAGGATCCCTTCGCGCTGCGCCGCGCGGCGCTCGGCGTGATCCGGCTGATCGTGGAAAATGGGCTGCGTGTTTCCCTGACCGCGCTGATCGACGCCGCGGCCAAGGGCCATGCCAGCCAACGGCCCGCGTTGAAAGACGCCATTGCCGTCGACCTGATGGCCTTCATTGGGGATCGCCTGAAAGTCCAGCAGCGGGAAAAAGGCGTCCGTCACGACCATATCGAGGGGGTTTTCGCCCTGGGCGGGGAGGACGATCTGGTCCGCCTGTTGGCCCGGGTGTCCGCGCTTTCCGGCCTTCTGGAGACGGAGGAGGGGGCAAACCTGCTCGCCGCCTACCGCCGGGCCATGAACATCGTGCGGATCGAGGAAAAGAAGGACGGGGCGTCCATCTCCGGCGCGCCCGATTCCACCTTGTACGTCCAGGACGAGGAGACGGCGCTGGGCGCCGCCCTCACCGCCCTGGAGGCCGCCGTCGCTCCGGCCCTGGCCGCCGAGGATTTCGCCGCCGCCATGCGGGCGCTCGCCCAACTGCGCGGGCCGGTGGACGCCTTCTTCGATCAGGTCACCGTGAACGCCGATGAGTCCGCCTTGCGGACCAACCGCCTGCGCCTTCTGGCGCGCATAGGCACCGCCATGGGGACCTTGGCGGACTTCTCGAAAATCGAGGGATGACAATAACCATGACCAAATGGGTCTATACCTTCGGGAACGGTAAGGCCGAGGGCCGCGCCGACATGAAGAACCTTCTGGGAGGCAAGGGCGCCAATCTGGCGGAGATGAGCAACCTGGGCATCGCCGTGCCCGCGGGGTTCACCATCACCACCGAGGTCTGCGCCACCTACTACGACAACGGCAAGACCTATCCCAAGGAGTTGGTGGACCAGGTGGTCACGGCGCTCGCGGGTGTGGAGGAGAGCATGGGCGCGGGGTTCGGCAAGGCCGATAATCCCCTGCTGGTCTCCGTGCGCTCCGGCGCCCGGGCCTCCATGCCGGGCATGATGGATACGGTGCTGAACCTGGGCCTGAACGACGCGACCGTGGAGGGGCTGATCAAGCGCTCCGGCGATGCGCGCTTCGCCTATGACAGCTACCGGCGGTTCATTCAGATGTATTCCGACGTGGTGCTGGGCGTCGACCACTACCACTTCGAGGAAATCCTGGAGGTTCATAAGGACGACAAGGGCTATACCCTGGATACCGAATTGACCGCGGATGACTGGAAGCAATTGGTTGGGCTGTACAAGGCGCGGGTGAAGGACGAACTGGGCGAGCCCTTCCCCGAGGATCCCGAGGCCCAGCTTTGGGGCGCCATCGGCGCGGTCTTTGGGTCCTGGATGAACCAGCGGGCCATCACCTACCGGCGTCTCCACGAGATCCCCGCCGCCTGGGGCACCGCGGTGACCGTCCAGTCCATGGTCTTCGGCAACATGGGCGAGGATTGCGCCACGGGCGTCTGCTTCTCCCGCGACCCGTCGACCGGCGAGAACGTGTTCTACGGCGAATATCTGGTGAATGCCCAGGGCGAGGACGTGGTGGCGGGCATCCGCACGCCCCAGCAGATCTCCATCGCCGGCAAGGAAAAGAGCCATTCGTCCCTGCCCTCCATGGAGGAGGTCATGCCCGGCCTCTACGCGGAACTGGTGGCGATCCGCGACAAGCTGGAAGCCCATTACCGCGATATGCAGGACATGGAGTTCACCATTCAGGGTGGCAAGCTGTGGATGCTCCAGACCCGCAACGGCAAGCGCACCGCCCCCGCGGCCCTGCGCATCGCCGTGGACATGGCCAAGCAGGGGATCATCACCACCGACGAGGCCGTGCTGCGTGTCGAGCCCGAGGCGCTTGACCAGTTGCTGCACCCCATGCTCGACCCCAAGGCCGAGCGCAACGTGTTGACCAGAGGCTTGCCCGCCTCTCCGGGCGCGGCTTCGGGCGCGGTGGTCTTCAACGCCAAGGCGGCCGAGGACAAGGCGAAGAGTGGCCAAGCGGTGATCCTGGTCCGCATCGAGACCAGCCCCGAGGACATCGGCGGCATGCACGCCGCCCGAGGGATCCTTACGACCCGCGGCGGCATGACCAGCCATGCCGCGGTGGTGGCGCGCGGCATGGGCCGCCCCTGCGTGGCGGGTGCCGGCGAGGTGCGCGTCGATTACAAGGCCGGGACCCTGACCGTGGGCGGCACCGTGGTGAAGGAAGGGGATTGGGTGACCCTGGATGGCGCCACGGGCGAGGTCATGCTGGGCGAGGTGCCAACCATTCAGCCCGAACTGACCGGCGACTTCGGCACCCTGATGGATTGGGCCGACGCCAAGCGGACCATGAAGGTCCGCACCAACGCCGAGACGCCGGAGGACGCGGAAACCGCGCGGCGTTTCGGCTGCGAGGGGATCGGGCTGTGCCGGACGGAGCACATGTTCTTCGACGCCAAGCGCATCATCAACATGCGCCGGATGATCCTGGCCCAGGACGAGGTCGGGCGCCGGGCGGCGTTGGCGGACCTGCTGCCCTACCAGCGCGACGACTTCATCTCGCTGTTCCGCATCATGGTGGGGCTGCCGGTGACCATCCGCCTGCTCGACCCGCCCCTGCATGAGTTCCTGCCCCATACGGACGCGGAAATCGCCGACGTGGCCAAGGCCGCGGGCGTGGAGCCGGAGCAGGTCCGGTACCGGGCCAGCGTGCTGGCGGAAAGCAACCCCATGCTTGGTCACCGCGGCTGTCGGCTGGGGATTACCTATCCGGAAATCTACGAGATGCAGACCCGGGCCATCTTCGAGGCGGCCATCGCCGTGTCCAAGGATGAGGGGACCGAGCCGCCCCTGCCGGAAATCATGATTCCCCTGGTCGCCACCAAACGCGAGTTGGACATGCTGAAAACGGTGATCGACGCCACCGCCAAGGCCGTCTTCGCCGAACAGGGCGCGAGCGTGGCGTATAGCGTCGGCACCATGATCGAACTGCCCCGCGCCGCCCTGCGGGGCGGAGCGATCGCCGAGACGGCGCATTTCTTCAGCTTCGGCACCAACGACCTGACCCAGACCACCCTGGGCATGTCCCGCGACGACAGCGGACCCTTCCTGGAGGTCTACCGGGCCAAGGGCATCTATGAGCGGGATCCCTTCGCCAGCCTGGACATCGAAGGCGTGGGCGAACTGGTCCAGATTGCCGCGGAACGGGGGAGGGCCACCCGTCCGGACCTCAAGCTGGGCATCTGTGGCGAGCACGGGGGCGATCCCCATTCCATCGCCTTCTGCCAGTCGGTGGGGCTGGACTATGTGTCCTGCTCCCCCTACCGGGTGCCCATTGCTCGCCTTGCCGCGGCCCAGGCCGCGCTGAATCAGGCCAACGCGGCCCAGGCCGCGCTGAATCAGGCCAACGCGGCCCAGGCCGCGCCGAAGCAAGCCGCCACATAAGGAACGCGCCTTGGGCGAGGGAGACAGAGACAGAGACAGGGGCGAGGGCCGCCTCGCCGCCATCGCGGGCGGGGGCAAGGTGGCCCTCGCCCGGGCCTTGGCGGCGCTGGAGACCGACCCGGACGGGCCGGACGCCGTGGCCCTGCTCTCCGCCGCCCACGGCGCGCCCCGCGCCCATGTGGTCGGCATCACCGGGCCGCCGGGGGTGGGGAAATCCACCCTCATCAACGGACTGATCGCCCAATGGCGCGCCCGGGGCCGGACCGTGGGGGTGATCGCCGTCGATCCCAGTTCCCGCCGGTCGGGTGGGGCGCTGCTGGGCGACCGCACCCGCCTTACGGTGGATCCGGAAGACCGGGGGGTCTTCGTGCGCTCCATGGCCGCCCGGGACCACCTGGGGGGCCTCGCGGCCCTGACCGTGGCGGGGATGGTCCTGATGCGCGCGCTGTTCGACGTGGTGCTGATCGAGACCGTCGGCGTGGGCCAGTCGGAGACCGAGGTGGTCCGGGTCGCCGACACGGTGATCTTCTGCGTCCAGCCCGGATCCGGCGACAGCCTTCAGTTCATGAAGGCGGGGATCGCCGAGATCCCCCATCTGGTGGTGGTGACCAAGGCGGACATGGAGCACCAGGCCCGCCGCGCCCGCTCGGACGTGGAGGGGGCCCTCTCCCTGGCCGAATGCGAGGGGGATTGGGCGCCGAAGGTGCTGATGGTCTCGGCCCGGGCGCGCCAAGGCGTGGAGGCGTTGGTCGAGGCCGTGGACGGTCACGCCGCCCACCTGGCCCAGGACGGTCGTCTGGCCGCCGCCAGGGACCAACAGGCGGAGGACTGGCTGGAAGCGAGTCTGCGCGAACGCTTCGGCCGCGAGGGCCTGCGCAAGGCGGGCCCTCTGGCGTTGGCGCCGGGGGAAAGTCCGTTCGATCGGCTGGCGGTTCTGGCCCGGGACTTGGGGTGAGGGCAAGCGGGGGACCGCGCGGGAGTGGCGGGGGACCGATCCGGTCGCCGATGAGTCAAGGTGGAGAACCGTCCTCTCCCATCGGGAGGAGCCGCTCGGTCCTCATTGAACGGCCCCTCCCGATGGCAGTCGAGAGTGAAACTGGATCAGCTTGCGTCAAGCTGGCCCAGTTTCACTCTAATTATGTAGATTTTAGAGTCTCTTCGAGATCAAGTTGGTCCGAGAAGCGGCCCAACTTGATCTCGAAGAGACTCTAGGCATGGAGAGAAACCGCAATTGCTTGCTGTCGAGGGCTGGGTAGTGCTGGATGAAAGCCGTGAAGCGGGCGCGCACGGCCTCTTCGTCCATGCCGATGATGGTGCGCAGGATCTGGTCCAGCGGCATGGCCAGGTCCGCGTAAAACTCCGCCAGAACGGACAGATCCACGTCCGGATGCTGGGTGAGGACCAGGGAGGTCAGCGCCTCCAGGTCCGTCTCGGTGACCGGCTCGCCCCGGCGGATCTTTTGCAGGGTGGGGTCGGTCTGGAACAGGGTGGCCAGGGCCTGCTCCACCCGCTGGCGGTAGACCGCCATGTCGATGGTCTTGATCCGGGTCAGCCGGTGGGCGCGCAGTTCGTCCGAATCGGTGACATCAATGACCTTGGTGAAATCGCCCCCGCCCCCCTCCTTCTTGCTGAATTGCATGATCCCGCGCAGGTCCAGGCGCATCGCCTCCAGGGCCTCGGCGGTCACCTCCTGCCAGAAGGGACCGGAGCGGAGCGTTTGGAGGGTGGGGGCCTTGGCCCTCACTTCGTTAAGGTTGGCGGTCAGTTGATTGATCCGGTTCAGAAGCTCGTCCTTGAGGTCCTGGAACAGGGCGGATTTGGCCAGCAGCGCCGTCTGCATCTCGGCGACCAACAGGTCGAAGCGGTAGGCTTCGGCTTTGCCGCGCGCGTTCACCCATGTCATCAGCGGCGCGATATCGGTGCGGAGACTGGCGACCAGGGCCGGGGAGAATGTCTCCAGGACAGTGGGTTGAAGGACGGTCTGGCGCGCCTTCCAGGCCTCGCGGACGGCGATGGTTTCCTCGGGCTGGGACAGGATATCGGCGCGGATCAGGTCCACCACCCAGGCGAAGGTGTCGGGGTGGAACTGCCTCAGGGCAGTGTCGGCCAGGGTAACCCGGGCCGCGAACAGGGTCTCCAGAAGGGAGCGGCCTTGGCTGGGTTCGGCCTCGGGCTTGTTCTGCTCGAAGAACTCGAAATTTCCCCAGTGGTCGAAGATGCGAAAGACCGTCTTATGCTTGCCTGGGCCGAACAGGTCCTCGCACAGGCGGGTACCGCGGCCGATCATCTGCCAGAACTTCACCTTGGATTTGACGGGTTTGGCGAACACCAGATTGACGACCTCGGGCACGTCGATGCCCGTGTCGAGCATGTCCACGGAGAGGGCCAGGGTCAGGTCGGGGTTGGAGCCCTCGCCCTTGAAGTCGTCGATCAACTGCTCGGCCCGGGTGACGTGGGTGTCGATGACCTGACAGAAGCGTCCACCGTACTGGGGGTACATGTCGTCAAACAGCGTCTGCAACAGGACCGCGTGCTTATGGCCGCGGGCGAAGAGGATGGTTTTGCCGATGGTCTGGCCCGTCGCGTCCTTGATCCCGTGGTCCATGAGATTGCGTAGGATCAGGCGGTTGGTATCCTTGTTGAAGATCTGCGCATCGATCTGGAGCGATTCGAAATCGAGGGCTTTCGGATCCTCGCCGCTGTCCTCCAGTTCCCTGATCTGTTCCGGGGTCAGGTCGGCGTATTTGATGCCCTCGCGCAGGAAGTTGGTGGTGTGATCATAGACCTCGTAGGGGACCAGGAACCTCTCCTCGATGGCCCGTTCCAGGGGATAGTGGGCGGTGGGGTCCTGGTCCCCGCAGCCGAACAGGCTGAAGGTGTTGCGGGAGACGAACTCCACCGGGGTGGCGGTCAGGCCCACCTGGAGGGCGTCGAAATAGAGAAACAGGTCGCCGAAAACATTGTAGACGCCGCGATGGCTTTCGTCGGCGATGATCAGGTCGAAATAGCCCACGTCGTAGGACCGGAACGCCCCCATCATCCCCGGATAGGTGGCGATATGAATGCGGGCCGTATCGGTCTTTTTCTTCCGTCCCTCGACAATTGTCAGGGGTTCCGTCAGGTAGGTGGAGAAGGCGTTCCTGGCCTGCTTGCGGAGCTCCCGGCGGTCGCAGAGGAAGAGGATCCGGCGCGCCCATTTGGCCCGGATCAGCAGTTCGGTCAGGGCGACCGCGACCCGGGTCTTGCCCGTTCCCGTGGCCTGGACGATCAGCGCGCTCCGCTGGCGCTTCTCGAAGGCTTCGCAGACCCGTTTGACGGTCTCGATCTGGTAGACCCGCCCGGCGATGGCGGGATCTGGCGCCAGGGTGGAAATGGGCGCCTTGCCGCCGCGCTGGAACCCAATAAGGTAGTCCAAACTGTCCTTGGAATAGAAGCCGAAGACCTTGCGCGGGGGATAGCCGCCGGCGTCGTCCCACATCCAGATTTCATAGCCATTGGTGTAAAAGATCACGGGCCGCTGGCCGTGGGACTGTTCAAGCGCGTCGGCGTAGAGCTTGGCCTGGGCCTTGCCCTGGTTCGGGTCCAAGGCGGTCTTCTTGGCCTCGATCACCGCCAGGGGTTTGCCGTTGTCTCCCCAGAGGACGTAATCGGCGTATCCGGTGCCCGTCTTGGTGGGCTGGCCGGTGAGTTCGTGCTCCTGGGTCACATCGGCGGAGTTCGCGCCATTCACTCCGACGGCCCACCCGGCGTCCACCAGGGCCACGTCGATGAGGCGGGCGCGGGTTTCGGCTTCCGAGAAGCCCAGGGCATTGGCGGTTTTCTGGCTCCGGTCCTGGATTGCCTTAAGGGCCGCGGTTTCCTGTCGCACGGCCTGGTATTCGGCCTTGAGCTTGTCGTGGTTGGCGACCGCTTTTTCCAACGCCCGGGTTCGGTTTTCAAGCGCCTGTTCGACCGCCTTGGGATCCGTGGGCGGCCTGGGGACCTTGTAGGGAGAGAGCGCCTCGCGGGGGATGCCCAAATGGGTCAGGGACAACCAAGCCGCCAGGGCGGCGGCCTCCTGAAGGAGCCAGAGGGCGGTCTTGGTCTCGGCCTTGCCCTCGTGGGCGCTGATGTTTCCATGCTTGCGCAAGGCATGGAACTTGGCCCGGACGGAATTGGGCACCGCGCGCTGAAAACTGTCGTGGGTCAGCAGGTCGTTGAAGGTTTGGCCGAGGGGCTTGTCCAAACGGAGTTGAACATAGACCATCGCGGCGAGTTGCTCGCCCAGGATGCGCAGCTTGACGAGGGCGCTGGCGGGATCGGTATGGGCATAGGCTTCCGCGAACCCGCCCAGGTCCGCGAATTCCGGGAACCGGTTCCGCAAATACTCGAAATTTACCGACGGCACATGTCCCTCCGCGCGACCGCACTGTTAGATAGTCTCGCGGAGTTGATTTTGTTGCAATCTTACAGTTGGACTTTCGGGCGGCATGCGTCCCTCCCCATGGGTTATTTGGGGAAGTTTCGCGGCCGGTCCAGCGGGGCGCGACATGGGGCCTTGGGAGCGACCCGAGGGAAGTGTGACACGTCACTTTGGTGAGGAGTAAAGAGGGGTACCGAAAATTTTGGGATATAGGGGGAGATAAGGGGATTTATCGTGATGAAGCCAACACTTAGGCCGTGACTATCTCCCACTCTACGATTTTCATCCACGACA
>JAIOYK010000032.1 GCA_021741145.1 Rhodospirillum sp. | reverse complement strand
GCTACCCGCTATCTGGGATCGTATCTCAAGTGGTTCCATCTCATCGCCCTGCACTCCAATCCAACCCCCCGCTACTGCCTGCGCGCCGCGATGGGGGCATGATCGTCCGCATCAATGCGATTTATGAATAGAGCCTAAACTTTTCTCCGAGGCCTTTGGTTGGAACAGTTCCACCACGTCCCCAACCAACTCGTCGGGATGGAAGGAGACGGCTTCCATTTCCAACTGACCGGCCTCGATCTTGGAGAAGTCGAGGACATCGTCGAGCAGACCCAAAAGGGTCTGGGCCGAGCGCATGAGGGTGCGGGCGTAGCGTTCTTGGTCCCCGTCGAGTCCCGAAGAAAGCAACAGGTCCCCCATGCCCAGAATGCCCGTCATGGGCGTTCGGATTTCGTGGCTCATCACAGCCAGGAACTGGGATTTTGCCCGATTGGCGGCCTCCGCCTCGACTTTGGCCCCGCGCAAAGCCTCCTCGTAGCGGCGCATTTCGGTAATGTCGGAATGGGTGCCGACCATCCGAATGGCCTTACCCTGTTCATCCCGCTGGGCCCGACCCCGATCGAGCACCCAAACATAATGTCCCGCCTTATGGCGGAAGCGCAGGACCATGCGGTATTGCTCGCTGCGGCCTTCCAGGTGGCGGGCGACCTCCCCCTGGGTTTCCTCCATGTCGTCGGGATGGATAAGGGAGATCCAGTCCCGCGGGTCCTCGCCGATCTCCGCGTCCTCATAGCCCAGGATTTCCTTGCTGCGCGGCGAAAGGTAGAGGCGGTGGCGAACCATGTCCCAG
The DNA here is from genome assembly GCA_021741145.1 of Rhodospirillum sp. Lineage (GTDB taxonomy): Bacteria > Pseudomonadota > Alphaproteobacteria > Rhodospirillales > Rhodospirillaceae > Rhodospirillum. The sequence continues at coordinate 60,418 of JAIOYK010000032.1, read as the reverse complement.
TCCCACAGGCCATCGTTGGCGCCCCGTACGGCCAAGTCGTACCGTTCCTGGACCTTCAGGATTTCCGCCCGAGAGGCTTCCAGATTTTGGGCCAGATCCGACATTTCCCGGGCCTGGATTTCCAGTTTGTCGTTGGCCTGGCGCAGGGCCACCTCCCGACGGCGGGACTGGGTGATGTCCATGCATGCGCCCCGGTATCCCTGGAGTTGACCATGGGACCCCAGAACCGGAATACCCGAAAGCAACTGCCAGGACTGCCCTCCCCCGGGTAGGGACACGCGGAACGCGATATCGGAAAACCGAACCAGCCGGGCGGACAAGGCTCGGATTAGGGGTTCGATCCGCTCCCGATCCTCCAGATTCATGAGAGAGAAGAGGGAACGCCCCATCAACTCATCCGCCCCCACCCCCAACTGGTCTATCGCCCGTCCAGTCATGAACGTGAAGGAAAAGGTCCCATCCACTTCAAAGATCAACTCGCCCACGGAATCGGTCACGTCACGGAATCGCTGCTCACTCATGCGCAGGGCATCTTCCGCGGCCCGTCTGTCGGTGATGTCCCGAAGGGTCACGAGCAACCGGGCCCGACCCCCATATTCGAAAGGAACGGCCCGGGAATCGGCCAGGAATCGCCGACCTGTCCGGGGAATCCGGTGATGGGTTTCAACTTGCCCGGGTCCCGTCTCCTTTACGGTCTTGAGGAAGGTCAGGAAGACCGGGCCGGTATCGGACTCAAGCCATGTGACCAAGTTTTCGCCGATCATGGTTTCCGCGTCGGCCCCGTGCATGTGGAACGCGGCTTGATTGCCATCGATAATTCGGCTGTCCTCATCCAGGACCATGAGGCCATCGGTGACACTTTCGAAAATCGCCCGATGACGCCGTTCACTCCGGCGCAGGGCGTCCTCCGCCCGCTTTCGGCCCGTCACATCCCGATAGAACCAGACCCGCCCCCAAAGGAACGCCTCATCATCGCTTAACCCCCGGGAGAACCGCTCCAGGACTCGGCCGTCGTTGAGAACAACCTCCGTCCCCTCGTCGGTCAGGTCCGTGGACTCCATCCGCCGTTCCACGTCGGACATGAAGGCCGGCCCCCCCTGAACCATCGGCTCCAGAACTCGATGCAGTTCCCGGGCGTCGCCATGCCCGGCCAAGGCTTTCGGTATGCGCCAGATATCCAGAAAGCGCTGGTTCCAGGACATCACCCGCCAATTCTTATCGGTGATCAGGATCCCGTCCGGCGAGGTTTCCCGTTGAGCGGCCAAAAGCACATTCTGACGGCGAGTCCGAGACTCCTCCTCCCGCCGCCGCTTAAGCATATGAAGAAGCTGCCCAGTCACCACCCAGTCGGCCACCAAAACGACCAACGCGAGCAGCCCAACCATCACCATGGCCCGATACCAGGTGGACAGGGCTTCGTCCCAGGCGATGGTCACCATGATGATCAGGGGGAAACCGTCAATCCGCCGTTCGGAGTAGATCCTGCGGATGCCATCAAGGGGCGAGACCGTCTCGGCAGTCCGGCGTTCCACGATCACGCCGCGTCGATCAACGATACTCTGTAACACTTGCCCAATACGCACCCCAATTTCCGGAATACGCAGCATTAACATGCCGTCGGCATGAAACAACGTGACCGTCGCCAACTGATTTTCCAGGATCGCCCCATAGGCGTCCGTGAATCTTTTCTGATCCACCAGGGCCACGACCGCGCCGCCATAAACCCCATTGGGCGCCATGACGGGATGGCTGACGGCGAAGACCCAACGACCGCCATCGTGGGAGGACCGGAACAGGGGAGTGATCACGTCCTGGGACCCGTCCCACTGGGGCGAGAGGTACTCCGCCTCGCTGAAGACCTCGCCCTCGGGCAGGGGAAGGGCACGCGTCCAATCGACCACCCGACCGGACGCGTCCAGGATCAGCATTTCCTGGATCAAGCTATTGCCATCGACGACCCGCCGCATACCGGCTTTCAGTTCGCTGGCTCTCCCGTCGCCGCCATTCCCGTCGCCGCCATTCCCTTCGACGCCATTCCCTTCGATGGAAGAGCGCCGGGCCAAGCCCCGCTCCCGTGACACGGCGAGTTCCGCCACGGAAGAGGAAATTCGTTCGATCACCTGCTCGGTGAAAGACTTATAGGTCAAGGCGAAACCTTGCGTAACGGCCTCGGTCCGCTCAATCGAGTCCTGGAAGGAGGACCAGGCCCAAAGGGCAACAAGCCCCGCCACCACCAGTCCAAAGCAAACACCCGTGGCCAGGATTGTCCGACTTTCTCCGTCGGAGAGACGCTCCCTAACTCCGCCTGATCGCACGCGAATGCCCTCGTTGCCGACCTCGAGACGGATTTTTTCCGCCTTGCCAAACTCCAAACTGCGCCGGTTCACATCCATCCGCAAGCACGGACCGGAGTACCATCCGGGAAGTCCAGCCGAGGGCTCTGGTTTATTCGCCCAATAGAGCCTCGTATCGTTTATCGGTCAAGGTCTTGAGGAAGGCCACGAGGGCGTCGATTCGCTGATCATCCAGGGCCGGACCCACCTCCAGCTTCTCGAGGGCCAGGGTCCCATCCACCTCGGGCGGTCCCCAAGGCTCGCCCGTTTCCGGATTGATCTGACGGGCTGGATTCCGGCTGTTGTATTTGTTGTAGAACAGAATCACGGTTCGCAAGTCCTTGAAGACGCCATTATGCATATAGGGACCGGTCACCGCCACGTTGCGCAGGGTGGTGACCTTGAACTTCCCCTTCATGGCGGGGTCGTCCACCTCTGGGTTTTCATAGAGGCCCAGGTCCACTGTATTGGACGTCCGGGCGGTATTCAGAGCCTTGTTCGCCGGAACGCCAATATTGTGATAGCTGTGGTCGGTGAATAGTTCCCTCTCCTTGCCAGGAAGGTCGTTGAGTTGATGGCACTGGTTGCAATTGGTGAACTGCTGGGAAAAGAACAGAGTCCGGCCCAACTCTTCCTGGTCGGTAAAGTGATCCTCTCCTCGCAGGACCCGGTCATATTTTGAATCAAAGGGGGAGAAGGTATCCGTCCCTTCAAAGGCGGCGATAGCCTCGCCCATGGCGGCATAGCCCGCGTTCGGATCGTCCAAGACGCCCGGCGTGAAGAGAGAGTCGAAGGCCGCGACATAGGCGGCGTTTTCCTTCAGACGCGCCACCACCGCGGCCCCATCGGGCATGCCCATTTCGGCGGGGTTCAAGGGCGGCCCAACGGCTTGGTCCGCCAGGGTCGAAGCCCGGCCGTCTAGGAACTGGCCCCCTCGATAGGTCCCGTCGGGACGCTTCGTGAAGGGGGGCGTAAAGGCGGCGTAAGATGCCGTCGGCGCGTTCCGATTCCCCAAGGACCGACCGTCATCCCCAAGGGACGCCGCGCCGCCCGGCTCGACCCCCCGAGCGTCGGCGAAACCGTTGTCCGGCATGTGGCAGGTGGCGCAGGCCTGGGTACGGTTCATGGACAGGGCCACGTCATGGAACAGGGCTTCGCCCAAGGCTTCCTTGGTCCCGAACTCCTCTCCGGCTTGGGCGCATCCTCCCCAAAAAACAGCGAGGACTCCAATGGCGAGGGCAAAAACCGGAGCGATTCCGGCGAAGGTGTAAGAACGCATGGCGGGCCTATCCAGAGACTTGGTGTCACGGTCGGTGGCGATAGTAAAAATAATTCTCAATCGCCACCATATCCCTTGAACCCATGTGGTCAATGGAAAAAGAGAAACCCATCCTCGAGCTCTGGAATTCCATTTCCCCTTTGTCGATCCTCTGGTTTTGTCGGGCCGCGGGCCTATTTCCCGCCTTTCGCCTGATCGAACTCCACCTTGAAATGCGCCCGCATGGCCTCGGGGTCGAAGTCAAGCACGGCGCCTCCAGATTCGAAGTGCAGGATGAACAGGCGCCCCAAGGCCCGGGTAACCGCCCGGGCAAGCAAGGCCACGGTAACCACGCCAGCGCCCCAGCCCAAAACCGGTATGGCCTTGGCGACGGCGCCGCCGACTCCCAGTCCCGCGGCATAGGGCAAAAAGCCGCCCAGCAGACTGGTCAAGATGGCCCGGGCGGCATTCTCGTCGAAGGGTCGATCATAGATGGCGCTCAAATCCGCCAGCATGGACAGTTGCACGCCCGAGATGGCGGCCACATCCACAAAGGGAATGGGGACGGCCCCGCCCAGGGTCGCCCATTTGACCTTTCGATTGACCAGGGCTCGGGCTTGTCCCAGGCGAGCCGCGCGGCTCATCGCGGTCTCGCCCGAGGGGGAGAGAACCTCCGCCCGGATGTCCTCCCCATTCGCGCCTTTCGCCGAAACGTCCCGCTCCATATGAGGCGGCGTGGACCGGCTCGAAGAAGAGGCGGAGGCGGAGGCCTCGGAAGAGGAGGCCGCTTCGGGGCCAGGCCTCGTGGAAGAGCGCCGACCGTCGGTTGTCCTGGCGCGCGCTCCCGTCTGTTTCGATCCGTTCCCGGAGCCGCTGTCTGTTTTATCTTTTTTTTCCATGACTTGGCTCTCTTCCTTGACCGCGTCCACCCGGCTCCTCCCCTCCGAGGAAGGGGCCGCCCGCTCCTCCGCCGCGCCAGGCGCGTTATTATTTGGCGCGCCAGGGGCGCGACGCCGTAATCCGGGTAACGTCTTCGCCATGATCTCCAAGTCCTAGACAGGGTTGGCCAAAAGGGCGTCCACCTCCGCCCGGATGGCTTCGATGTCCCGAGCCGCCCCGCCGCGTGGCGCTGTCGTCATGGGTGTCGCGCCCATCAAGGCCGCCTCTGGATAGACCACGCGATGGAGCATCTCCGCCACCAACAGAGTATATCCCGCGGCAATCATTTCCGAGCGCATATGTCGGGCAACCACACTGTCCCGGACGCTTTGGGTCAGCAGGAACCGGTGGGGCGGTGGATGGGACAGGCCAGTAATCAGTTCCACCGTGTCCGCCGCCACCTCGAAGTCAACCGGTGAGGGCTTCAGGGGCACCAGAATGGCGTCCGCCCGGGACAGGGCGTCCTCCATGCCCGCAGCCCGAAAACCGGGCGTATCGACAACCACTCGGGTCGCGCCATCGGCCAGGGCCAAGCGCACCGCCTCGGGCACGCCATGGGGATCCGTCTCCACCAGGGGAATGGTCGCCAAGGCCTCGCCCGCGGCACGCCAGCGGGTCACGGACCGTTGGCGATCCCCATCGATCAGGGTTACCCGCTCGCCCGCCCCGGCCCAAGCCGCGGCCAGACAGACCGCCAGGGTACTTTTCCCGCTCCCCCCCTTCATGGTGGCCAGAGCCACCGTTTTCGGAGTCGTCGCCCGTCCCTTCGCCATGCGTCCCCTTGTCCCTCCCATGGACCCCGGGCTCCTCTAAAAACCTGGGTTCAAGAATATCGAAACATGATGGTATCGCGGATAGACCCGAAACCCAAATGTCGCGAATGTAAAATCCCACAGCGCTTGTCGGAATTGGAATGAAAGTCTACGCTTCCAGTATAGAAATCCGGATGGCGGGAGAAACCAACGGATGTCCCTCCCATCCCTCTGTATCGAGCGTCCGGTTTTCACCATCGTCCTGAACCTATTGGTGATCCTCGGCGGGCTGGCGGGGTTTCAGACCTTGACCATCCGGGAACTGCCCGTGGTCTCCATCCCCGTGATCAGCGTCACCACCACCTATGGCGGGGCGAAGGCAAGCCTCGTGGAAACCCAGGTCGCCACGCCCCTGGTGGAACAACTCGGCGGAGTGGAGGCATGCGCTTCATGACCTCCACCTCCGTCGCGGGAAAGGGCACCATCACCATGACGTTCACCCTGGCGACCGACGCCGACCGGCCCGTGGTCGCCCGGTCGGATCCCGACGCCCAACCGATTGTGTACATCACCTTTGACAGCGACCTGATGAGCCAGACGGCCATCACCGAATACCTGAACCAGTTCCTGGCGAACGGCTTCCTGTCGATCATTGGCGTGGCCCAGGTCATTCTTTTTGGCGGCCGGGACTATCCGATGTCCATTCGCCTGATGCCCGAGGAACTGGCCGCCCATGGCCTGACCGTCAATGCCGTGGTCCTGGCCCTGGAAAGCCACGACGTGGATATTCCGGCGGGTTCCATCACCGTCGGCCCCAACCGTTATTCCCTGCGCACCGCCACCGTGCCGACGACGGCGGAGGAATTCCACGCCCTCGTGGTCGGGGGGGGCCGGGGCCACCTTGCTCCGGTTGGGTGACGTGGCCGAGGTGACCCTGGGTGGCACGGAGGAAGCCACCGCCATGTCTGTGATGGGCAAGCCGTCGGTGGGCATGGGCATCATCCGCTCCTCCACGGCCAATCCGCTGGACGTGACCAAGGGCGTCCGCGCCCTGTGAACCAAGGTCAAGGAGACCCTGCCCCAGAGCCTGACGGCTCAGATCGTCTTTGAGTCCACCATCCTTATCGAGCGTTGGATCTCCGAGGTCTATTCCACCATCGCCGAGACCTTCGTTCTGGTTCTGGTGATCATCGTCGTCTTCCTGGCGTCCTTTCGATCCTCGCCGATCCCGCTGGTGACCATCCCCATGTCGATCAATGGCCCTGACCCTGACGGGCCATACCAGCAACGTCTCATCCATGACCGGCATGATCCCCCTGGCGGGGCGGAACACCAAACACGGCATCCTGATCCGCGAGATCGCCATCCCGCTCCGCGACGAGGGCATGGAGAAGAGGGAGGCGGTGGTGAAAGCGGCGATGGAGCGCCCTCGTCCCAACCCGATGACCACCGGGGCCATGGTCCTGGGGCTGGTGCCGCTCGCCATCGCCACGGACCCGGGCGCGGTGGGACGGCAGACCATCGGCTGGTCGGTCATCGGAGAGTTGCTGGTGGGCACCTGTCTGGCGCTCTTTGTCGTCCCCACCATGTACAGCTATCTCGCGGGCAAGCGGGCGGCGGCGTCGACCAAGGCCGAAGGCTGACCACCGCCCCGGGTCCGAACTTACGGAGCGTCCAGGAAATCCCGAATCGCCGCCGTATAGCCTTCGGGGTCCTGAAGCATGGCGAAATGACTCAGGCCCTTCAGGATGACCAGTTTGGCGCCCGGAATGGTCGTGGCGATGGACTCCGTATGCTCCAGGCTGATCGCCTCGTCATGGTCGCCAAGGACAACCTCGGTGGGGGTAGGAATGCCCGCGATGTCCGATGCCGACCAATTGGGCTGCGTCGCCCACATTTCGCTGATTTGCGCGACAAAAGCGTCGTATTGGTCCGGCGTGGGCGAAACCCGGCGGTACACCGCGCCCATGTCCTCGATGTAGGTGTTGAAGACCTTGTCCTCGGCGACGGTGGGTTTGACGCCGTCAACGGTCACATTGCCCGCGTGGGCGAACAGCTTCTCCAGGCGTTCGGGGTGATGGAGCGCGATATCGAAGCCGATGATCGCGCCGTCACTCCATCCCACCAGGGACACTTTCGGAACCTCCAGGTAATCCAGAAGGGCCAGATAGTCGGCGGCCATCAGGTCATATCCAAAGGGATCCGCATTGCGCGTGGAGCGTCCATGCCCCCGGCTATCGGCGACGATCACCCGATGGTCGCGGGAGAGGTCGGCGACCTGATTGGCCCAGATGTCGGCATAGCCCAAGCCCCCGTGAATCAACAGGATGGGCGACCCCTCCGCCGGTCCGAAGACCGCGTAATACATCTCGATCCCATTTACCGGGGCCAGGCCGCTCTTGATGGGGTCGGGCATGGGCGGAGGGGTTGGCACGTCCATCCATCGGTCCGAGGCCCAGGCATTGGCGACCCCCATGGTCAACAGAACGAGACTGAACAAGGCAAATCTTGGTCCACGCATGTCGTTTCCCTTCTTCGCTGAAGCGCCCCGGGAGGAGGCCCTTAAGATCGTGACAGAATGACCCTGTATGACCAAGGACACAAAGTTGGTCGCGATCACCGAGGCGTTTCGCTGTCCGGGGTTCCTCGACACAGGGGGGATCCGGCGAGCTTTTCCACCAGGAAATCGATGAACACCCTGACCCGCGCGGGCATGGACGTCCCCCCGATGAAGACCGCCTGGATCATTTCCCGGTCCCGGGGGTTGTAGGCCTCCAGCAGGGGAACCAAGGCGCCCTTGGCCAAAAGCTCCTGGATGTGGAAATTGCCCACGCGGGTGACGCCCACGCCCTGGGTGGCGAGTTGCACCAAGGTTTCTCCGTTGTTCGCGGTCATGTTGCCCCGCACCGGCAACATGATGTCGCGCCCATTTTCCCGGAAGGGCCACCCCGGCTCGATCCGGGGGAAACTGAAATCCAGGCAGTTGTGAGAGACCAAATCCGATGGTCTCTCCGGTCTTCCGGCCCGAGCGAGGTAGGCGGGCGAGGCCACGACGGTTCGCCCCGTCTCGCCCAAACGCCGTGTCGTGAGGGGGCTGTCCAATAGGGGGCCAAAGCGGATCCCCACATCGGCCCGGCCCCCCAGGATGTCCACCACTTCATCGCTCGATTGGATTTCGATCACGATATCGGGATACCGCTCGGCGAATTCACTCAAGAGCGGCACGATGGTCAGCCGACCATGGGCCGTCGCCAGGCTCACCCGGATATGGCCGCGGGGACGCCCTTGGTCGGAGATGGCCCCCTCCGCCTCCTCCAAATCCGAGAGAATGCGGCAGGCCGCCCGGGCGTAGGCTTCGCCCTCGGCGGTCAAACGCAGGCTCCGCGTGGTCCGCACGACCAGCCGAACGCCCAATCGCTCCTCGACCCGCGTGACAATGCGACTGACCGCCGAGGGCGTGAGCCGCAAGTCCCGCGCCGCGCCGGAAAGACTGCCCGCCGACGCGACGGCCAGAAAGGCCGCCATGTCACCGGTTCGATCCGTCCGATCGTGCTTCATTCGTGAATCCAATGCAAAACTGAGTGACCTACAACCAGACTACCCGCCGAATCACGGGACTTCCATATTCCTTGACAGAAACACACCGACGGGCCTGGACCGCATGTCCCCCCGTCCTTCTCTCAAAAAAGGAACATATGATGGAATACCGCACGCTTGGGCGATCCGGCCTGAAGGTTTCCGTCCTGAGCTTTGGCGCGGGGACCTTCGGAGGGTCTGGCCCCCTCTTCTCCCATTGGGGCACGTCGGACGTCGCCGAGGCCCGGAGGCTCCTCGACATCTGCCTGGACGCCGGGGTGACCCTCTTTGATACAGCCGACGTTTATTCCAATGGCGCGTCGGAGGAAATCCTGGGCCAGGCGGTCAAGGGACGGCGGGACCGTGTCCTGCTCTCCACCAAGCTGGGGCTTCCCCTTGGCGAGGGTCCGAACGACGCCGGGTCGTCCCGACATCGGTTGATCACCGGCGTGGAAAACGCGCTCCGCCGCCTCGACACCGATTACATCGACCTGCTCCAGCTCCATGCCTTCGATGGCGTCACCCCGGTGGAGGAGGTCCTATCGACCCTCGACCAGCTCGTCCGCGACGGCAAGGTGCGCTACCTGGGGGTCTCGAACTTCGCGGGCTGGCAAATCATGAAGTCCCTCGCGGTATCGGACAAACACGGGTGGTCCCGCTATGTGGCCAACCAAGTCTATTACTCCCTGGTCGGTCGCGACTACGAATGGGAGTTGATGCCCCTGGGCGCCGACCAGGGCCTCGGCGCCTTGGTCTGGAGCCCCCTGGGCTGGGGGCGTCTGACCGGCAAGATCCGCCGGGGCGCCCCCCTCCCCGAGGGCAGCCGCCTCCATGAAACCGCCAGCTTTGGACCCCCGGTGGCCGACGAGCGGCTGTACGCCGTGGTCGATGTGCTGGAGGAGATCGCCGGAGAAACCGGCAAGACGGTCCCGCGAATCGCGCTGAACTGGCTGACGGCGCGTCCCACCGTCTCTTCCGTCATCCTGGGCGCGAGGACCGAAAGCCAGCTTCTGGACAACCTGGGCGCCATCGGTTGGGCACTCACCGCCGAGCAAAGGACCCGCCTGGACAAAGCAAGCGCCATCACCGCGCCCTATCCCCGGTTCCCCTACATGCGCCAGGAGGGATTCGCCCGTCTGGATCCGCCGATGGTTCCCTGACCGATCCTATCGGCCCCCCTCGCCCCTCTCCGCCACCGTTTCGGACCTCATTTCGCCATGAAATTCAATCCACCCCTTCTTGCCCTGGCCATCGGTGCTTTCGGCATTGGCGTGACGGAATTCTCGCCCATGGGAATGCTGCCCGCCATCGCCTCCGACCTGAACGTTTCCATTCCCACCGCGGGCCTTTTGGTCAGCGCCTATGCCTTCGGCGTCCTCCTCGGCGCGCCGATCATGACCCTGCTTTTCGCGGGCATGGGGCGACGGCGGTTGCTGCTGCTGTCCATGGGCCTCTTCACCATCGGCAATCTTGTCTCCGCCACGGCCGATGGCTATACGGCCCTGTTGATCGGCCGCGTCATCACCTCCTTCAACCATGGTGCCTTTTTCGGCGTCGGCGCCGTGGTGGCCTCCAGTCTCGTCCCCCCCGAGCGGCGGTCCGGCGCCGTGGCGGCCATGTTCTCGGGCCTGACCATCGCCACCATCGGCGGCGTTCCCCTGGCCGCCTGGGTCGGCGAGACGGTGGGCTGGCGCTTGGCCTTCCTTGGCATCTCGACCATCGGGCTTGTGACAATGGCGGCCCTGCTGTTCTTCCTGCCCCCCATGAAGGTGGAGACCAGGTCGAGCATGCGCTCGGAACTGAAAGTCCTGACCCGAGGGCCGGTGCTGTCCGCCCTGTTGCTGACCGTGGTCAGCGCGAGCGCCATGTTCACCGTTTTCACCTATATCGCGCCGATCCTGCGGGTGGAAGCACAGGCGGGCACGGCCTTCGTCACGGCCATGTTGGTTCTGTATGGCCTTGGTCTGGCCATTGGCAACTGGCTGGGCGGACGCTATGCGGACCGGTCCCTGAACGGCACTCTGATCGCCTCCCTAGTCGCGGTCATCGTCCTTTTGAGCCTGTTTACCCTCGGCATGGGGTCCGAAGTGATCGCCACGCCGCTCATTTTCCTTTGGGGGATCGCCAGTTTCGCCCTGGTCCCGCCCCTTCAGACCAAGGTGGTGACCGAGGCCGCGGAGGCCCCCAACCTCGCCTCCGCCATGAACATCGGCGCCTTCAATCTGGGCAATGCCATTGGGGCGGCCTTGGGGGGTGGGGTCATCGATATCGGACTGGGCTATCCCGCCGTATCCCTGGCCGGAGCGGCGATGGCCACGGCCGGACTGGGCCTCGCACTCATCCTGTCCCGCCTTGGCGGTCCCCGACGCCGCGCCGTCATGCCCTGCTGACGGAAACACCGAAGCTTTGGGGGAGCCCAGGCTCCCCCAAAGCTGGCAAGGTCAGCCCAACATCAGATTGGGCAACCACAGCACGAGGTCCGGGAAGGCGATCAAAACGGCCACCGTCACGACCTCGGCGCCGAAAAAGGGCGACACACCCCGGAACACATCCTGTACCGACATATCCGGCCGCACGCCCGCCACCACGAAGCAGTTCAGGCCAATGGGCGGCGTGATCAGGCAAAGCTCCGCCATTTTCACCACGATGATGCCGAACCAGATGGGATCGTAGCCCAGGGCCATGACCGCCGGATAGACCACGGGCAGGGTCAGCAGCAGCATACCAATGGCATCCATGAACATGCCCAGAACGGCATAGGCGCAGAGGATCAACAGCAGGGTCACGATACGCGGTTGATCAATCCCGGCGATGAACTCGGCAAAGACGCCGGGCAGATCGGCGAAGCCCAGGAAGCGCACATAGATCAGCACCCCCCAAATGATGGTGAAAATCATCACCGTCAACTTGGCCGACTCCAGCAGAGCGCCCTTCAGGTCGTGCCACTTCATGCCGTGTTTCAACGCCATCAGCAGCACCACGAAGGCGCCCAAGGCCCCGGCTTCCGTGGGGGTTCCCCAGCCGCCGTAGATGCAGAAGATGATGATGAAGACCACGAACAGGATGGGGAAGGCGCCGGGAATGGACTCGAAGCGTTGCTTCCAGGTGAAGCCCCTGATCGGCGGACCCAGGTCCTTGCGGAACGTGGCCATCACAATGACCAAGCCGGCATAAATCAACGCGGAAACCGCGCCGGGGATGAAGCCCGCCAGCAGCAGGGCGCCAACGGATTGTTCGACGATGATGGCGTAAATCACCAGGATGGCCGAAGGCGGGATCAGGGACGCGAGCGTTCCGCCCGCGGCCACCACGCCCGCGGCGAAGCGGCGGTCATAGCCCTCGCGCAGCATTTCCGGGATGGCGACGCGCGCGAACACCGCCGCGGTCGCCACCGAGGCCCCGGACACCGCGGCGAAGCCCGCGGTGGCGAAGACCGTGGCCACGCCCAACCCCCCTGGCAACCAGCCAAGCCAGCGCTTCGCCGCCTCGAAGATCGCCTGGGTCAGCCCCGCGTAATAGGCCAGATACCCGATCAGCACGAAGACGGGAATCAGGGACAGGGAATAGGAGGTCGCCTTGGAATGGGGAATGGTGCCCGCCATCTGAATGGCGATCATCAAACCCTTTTCCCACCCCGCCTTCTGGGCGAAGATCAGGAACAGACCCAGGAATCCCACGCCCGCCGCGGCGAAGGCGACGCGCACGCCCAGGACCACCAGAACGACGAGAAGGCCCGAAAGCCAAAGGCCAATTTCAAGAGAGTCCATCAGTTTTTCCCTCCCGCCCCATCGATCTCGTCGTCCTCGCCAAGAAGGGCTTCGGCTTCGTGGGCGGCCTGATCCGCGGCGCTTTCGATCAGCGGCACGGCGACGGGACTCTCGGCGTTTTCGATGAAGGCGCGGCTATACCCCCACAATTGCATCACCAGGCGCAATCCCAAGATGGATAGGGCCAGCGGCACCAGCAGCTTGGCGGGCCACAGGGGGAGACCGATGTCGATGGAGCTGTCCCCATTGTCGAACGCCCGCTTGAAGTGGAGCCAGGAGCCCAGGGTCAGGGCCGCTGTCAACAGCAGCATGAAGACCACGGCGATGATCTCGACCATCCAGAGTGCCCGCCCCTTCAAGGCGCCCACGACGATATCCATGCGGATATGTCCCCCCAAGCGCTGGCAATAGGCGATCCCCATGAAGGCGAAAACCGCCATGGCTTGCTCCACGAGATCGATGAAACCGAACACGGGCATGTTGAGGAATTTCCGCCCCAGGATCTGGGCGACCGCCAGAAACATCAGGGCGAGGATCAGCGACCCACCCACAAGGGCGAGAAAGCTCTCGAATTTGAAAAGGGCCCGGTCAAGGCGACTCAGCATCGACCGGTCCTCGAGAATCGGGGACGTTCCGGACAAGGCGGACCTCCGACGAAAACGGAAAGGCGGAAAGGCGGTTCAAGCGGAAGCCCCCGCCCCCCGCCAAGGCGGAGAGAGACGCCCAGGCAGGGGGCGGGACCAAAGGGGATCAGTTCCCTTCGATCTTAGCTTTCACGAAGTCATAGAGCTCCTGCCCGGGAATTCCCTTGGCTTCCATCTCCTTGACCCAGGCCTGGGCGGCCGGTTCGGCGATCTTGACCTTGGCCTCGGCGATGGCGTCCTTGTCGAAGGTCACCTTCTTGATGCCCCGTTCGGCGATCTTGGCATCCATGGCGGCATAGACCTTGTTGTTGTAGTTCTCGATGTAATAGTCGAGCGCTTCGGGGATGGAGGACAACAGGGCCTCGCGATGCTCCGGAGACAGGGCCTCCAAGGCATCCTTATTGGCGACCACGGGACAATTCACGGTTCCCGGGTTCAGGTTGGTGGTCCACCAATCGGCGATATCCGTGACGCGGAAGGATACATGGGCGTGCGGGGCGAAAGTGGCGCCATCGACGACACCAGATTCCATGGCGTTATAGACATCGGTGGCGGTCATCGAAGTGGGAATGGCGCCCAAAGCCTTCAAGGCATCACCGATCCCCCCGACGGCGCGGACACGCAGACCGTCCAACCCCTTCAGATTGGTGGGTGCCTCGCCAACACCGGCCAGATTGTACTGTGGCATGGGCGAGGGCATCAGAAGCACCGCGTTCCAGCGGGCCATGTCCTTGACCACGGCGGGCTGGGTGTAGACAGCCATGGACAGGTCCGTTTCCAGGCGTAGGCTATCCACACCCAGGAAGGGCAGTTCCAGAACGGTCAGGCTGGGGTTCTTGTCCGGATGGTACCCGGCGCAGAACTGGGCCATCTCGAAGGCACCGAAGGAAATACCGTCCAGGTTTTCCGTGTTTTTGGACAGGCCGCCGTAGGAGAGGTTCAGGGTGAACGCCCCATTGGTCTTTTCCTTGACCAGTTCGGCCAATTTTTCCGTGTTCTCGGTGAAGGCGCGCCGTTTGCCCCACAGGGAGACATTCCATTCGACGGCCATGGCCTCTCCAGCCACGAAACAGGCCAGGACGGCCAAGACGGTGGTTTTCAAAAGCGCGCGAGACATTGTTGTCTCTCCTCCCATTGGTTTCTTGATGGATCGGCAACCCGACGCGTGCGACCGCTCCGGGAGACCTGACAAGTGGCACTGTGCGGGGAGCATCTTGCAGGGAGCATGCCAGGGTTGCGCTTTTCGCGGCTCCATGTGTAAACGCCTGATATTCCGCCTTATTCCAATTTTTGAGACAATCCGTTCGCGGGGTCCGGGCGGAATTCCGCGGAAATGGGGCGGAAGGTCCGCGGAATTCCGCGGGGTCTTCGCGAAGGGACCACATCGCCCAACGTGAGGACGCGTCCTCAGGTCGACCAGCCTGTGAACGCGTCCTCTGGCCGAAACGACGGCCCCCTTGTGAAAGGGCTCCTCTAGTCGTTCGAATCGTTCGCTGCGAACGACTCGATACTTTGCTTGATGGCTTTCTTTGATTGATGGATCGGCTGATCATGATTTTTAGCAGGGTTGGAACGCATTTCCCGTTTCATCCCAGGGGTTTCAAATATCTCGGGTCGGTGCACTAGGTCCCGTTTTCCCGGTCGCCGACGATCTCCCGTCGGGCGATATCCAGCTTGACCAGTTTTTCATTCAAGGTCCGTCGTCCAATCCCCAAGGCATCGGCCGCGGCGTCCATGCCCCCCCCATGGGCCTTCAGGGCTTCGATGATCAGGGTCCGTTCATAGGCGGCCACGGCCTCCTTGAGGGTACCGGGTCCCGATGCCGCCCCCTCCCCTCCCCGAGCCCCACTGGCCGGACCAAGGACCCCCGTTCCCCTCCCCCGCCCCCGTCCCCGTCGGGCGGCCAGAACCCGCCGTTCCGCGGCGTGCTTCAATTCGCGCACATTGCCCGGCCAACCATGGGCCATCAGGGTCGCCACCTCCTCGGTGGTCAGGCTCGGCGGTTCCAGACCATAGGTCGCGGCATGGTGTTCCAGGAAATGGGTGAACAACAGGGGCACGTCCTCCCGCCGATCCCTTAGGGGGGGCAACAACAATTCCACGGTGTTCAAACGATAGTACAAATCCTCCCGGAAGCGTCCGGCGGCCACGGCCTCCTCAAGACCCTCGTTGGTGGCGGAGACCAGCCGGATATCGACGGCCACCGGGCGGGTGCCGCCCACGGGCACGACCTCGTGGGTTTCGATGGCCCGCAGCAATTTGGCCTGGAGTTCCAGGGGACAGGCCCCCAGTTCATCCAGGAAGAGAGTTCCCCCCCGGGCCTCGATGAAATAGCCGTTCTGGGCCCCGGTGGCCCCGGTGAAAGCCCCTCCCAGGTGGCCGAACATACTGGCCTCGAACAGGGTTTCGGGGATGGCGGCGCAGTTCACGGCGACGAAGGGTCCTCCCCCCCGGGAACTCAGGTCATGCAGGGCGTGGGCGACGACTTCCTTGCCCGTGCCGGTCTCCCCCAGGATCAGCACGGGAGCCTCGGTGTCGGAGACATCCAGGATATCCTCCCGCAAGTCTTTCATGATCCGGGATTCCCCCACCAGGGTGTGGTCCAGGCCCGCCAAATCAGCCAGTCGAGCCCGCAGACGGCGGTTTTGGTTGGACAGGGCGTGGGCCTCCGCCGCGTGGGTCAGGATGGTCAACAGGCGGCGGGGTTCGAAGGGCTTTTCCAGGAAATTATAGGCGCCGTCGCGCATCGCCTCCACGGCCATCGGCACATCTCCATGGGCGGAGATCAAAACCACCGGCGGCGCGCCGGGAAGGGCCTTGGCCCGGGTCAGAAACTCCATCCCCGAGAGGCCGGGCATGCGCAGGTCGGTGACCACCACGTCCGGACGGTCCTCCTCCAGCGCCGCCAAGGCCGGTTCGGCGCGGTCGAAGGCCGAGACCAGACAGCCCGAGCGGGTCAAGAAATGGCCCAGGGAGTCCCGCATTTCCCGGTCATCGTCGACCAACATGACATGGACATTCACTTGTTTGGGGCCGTCATTCATGGCTGGTCGGTCGCTTTCACGTCTTCTCGTGGTCCATGGGCAGGCGGATACGGAACTCGGCGCCACCGTCTTCCCGATCCCGGGCGGTCAAGCTTCCCCCGTGATCCTCCAGGATGGAGGCGGAAATGGCCAGCCCCAACCCCAATCCATCCCCCGAAGCCTTGGTGGTGAAGAAAGGTTCGAAGACCTGATCCCCCTGCCCCTCGGGCAGACCCTCGCCCCGGTCGGCCACCAGGATGTCCACCCAAGCTCCCCCCTCTCCCCCTTTGCTTCGGACCTCTTGGGTTCTCATGGTGATGCGCAGGCGCGGACGCTCCAATCCGCCCATCGCCTCCAGACCATTGCGGATCAGGTTGATCAGGACCTGCTCGATCCGCACCTTATCGCCCCGCAAGGGAACGGGTGCTTCGG
Source organism: Rhodospirillum sp. (assembly GCA_021741145.1). Classification (GTDB taxonomy): domain Bacteria; phylum Pseudomonadota; class Alphaproteobacteria; order Rhodospirillales; family Rhodospirillaceae; genus Rhodospirillum. The sequence continues at coordinate 43,694 of JAIOYK010000032.1, read as the reverse complement.
GCAGGTCCAGGCGCAGATCCAGGTTGGTCGCCGTGCTGTCCGCTCCCATCAGCTCCAGAGCATCCTGCACGGCGTTTCGGGCGTCGAAGGGCGTGAAGACCGTTTCCCGGGTTTGGCCAAAGAATTTGAGTTGCTTGGTGATATGGGCCATGCGGTCGGTGATCCGCCCGACATGGGATAGGATCGCCCGGGTCTCGTCATCCATCTGTCCGCCGGGCAGGTCCGCGGCGGCCAGGTAATTGCGGATGGCGGCGATGGGCTGCCCCAGTTCATGGGATACCGAGGCGGACAGTTGGCCAAGGGCGGCGAGCTTACCCACCCGGCGCAGGTCGGCGTGCGCGCGTTCGAGTCTTTCCTCCGCGGCCGTCCGCTCCTCGACCTCCCGGGCAAGATCGGCGTTCAGCAGGCGCAATTCCCGCCGGGCGTCCTGGGACACCCCCAGGGCCCGGCGCACCCGGGTGGCGTAGATCATCAGGGCGATGGCCAGCAGGGACACGATGGGGACGGCCACATAAAGCACGGCCTGCCCATTGCTGACCACCACGTCCCGCCTGGGCAAAAGATAGTGGAGAGTCCAGCCCAGGCGCCCCACGGACAGGGATTGGCGCAGGTAATCCCGTCCGTCCAAGCGAACGATATGGGCTCCGACCTCCCGTAGGGAGAGGGGCGGCAGGGGTTCGTCCAGGAATTGGCGGTGGGTCTCCATGGCCGCCCGGGCCTTGTCGCCCAAGGGCGTGGTGGAGGCGAATTCCCAATCGGGGAGGGTCGCGAGCACGACCACCCCGTTGGCGTCGGTCACATAGACCTGTTCCCCGGCGCTCCGCCAGGATTCGAGCAGCCGGTCGAATTCCACCTTCAGGGCGATGACGGCGGCGACCGTTCCATCCTCGCCCCGCACGGGGGACGCGATGAAATAGCCGGGCCGCCCGGTGGTCGCGCCGATGGCGAAATAGGCCCCCCGCTCTCCGTGCAGGGCCTGGGTGAAATAGGGGCGATAGCCGTAATTCTCCCCCAGATAGCTGGGATTCTGGTTCCAGTTCGACGCCGCCACCGTCAGACCCGAGGGCATCATAAGGTAAATGGCGTTGGCGCTGGTCATGGCCGCGAAGGCGGCCAGACGCCGGTTCAAGGGATCCACCTGGGAGAGGATGGGATCCTCGGCCGCGGCGATGACGAAAGGGTCCCGGGCGAGAATGGACGGCAAATGCTCGTATTGCTCCAGGGACGAAATGAGGGAGGCTTTGTAGAGTTCCGCCCGCTCCCCGGCGCGCCGCAAGGCGGCCTCCGTATAGAAATGGTCAGCCACCATGAAGGTCGCGACCAGCACCCCCACCCCAAGGGCGAGGGCCAGGACGAAGCCGAGGCGGGTGATCGAGCGCGGTGGCATGGGGATCGAGAAGGCCCAAGGGAAAAGGAACCCAAGCCTACCGCGCGGCCCCCTTCCCGGGAAAGAGAAACCCGCGGAAACCGTTCACCAATTGTTCCGATTATGCCAAACTGCCCGGCGTCGTTCGTCCTTCCTTCGGAGTCCCCCATGCCCCCAAGCCATCAAGACAAAATCGCGCGCTTCCGGTCCCTTCACGAGTCCGGATCCCTGTTCGTCATGCCCAACCCCTGGAACGCGGGAAGCGCCCGCCTGCTGTCCCCCCTGGGCTTCGCCGCCCTGGCCACGACCAGCGCGGGCCATGCCTTTTCCCTGGGGATCAAGGATTCCAACCGGGGCTTGAGTCGGACATCGATCCTCGACAACGCCCGCGCCATCGCCCAGGCCACGGACCTTCCGGTGTCCGCGGACATGGAGGACGGCTTCGGCCCCACCCCGGAGGAGTGCGCCGAGACCATCCGTGAAGCGCTGGCCGCGGGCCTGGCCGGGGGCTCCATCGAGGACGCGGTCGGCGCCTCCCCGGCCCCCATCCTCGACCTAGATCTGGCGCGGGACCGGATTCAAGCCGCGGCCGAGGCCGCCCGGCCCAGTGGGTTCGTACTGACGGCGCGGGCGGAGAATTACCTTTGGGAGCGGCCGGACCTCGCCGACACCATCGCCCGCCTGCAAGCCTATTCGGAGGCCGGAGCGGATGTCCTCTACGCCCCCGGACTGCCGGATCTGGAGGCCATCCGAACGGTGTGCCGGGAGGTCGATAAACCGGTGAACGTGGTCATGGGCCTCCAGGGAGCGACCTACACCGTCGAGGCCCTCGCCGAAGCGGGCGTCGCCCGCGTCAGCCTGGGGGGCTCCCTGGCCCGGGCGGCCTTCGGCGCCCTGGTCCGCGCCGCCCGGGAAATCCTCGAGGACGGCACCTTCACCTACGCCCAGGACGCCCTGCCGGATCGGGAGATCTCGGCGATCATGGCCGACCGAGTGGAGGAGGACAGACGATGACGTCCCGTCGCCGACCCGCGCCCCAACGCGAACGGCCCGATATTGGGGACGCACGCGCCCCGATAGGACTCCGGGCCGCGGCGAACGCATCGACGGCCCCTTTCTCGCCTATATCTGGACCTGCAATCGCCTCCATCGCCCCCGTATCCTGACGGCCATCGAGACCTTCGAGAGACCGCGCCACGTCTTCGACACCCCGAAAGCGGCGCGGGATCATTTGAACCACCTCGCCTCCTCCCGGTCGCGCCCAGCCTCCAGACTCACCTGAATGGAAGCCGCCTCCCTGGACCAGAGGTCTCCTTTCCGCCCGGGCTGGTACCGGATGCCAAAGGGCTTCGGCGCCACGGATTCCAGACTTTCCCCATTGAGACGGCCCTATCGCCCACCCCACATGAACAGACCGACCACGTTTCCCCGGAGCCGCACCCGTGATCGAATCCTTGTTTCCCGTGATCCTCGTGGGCGCGGGTCTCGTCGTCATCTCCATCCTGACCAGCCTCATCTCCTTCCGGGTGGGCGCGCCCCTGCTGTTGGTCTTCCTGCTCATCGGCCTGTTGGCCGGTGAGGACGGCCTCGGACAGATCCCCTTCGACGACGGCCATACGGCCTATTTCATCGGCTCCATCGCGCTCGCCGTGATCCTCTTCGACAGCGGCTTCGGCACCCGGCTCCGGTCCTTCAAGGTCGCGGCCTGGCCCTCCCTGACCCTGGCCAGCCTGGGCGTCGCCTTGACCGCGGCCCTGCTCGCCCCCTTCGCCCACCTGTTCCTCGATCTCTCCTGGCTGGAATCCTTCCTGCTGGGCGCCATCGTCGGTTCGACCGACGCCGCGGCGGTGTTCTTCCTGCTGCGGGTCGGCGGCATCAACATTCGCGACCGGGTCCGCGCCACGCTGGAGGTGGAATCGGGGTCCAACGATCCCATGGCCATCTTCCTGACCGTCACCCTGGTGGACCTGGTTCGGGCCGGTGGCCTGGGCGAGGGCATCACCCCGGTGATGCTCCTCCAGGCCTTCGGCCTGCAAATGGGATTGGGTTTGGTGGCCGGTCTCCTGGGGGGCTGGGTCATGTTGCAGGGAGCTCGGCACCTGGCCCTTGAAGCCGTGCTCCACCCCCTGGTGCTGACCGGCCTGGCTCTCTGCCTCTTCGCCGCGGTGTCCATGGGCGGGGGGAGCGGCTTCCTGGCCGTCTATGTGGCCGGACTGGTGGTGGGCAATGGCGCCCACCCCAATCGGACGACCATCCGCCGGTTTCAGGAGGGGCTGACCTGGCTGGCCCAGATCACCATGTTTCTGACCCTCGGCCTCCTCGCCACGCCCTCGCAGTTTCCCGCGCTGGCGGTGTCTTCCGCCGTCGTCGCCATCGTCCTGATCTTTTTCGCCCGACCGCTGGCCGTCTGGATCTGCCTTCTGCCTTTCGGTTTCAACCGGGACGAGACGGCTTTCGTCGCCTGGGTCGGTCTGCGCGGGGCCGTCTCCATCCTGCTGGCGATCCTGCCCGCGCTCGCCGAACTGGACGCCAGCCGCACCCTGTTCAACGCGGCGTTCATCATCGTCCTCTTCTCCCTGGTCATCCAGGGTTGGACCATCCGGCCCATGGCGAAATGGTTGGGGCTTGTCGTGCCCCCGGAGCTGGGTCCCGTCAGCAAGGTTGAGCTGGACCTGCCCCATGGCGGCACCCACGAGTTGGTGGTCTATCGGGTGACGGAGGGCAGCCCCGTGGCCGAGGGGGAACGCATTCCCCGCTGGGCCCGGCCCTCCCTAGTCATCCGAGCGGGGCGCTCGCTCAAGGGACCAGAGGCGGGTCGACCACGGGTTGGCGACCATGTCTACATCTTCCACGCCCCCACCTACGGGCCCCTCCTCGACCGGTTGTTCGCGAAGACCACCGCCCTGTCCGCGGAAGACAGGGCCTATTTCGGGGATTTCGCCCTGAACGGCGGTCAGCCCATGGCGGCCCTGACCACCTCCTACGGCATCGAAACACCCAAGGACGCCGAGGAGAAGTCCATCGCCGAATGGATGGGCGGTCAGTTGGGAGCGGCGGCGACCCGGGGCGACCGGGTGCCCCTGGGTGGGGTGGACCTGATCGTCCGCGCCGTATCCGATAATGTCGAGGGCAAGATCATCGAGGTGGGCCTGTCCCTTGATCCAGAAGGGGAGCGCAAGGAGCCCCGCGTGGTCGGCCCGATGCGCCGCTTCCTGGCCGGACCGAGGACTTGGATCCGGAGAGCCCCGTCATAGGGAAGCGGGATCGGCCACCGGTACCCACAACACGTCCTCGAGACGCTTCGCCCCCGTGCACAGCATGACCAACCGGTCCACCCCAAGCGCGATCCCCGAACACTCGGGCAAGCCCTGCTCCAAGGCCGCCAGAAAAGCACCGTCGATGGGATAGCGTTCCCCGTACAGGGCTTCCTTCACGTCCATATCGTGGGTGAACCGGGCCGCCTGCTCCGCCGCGTCGGTCAGTTCCCCAAAGGCGTTGGCCAGTTCCAAGCCCCCCACATAGACCTCGAAGCGCTCGGCCAGCCGGGGATCCCTGGGATCCCGCCGAGAGAGGGCCGCCATGCAGACGGGATAGGCGTGCAGAATGGTAGGGCGCTCCCGTCCCAGGTTCGGCTCCACCCGGTCGAGCACCACCCGGAAGAAGACATCCTCGCAGCGATCATGGTCCTGGCAGGTCACGCCGATCCCCTCGGCCGCGGCGCGCAGGGGGGCGGGAGACGGTTCCATGGGATTTCCGCTCACGGCCACACCCGCTTCCAGGGCGGCCATCAGGTCAATTCCCGCATACCGATCCAAGGCCTCCGCGACGGTCAAACGCTCCCAAGGGGCGAAGGGGTCGACAGCGACGCCATCCCAGCGCAGAACGTCCACTCCCGCCGCCTGGGCGACGACGCGGACCAGATCCTCGGTCTCGGCCATCAGCCCCTCCAGCGGCAAGCCGGTCCGGTACCATTCGAGCATGGTGAATTCCGGATGGTGGGTCGGCCCACGCTCCCCGTTGCGAAAGACCCGGGCGATCTGGAAGATATCCGTCTCCCCCGCGGCGAGAAGCTTCTTCATCGCGAACTCAGGAGAAGTATGGAGCATCAGGGTCCTCCCCACCTCTTCGAAGGGCTCCAAAAGCTCGGTTTTGAAGGCCTTTAAATGGGGCTCCAATCCCGGACTGATCTGCAAGGCGGGTGTTTCCACTTCCTCGCACCCCAATTGCTCCATGAAGGTCCGGATGGCGCGGATGATCGCGCCCCGGGCGCGCAGGGTGGGCCGCTTCGCGGCGTAGCGATCCGGATGGAACCAGGGGGTTTGAAAAGAGGGAAGCATGGTTGGATGGACTCCGCTTCAAGGCCAGTTGCCAGCGCTGGGGAAGCCTGATAGGTTCCGGCCCTTCCGAAACGCAAGAGATTTATTTGGGATCTCCCCATGAAAATGAACGCCAACCTGATCCGGCCCGGCATGGTGCTGGAACACCAGGGTAAGAAGTGGTCCGTCCTGAAGCACCAGATCGTCCAGCCCGGCAAGGGCGGCGCCTTCATCCAGGTGGAAATGCGCGACCTGGACGCGGGGAATAAGACCAATGAACGCTGGCGCACCCAGGACACCGTGGAGCGCCTTGAAGTCCGTTCCCATGACTGCCAGTACCTGTTCAAGGACGAGTCCGGCTTCACCTTCATGGATACCGAGACCTTCGATCAGTTCACCATGCACGCCGACATGCTGGGCGAGCAGGCCGCCTTCCTGCAGGAAAGCATGGAAGTGACCGTGTCCTTCATCGAAGGCGTGCCCGTGTCCGTGGAACTGCCCTCTCAGGTGATCCTGGAAGTGGTCGAGGCCGATGCCGTGGTGAAGGGACAGACGGCTTCGTCGTCCTACAAGCCGGGCATCCTGGAAAACGGCCTGAAGGTCATGATCCCTCCCTTCATCGCCGCGGGAACCAAGATCGTCGTATCCACCGTCGATTGCAGCTATATCGAGCGCGCCAAGTAACCCAAGGGGTTCGCGCCACTCGACGCTTACGCGCCCCCCGTGGATCCCGTCCGCGGGGGGCGTCGTTTTCCGAGCCCACCCTTGCCCATCTACAAAGGAATATCCGGCCATGGCCATCCGCTCCGCCACCATGAATGTCATGCTCGGCGCCGCCAAAAAGGCGGCCCGCGGTCTGGTCCGCGACTTCGGCGAACTGGAAAACCTTCAGGTGTCCCGCAAGGGACCGAGTGACTTCGTGTCCGCGGCCGACATCCTGGCCGAAAAAGTTATCAAGGCCGAACTGATGAAGGCCCGCCCCAAGTTCTCCTTCATGATGGAGGAAAGCGGCATCGAGGAACGGGAGGACACCACCCGCCGCTGGATCGTCGATCCCTTGGACGGCACCACCAACTTCCTCCATGGCATCCCCCATTTCGCCATCTCCATCGCCCTCGAGGAGAACAATGAAATCACCGCCGCGCTCGTCTATAATCCCGTTCTAGACGAATTGTACACCGCGGAAAAGGGGGGCGGGGCGTTCATGAACGACCGACGCCTGCGGGTCTCCGGCCGCCGGGATCTGGCCGACTGCCTGTTCGCCACGGGTATTCCGTTCCAAGGGAAGGGGGGCCATGCCCGATTCCTGACGCAACTCTCCGCGGTGATGGCCAAAACCTCCGGCGTAAGGCGAATCGGTGCCGCGGCCCTGGATCTGGCCTATGTGGCCGCGGGACGAGTCGACGGTTTCTGGGAAGAGGGGTTAAAAGCCTGGGATTGCGCCGCGGGCGTCCTGCTGGTGCGGGAGGCCGGTGGTTATGTCACCACCCATGACGAACTGGGGAACCCCGTCCACCGGGGCGACGTGGTCGCGGCCAATACCCACCTGCACCCCCAACTTCTGGAACTGATCCGCGCCAAAGCGGAAACAGAAGAGGCCTAGGACCCCCTCTTCTTTCCAAGGTGGGGAGGTCCAAGCTGGCAAATCCAAGGTGGTAGGCGGCCTTGCCGCGTCCCGTCGTCATGGTATAGAAAGGTCCCAGGGATCGCGCGGGCATGCCGACACAGCCTCCGCGGCCTAGGGAGTTCACAAGCAGCGGCCGGAGACGTGGAACCCACGGCCTTCTTCCGACGCTTTAACATATCCGGGAGGTTCGTCCATGGGGCGTCAGGTCCACCATACGCTTCGCGTCTCGCTGTCCCGGGGACTCCGTCCCGCGGCAAGCGTCCTGTTGCTTTATGTCGGCTCCGCTTCCGCCGGGCTGGCCCAAGGCTATACCTACGCCGGGACTTCGAACAACGCCGATCCTTATGCCTACTTGTCGGACCTGAACGGCCAACCCTCCTCCAATGGCGTCGTCGTGAACCAGGGGGCCCTTGACGCTCTTCTGATGCCCAACGGCACCTATCCCAGGTCCTATGGACCGTCCAGGATCACTGGTGGTGATCTCCAAATGGATGGGTCAACCATGGTCATTGGGGGTGACCCCCTGGTGGAGACCTCGTCGGTGGACTCGATGGGCAATCCCGTATCCCGGTCCTATCTGCCCGGAGGAAACCCCTCCATTGGGGCGCCCATGGCTGTCCTTCCCTCCGCGGCACCGGTCGCGCGGCGTCCCGCGCCCACTCAGCGGGCCGAGGAGCGCCCTGCCCCCATGCGCGCGGCGGCGGTCGAACCAACCCGCATCACCGTTCCAGACCCCGAACCGCTAACGCCGGAGCCCATGCGGGCCACCCCAGCCCCCAAGGCAAGGACAGAGGTCGCCGCAGCCATCGAGCCGCCCCCGCCTTCGCCCGTGGCCGAGCAGCCGGTGGCCAAGGCCGAACCGAAGCCAGCCGAGGCCAAGGCACCCGAGGCCAAGGCACCCGAGCCGAAGGCCGCCCCTCCGGTGCGTCTGAGCGCGGGCCAGGGTCCCATCCGGCTGAGTGCCGGAGTTGGCCCCATCCGCACCCCAGAAACCGACCCCACCCCCGAGAAGAGCCCCATTGCCGCGGCGGCACCGGCGCCAGCCAAGCCTCAAATCGCCCCATCGACGGCCAAATCCGCGCCCCCTCCGGCCCCCGCGCAATCGCCACGGAAGCCGGAGGCGAGCCCAGGTATAACACCGCCCCCGGAGACTCCGGCCTTAACACCCCCCCCGGCGCCGCCGGTGGCCAAGGCCTCGCCCGAAGCGACCCCGGCCCCCAAAGCGGAAACGCAGGTGGCGACCCGGACCACGCCCGACATCCAGACCGACGGAACCGTGACCCTTTCCTTCACCGCTGGCGCGCCGGACCTGCCCGCTGGCTCGGAGAACGCCCTGAACAGAGTCGCCGAGATCCTGTCCAAGGATTCCGGTCGCCGAGTGCGCATCCTGTCCTACGCCAACGCCGATGGCGGCAATGCCAACCAAGCCAAACGCCTGTCCCTGACCCGCGCATTGAATGTGCGTGCCTATCTGATGGACCAGGGTGTCCGAAGCCCCAACATCGAGGTTCGGGCCATGGGCGATCAGGGCGCGGGTAGCAATCCGGACAGGGTCGACGTCAGCATGACCCCCTAACCCCTCACGAAAGTGTGTCGGGGGTTTAAATCCCCCGACGGCGTTCCGACATTGCGAAGAGGCCCGATATTTTCCATGGGCTTCGGCCCCGTCACCAAGGACCATTTCCCGGTTCCAGTCAACGAGTCCCGCCCATGAGACGCCCTCGCAGTTTTCTGATCCGCATGGCCGTTTTCCTCGCCGCCGTGGCCGCGGTGGCGGCGGCCCTTGCACCGGCAATGACCGAATTCTTCCTCGCGAACCCCGCCTTGAACGGGCTGATCCTAGGGGTCGGCCTCGTCGGCATCATTCTGAATTTCCGCCATGTGACGAGCCTGGAGCCGGAAGTCAGATGGTTAACCGAGTTCAGCCAAGGACGGGCCGCCGTGGATTCCAAGGCCATGCCGCGCCTGCTCGCTCCCATGGCGACCATGCTGTCGGACCACAAGGAGCGGGGGCGGGACCGAGGGAACCGGGGGCATCTAAGCCTGTCGGCCACGGCTTCGCGCAGCCTGCTGGACGGCATCGCCGCCCGCCTGGACGAGAACAGGGAGACCTCCCGCTACTTTGTCGGCCTGTCAGTCTTCCTGGGCCTGCTCGGAACGTTCTGGGGCCTATTGGATACCGTTGGATCCATCGCCAACGTCATCGGCGGCCTGTCCATTTCCGGGGAAGATATCGGCACCGTGTTCGCGGACCTCAAGGCCGGACTGGAAGCCCCACTTTCGGGCATGGGCACGGCTTTTTCCTCCTCCCTTTTCGGTCTCTCGGGATCCTTGGTCCTCGGCTTCCTGGATCTGCAGGCCGGTCAGGCCCAGAACGCCTTTTTCAACGGGCTGGAAGACTGGTTGTCCGACCGCACCCGATTGGGATCGGGCTCCACCCTGGGCGACGGCGAACAGTCCGTACCCGCCTATATCCAGGCCCTATTGGAAAAGACCGCGGACAGTCTGGACGATTTGCAACGAACCATCGCCCGGGGCGAGGAAAGCAATCAGACCAATGTCGCCCAGGTCCGGGATATGGCCGAAACCATGGCGGTGCTCGCCGACCAGATGCGGACGGAGCAGGCCGTCCTGTTGAAACTGGCGGAAACCCAAGCGGACTTGCGACCCGTTCTGCGCGACCTGTCCGAAGGCTTGGCCAAGAGCGGCCCGGCCAAGGCCGACGACCCCACCCCCACCCACATTCGCAATATGGACGCCGCGGTCACCTACATCGCCAACCAGATGGTCCAGGGTCGGGAACAGATGCTGAAGGAGATGCGGGCCGAGATCAAGCTACTCGCCCGCACGGTGGCGGCCGCGTCCAGCCAACAGCAACCGCCTCGCGGCGAACGCTGAGCGGGGCCCGGAACAATGGCCGGAATTCCCCGCAGGCGCCGTGCCGCCTTTGACATCTGGCCGGGGTTCGTCGATGCCCTGGCCACCTTGTTGATCATCATCATCTTCATTCTGATGGTCTTCGTGCTGGCCCAGTTCTTTTTGGGCCAGGCCCTGTCCGGGCGGGAAGCCGCGCTGGATCGCCTGACCCGCCAGCTTTCCGAAATGGCCGATATGCTCTCCCTGGAGCGTCAGACCAACGAGGATCTGCGGCTGTCTCTTTCCCAGCTTTCCGGCCAGCTTCAAGACGCCAACGCCAGAGCCGAGGCCATGGCCGCCAAGGTCCGCGACGCCGATGAAACGGCCTTCGAGAACGACCAACTCCGCGACCGCATGGCCGCTGTCGCCAAATTGGAACAGGACGTGGCCGCCCTGAAGGCCCTGCGCGACGAGTTGGAGAAACAAGTCAAGGACATGGGCGCGAAATTGGCGGAGAAGGAGGGACAGATCGCCGACGAGCGGAAGATCTCCGACGAGGCCCGGGCCCATGCGGCCTTGCTCAACGCCCAGCTTGAACAATTGCGCCAGCAGCTCGCATCCCTGCAAGAGGCCCTGGACGCCAGCGAGGCCCGGGCCGAGGAACAGAACGTCACCATCGCCGACCTTGGCAAGCGTCTGAACGCGGCGTTGGCGGAGAAGGTCCAGGAACTGCGGCGCTACCGCTCTGAATTCTTTGGACGCCTGCGGGAGGTTCTCGGCGACCGGGAAGACATCCGTGTCGTTGGTGACCGCTTCGTCTTCCAATCGGAGGTTCTGTTCCCCAGCGGATCGGACCAGTTGCAACCCGCGGGAGCCGGAACGCTGGCCAGCCTTGCCCAAACGCTGCTCGAACTGGCCAAGGAAATCCCCCCCGAGGTGGACTGGATCCTGCGGGTGGACGGGCATACGGATAAACGCCCCATTTATACCTCGGCCTTCAAATCCAACTGGGACCTTTCCGCCGCCCGGGCGATTTCCGTCGTCAATTTCCTGATCGACCAGGGCGTCCCACCGAACCGCTTGGCCGCGGCTGGATTCGGGGAATATCAGCCCATTGATCCGGGGTATGACGAGGCAGCGCTCGCCCGGAACCGGCGTATTGAATTGAAGCTCGATCAGCGGTGAGGAGCGAAGCCCAAAAGGGACCCTAAATCCCTTGCGCCCCTCCCCCCCCTTCTGTATAAGAGCCCCTCGTTTCGCGGGAGATTAGGCGATGAAGAAGGACATTCACCCGGAGTATCACGAGATCACTGTCGTGATGACCGATGGCAGCGAGTTCAAGACTCGTTCCACCTATAAGGGCGAAAGCCTGCGGCTGGATATTGATCCGAAGTCCCATCCGGCTTGGACAGGCGTGCACCGTTTGATCGATAGCGGCGGACAGCTTGCCAAGTTCAACAAGAAGTTCGCTGGTTTCGGTATGAAAAAGTAGTCAGCGGATTTGGGATTGGATTTTCCAGGAACGGCGGCCTTTCGAGGTCGCCGTTTTTTTTACCTTCGGGTCCGCCGTGGGCGGCATTCAAAAATTCATCAAACCACCGCTCTTGGATTTATCATTTCGTTGGACCTAACCCGTCGGAAGCCATACATGCTAAAAGGAAGGTCCACCCACATCGGGCGATAATGGATCCTGCCCGTTCCTTTTTGGTGAGGGGCGGTCCGGCTCGAACAAAGGGATACCCGCGGGGTCATGCCTCCCCTTACGCATTACGAGGTTTACGCGTTCGAAGAACGCGGATGGACCCTTCAGAAACGCTTCATCAGCACGGAGCGGGATAAGGCCATCGAGGAAGCAAAGTCCCTTGAGACCTTCCTGAACATGCCGACCAAGGTCATCCGAGAGTACCATAATCCCCAAACCGGCATGTCCGACGAGCACGTCGTTTACATCAGTCCTCGTGTCAAGGAAATGAGGGAGCAGGCCCACAGGGCCCGGACCGGGAGCGCCCTGCCCATGGGCTACCGCCCCAATGCCAGGATGCCCGAGGGACTGGAGAACTATTCCAACTACAGCTATACGGAAAGCGAGTTGGCCGATAAGCGCTATGCCAAGTCCGTGGGAGACCTGCTGGGCCGGGTTCTGCTGGTACTGGCCGCCAGCCTGATCCTCGCGGCCATGGGCACATCCCTTATTCCCGCGGTGCTGAACCTGCTCCGTTTTGGGGGCCGGGTCGGACTTGGGAACATGGGGGACATCCTGTTTGGCATCTTCCTCTTCCTATTCGTGGTCTCAACCACACTCATCGGGCGCAAGCTCATTCCCTTCGCCGGCGTCCTGGTCAAGCCACCCACGCCCAAGGTTCGCAAGGAAAGTAAATACACCCCGGCGACCGCGGACGAGGAAGACGCCAAGCCAGCCGATTCAGAGGTGACTGAAAAGAAGGGCGAAGACCGGGAAGCCGACTTCGACCCCGTTGCCCTGATGGACGAGCACAAGAGTTTGAAGCAATCGCCCAAACCGAAGCCGGACCCCAAGGACGGGCAAGGGGAGGCGGAGCGTCAAGCCAAAACCAAGGCCGAAGCCGAGGAACAGGCGCGAAAGGCTCGGAAAGAGGCGGAGGAGGCGCGGGCGGAGACGATCGCTCGGGAGGAGACCACGGCCAACGACCCCGAGGGGGATGAAGACGAGGGGATCCCAGACCGGGATCTGGCCCGAACCGCGGCCATGACCTTCCTAGGCGGTACCGTGGCGGCGCTCAAGACCATCTCCATTCAATTGGATGTCTTTACGCGCTTTGGCGTCAATCTCTACCTGGCGGGCGCCTGCGAGGCCTTGGCTGGGCGCCTGCGCCTGCCCGAGACCGTCCAGCACGGCCTGCTGCGGGAAATGCTGGAAGTCATGGGCACTCGACCGGCCCTCGGCCTGATGTTCATCGACAAGATGGAAGAATACCTGATCGAGCCCCGCTACATGCTGATGGTGCAGGCGGGACGCGAAGCCATGTGGATGCAACTCGCGAACGGGGGTGACCCCTTCCGCCCCCTGCCCCAGATCATGGCCGACTGGACCACGCCCCAGGCCAAAAAGCCGACCACCAGCACCATCGCCATTGTTTTCACCGACATGGTGGGGTCAACGGACGTCAATTCCAAGGTCGGGGACCTTATGGCGCGGGAAGTCACCCGGGTGCACAACACCATTGTCCGCTCCGCCCTCTCGCGTTTCGAAGGACGGGAGGTCAAGCACACGGGCGACGGCATCATGGCCACCTTTCAGGTCATCTCACAGGCCGCCGAAGCGGCGGTGGACATCCAGCGGGCCGTTGACTCCCACAACGCCCGTCGCCCCGACCTGTCCATCGAATTGCGTGTCGGCATCAACGCCGGTGAACCGGTGGTGGAGGAAAACGACTATTACGGCATCGCGGTAACCCTGGCGGCGCGGATCTGTGCCCAGGCCAGTGGCGGCACCATCCTCTGTTCCGGCGTCGTCCGAGACCTGAGCCAAGGCAAGGATCTTCGCTTCCGGGACCGGGGACAGGCGAAACTGAAGGGTATTTCCGATCCCCAACGGTTGTTCGAGATTGTCTGGGATCCCAACGCCCCCACCACCAACCGGGATGACTCTTCGGAGGTCGCCACGCTTCCAGGCAAGGATGCCATTGAGCCCCTGGATCCCGCCGCCGGAATGGAAAGACCTCACGACCCCAATGGCAAGCCCCAAGGCGTCCCGATCGGTAAAGCGGAGAACAAGCCGGATTGATTTTTTCAATCCAGGTCTTGACCGGGAAAATTCCGAAACCCAAATCTAAAATGTGACCGGGCCCAAAATGGGGCGGCCACGGGGAACGGTGCCACCTTCGGGCCATTCGCCGCGTAAATTCCGAGCAAGGTCGTATCCCGTCGGACGGATGCCGTCTCCCCGCTCGCCAAGACGATGAAGCCGGTATCCGGTTCGTCGTTTTCTATCGTGACACTCGTATCGCTCAATGGAGGATATGACCATGCGTACCTTTGATCCGACCCCCCTGCATCGTTTCGCCATCGGCTTCGACAACGTAAGCCGTCTTCTTGATGCCGCGACCCGTCTGGACGACCAGACCGTCGCCTATCCCCCCTACAACATCGAGAAGCTGAGCGAAAATGATTACCGAATCACCATGGCCGTCGCTGGCTTCGGGGAAAGCGATCTGGACGTGATCGTCCAGGAAACCACCCTGGTGATTTCCGGCAAGATCCACCGGCCCGAGGACGAGGCCAAGGCGGTCGAGTTCCTGCACCGCGGAATCGCCGGACGCGCCTTCGAACGGAAGTTCCAACTGGCCGACCATATCCAGGTCAAGGGCGCCAAGCTCGAAAACGGCTTGCTGCATGTGGACCTGGAGCGCCTCGTTCCGGAGGAAAAGCTGCCCCGCAAGGTGGCCATCGAATCCGCGACCACCGGCGGCGCCAAGGCCATTGAGAACAAGGCCGCGTAACCAAGCTCCATCCGTCTCGAGGGGGTCTTCAAGCCTCCTCGAGCCCCCCGTTGGACCGGGCCGGACCAGACTCCGGCCCGGTTTTTATGTGCCCGCCGCCGTCAATCCTGGCGACGGGGTACAAGAGGCCCCTTGACGCATACCCGTGAAAATTTCATGGTTACCCCCGACGCGACCCTCCCCTGGGCGACCTGTCTCGCGTCACCGACCGTTCCTCTATCCAGCCGGTGACCGGGGATCCGCGCCAAAACGCGCGTCTTCCCTTCCGTCGAGGCACTCCTTCATGTCCCTTTCCGCCGACCTTCCCCGCATTCCTGGAGTCGTCAGCCTTCCCCTCCGGGGGCTTCCCCTGGCTCCCCTGTCCCTTGCCCTCTCGGCCTTGACCCGCCGCCTGAGCGCCAACCACCCGGGGCTGTTTCGACGCCTTGGAGTCCATGGACGCAAACGGTTTCTTGTCGACCCGATCGACCTTCCCCTCACCCTGCTCCTAGACCTTTCCGACCCCAAACCCCGTGTCACCGCCCATCGGACCCCGCCTTCCGCGGATTGCCGGATTGCTGGTCCCCTGTCGGCCCTGCTGGGCATGGTCCACGGCACCCTGGACGGAGACGCCCTGTTCTTTTCCCGCGATTTGGTGCTCGAAGGGGATACGGCCGCCGCGCTGGCCCTGCGCAACGCCATCGATGACGCGGAGCTTGACCTCGCCAGGGAAGTCACCGAGTTGGCTGGAGCCCTCGGTCGGCCCCTGACCCGGTTGCTTCCCGTCTTGGAGAGTCTGACCCATCTTCCCTTGCGCCGCGTCGATGGGGAGCCTGTCTAATGGAGCTGGTTTGTCCCGCCGGAACCCCGGCGTCCCTGCGCGCGGCGGTCAAGGCTGGCGCCCATGCCGTCTACTGTGGCTTCGCCGATGAAACCAACGCCCGCAACTTTCCTGGCTTGAATTTCAGCCGCGAGGAACTGACCGAAGCCATCGCCTTCGCCCATGCGCGCGGCGCCAAAGTGCTGGTGGCGATCAACACCTTTCCCAAGGCGGGCGGCCAGGATCTTTGGCATCGTGCGGTGGCCGACGCCGAGCGGGCGGGCGCCGACGCGGTCATCCTGGCCGACATCGGCCTGCTCGCCCATGCCGCCCGACACCATCCGACCCTGCGCCTGCACCTCTCAGTCCAGGCGGCGGCGGCCAATCCCGACGCCATTGGGCTCTACGTCCGGGAATTCGGCGTGAAGCGGGTCGTCCTGCCCCGGGTCTTGACCGTGGCCGAGATCGCCGCCCTGAACCGGGCCGTGGACGTGGAGACAGAGGTCTTCGTCTTTGGTGGCCTCTGCGTCATGGCCGAGGGGCGGTGTTCCCTCTCGTCCTACGCCACGGGCCGCTCGCCCAATACCACGGGGGTCTGCTCCCCGGCGGAAGACGTGGTCTATGGAACAGAGGGTGGCCAACAGACCGCCCGTCTGGGGGGCTTTCTCATCCAACGGAGCACCCCCGACGCCCCCGCGCCCTATCCGACCCTGTGCAAGGGCTGCTTCTCCGTGACCGACGAAAACGGGGAGGACAAACGCGGCCATGTCTTCGAGGACCCCGCGAGCCTGGATGCCGCGGCCCTGTTGCCGGACCTCGCCGCGGCTGGAGTCACGGCCCTGAAGATCGAGGGACGCCAGCGGAGCCGCTCCTACGTGGAGGCGGTTGTCCGATCCTTCCGCGCGGCCGTGGATGCCCTGGAGGCGGGTCGGCCCATCCCCGAGGGCACCCTTGCCCGGTTCGCCGAAGGGGGCGAACGAACGACCGGTGCCTATGCGAAACCCTGGCGATGAGGGATGGACGACAATGGATTTGACGATTGGCCCCATCCAGTTCTTCTGGACCGGGGAGCATTGGCTGCGCTTCTACAAGGAGCTCGCCGGGGATCCTTCCGTAACCCGGGTGGTCCTGGGAGAGGTGGTCTGTTCCAAGCGCCAGCCCTTTTTCCAGACCCTCCTGCCCGAGGTGGTCGATCTGTTGGGGGCCGCGGGCAAGGACGTGGTGCTGACGACCCTGGCCCTGATCACCCACGACCGGGAGCGATCCCAAACCCGCGACCTGTTCGCCTTGGGGCTGGAGGTGGAGATCAACGACCTGTCCGCCCTGTCCCATGTGCCCGAGGGGACGCCCTTTTCCGTGGGTCCCCTGGTCAATGTCTATAACGAGGGGACTCTGGGCTGGCTCGCCGAAAAGGGCGCCCGGCGGGTCTGCTTGCCTCCGGAATTGCCGCCAGACTCAATCACCCATCTGGCCGCGGCGGGACGCGACCTGGGAGTCGCCATCGAGGTCTGGGGCTATGGGCGCCTTCCCCTGGCCATCTCGGCCCGCTGCTACCATGCGCGTCTGCATGGGCGCGGCAAGGATGCCTGCCAATTCGTCTGCGCCGAACACCCGGACGGGGCGACGGTCAACACCCTGGACGGCACGCCCTTCCTGGCGATGAATGGGGTCCAGACCCTCTCCGCGGCCCATGCCAACGCCGCCCGGATGGTGGACGATCTGGTCGCCAAGGGAGTCGCGGCCCTGCGTCTCTCCCCCCAGACCCAGGACTTCGACCGGATCCGGACCCTGTTCCGCGACCGCCTGGAGGGGCGTATCGACGAAAAGGCGATGCTCGCGGCCATGCCCGACCTGCCCTATGCCGACGGCTATCTGAGGGGCGAGGCGGGCGCCTCCTGGTAGGCGGGACGGGAGAGGGTTCCGGGACCGGTCATGGCTTTTTCTGGGCCAGGACCCGGTGCTCGATTAGCCACTTCAGGCCCCGGCGCCAAGCCTGATCGGTATTGCCTCGAATATCCGTTTGATATTGGGCGACGATCTGTCCGCTGTCCGTGTCCCGTTCCCGAATGATCACGGTCTGGATGAGGACCGATATTTTCTGGACCGCGCCGGTGAAGGACCGTTCCGCGCCGACCGCCCGGGCCAGGTCCGCTTCACATTGGTTGCAGGTGAAAACATTTCCCTGTTGGGCGATCCGCTCCTTCAGGGACATGGTATCCTGGACCTCGTAGCGGCCGCTTTCGGTGAGCAGGTCCCGGAAATAGTCGGACAGCATGGCGATACGGGCATGTTCAGCTTCGTTCTTCTCGCCGTAGTCCACTTCCTGGCTGAAGTTGATAAAGGCCATGTCGAAGACCGCCACGGGCTTCATCCCGCTGTCTCCCTTGCCGCCCCAGGCGGTCAGCGGCATCACGGCCAGCCCTAGGGCGGCCCCAAGGGCGGCCCCAAGGGCGGCTAAGGCAATGATCCTGTTCCTCATGAGTCCGTTCTCCCTTTTCCGAGCTTTCGTCCATCCCGGTCTGGATACGAGCCTACCAAGGTCTCGGATCCACCGTTTGCCATTTGGTGACAAACTGCCCTTGAGATCGCCCCCCAACCACAGCATCGGAAGGGAGAACCACCATGGGTGCCCCTGGAGACGGATATCGGCGTATCGGCGCCCTTGCACCCAAGACCCATTGCCCGGAGACCATCCGAAGTGCCTTGGAGATGGAAATTCTCGCCGGGTATCCCGCCATTGATCGCGTGGCTGACCGCCTTGGCCTGACTCGTCGGACCCTTCAACGGCGTCTGGAGCGGAACGGGGCGACCTTCACCACCCTGGCCGACGCGCTTCTCCGTCACCGGGCGGAATTACTGCTGGGTGACCTCGCCCTCGACATCGGCATGGTGTCCGACGCCATGGGATACAGCGACCCCGCCCATTTCTCCCGGGCCTTCCGTCGCTGGACGGGCTGGAGCCCCAGTCAGTTCAGGGCGGCTCTTCCCGCGTCGAGGGGAGAGCCGCATCGGGATCAGGCGGTATAACGTGCCATCGCCGCACGGAGGTCGTCGGGAATGGGCGTGGGGCGCGACGTTTGCCGGTTCACGAAGACGTGGGTCCAACTCCCTTGGGCGGCGGCGTCCTCCTCTCCCTGACGAAACAGAGCGAGGCCCCAGGTGACGCTGGAGGACCCCAGACGGTCAACCCGGACGGCGCCATCAATCATGACACCCTGGGGTCCAAAGCCGGACAGGTCGATGGCCTTGTTGAACACGCAATGGCTTTCGGCGGCGAAGCTGACGACGGGGGAGGACCCGGCGAGATCCAAGCCTGCCTCGTGAACGAGAAAGGTCACGATCGCCAACTCGAAATACCGGTAATAGAGCACGTTATTGACATGATTGAAGGGATCGAGATCCCCCCAGCGGACTTGGATCGGGGTAAAATAGCGGAAGGCGCTCCGCTGTTCGATGGGGTGCTTGGGCATGGCAAACCTGGGAAAAGCGGATGGGTCCGGGAAGCTGGGCGTCCCAGTCGGGGGGATCGGGGGGCGGACGCCCCCCGAGGTGTCTAGGTGTCCACCTCCGGTGGAACGGGGGCGGAAGCCCCCCGAGGTGTCTAGGTGTCCACCTCCGGTGGAACGGGGGCGGAAGCTCCCCGAGGTGTCTAGGTGTCCACCTCCGGTGGAACGGGAGCGGAAGCCCCCCGAGGTGTCTAGGGTGTTCCCACCCCTTACTGGGCGGTCCACCCGCCATCGATGGAGAAGTGGGCGCCGGTGACCGTATCAGCGGCCTCGGAGCAGAGGTATACGGCCATGCCGCCGATCTGCTCGGGGGTGACGAAGCGCAGGGAGGGCTGCTTTTCGCCCAGCAGCTCCCGATTGGCCTCCTCGATGGATTTGCCCTCGGTCTCGGCGCGGGCCTCGATCTGCTTTTCAACCAAGGGGGTGTGGACCCAGCCCGGGCAGATGGCGTTGACAGTCACATGGCTGGTGGCGTTTTCCAAGGCGGCGACCTTGGTCAGACCGACGACTCCATGTTTGGCGGCCACATAGGCGGACTTCTTGGCGCTGGCGACAAGCCCGTGGGCACTGGCGATGTTGATGATCCGGCCCCAGTTCCGCTCCCGCATGCCCGGAAGGGCGGCGGCGGAGCAATGGAAGACGGCGGACAGGTTGATGGCGATCACCGCGTCCCATTTCTCCACGGGGAAGTCGGGGATGAAATCGGTGTGCTGGATCCCGGCGTTGTTGACCAGAATGTCAAGCTTCCCGAACGCCTCGATGGCGTCCTCCACCAGCTTGCGGGCGGCCTCGCCCTTGGACAGGTCGGCGAAACGGTAGACGGCGCGAACGCCATATTCGGATTCAATGCCCGCGCGGATTGTTTCGATCTGATCCTTGTCACCAAAGCCGTTCAGGACGATGTCGCAGCCCTGGGCGGCCAAGGCCTTGGCCACACCCAAACCGATACCGCTGGTGGATCCGGTGACCAGCGCGCTCTTACCCTTCATGACCTACGTCCTCTCGCTTTTGATGTGCGTCGTCCCTCCCGGTCGGGGGGATGCTTCGAGAGGATAACACCCTAAATGGGCATCGGTTCCAAGCCCCTTTGACGCGGCGCACCCTTGACCCCGTCCCGTCCACCCCCGAGATTCTCCCTATCGAAACAGAGTTCCCACGGAGCCAGTCCCATGAAACATCTCGCCGCCCTTGGCCTGCTCGTGGCCGGTCTTACCGCCTGCGGCCCCATTCCCCGCAGCGTGACCGTGCTCGGCGCGACCGGCGGGGCCTGGCCCCAGGTGCTCACGGCCCTTCAATCCGGCCCCATGCCGGTCACGGTGGTCGGCGCGGCCTATCCCGGAGCGAGCCCGGACGAAAGCCAAGCCCTGATCGCCCAGGCCGTGACATCCGGGATCACCTGGTATCCGGCGCGGGTGGTGGATGGCCGAAAATTCGATTCCCTTCCGTCGAACCATATGGTTTGGGTCATGGATGCCTCCTCGGGCACGGACCCCACCCCGCTCTGCGCTGGTCCGGTCACGCCCAAGGAGGCCGGGAAGGCGGATCCAGATCGGATCCACATGTTGGCGGTCTTCTGTTCGGGCGGAACAGTCGACACGGCGGTTCAGGGATCCGTGGACCGCTCTCCCGAGGACCCGACCGCGGCACCGGACCGACTGGCGCGACAGATGGTTCGGCAACTGGCCGACCGTGGCATGATCGAACGGGACAACGACGAGGTGGAGTGGCTGGCGGACGGACAGTAAGAGACACCGCCAGCCCAGCCAAACAGAAAAATGGCTCCGAATCGTGAAATCCGGAGCCCTTTCCTGTCAGGGGGAAAGGCACCCCATTCAGCTGGGGCGCTTCCTGGCCAGGCCGATGCTTTCCAGGGCCTCCTCGATTTCCGGCAAAATGCCGGGATCGTCGATGGTGGCGGGCATCTTGAAGTCCTGGTTGTCGGCGATCTTCTGCATGGTCCCCCGCAGGATTTTACCCGAGCGAGTCTTGGGCAGACGATGGACCACGACGGTCTGCTTGTAGGCGGCCACGGGACCGATCTGGTCGCGCACCAGGGCGGCGCATTCCTTGGCGATCTGCTCGGCGGGGGTATTGATGCCCGTCTTCAGGCAGACGAAGCCGAGTGGCACCTGCCCCTTCAGGTCATCGGCCACGCCAATGACGGCGCATTCCGCGACCGATGGGTGCCCGGCCAGGACTTCCTCCATGGCGCCCGTGGACAGACGGTGTCCGGCGACATTGATGATATCGTCGGTGCGGGTCATCACATAGATATAGCCGTCGTCATCGATGAACCCCGCGTCACCGGTCTTGTAGTAGCCCGGGAAGTCGGCGAGGTAGGCCTGATGAAAGCGTGCATCGGCGTTCCATAGGGTCGGCAGGGTCCCCGGCGGCAGAGGCAGCTTACAGACCAGGGCGCCAATCTGGCCTGGCTCCACCTCGTGATTGTTGTCGTCAAGGACGCGGACGTCCCAGCCCGGCGCGGGCCGGGTCGGACTGCCATGCTTGACCGGGAAAAGGTGCAGACCCAAGCAGTTCGCCGCGATGGACCAACCGGTCTCCGTCTGCCACCAGTGGTCGATCACCGGCACCTTCAGGACGGCCTCGGCCCACTCAATCGTCGCCGGATCGCACCGCTCCCCCGCCAGGAACAGGGCCCGGAACTTGGACATGTTATATTTTTCAAGGAACTTGGCGTCCGGATCCTCGCGTTTGATGGCGCGGAAGGCCGTTGGCGCGGTGAACAGAGTCACCACGTCATGCTCGGCGATCACCCGCCAGAAGGTCCCGGCGTCCGGGGTCCCAACGGGCTTCCCCTCGAAGACCATCGTGGTCGCCCCCTGCAACAGAGGGCCATAGCAGATGTAGGAGTGGCCGACGACCCAACCCACGTCCGACGCGGCCCAGAAGACCTCGCCGGGGTTGATGTCATAGATGGCCTTCATGCTCCACTTCAGGGCCACGGCATGACCCCCATTGTCGCGAACGACACCCTTGGGCTGGCCGGTGGTCCCGGAGGTGTACAGAATGTACAGAGGATCCGTGGCGGCCACGGGCACGCAATCATGGGGTTCGGCGGCCGCCGCGATGACTTCCCAGTCCAGATCGCGGGGGGCGGTCAGTTCGGCCTTCGCCTGGGGACGCTGGAAAACGACCACATGGTCGGGCTTGTGCTTGGCCTGTTCGATGGCCTCGTCCAGCAGGGGCTTGTAGGCGATCACCCGGTTCGGTTCGATACCACAGGAAGCGGCGACGATCATCTTGGGCTGGCAATCATCGATACGGGTCGCCAATTCATGCGGGGCGAACCCGCCAAAGACAACCGAATGCACCGCGCCAAGGCGGGCGCAAGCCAGCATGGCCACCAGGCTTTCGGCAATCATGGGCATGTAGAGGATAACCCGATCGCCCTTGGTCACCCCCTTGGCGGCCATCGCCCCGGCGAAGCGGGACACCTGATCCTTCAACTCGGCGTAGGTCGTGGTCCCCTTCGCCCCGGTGATCGGGCTATCGTAGATGATGGCGACCTGATCGGCGCGCCCTTCCTCCACATGACGGTCCACGGCGTTGTGGCAGGTGTTCAGTTCCCCGCCGGAAAACCAGCGATACAGGGGCGCGTTGGACTCATCAAGAACCGTATCCCATGTCTTGGTCCAGACGATATCCTCCGCGGCCTTGGCCCAAAAAGCAGCCTTGTCCTGGATGGAAAGCGCGTACGCCTCTTCGTAAGCATTGCCCATGGTGTTTCCCCTAATTCGCGCGCCCGCGGGGCACGCTCTCTCTCTTACGTTTCGTTTGGTGCGCCCGGGTAGATCCGGATCTTACCCACGTCATTTTGGCGGGTCGAATTGAGTTCGGCCCCCTTTTGTCATGTCGGCGAGAGAAACAATCCCGGCGCGGTGGCCACTGCGCTTCGATGCCCCTCCCCGGCGTGAAAGGACCCGTCGAGAGCCCTCGGTATCAGAGCGAGTCTTGGTCGGAAAACCGGCCCCCGTTTCCACGAACCACCCTGAGGCGCGATGGTATCGCGCTCTTCTTATATTTGGCTTTTACCCGGAGCGCGCCCTCCGGGCAACCCCCCAGCATCACGCGCCCAAGCGGACCGCGCCGGGCAGGAGAACGCCAGACAGGAGAACGCCGGACAGGAGAACGCCGGACAGGAGAACGCCGGACAGGAACAAGCCCCGCAACCGGTATTGGGTGCGAGGCTTGGAGAGTGCGCTGTTGCCGCGCGACAACCACACCGGGACGTGCGGCGCAAGGCGTGACTAAAGAAATGGGGAGGATGTCTATCACCCTCCCCATTCAAACCTCGGGTCTCGCTCAGCTGGTTCCCATCCGCGCGATTTCATCCTTGATACGCAACTTCTGGCGCTTGATTTCGGCGATTGCCGCGGTGTCACGGGAAGGGTGGGTAATTTCATTGTCCAAACGATCCTCCAATTCAGCATGACGGAACTGAAGGGCATCCTTGCGAGCGTCTTGACCCATGGTTGGGACCTCCTAGCATCGTTTTCAGACAAGAAAACCGTAGCACTCCCTTGTGACGGAAAAAAGGCTCGCTTCCAAGATTCTGTATTTTATGTCTATTTTGAAACGATGTTGCGTCAGCGAAGAAAGCCCCTCGATCCCCGACGGATGCCGCGGAAAAACAACAACACCATGATATTAAAATAAAAAACCCCTCCAACCCGCCGATCTGGAAGGTTGGAGGAGGAAACGACTCGGGCCAGAAATGGGCTACTCGCCCACGTAGATCCCCAGGCCCCGGGCGGAATGCACCAGGGTGCCGTCGGAGTTCAAACTCCGGGGACCGATGCAGACCGCATCGAGGGACACGTCCACCACGCCCCGATCCTGCCAAGCGACCATGCGACCGAACTTTCGCTGAGCCACCAAGTCCACGGCGTGCACGCCAAAGGCCGATGCCAACAGGCGGTCCCGCATGGAGGGAATGCCGCCCCTCTGCACATGCCCCAGGATGGTCACCCGGGTTTCGGTGCCGGTTTGCTCGGCGATCTTGTCGCTCAAGTATTGCCCGATGCCGCCATAGCGCTTCTCACCGCCAGCGTATTCCACGACAGGCACGTTGCCGTCCGGGGTCCTGCATCCCTCGGCGACGACGACCAGGGCGTGGCTGCGGCCCTCCTTCTGCACTTCGCGGATTCGTCGGGCGACCCCTTCCATGGTGTAGGGAATTTCGGGGATCAGAATGATATCGGCGCCTCCGGCGATACCCGCGCTGATGGCGATATGTCCGGCGTCGCGGCCCATGACCTCGAGAATCATCACCCGGTGGTGGCTCGCCGCGGTGGCTTGCAGCCGGTCGAGCGCCTCGGTCACCACATTGACAGCGGTGGAGAAGCCGACAGCGTATTCGGTTTCATGAACATCGTTGTCGATGGTCTTGGGCACACCGACCATGCCGATGGACCCCTTGTCGCACAATTGCTTGAGGATCCGCATGGAGCCATCGCCGCCGACCACGATCAACCCGTCCAACTCCATCCGATGGAAACCATCGACGAAATCCAGGGAGCGGTCGACCTTGGTGCCATCGGGCATGGGGAAAGCGAAGGGATCTCCCTTGTTCACCGTTCCCAGAAACGTGCCGCCCGCCCGCAAGATGTCGTGCCCCGCGAACATGTCCAGGTCCAATTCCAGGTAGCGCAAGGGCCGGTCCATCAGCCCCATCGTGCCATCGAGAATACCCAGAACCTTCCACCCGTAGGCCCCCCGGGCCCGATGGGTGACCGCCCGGATTACCGCGTTCAGACCGGCGCAATCGCCGCCACTCGTCAGGACTCCGATGCGTCGTATTTCGGCCATGGAAAATGTCCCCTCGCCACCATTCGTTTCACGCGTCGAAAATGGTATAAGCATGGATGTTATAAGAAGGGTAAAGGCCTTGCCCCGCGCATGGACCGGCCCCGGGCAATAGCCTTACCCTTCCATGTAAGGTCAGGCCAGTGTTAATAAAATGACCTCGGACCAAGATCATGTTGGTCGAGGCTCCTTCCTTCCAGGGGTTGGGAAGCTTCCCCCGCGCTTCCAATCCCCTCGCCGATGAGGATACCAAGGCGTGGATGACCATGAACGCGAGGGCCTTCTGGCCAAACTCGAGGAATTGCGGATCGAACACCGGGATCTTGACGCTGTCATCGCGCGAATCCTCGAGTCCGCTCCCTTCGACATGATCCAGATGCAGCGGCTGAAGAAGCGTAAGCTGAATCTGAAAGACCAAATTACCCGACTCGAAAACGGGCTGATCCCAGATATTATCGCCTGACTCCCGACCATCATCCTTCCGAGAACCCAACTGGACGCACCCGGAACCCAACTGGACGCACCCGGTTTCGGGCCATGCCAACCTTTGGGTTGCATGGGCCGAAACCGGGTGTTAATTCCGGGCGCCCCGTTCCAACCGCGCAAGAAATGGAATGGCCCCCTCGCCCGGATGGGCCACGGCCACGGCCACGGCCAGCCGCGGGTGGAGAGTCACACCACTCCAGGAATGGCCCGCGGCTTCCAGGCTTCGGCGGCGCGCGAGACTCCAGGCCCCCATTTTGCTGGCCAGGGTCGTGGCGTCGGACGCCTTCCCCTCCCAGGCGACCACCAGGGCCGCCCCCCCCGGCGTGCCCACCAAAGCACCCAGGCCACACCGGGCCAGCAGTTCGACGGCCAGACCCGTTAGTGCCGACAGGGCGGCGTCGAGCCCGGCGATCCGGCGCAACTCCTCGAAACTCTCCAGATAGAAGAACGAGGCCACCAAACAGCGGTTCCGCTCCAGGCCCTCCAGCCGCTTTTCCAGGTCGCGGACCAGCGCCCAACGGTTGAGTACGGGCAAAACGCCATCGCCGTCAGCCAATCCCGCCAGATCGTGGACACGGTTCTCCCCGGCGTCAAGACGAACACGGAGGCTCTCCATTTCCGTCATCAGACCCGTAATCGCTTCTTGGATCCGGGGGGTCATCAATCGGACGGGCAGCCCCATAACGCTGGTTTCATCTCTGACCACCCGGCCGCCCCCTTGGACGGGGTGCCCCAGGGCCTGGCCCGCCCGATAGGCGTCCTTGACCCGATTCATGATTGCGGAATTACCCTCGGCATCCTCCTCCCGATCCTCGGGGGGAGACTGATCTTCCCCGTGCCCATCCGCACGCGACGGACGGCGGAAGGGACCGCGCGAGTGTCCCCCATTTCGGTCCTGGGCGGCGTCACGCAGGCCTAAGCCAGAAATCGGCGCGGCACGGGAAATGTCGTCGGACATGAAGTCCCTCCCCTTCTGGTGGGCCTTCCCCTTTGGTGGGACGAAGACACATCGTACCACAATGCCCTCACCCCCGCTTCCTGAAAGCGCGCCCTTGCAAGGGAGACCGGATACCGCGCCCTTGCAAGGAAGACCGGGCCTCGCCATACTCCGGCACTTTCCAAGAAACCGACGGGAGAGCCAAACCCCATGTCCGATATCGCTAAACCGTTGGTCGGCCTAATCATGGGAAGCCAGTCCGACTGGCCGACCATGCGCCACGCCTGGGAAACCCTGCATGCCCTCGGCGTGCCCGTGGAAAAGCGCATCATCTCCGCCCATCGCACCCCCCACCGCATGGTGGACTACGCCACCAGCGCCAAGGAGCGGGGGTTGTCGGTCCTCATCGCCGGAGCCGGGGGCGCGGCCCACCTGCCGGGCATGGTCGCCGCCATGACCACCCTTCCGGTCTTCGGCGTCCCCGTGGAAAGCAAGGCCCTGTCGGGCATGGACAGCCTGCTGTCCATTGTCCAGATGCCCGGCGGCGTACCCGTCGGAACGCTCGCCATCGGCAAGGCGGGCGCCATCAACGCCGCGCTCATCGCCGCCTCGGTCGTCGCCCTGTCGGATCCGGTCGTGGACGCCGCCCTGACCGGTTGGCGGACCCGCCAAACCGAAGCGGTCGCCCAGGAACCCGTGGATGAGACCTGACACCACCATGGTGAACCGGACCACCTCCCTTCCCATCGGACCCGGCGGCGTTCTTGGCATCATCGGCGGCGGCCAGTTGGGCCGCATGACCGCCCTGGCGGCCGCCCGCCTGGGCATCCGCTGCCATGTGTTCACCCCCGAAACCAACGGCCCGGCCGAGCAGGTTTGCGCGGCGACGACCATCGCCGCCTATGACGACACCAGGGCCCTCGAGGCCTTCGCCGGGGCCGTGGACGCTGTCACCTTTGAGTTCGAGAACATCCCCGCGGCGAGCGTCGCCCGACTGGCCGAGTTGGTCCCCGTCCGTCCGGGCTGGCGCGCCCTGGAAACCGCCCAGGACCGAATCACCGAAAAGACCTTCTTCAATGCCCTGGGCATCAATACCGCCCCTTGGGTGTCCGTCGACGGGGTCGAGAGCCTGGAAGCGGCGCTCGCCAAACTGGGCCACCCGTCCATTCTGAAGACCACCCGCCTGGGATACGACGGCAAGGGACAGGCCCGCCTGACCACCGAAACGGACCCCAAGGCCGCCTGGGAGAGCCTGAGGACGGATGCCGCGGTGCTGGAGGGATTCGTCGACTTCACCCGCGAGGTTTCGGTAATCGTCGCCCGGGGCGTGGACGGCGCCACGGCCTGTTTCGAACCGACGGAGAACGTCCACCGGGATGGCATCCTGCATACCTCCACCGTTCCCGCCACCCTGACCACCGGGCAGACCGAGACCGCCCGCGCCATCGCGACCCGAGCCGCGGAAGCCCTTGATCTGGTCGGCTTGCTGGCCGTGGAGATGTTCGTTACCCGGACAGGCGACCTGTTGGTCAACGAAATGGCCCCCCGCCCCCACAACAGCGGCCATTGGACCATGGACGCCTGCCATGTGGATCAGTTCGAGCAATTCGTTCGTGCCGTCTGCGGCCTGCCCCTGGGGGATCCTGCGCGGTTTCGACCCATGCGCATGCGCAACCTGATCGGGGCCGAAGCCGACGCCTGGCCCCAACTGCTCGCGCGACCCGGCGCGAAGCTGCATCTTTATGGGAAGTCTGAAAGTCGGCCAGGCCGCAAGATGGGCCATGTCAACACGCCGATCGACGAGAGGTAACGCCTTCCCTCTTCCCGCCCCATCCAAACAGCGGGTACACTCGCGGTGTGACAACGTTTTCACCACATCAAGGGATCGACAGGCATGGCCCGCGAGGATTACGGCGCTCAAGTGGAAGCGGAGTTCCTGGAGGAAGCCCAGGACACCACCAATGAACTCCAGATCACCATCGGAAACATGCGGTCCGGCGGCACGTCGATTGGCGAGGGGACCGAACGCGTGGGCGCCCTGGTGGCCCGACTGAACCTGCTGGGGGCGGCCACCGACTTCCCATTGCTCGATCTGGCCCTGCGGCGCTTCAGCGACTATATGCGCGACCTGGAACTGGCCACCGACGCCAACATGTCGGACCTCGAGACCTTTATCGATGTTATCGGTGGCCTGTTGGCCGGGGAAATCGAAGCCAACACCGATACCGCGGAATTCTACCGAAGCCTGCCCACCCGGCGTCCCCTGGACCTCGCCGACCTGGAACACCTGAATATCGAGATTCTGCTGGTCGAACCCCAACGGTCCAGCGCCGCCATCATTGCCCGGGAATTGCAGAATTGCGGCTACAAGGTCACCACCGTGAAGGGATCCATCGACGCCCTGGATCTGGTGGTCCGCACCAAGCCGGACTTGGTCATCTCCTCCGCGGTGCTCGACGTATTGTCGGGAATCGACTTAGCCTGCGCCCTGGCGGCCATGCCCGCGACCAGCAACATTCCCTTCTGTATTCTGACCAGCTTCGACCGGGGCAATGCCTTCCTGTCCCACCTGCCCGACAGCGCCGGATATCTGCGCAAGGGAAGCGAGTTCGGCACCGATTTCGCCGTTGCCCTGAGACGCTTCGGCATCATTTGATCGGACCCCAGGGAAAGCAGGGGAGGAGAATACTCCTCCCCTCACCCGAGCACATCAATCCGAAGGCAGGCCCCGGCCTCATTTTTCCATTTTTTGTTCATGCACAATGAACTAGGGAACTCGTAGGCAGATTTCCCGAATGCGTCGGGACACCAACGCACCTCTTTATGTGATAACGATTATCATTTGCATTGACGAAACCCTCCCCCTCCTGGTACCTCGACGGACAGGGACGCGCTTCCGTTCCCCGTCACATTTGAATCAGGAAAGGGCCTTCCATGTCCGATTTCTCCCTCTCCACGCCCCCCCTCGCGACACCCCCGCGGCGGGCGTGCGGTCTCCGGCCCATTGTTGGCCGCAAGCGCTTGTGGGAGCTGGATCCCCATTTCCATTGCTCCCTTGTCGGCACCTGTCTGGCCCTGCCGGATCTACGCAAAATGGCGGCCAAGGCCAGGGTCACGCTCCAGCCAGATACCCCTGACTATCGACTACACGGAATGTTCACCCGCGCCGCCGCGGCCCCCGGGTCGGTGGAAAAAGGACTGGCCCGGTTGATGGATAAGGCGCTGGAAAAGCGCCATGCCCGGGCCCTGGCCCTGTTCCGCAGGGCCGGATCCATCAAGGACCTGGAAACCCTCTGGTCGGAAGCCCTGAAAGCCGGAGACATCCCAGGCCCCTATTGGGCCCTCATGAGTCATCCCTTGGCACCCAAGAGTTTGCTGGAACAGGCGTTTGGAGAGGTCCACATGCTGTCACACCTCGTGGGGGCGTCGAATCGCGCGGATGTACGCCGCCTAGCCGAGATGGAATTGACCCAGTCCCGGCTCGAGACCGACTTGGCCTCCACCGAGGCCCGCCGCCAGCGGGACCTGGAGATCAAGCAGGGAGAAATCGCCCAACTCCGCGAAGCCCTGGAGGAAGAACGCGGCCGCGCCCGCGCCATGGCGCGTCGCCTGGAGACGTTGGGAGACGGAGACAGCCAGACGTCGCGTGTGCAGGCCCTAGAGGCGACCATGGAAGGCCTGCGCGACCGGCTGAACCGGGAGGCCTGGCGGGCCGACCGGCTCCAAGGCAAGCTCTCGGAAGCGGAACGGCGCCTGTCGGAAGCCCACGCCGACCGGGATGCCTTGAGGGCGCGCCTGGGGGACCGCATGGAGGACCTGCGCTCCCTGGAAGCAATCCTGCACGGCGAGAACCGCGGCCAACCGGTGCCCCCGCCAGACCTTGGCGGGCGGACGCTCCTTTACGTCGGCGGTCGAGCGCGGGCCATCCCCGGCCTACGGAAGCTGGTGGAGACCAGCAATGGCCACTTCCTGCACCATGACGCCGGACGGGAGGATGGCCGCGCCCACCTGTCGGACCTGCTGGCCAGCGCCGACATGGTGGTCTGCCCCGTGGATTGCATCAGCCACGACGCCTGTTTGAAGTGCAAGCGGGCCTGCAAGGACCGGGGCACCCCCTTCGCTCCCCTGCCCTCCTCCGGCATGGGCGCCTTCGCCCGTTACCTGCGGGAGGTCGCGCCACCGGCGCCCGAGGTTTTGGCGCCCGAGGTTTTGGCGCCCGAGGTTTTGGCGGCGGAGTAGCCGCTTCCCGGACCCTCCCGACCCAGAAAAAACCCCGCCCTCTTTCGAAGGCGGGGTTTTCGCCGCTGTCGTGGGCGACCTTACCGGTCCGGATCCGGATCACCGTCGGTCACACTGGGATCGGGGTCGGCATAGTCCACCTGGGGGGCCACCATCGGAAAGCCCGGTCCCCGGCGGGATCCCGAGATGGCGATGGCCTTCTCCAGGTCCGCCTCGGCGCAGAGGCCCAAGGTCACCGGGTTGCGTGGCTTGATATTGGTGGCGTTCCAGTGGCTGCGGTCGCGGATCGCCTGAATGGTCGGCTTGGTGGTGCCCAACAGCTTGCAAAGCTGGGCATCGGTGATCTCCGGATGGTTCTTCAGGATCCAGGCGATGCCGTCGGGACGGTCATGGCGCTTGGACACCGGCGTGTAGCGGGTGCCCTTGGGCCGGGCCTGGGGAACCGGGTTTTCGGAGGGCTTCAGCTTCAACCGAGCCTTTGGGTTGGCCTCGCAGCGCTGAATTTCGTGGGTGGTCAACTGGCCCTTCACCACCGGATCCAGCCCAGTGATCCCCACGGCCACCTCGCCGTCGGCGATGGCTTGGATTTCCAGCTCATGCATCCCGCAGAATTCGGCGATCTGCTCGAAAGTCAGGGCGGTGTTCTCCACCAACCAGACGGCGGTCGCCTTTGGCATCAGGGGCAGGGCCATGGTGTCTCCTCGCGTTTTTTCACAAAAGGCCAGCCTCGCCGCCCGTCCATTCCAGAACAGGCGGTGCCCTTCGAAGTCCGGTTGGAGACGGGGTCCGACCAGGGAGCGACGGGCGAACCGGTCCCGGTGACGACAAGGGTTTACATCCCCCTGTTTCTCTCGTCCCGATCTACGCGGCGCGGCGACGGCCAAAATACCTATGGCCGATATAGACGGTGTCACCGCGTCGGTCAATCGTGGCCCAAGGAAAAGGGGCCGAAAGAATAATCTAGACCTTCAGGATGATTTTCCCGATGTGCTGGGACTCCTCCATCATCCGATGCGCCTCCGCGGCCTGCTCCATGGGAAAGATCGCGTGGATGGGTGGCCGCATCAGCCCCTTTTCCAGTAGTGGCCAAACGTTTTCCTCCAAAGCCCGGGCCACGCCGGCCTTCATGGCCACGGGCCGCGCCCGCATGGTCGATCCGGTCAGAGTTAGCCGCTTGAGCATCACCCGCATCATGTCCAGCTCCACCTTGGAGCCCTTCAGGAAGGCGATATTCACATGGCGCCCGTCCTCGGCCATGATCCGCAGGTCCCGGTCGATGTAATCGCCGCCCACCATGTCCAGGATCACGTCCACGCCCCGGCCTTCGGTGATTTCCTTAACAACCTTGGTGTAATCCTCCGTCTTGTAGTTGATCGCCCGGTCCGCCCCCAGCGCCTCGCAGGCCTTGCATTTTTCCGGGCTGCCAGCGGTCACGGTCACCCGGACACCGAAGGCCTTGGCCATCTGGATGGCCGTCGTGCCGATCCCGCTGGATCCCCCATGGACCAGCAGGTGCTCACCCTCGTGCAGCCGGGCCCGCTCGAACAGATTGTGCCAAACGGTGAAGCAGGTTTCCGGCAAGCCAGCGGCCATTTCCAGGGGGACCCCCTGGGGCACGGCCAGACAAAGCGCCCCATCGGTCACGGCGTATTCGGCGTACCCTCCCCCGGGCAGCAGGGCGCAAACCGCGTCACCGACGCGCCAGCCCTCCCCGGCCTTGGGACCGAGGCCGGCAATGGTCCCCGAAACCTCCAGGCCCGGAATGTCCGTGGCTCCCGGTGGCGGCGGATAGCTGCCCTGGCGTTGGATGACATCGGGCCGATTGACTCCGGCATAGTCCACCTTGATCAGAACTTCCCCCTCCCCGGGTTTGGGCGTGGGCCGGGTGCCGGGAACCAACACCTCAGGCCCGCCGAACTGGGAGATTTCCACGCAACGCATGGTTTCCGGCGGGGTCATGTTCATGGTCGAAATCCTTTGATGGAACAGGGTGGCGAAGGGCGCGACTGCCCCACATATTGGAAGCGGAACACGTCACCGCAACCGAATGGGGAGGAAGCCGATGGACACCGATGACCTGGAGCCGCGTCCGCCGAATGGGTCTCCCCAAGGTCCACCACGGGTTTTGGATGACCTCTCCGTGGCCGACCTCGAGGCCTACATCATCGCACTGGAAGGCGAAATCGTCCGGGTTCGCGCCAAGATCCAGGACAAGGGCGGCGCCAAGGCCACCGCGGCCTCGTTCTTTAAGCGATAGGCTTCATCCGATGGGACACCGCTGGGGCGGTGTCTTGGCCTTAAAGATGGGACACCGCTGGGGCGGTGTCTTGGCCTTAAAGATGGGACACCGCTGGGGCGGTGTCCCAGGCGGACGCCTAGCGCATGCGGAAACTCTTGGCCATGTCCAAACGCTTGGAGAACAGGTTCAGAGGATTGGGAAGGGCGGCGATCTTTTCCTCCACCTTGGCCCGGGCCTTGCGCAGACGCATAGCCCCCTCCAGCCGCCGGTCGAGGAAAGCCCTGGTGATCTCAATGTCGTCACTGGTGTCATCAAGCCAGACCAGCAGGGTCGCGGCGTAAATTCCCGCCAGTTCCACCCGCTTTGTGTAAAAGCTGAAATCCACGCTGGTATCCCCCGCGGCCCGCCAGATGGAATCCACCGTGGCGTAGGAGGCCTTGAGCGAAAGACCGAGGTTGCCCGGCAGGGACAGCAGGGCCATCCCCCGGCGGATTGCTTCCCGCTCGTGACTCCAGCGCTCCAGGCGGCACAGAAGGGCCAAGCGCACCCGTTCGTGCAGGCGCAAGCCTTCGGTCTCGGCATCGTCCATGTCCGCCTCCATCAGCCGGTTGGCCATATCGGCGAAATGGGCCACCGCCTCGACCGGTCCGCCGGGAAAAGCCCGTTCCACGGCGTCGCGGTCCAGTCCCTCGGCCGCCGCGCCTTGGCGCAGGGCCTTCTTGGACCAGCCATCGAAGGGAATGTTGGGCAGGGTCGACAGGACGATCCGATCCTTCAGGTCGCGGTACTCCATGTCCGATCTCCGGTTACCTTAATGGTTTACAGGGGGGTGGGCGTGGGCGCTCTTCTACTCCTCCCCTCTCCGTGGGGCGAGGGCCTTGCGCATTTCCTCGACATAACCGAATTCGGCCATATCCGACATGCGCATGGGATAGAGGACCCCATCAAGGTGGTCGCATTCATGTTGGACCACCCGGGCATGGAACCCCCTGGCTTCCCGTGAAAGAGGCGCGCCTGACAGGTCCAGACCCTCGTACCGGATATGGGTGAAGCGGGACACCCGCCCGGTCAGGCCCGGCAGAGAGAGGCAGCCTTCCCAATCCTCGGCCCGCTCCTCACCCAGGGGCGTGATCACCGGATTGATCAAAACGGTTTCAGGAACAGCCCCTTCGTCCTCCCCCGTGCGGTTGGAGGGAACGTGGAAAATAACCAGCCGCAGGGGGACATGGACCTGGGGCGCGGCCAAGCCCACCCCGCCCGAGTCGGCCAGGGTTTCCCGCATATCGTCCACCAAACGAGCGATGTCCGGGGCGGTGGGGTCGGTCACGGGCCTGGCGACTCCCGCCAGCACCGGTGTTCCCATTCGCGCGATCTTCAAAAGTGCCATGATCCCTTCTCTGAACTGACTTCTTCCTTGGGTAAGTGGGGCCAACATGCTAGAAAATCCACAACGTGCCCCGGTGAAAAATACACCCCGGGGCTAGACGGACGCGGATCGGGTGGATTCCCGGACTGAAGGAGGTTTCCCCTTTCCACGTCCCCTTTCCTGTGATAGGAAGCGCGCCTTCGGGCAGGTTTCGTGCCTTCGCCCGGTCGGAACGCGTTTCCCTGGAGGTCATCTCCGTCACCCGGCTACCGGGTCCGCTGGTGACGTCGTCGGGATCGGTGATTGTCACACTATCAAGGGATCATCCTACCCCCGGGATCCGGGCGGCGGAGGATCGGATCCACAGTCGAAGGAGTTAGAGCCCTGGTTCAGGTTCTCGTGCGCGACAACAACGTCGATCAGGCGTTGAAGGCACTGAAAAAGAAGATGCAGCGTGAAGGCGTTTTCCGTGAGATGAAGCTTCGCCGTAATTTCGAGAAGCCCTCCGAGAAGAAGGCGCGCGAAAAGGCCGAGGCCGTTCGCCGCGCCCGCAAGCTGGAGCGCAAGCGCCTGGAGCGCGAAGGCTTCTAGGACCGGGTCCGATCCGTCGGGGAGCGGCCATCCGGTCCCTCCGGCGTTGATCATCCCGTCCGCGAAGGCCATGGTCGCGTGGATTATTCCGTGCGTGTTTGGCACCCCGACTGGGGATCCGTTCCGACAATCGCCGATTACCGCCCCCGGGGAAACCCGGTTTGGGCGGTGTTGGTGTTTTTCAAACCTATCAAATGCGGGTGGGGCTCGTGACCCTTCAGGCGGGGACCGTCCGCTGGGACAGTTGGATCCAGTTGCCCATTTCCTGTCTTGTCTAGACAGGCAAGCGGGGGCACTCTGCGCGGGCATCCTTTTCCTCCCCATCCCTGCGTGGAAGTCTCCCATGTCCTCCAATACCCTGCGCGACGCGGACCTCACCTATACCCTTCACCCCTATACCAATCTGGTGGCCCATGACTCCAAGGGTCCGCTTATCGCCGTAAAGGGTGATGGCGTTCGGATCTATGACGACGCCGGGAAGGGATACATCGAGGGCATGGCCGGACTGTGGTGCGCATCGCTCGGCTTTTCCGAACCCCGTCTGGCCGAAGCCGCGGCCCGTCAGATGGCGGAACTGCCCTTCTTCCACATGTTCACGCATAAGGCCCATGCCCCCGGCATCCAACTCTCCGAAGCCCTGGTGACCCGGGCGCCGGTCCCCATGGCCCGGGCCTTCTTCTGCAATTCCGGATCCGAGGCCAACGACACGGCCATCAAAATGATCTGGTACATGAACAACGCCCTTGGCCGGCCGGACAAGAAAAAGCTGATCGCCCGACGTCGGGGTTACCATGGCGTCACCGTGGCCGCGGCGAGCCTCACTGGCCTGCCCGCCAACCATCGGGACTTCGACCTGCCCATCGCCAATATCCTGCACACCTCCGATCCCCACTACTACCGCCAGGGCAAGCCCGGAGAGAGCGAGGAAGACTTCGCCAAACGCTGCGCAGACGAACTGGAGGCCCTGATCCTGGAAGAAGGGCCGGACACCGTGGCGGCCTTCTTCGCCGAGCCGGTCATGGGCGCGGGCGGCGTGATCGTGCCGCCGAAGGGATATTTCGACCATATTCAGGCCGTCCTGAAGAAATACGACGTGCTGCTGGTCGCCGACGAGGTCATTTGCGGCTTCGGCCGGACGGGCACCTATTGGGGCTGCCAGCAATTCGGCATGGAACCGGATATCCTCACCTGCGCCAAGGCCCTGTCCTCCGCCTATCTGCCCATTTCCGCGGTGCTGGTGACCGAACCGGTCTATGCGGCCATCCGCGAAAACTCGGCCAAGATCGGGACCTTTGGACATGGGTACACCTATTCCGCCCATCCCGTCGCCGCGGCGGTGGCGCTGGAAACCCTGGCCATCTACGACGAGCGGAAGATCCTGGACCATGTCGCCGTCTCCGGTGCGCGCCTGCAGCGGCGTCTGCGCGCCCTCGCGGCCCATCCGCTGGTGGGCGACGCCCGGGGCGTTGGCCTGATCGGCGCCCTGGAACTGGTCGCGGACAAGAAGACCAAGGCGAACTTCGACCCGGCCCTCGGTATCGGCGGCAAGGTCGCCGACCAGGCCCAGGAAAACGGTGTGATCACCCGGGCCATGGCCGGTGACATCCTGGCCTTCAGCCCGCCGCTGATCATCACGCCCGCGGAAGTGGACGAGATGATGGACAAGGTCACCGCCGCGCTGGATACGGTCGCCGCCACCCTGTAGGGCGAGGGGGACCTACCACCTCGCCCTCCTTCAGGGTTCCGCCAAAAGACGCGCGGCGGCCGCGGCATCGGCCAAATGGGCCAGCGACACCTCCGGGCTGTCGGCCAGCCGGGAAAGCTGCAAGGCCCCCATCATCAGGGAGAGAATCGCCCGAGCCCGGGCGGTTTTCTTCTCCTCCGTCCAGGCCTCGGGGAGGTGATCGGCGATCAATCCCTTCAATGCCTCCGCCTTTTCCGCCAGAACACCCCTGGTGTCCTCGGGATGGCGGGCGACTTCCGCGGCGAGGTTGGCAAGGGCGCATCCGGCATCCGGGTGGTCCCTGTGCACGGGGGAGAGATAGGACCGGATAATCGCCTCCAGCCCTTTCCTTCCGGCCCCTTCCGCAAGCTCGGCGCGGGTCCGATCCAGGACCCAGGACAGACTCTCCCGAACCAGATCTTCCTTCGATGTGAAGTGGGCATAAAAACCGCCGTGGGTTAGCCCAGCGTCGGCCATCAACCGCGCCAGGCCCGTCCCCGCGATCCCGTCCCGCCGAAAGCGCGCCCCGGCCGCCACGACGATCCGTTCGCGCGTCGCCTCCTTATGGGCGTCATCGTAGCGCATCACCGCGTCCTTTCCCGGCTCAAGATCCATGGAATGTTGCTTATCATATTTTCATTGAACGATGTCCACCATGCATTTATATGATGATCATCATTCAATGATGAAATCCCCCCACGCTCGGTCCGAGGGGACGAAAGGAAAACAGCATGACCCAAAGCGATCCCGTGGTTATCATCGCGGCCACCCGCACCCCCCTGGGCCGCTTCCGGGGCGCCCTCGCCCCCCTCCCCGCATGGGAGTTGGGCGCCCGATCCATCGCCGCGGCCCTTGACCGGTCGGGTCTGTCCGGCGACGCCGTGGACGAGGTGCTGATGGGCTGCGTCCTCTCCGCTGGCCAGGGTCAAGCTCCGGCCCGGCGGGCCGCGCGGGGGGCCGGATTGCCCGACGGCGTTGGCGCCACCACGGTGAACAAGGTCTGCGGATCAGGCATGAAGGCCACCATGCTCGCCCATGACCTGATTCTGGCGGGGTCCGCGCGGGTGGTCCTGGCCGGGGGAATGGAGTCCATGACAAACGCCCCCTACCTGCTGGCCCAAGCCCGGGACGGATACCGCGTGGGTCATGGCCAGGTGTTCGACCATATGATGCTGGATGGACTGGAGGACGCCTACGAGGGTGGACGCCCCATGGGGGATTTCGGCGAGGCCACGGCGGCGGCCTACCAGTTCGATCGGGAGGCCCAGGACCACTATGCCATGGCCACCCTGACCCGCGCCCGCGTCGCCGTGGAAAGCGGCGCTTTTTCTTCGGAAATCACCCCTCTCTCGGTGCCCGCCAAGGGAAGCCCAGTGATCGTCGAGCGGGACGAGATCCCCATGCGCCTGTCCGCGGACAGAATACCGGGCCTCAAGCCCGCCTTTCGCCCCGATGGGACGATCACCGCGGCGAGCTCATCGGCCAACGCCGATGGAGCCGCGGCCCTGGTGTTGACCCGCCAGTCCATCGCCAAGGCCGAAGGTCTGCCCATCCTGGCGGTAATACGGGGCCACGCCACCCATTCCCAGGATCCCGCCTGGTTCACCACCGCGCCCATCCCGGCCATGCGCAAGCTCTTGAAAAATGTGAACTGGTCCGTCGACGACGTGGATTTATTCGAAGTCAACGAGGCCTTCGCGGTGGTCGCCATGGCCGCCGCCCGGGACCTCCCCATTCCCGAGGATCGCTTGAACGTGAACGGAGGCGCCTGCGCCCTTGGCCATCCCATCGGCGCCACGGGCGCCCGTCTCATTGTCACCCTTCTCCACGCCCTGATCGCCCGAGGCGCCAGACGGGGCGTGGTCAGCCTCTGCATCGGCGGCGGAGAAGCGACCGCCATCGCCATTGAACATCCGGACTAAAAGCCCGGGTCGCGTCCTATCGACCGTCTTCTTCCGCGAACCGGTCAGTCTCCGTCGCGAAGCCCTCAAGACGGCCAGAAAGGGCGAGGATCCGCGTCATGGAGAGCACACCCAAGCTAAGCCAAGTCGGCCTTATAGGTGGCGCCCAGCTTGGCGTAATTCGCCGCGGAGACGGGAAAAAACTCCATATCCGCTTGGCTGAGGTCCCGCATGTATTTGGCCGGACTGCCCGCCCAGAGGGTCTTACCGGTGACCACTTTTCCCGGCGTGACCAGGGCCCCGGCGGCGACCATGCCCCATTCCTGGACCGTCGCCCCATCCATGACCGTGGCGCCCATGCCGATAAAGCTATTGTTGTCCAGCGTGCAAGCGTGCAGCAGGGCCTTATGCCCGATGGTGATGCCATCACCGATATACGTGCCGAACTTTCCACCGGTCACATGGACCACGGTTCCATCCTGGATATTCGTGCGTTCCCCAATGCGGATCTCGTGGACATCGCCCCGGATGACACAACCAAACCAGACAGAGGTGCCCGATCCGATCTCCACGTCGCCGATGACCACCGCGCCCGGCGCGATGAAGGCATCCGCGGCGATACGCGGCAGAACCCCCTTGAAAGGCAGGATAATGGGACCGCGATTTGGAGCGGCGGGATATGGGATACCGGACATGACGTCATCTCCCCGGATATGAAATTGGGCCGGAACAATGCGAAACGGCGGCCCTTCATCCAAAAGGCCGCCTCGCATATTTAGGGGAACAGGGGTTGCTGCTCCAGCCCCTGGGTCTCGGGGAAGCCGAGCATGACGTTCATATTCTGCACGGCCTGGCCGGAGGCCCCCTTGACCAGGTTATCCTCCACGCAGGTAAGGATCACCCGCTCCGGCGCCCGGTCGGCATGGACGCCGATCAGCACATAGTTGGAGCCCCGCACATGGCGGGTATGGGGTACGGAACCCTCGGGGACGACCCGGACGAAGGCTTCCGGGGCATAGGCGGCTTCCAGGCTAGCGCGCAGATCGGCGATCCCCTTGCCCGCCACCGGACGGACGTAGATGGTCGACAGGATACCCCGGTTCGCGGGCACCAGATGGGGCGTGAAGCTGGAGACGACCGGCATCCTGGCGGCCAGGGACAGGCCTTGGTCAATCTCCGGCCCATGGCGGTGGCCGCCGATCCCATAGGCGTGAATGCCCTCGGACACCTCGCAGTGCAGGGAGCCTTCCTTGGGATCCCGCCCGGCGCCAGAGGCGCCGGACTTAGCATCGATAATGATCATCCCCGGATCGATCAGGCCATCCCGCAACAGGGGTACCAAGGGCAATTGGGCGCTGGTGGGATAGCACCCGGGCACGGCCACCAACCGGGCCTTGGCGATGGCCGCGCGGTTGATTTCCACCAGCCCGTAGACCGCGTCCTTCTGCAGGTCCACCGCGACATGGGCATGGCCGTACCAGCGGGCGTATTCCTCCGGATCGGACAGCCGGAAGTCCGCGGACAAGTCGGCGACCTTCAGGCGCGCGCCATGGGGGCCTTCCAACAGGTCCTTGATGATCTGCTGGGTGGTGCCATGGGGAAGAGCGCAGAAGACGAAGTCGATCCCCGCCCAATCCACGTCCTCGATCGCCGTCAAGTCGGGCAGGTCCAGACCACCCAGGTGGGGGAACACCGAGGCGAAGGTCTGGCCCGCCTTGCGGTTGGCGGTGAGAGCCTTAAGCGCCACGCGCGGATGACGGGACAGCAGGCGCACCAGTTCGGCCCCCGTATATCCGCTCGCGCCCAGGATGGCGACGTTCACCAAATCGCTCATGGCTCCTCTCCCAAGGAAGGTGGTTTGAAATAAGATCGGCTCCGGACCCGTGGATCGGAGGATTTGGTTACACGGCCCCCTGTCCGGATGCAATTTTTTTCGGGATGAGGCCGTCATCCGCCCTCAGACGGGTAGGACCCTGGGTAGACGGATAACGAGGGTGTTTCCCCGATCCGTTCCCGAGCGACCGGACAGTGAGCCCATCAAGGGTCCGGTTACAAGACTCCGACAGGACACGAATCCCCGATGCGCGCCTCCGCCGACCAAGACCCCTCCCTCGGTCAGGACCGCCATGTCCTCGGGAGCGAGGGGCAGGCTTTCGTCCTGAAAGACCAAGGCCACTTTATTGCCCGTCTCCACCGTAACCGACAGGCGCAGAACCATTCGCGCCTTGGATTCACCCACTGTATCCAAGGCACCGATGACCAAAAGCGTGATCACCTGGAAGAGGGCCCCTGGGCGGGTATCCATGATCACACCATCGGGACAATGAACCTCCAGGACATGGTGGGTCCGATTCAGGCGGGGGGTCAGGCTGACCCGCACATCCTCCAACCAGGACCGCAAGTCCAGGGACCGGCGAGCGTCGGAGGCCTGATCGACGGCCACCTGCTTGAAGCTTTCAATCAATTGGGCCGCGCGGGTAAGGTTGCGGGCGGTGACGTCCGAAACCCGCCGGGCATTGCCCAGGAACTCTTCCATATCCTGTCGGCGCAAGGTATTGCCATGGAAGCGCTTTTCCAAATCCTGGGTGGCTTCCTCCAGGAAGGTGGCCGCGGTCAGGCTGGCGCCCAGGGGATTGCTCACCTCGTGGGTTACGCTCTCCACCAGGGCGCCCAGGCTGGACAGGCGTTCGGCCTGGGCTAACTCGGCCCGAGCCTTGGTCAGTTCGTCCAGTACCTGTTCGGCTCGAATCTTGGCGTCCCGCATGGCCCGTTCCGCCTCTCGCTTTCGGTCCAGCCAAGTCACCCCGCCAAAGGCCGCCGCTCCGGCGATCAGGGCCAGGAGAGTTCCAAAGAACACCAGGGGCTCCGGACCGCTCCCGTCGCGTTTCCCCCATCCCCCCTTGGGTCGCCCGACCAAATCCCATTGCCCTTCGGGCAAACTGACAGGTAGGATCACCGCCTCGGGGTCCGCGAACAGATCGGCCGACCCCAGGAAAACGGCCTTTGGATCGGTCGATCCAGCGTGGCGCAGGGCCACCATCATGGGCAGATCCGGTTCCAGCAGACCCGCCCCGCGGAACAGGGTGTCGGTGCGCAGGACAAGGCTGAGTATCCCCCAGAACGGTCCGGACCGAGGCATCCGGTTTGGTGGCGACAGGAAAATGGGACGCCGCACGACCAGAGCCTGGGTCCCCTGAGCCAAGGTCAGGGGACCCGCCAAGACCGTCGAACGGATATCGATGGCCTTCAAGACTCCCTTAAGCTGAGCGGGAACATCCCGGTAGTTCAAGCCTATGGCCGATTCATTGCCGGCCAGGGGCGAGACCCAGCGCACAACCATCCCCTCGGACAATCCCACATGGCGCAGAACCCGTGATCCGGCGAGGATTTCCCGGGACAACAGATCGAACCGTTTGCTGTCCATATGGCCCGTTATGGCCACATCGGCCATGAGAACGGATCCAAGGCTGGAGGCGATTGTAATCTCCCGTTCCAAGCCCGCGCGCAGAAGGGCGAGGTCGCGCAGGATTTCCGTCCGCTCCTCCCGCAGAGATTGGACATGTTCGGATCGGGCGACCACCAAGATGACGGACAAGCAAAGAAGCCCAACGACGCTTCCAACGACCAAGGGACGGATCCGGACCCAAACTCCCCTTGGCGACCCAAAAGAAGGCTCGCGACTCCTGGCTTTTCCGTCCTGTCGCTCCTCCGACGCGGAGTCACCAATAGGCTGCTCCTGATCGGAAAATGGTCTGTTCAAAGGAGAGTCCTCTGTGACAAAGAAGAAACAACGCGCCCAAATATGGCCCTTTGGATAGAACACAAGGGAGACTATGCGGTAAACGCACGGCCTCCGTCCACTGTTCCGTTGTTTTCCTTCCTCTTCTTCTGTCTTTCCACGGAACCATCCATGGGGCCCTCGTCAAACGCTCCCAGGGGATCCCCCTCGTCATCCTGCCCACCAAACAAGCCCTTGCCATCATCCTCGCCCAGGTCGTCGTCTTCCTCCGCCGGGATCAGATCCTCGGGATCATCGAAATAGGCCAGATAGGGATCTTCCGGCTCCCCCATGTGCTTCATTCGCGAACGCTTCAGGAAAACCAAAAGGCCAATCACAACGACCGCTCCCACGAGAAGCCCCACAAGCCCCGTCCCGATCCAGAAGGCAATGGTGGCCCAATCGGCGTCCTCCCGACCGCCCGAAACACTGCCCATGGGTCCTCCACCTGTCCCCTCCCCTTCCCCGGTGGAGGTCGCCGCCAGGGACGCATTGACCTTCTCCGAGGCGCGGACCGCGGCTTCCGCGGCGTCATCGGGCAAGGGACCGATAGTCCGCTTGACGGACGCGGGGATGGCCGCCGGGTCGACGGCCCCAGGGGCGGCGCCCTCTTCGCCGGTGGGAGTTCCCGTGGCGGGCGCGCCCTCGGTCATCGCGGCGGCCTCGGCCTCGGTTTGATCGCCCAACAACCCCATTTTGCGCGCCATGACACAGACGGGGAAGGTCAAGTAATAGGGGTGAGCGCCCACGCAATCCTGGGGCCGCTCCGGAGCCGGCCCCCGAGGAGTGTTGACATAAGCCGCGGCGGCCCCATGGTCGGCGGCGGGAACGTCAACGGCAGGTTGCTTCGAACCCG
Organism: Rhodospirillum sp.; assembly: GCA_021741145.1. Classification (GTDB taxonomy): domain Bacteria; phylum Pseudomonadota; class Alphaproteobacteria; order Rhodospirillales; family Rhodospirillaceae; genus Rhodospirillum. The sequence goes on along the minus strand of JAIOYK010000032.1, from coordinate 804 downwards.
GATCCTTGGAACCGGAGGCGCTCGCCGCCGGTTTGACGGCCCCTCCAGCCTGGGCCGGGGCGGATCCCTTGGCCTCGGCGCCCGGGGTCCCGGCGCTTGACGTTTCGCCAGCTCCTCCAGCCTGGGCCTTCGCCCGGCCGGATTCGCCTTCGGCGCCTGTGTCTCCGTCCCCGGACTTCAGGACCTTTTCTTTGCCCTTGGGATCGCTGTCGCAGCGGTAAACCACCCGGCCCGTCTTCAAATCGATGGTAATGTCACCCACGGCGTCGCCAGTGGCCCCCTCCTTGCCAATGCATTCACCGATGGCACCCTCAAGGGAGCTTTCAGGCAAGGGTTGGGCCTGAACAAGGGTTGGACAGAGGCCAAGGGCCAACGCCAGGGCGACCACCCCCGGGGCTGGTTTGAATGGATGAGCGCGCATGGTGATGGGCAAGCGCATCGGTGTTGAACGTCTCCATTTCTCCGGATCGGCCACCGGACGGCACCCCGAGGATACGGCTCCTGGGAATCCAAGGAAAGCCCTCCGCCGACCGGGGTAATCCATCGGGGCGTCCCCCTCTCGCCCCTCATGTCATATGGCGGCGCTTTACCGGAGGTTCCAGGGCGAGGCAAAATGACGCTTCCGTCATTCTCGGGAGGATCCGCCCATGCTTATGCCCTTTTTCCTAGGCTCAATTCGCGTTTCGTAGGTGTATCACGCGCCCATGGCAGCCGCGATGCATCGCCGTGGGGTTGGATTGGCGCTGAGAGCGACGAGATGGAACCACTTCAGATAGCTGGTCAGGTATTTTGTGGCGATGCCAC
>JAIOYK010000031.1 GCA_021741145.1 Rhodospirillum sp. | reverse complement strand
CAGGTCCGGTTGGTCGGCCAGTGTGATAGGGATGCCGAACTCGCCATTCTGGATGGTCAGGATCAGGGCCGGGACGGCGTCGCGGTCCCGCTTTGGATTATAGGGACGGACGGTCGCGTTCATGTCGGAGGTCCACTCTGGGTTTCAGGAGCATGGGGCCGTAGAGGGCCAGAAAGAACAGGTGGGCCAGAATCCACAGACCGGCGGCGCCATGCAAGCCGGGAATGCCCAACTCCGGGATCAGCGCGGCCAGCACCCGCAGGATCACCGAGGCCAGGGCCAGCGCATACATCACCGTCGTTCCGATGCCCGCCTTCAGGGGCCTTCCCGTGTGGCCCAGGGTGGCCCGGGACATGACGCCCAGGATCATGATGGCGAAGGCGCCGCCGCCCAGGGCGTGGGAGGGGGCGGCGGCGGGGACCCAGCCCAGTTGCGCCGCGCCGAGCAGGACCAGGCCGATGGGCAGCCAGAGGTACCCCAGGTGCAGGACCGCCATCAGCGGATCCGACAGGGTCGCGAGGCCTCGCCAGCGGGCGAGGCGGATCAGGTGGAGCGCGCCCGCGGCCAGGGCCAGCACTCCGGTCACCGCGCCCGTGCTCGCGTTGTCCGGCGGCAGCAGGACCCAGGCGGCGACCGTGGCGGCGAGCAGGACCATGGCGGCCTTGTCCGCCGTGCCGAACTCGGGCGGAAGCGGGGATTTGTTCCGGCTTTTGAGCCAATTGCGGGTGAAGTTTGGCGTCACGCGTCCGCCCACCAGCCCGATCATCAGGGCGAATCCCCCGAGCGCCAGGGCGCGCGCCTGTTCTGAGAAGTCCCCCAAGTCCAGCGGTGCGGCGTGGTGCAGGGCAGAGGCCACGGCTAACAACAGGACCATCAGGGCGACCACCAGATTCTTCTTGTTGCCCGCGGCGAGGCAAGCCTTGGCCGTCCACAGGGCCAGCAGCAGGGGGAAGGCGACGTCGATCACCGCGGCGACCAGGGGCGAGAGCATCTCGGAGGTCAGCACCGTGATCCGGCCCAGCAGCCAGATCGCGGCCAGCCCCAGTAGGGCGCCACCGCGGACGGGGGCCTCGCCGGTCCAACTGGGCACGGCGGTCAGCAGGAACCCGGCCAGGGCCGCGCTGGCATAGCCGAACAGCATTTCGTGGATATGCCATTCCAGGGGAGCGAAGGCCGTGGGCAGGTCCATGACGCCCATCCAATAGGGCAGCCAGAGCAGCATGGGGAGGATCGCCCAAAGGGCCGCTCCCAGGAAAAAGGGCCGCAGCCCCATGCCGAGCAAAGGGACACGGGCCAAACCCGCGTCAATGGGTGCGGAGTCCGAAGGGGATGTGTCGGCCATGGGGGCACTCCGGTGAAGGGGCGGCGCAATTGATGCGTCTGTTTTGCATGAATGAGGGATCCCTCTCTCCTACGCCCGAACCGGTGGTCTTGTCCAGGTGTCGGAACGGGTTGCTTGCGTCGGGCGGGAAAGCGCCCCAAATCCTGGGTGCGCACCCTACCTTGTGAAAGCCCCACGATTTGAGAAAACATCCCACCGAAATGCCCTCTCCCACGCCGGAAGGGGTCAATAAGGATTGGCGGATCATCGGCCGCCTGATGCCCCACCTTTGGCCGCGGAACGAACCGGGGTTGAAGCTCCGGGTCCTGCTCGCCATCGGTTTGTTGATCGCGGCGAAGGTCTCCAACGTCTGGGTGCCGCTGTTCTACAGGGATGCCGTTGATGCCCTGTCCGTGCCCGCGACCCTGGTGGCCCTGCCACTGGGGGTGATCCTGGCCTACGGCCTGGCGCGGGTGGGGAACCTGCTGTTCAACGAACTGCGCGACTTGATCTTCGCCCGGGTGGTGGAGCGGGCCATGCATGTGGTCGGCCTGCGCACCTTCCGGCATTTGCATGCCCTGTCCATGCGCTTCCACATGGACCGCCAGACCGGTGGTCTTTCCCGGGTGATCGAACGGGGCACCCGGGGGATCGAGGTGATCCTGCGCCTCTTCGTCTTTCGGGCCGGTCCGGCGGTGATTGAACTGGCCATGGTGGCGGGGATCCTCTGGTCCCTGTTCGATTGGACCTACCCCCTGGTGGTGGTGGTGACCATCGCGGCCTATCTGGCCTGGACCTTTGGCATCACCGAATGGCGCCTGAATTTCCGGCGGACCATGAACACCCATGACGCGGAAGCCAACACCAAGGCCATCGACAGCCTGATCAACTACGAAACCGTCAAGTACTTCGGCAACGAGGCCCACGAGGCCAGCCGCTTCGACCGGGCGCTCACCGCCTATGAGAACGCGGCGGTGAAGTCCCATGCCTCGCTTTCGCTGCTCAACATCGGGCAGGGGGCGACGATCACCCTGGGGCTGGTGATCATGATGGCGATGGCGGGCCATGGCATCGTCCGGGGCACCATGACGCCGGGCGATTTCGTGCTGGTGAACACCTATCTGATCCAGATCTTCCTGCCGCTGAACTTTCTGGGGATGGTCTATCGGGAAATCAAGCAGTCCATCGTCGACATGGAGATCATGTTCAACCTGGGCGACACCACCCCGGAGATCGCCGATGCGCCCGACGCGCCCGCCCTGGCCCTCGCCGGAGGCACCGTGCGGTTCGAGGGTGTCCACTTCGGCTATGGCGCCGACCGGGAGGTTCTGAAGGGCGTGACGCTGGAGGTCCCCGCGGGCGAAACCCTGGCCATCGTCGGGTCTTCGGGTGCCGGGAAAAGCACCATCGCCCGGCTGTTGTTCCGCTTCTACGAAGTGACCGGGGGGCGGGTCACCATCGACGGCCAGGATATCCGGACGGTCACCCAGGACAGCCTGCGCCGGGCCATTGGCGTTGTTCCCCAGGACACGGTCCTGTTTAACGATACCATCGGCTATAACGTCGCCTATGGTCGCCCCGACGCCCCTTGGGAGGAGGTGGAACAGGCCGCCAAACTGGCCTCCATCCACGACTTCGTCATGGGGCTGAAGGACGGTTACGACACCAAGGTGGGCGAGCGTGGGCTGAAGCTCTCGGGAGGGGAGAAGCAGCGGGTGGCCATCGCCCGGACCATCCTCAAGGATCCGGGCATCCTGATTTTCGACGAGGCCACCAGTCAGCTCGACAGCCATACGGAAAAGGATATCCAGGCCGCGCTGGCCCGGGTGTCGACGGGGCGGACGACCCTGATCATCGCCCATCGCCTGTCCACGGTGATCCATGCCAACAAGATCGTGGTGCTCGACGGGGGCAAGGTGGTGGAAGAGGGGACCCACGCCGGGCTGCTTGGCGCCGAGGGGCGCTATGCCACCCTTTGGCGCAAGCAGCAGGAGGCGACCCGCCTGGAAAACCGCCTGGAGGAAACGATCATGGATCCTGACACGGGCATTGAATCTCGACATAATATATAAATATCGATATTTAGAGCCCTTGCGCTGGAACAGAAGGCCGCGCGGAAGGGGACTGGAGACTTGCATTCCCCTGGGTCACGCCTAATCTATCCCGCGGTGCGCAATAAGAGTGAAACAAGAGGGGCAGGGTGAATGAAGCAGCCGACCGATCGTAAGATTAAAAAAGTCCTGGTGGCCAATCGGGGCGAAATCGCCATCCGTGTCTTCCGCGCGGCCAATGAATTGGGGATCCGTACCGTGGCCCTGTACACGGAGGAGGACAAGCTGTCCCTCCACCGGTTCAAGGCCGACGAGAGCTATCTGATCGGCATGGGCATGGGACCGGTGCGCGCCTATCTTTCGGTCGACGAGGTTCTCCGGGTCGCCAAGCAATGCGAGGCCGACGCCATCCATCCAGGCTATGGTTTTCTCTCGGAAAACCCGGAGTTCGCCGAGGCCTGCGCCAAGGCCGGTCTGATCTTCATCGGTCCCTCGCCGGAGGTCATGCGCTCCCTGGGCAACAAGGTTTCCGCCCGCGAGATGGCCGTGAAAGCCGATGTCCCCGTCATGCCCGCCACGGGGCCCCTGCCCACCCAGGACATGGCCGAGGTCGCCAAACTGGCCGAGGGCGTGGGCTATCCGGTGATGCTCAAGGCCTCTTGGGGCGGTGGGGGCCGGGGCATGCGGGTGATCAACGGCCCCGAGGAGCTGGAACGCCAGGTCCTGGCCGGTCAGCGGGAGGCGGAATCGGCCTTTGGCAACGGCGAGGTTTATCTAGAGAAACTGGTGGTCCGCGCCCGCCACGTGGAGGTCCAGATCCTTGGCGACACCCATGGCAATATCGTCCATCTGTTCGAGCGGGATTGTTCCGTCCAGCGGCGTAACCAGAAGGTCGTCGAGCGCGCCCCCGCCCCCTATCTGACCCAGAAGCAGCGCGAGGAGGTCTGCGGCGCGGCCCTGCGTTTGGCCCGCGCGGCGGGGTATTCCTGCGCGGGCACCGCCGAGTTTCTGATGGACGCCGACACCGGCGCCTTCCACTTCATCGAGGTGAATCCCCGCATCCAGGTGGAACACACGGTGACCGAGGAGGTCACCGGCATCGACATCGTCAAGGCCCAGATCAAGATCTGCGAAGGCGGCCATATCGGCGACGTGGACGAAACCGGCGTCCCCGCCCAGGACGGGATCACCCTATCCGGTCACGCCATCCAATGCCGGGTCACCACCGAGGATCCGGAGGCCAACTTTATCCCCGACTATGGACGCATCACCGCCTATCGCGGGGCCACGGGCTTCGGCATCCGGCTGGATGGCGGCACGGCCTATTCGGGCGCGGTCATCACCCGCTATTACGACAGCCTGTTGGAGAAAGTGACCGCCTGGGCGCCGACACCCAAGGAGGCGATCGCCCGCCTGGACCGCGCCCTGCGCGAATTCCGCATCCGGGGCGTGGCCACCAATCTGGCCTTCGTCGGCAACCTGATCAACCACCCGAAGTTCCAGGACGCCAGCTATACCACCCGCTTCATCGACCAGACGCCGGAGCTGTTCCACTTCACCAAGCGCCAGGACCGGGCCACCAAACTGCTGCGGTTCATCGCCGACGTTTCGGTGAACGGGAACCCCGAGGTCAAGAACCGCCCCCTGCCGTCCGTGGGTCCCGCGCCCCGGGTGCCCATGGTCCTCAACCAGGACCCCCCCAAGGGCACCAAGCAGGTATTGACCGAACTGGGTCCCAAGGGCTTCGCCCAGTGGATGCTCGACCAGAAGCGGGCGCTGATCACCGACACCACCTTTCGCGATGCCCACCAATCCCTGCTGGCGACCCGCATGCGGTCCCACGACATGATCCAGGTGGCCGACGTTTACGCCCGCAACCTGCCCCAATTGTTCAGCGTGGAATGCTGGGGCGGCGCGACCTTCGATGTCGCCATGCGCTTCCTGAAGGAATGCCCTTGGGAGCGCCTTGCCGAATTGCGCAAGCGCATGCCCAACCTGCTGTTCCAAATGCTCCTGCGCGGTTCCAACGGCGTGGGTTATACGGTCTATCCCGACAATGTGGTCCGGGCGTTCACCCTGAAGGCCGCGGAAGCCGGGGTCGACGTCTTCCGTGTCTTTGACTCCCTGAATTGGGTGGAGAACATGCGCGTCTCCATGGACGCGGTGCTGGAGACGGACAAGCTGCTGGAAGCCGTGGTGTGTTACACCGGCGACATCCACGATCCCAACCGGGCCAAGTACGATCTGAAGTACTATGTCTCCATGGCCAAGGAGCTTCAAAAGGCCGGGACCCATATCCTCGGCATCAAGGACATGGCGGGCCTGTGCAAGCCCGCCGCCGCCAAGGCCCTGGTCACGGCCCTCAAGGAGGAGACGGGGCTGCCCGTCCACTTCCACACCCATGACACCAGTGGCCTCTCGGCGGCCAGCGTTCTTGCCGCGGTGGAGGCGGGCGCCGATGCCGTGGACGCGGCCATGGATAGCCTGTCGGGCCTGACCAGTCAGCCTTGCCTGGGCTCCATCGTCGAGGCTCTGCGTTTTGGTGAGCGGGACACGGGCCTGGAACCGGCCATCATCCGGCAGGTCAGCGACTATTGGGAGGCCGTGCGCCGCCAATACCATGCCTTCGAAAGCGACCTGCGGGCGGGGGCGTCGGAGGTCTATCTCCATGAAATGCCTGGCGGCCAGTTCACCAACCTGAAGGAACAGGCCCGTTCCATGGGCTTGGAAACCCGTTGGCACGAGGTCGCCCGGACCTATGCCGACGTCAACCAGATGTTCGGCGATATCGTCAAGGTCACCCCCAGTTCCAAGGTGGTGGGCGACATGGCCCTCTACATGGTCGGCGCCGGGTTGTCCCGGGATGACGTGGAGGATCCGGCCAAGGAGATCAGTTTCCCCGACAGCGTCGTCGGCCTGATGCGCGGCGAACTGGGCCGCCCGCCCGGCGGCTTCCCCGAGGCATTGCAGAAGAAGGTTCTGCGCGGCGAGACGCCCTTCGCCGACCGTCCCGGCGCCTCGGTTCCGGCCGCGGACCTGGATGCCCTGCGCAAGGAGGCCGAGGACAAGGCCGAGCGGCCCTTGAGCGACGAGGAATTCCAGTCCTACCTGATGTACCCCAAGGTGTTCCTGGACTACGCCAAACAGCAGGGGGAGAACGGTCCGGTGGCGGTGCTGTCCACGCCGGTCTTCTTCTATGGCATGAAGCCGGGCCAGGAGACGGCCATCGAGATCGAGCCGGGCAAATCCCTGGTGGTGCGTCTCCAGGCCATCGGCGAAACGGACGAGGAGGGCATGACCAAGGTCTTCTTCGAATTGAACGGCCAGCCGCGCAACGTGCGGGTGCCCAACCGGGCGGTGACGAGCACGGTGGCCAGCCACGAGAAGGCCGATCCCAACAATGCCGCCCATGTCCCCGCGCCCATGCCGGGTCTGGTATCCAGCGTGGCAGTGTCTGCGGGGCAGGCGGTGAAGGCGGGGGATACCCTACTGACCATCGAGGCCATGAAGATGGAAACGGCCATCGCCGCGGACCGGGACGGCACCGTGGAACGCGTCGCCGTCTCCGCCGGATCCCAGGTGGAAGCCAAGGACCTGCTGCTGGTTTACGGCGGCTGAATGCCGGGAGGAGACTGGCGGGGGACTTCCGTCCCCATGCCCCTGTTTGGGAGGCCATGGGGCCTCCCAAACCCTCCCTCGGTTTGGCATCTCAGCGGAGGTGGGGCCGGAATGCGGGACGGGCAAAGGGAATGACGGATGGTCCTTACGCCTCTCTGTCCCGGTCTGCTTTTTTTCCGCCTGGGCGATGCGCTCCAAGTCGGCTTTGTGCGCGTCCGTGGCCATGGCGGAATTCCATTCCCCGATGCTCTTCCATCCTCATCCCAGTACAGCGTCCGAGGGAGAAAAGGGCAAGGGACGTCGGGAATGGGGCGGTGGTGTCTCTACCGTCTCGTCCCGTTGGTCGGGGCGGGCCATGGACGCCCGCTCGCCGGACTGACGAAGACCGAAATTCCCGACCGAGGGGCTTGGGGGACGCCCTGCCTCCCCCAGTGGGTCCGGGTGTTAGCCCCGGTCTGGCTCCTGGAGGACTCGCGGGACGGCTCCGAGGCCGGTGTCGCGGTGACTCGCAAGGTCTGGAAGTTCAGGGGTTCCTTCGCGGATGCACACTTAAGGATGGGCCGTGCGTCGCCCGCTATTTCTGAATTCTCTAATAATTAATATTCTTATATTGGCATGCAATCTATACTAATGGATGAATTTTATTAAATATTCGAGACGGCCGATTGGAATTGGTGTCATTTCATGACCCAGCCCGAGTATAGATGGACTTGGGAGGACCTCGTGGCGATGATGGGATGTCGGTGTCTTCCAGGTGGAAGCGTGGTCTGGATGTTTGGGTCGGACGACCCCTTGATCGATGAGGTCGTGGCTTGGGATGAATGTTCCAATCGAGAGAGGGATGGTTTCGGAAAACGGGCAGGCCCCATCCCGGCGCCAGGCCGTTGCCCTGTTTGATCGTCAGCGGCGACTCTTGTCCTGGGATGCGGGCTTGCGGGCCCTGTTGGGGCCGGGAACGGGCGGTCCCAGGAAGGGGGCGGCGCTTTCGGACCTGTTGGTGGCGTTGGAACCCCTGTCCTCCCAGGACGGGCGGACTCTCTATCGAACCGCCGATGGGCGGGATCTCGACGTGGTTCGGCTGCCAATTGGGGATGGTGAGCAGGAGGTGGTGTCCTTCCGCGATGTCGGCGACTTGAACCGGGCCACCGCCATGGTCCGGCGCATATTCCAGTCCGCTCCTTTTCCCATGTTGATGGTCGAGAAATCGTCCCGAGTCGTTACCCGGATCAACAACCGTGCCGCGGAATTGTTTCCCTATCCTCCGGCCGGAGGATACGCCTCCCGTATTCTCGACGACTACATCGGTGTCCATAACAGACGGCGGTTCATGGGGAACATGGAGCGCCAGGGGTTCGTCGAGGACATGGAGGCGGAGGTCACCACCTTATACGGCCAATCCCTTTGGACTCTGTTGAGCGGGCAGCGGGTCGACGAGGGCGAGGACTCCCTCATGCTGGTGACCATCAATGACATCACCGATCGGAAGAGTCTGGAAAACCAAGCCAATCAGGTATTCGAAGTGGCGCCAGCCTGGTTGCTCCTGTGCCGCCGCCATGACGGTGCCCTGTCACGGATCAATCGCCGCGCCTCGGAAGTCTTCGGGAACGCGATCCCTTTCGTCGGCGAAATCCGGAAGACGATTCCCGATCTGTTTGGCGTGGAGGCCTGGATCGATTTTCAGGCTCGCTTGGACAACGGTGGCTATGTCGATGATTTCGAAGTCCAGTTGAGGACGGAATACGGTGAAACTCTTTGGGTTCTATTGACGGGCCAGATCATCACGGTCGATGACGAGCCCTGTGTGCTGGTCGGCGCGAACGACATCAGTGATCGTAAGCTCGCCGAGGAAGAGTTGAAGCTCGCCCGGAACGAGGCGATGCGCTATGCGCGGGCCAAGAGTTCCTTCCTGGCATCGATGAGCCACGAGATCCGCACGCCTTTGAATGGTGTTCTCTCAACCTTGGATTTGCTTTCGACCAGCATTGATGGAGAACAGGAGCGCTATCTGTTGTCCCTCTGCCGGGAATCCGGGGAGTCCTTGTTGACCATCATCAACGATATCCTGGACACGTCGAAGATCGAGGCGGGCATGCTGTCCCTGGAAAGCGTGTCTTTCTCGGTTTCGGACACGGTGGAAACCGCGGTCGAACTGCTTGCCCGGCGCGCGGCGGCGAAGGGCGTCGAATTGGTGGCCTATGTCGACCCCGACATGCGCGTTCCCCTGCTCGGGGATAAGACCCGGATCCGTCAGATTCTGCTCAATCTGATCGGCAACGCCGTCAAGTTCACGGAAAAGGGCCATGTTTTGGTTCGAATGACCCTTGAGGGGCAATCCGAGGACAAGGCCAATTTGCGATTTGATGTTTCCGACACGGGCATCGGCCTGTCACCCGAACAACAAAGCCGGTTGTTCAAGCCCTTCGCCCAGGCGGAGGACAGTACCGCGCGCCGGTTTGGGGGGACTGGCTTGGGATTGTCCATTTCCAAGCGTCTGGTCGAAATGATGGGCGGACGGATCGACGTGATCTCCAAGGAAGGCAAAGGGGCGACCTTCTGGTTCCGCTTGTCCTTGCCCCTGGCTCCCGCCGAAGAGGGCGTCAATCCAGATGGCGAAAAGGCCCTTGATCTGGGAGGATACCGCGCTCTCGTCGCGACCGCCGGGGCGGCGACGCGCAAGGGGATCGTCGCCTATCTTAGGTCCGCGGGAGTCCAAATTCGCGACCTGGGGGAAGCCGTCGATTTGGTGATCCTGGATAAGGCCATTCCCGCCGAGGACCGGGCGGAGATTGTCGAATTGGCCGCCGAGGGGACGAAGAGGCGTCCCTCGGTCCTGTTGCTTACCGACCAGGGAACCCAGGGGTCGGACGGGGAGTTCACGGTGGACGCCGTCGTGACCAAGCCGGTGCGACGCGACTTTTTCCTGGACACCATTGCCAAGCTGCGGAACCCGGGCGCGAAATCCATCGTTGACTCCCGCCTGGATCCCGCCGGGCAGGCCACGGAGTGGGTCGCGCCGTCGCGGAGCAAGGCGGGGCGGGCCAAGGCCATTACCCTGGTCGTGGACGACAACGAAACAAATCTGATCGTTCTGGGGCGGTTCTTGGATCGCCTCGGATATCTCCACGACATGGTGTCTTCTGGTCGGGAGGCCCTGGACCGGTTGCGCGGCCCGCGGAGCCGCTATGGGCTTCTCATCACCGATTTGCAGATGCCGGGTCTCGATGGCTTCGGTTTGGTCGAAGCCTGGCGAGAGCACGAACGCGACCGGGGTCTGCCCCGGTTGCCGGTTGTGGCTCTGACCGCCGACGTCATGCCAGAAACGGTCCAACGATGCAATGACGTCGGCATGGATGCCCATTTGACAAAACCCATCGATCCCCAGGCCCTTGAGGAGATGCTCGCCGCCCGTTTCCCCGGCGCGACGGCCCTGAGAATGGAGAAGAAGAAGGCGAAGAAGCAGAAGGCGGGCGCCGTGATCAAGGACGAGGCTCGATCAACTCCTCCCGCCGCTGGAGACCGGTTGGAGGGGGAGGCTCCGGGTCTTCCGGTCCTGGATCTGGCACCCATTGTTTTTATCTTTGATGGCGTCACGGCGGAAGCGCGGAACATGCTGAAGGAAAACGTTGAACGGGTGGTGCCAACCCTGAAGGGGGCCATGGACCATCTGTCCGCGGGCGAGCGGACCGAGGCCCTCGCCGGTCTGCACGGGGCCAAGGGCGCGGCGAATACGATCGGCGCCATGGCCCTGGGAGCGCTCTGCGCACGGATCGAAGCCTTGGTCCGGGACGGCGCGATGGATCAGGCCGCGCACACGGCTCAGGAGATTCCCAAGGCCCTGGCCGACCTGAGGGAGGCCATCGAATCAAGTTAACGGAACCAACCCTTTACGGGGGAGGGGGTCATGCAGGATGAGGAAAACTGGGCGGAGCGGGAGTCTAAGGCAGCGCTCGGATCCATCGGCTTTGCGTGACTATCCCGATCCAAATCCTTGGGATCGAAGAGGTCCACGACTTTGAACGAATCGACCAACAGGCATCGTCATTTTGATGATGGGATCGTGTCTGGTATTTGGGGAGCGGTTGGATGAAGCAAATCATGGATTATGGCCATTTCGACATCTTGATTGTCGAGGACCAGGAGGCGGTGCGCGGTATGCTGCGCGGCTTTTTATTCAAGATCGGCGTCAAGGCCGTGGCGGAAGCTTCCGACGGCGTGGAAGCGATGCGTGTCCTGGAAGGGTTCACGCCATCGATCATCCTCTGTGACATCGACATGAAGCCAATGAATGGGTTCGATTTTCTGCAGGCCCTGCGCAAATCCAACCTTGGTGCCCGGCATTCTCCGGTGATCATGCTGACTTCGCATTCCGACGAGATGTTTGTCAATGTGGCCAAGGCGTTTCAGGTTGATGGATATCTGGTCAAACCGTTCAACGGTCCGCGCCTGAAGGTGGTTTTGGACAATGCGTTGAAGGGGCGCCCAAAGACAGGCGGCTTGGACCGCTTGCGTCAGTATCTGGCCACCTCCGATCCGGAATAGAGACGGTCGCCCCTGAAGGAGGAAACGGGTTTCAGGCGAAAGCCAAGCCCCTCGTCACACCACCAAACCATCCGCCCGGTCTGTATTTTAAGCGCGAAGAACGGAAGGGGGACACGCGCCGGGTGCCAGGAGAGGGTCATTTCAGGTCGGCTTTGTGGTCTCGCGATTGAATCAATTGCCCGTCGACCCCTCCGGTCAAGAATCCGCTCAAGATGAATGATGGAATTGGTCATATTTCGCGGGTGCGAAATCTTCCCATTGATCTATTTTCCGGATCCGTGCCATGTTGAATTCCTATAAATGGCGACGTAGCGCCGGGAATTTAATGCGGAATACACGCCGCGCTATTCGAGGGGCGATGGAAAATGGAAGTCGGGAAGCTAGATGCCGACGTTCTATGGGTGTTGATGTGCGGATTTCTGGTCGCACTCATGCAGGCGGGCTTCGCCTGTCTCGAGAGCGGTATGGTCCGCGAGAAAAACTCCATCAATGTCGCGATCAAGAACCTCGTCGATTTCTGCCTGACCTGCGCGTTGTTCACCGTCATTGGCTTCGGGCTGATGTTCGGCCCCAGTTGGGGACCGTTGGATGGCTGGGTGGGGGCGCCCTATTTCCCGCTCTCGGATTCCGGCGAAGCGGTCCACATTAGCTTCTTCATCTTCCAGGTCATGTTCGCCGGAACCGCGGCGACCATCATTTCCGGCGCCGTGGCCGAGCGCATGACCTTTGTCGGTTACATGATCACTACGGTGATCATCGCCGGGTTCATCTATCCCATCGTCGGCCATTGGATCTGGGCCGGAGGGGACAAGGGGGAAGTCTGGGGCTGGCTGGGCCGGATGGGCTTCCATGACTTCGCCGGGTCCACCGTGGTCCATTCGGTCGGCGGCTCGCTGGCCCTGGCCGCGATCCTGATCATCGGCCCGCGCATTGGCCGCTTCGGCCCCCTGGGCCGTCCCATCGAGGGCCATAACCTGCCCATGTCCACCTTGGGCGTGTTCCTGTTGTGGTTCGGCTTCTTTGGGTTCAACGGCGGCTCGACCTACGCCATCGATACCCGGGTGCCCGAGATCATCGCCAATACGGCCGTCGCCGGGGCTACCGGAGGACTGGCCGGACTGATGCTGTCCTGGCTGGTCTGGAAGCGCCCCCAGGTCGACCGCATTGTCAACGGCGTGATTGCTGGGTTGGTGGCCTCCTGCGCCGGGTGTGACGTGATTTCTGGCCTGGATGCCATGGCCGTGGGCTTCATCGCCGGGATCCTCTGCGTGCTGTCCATGCATTGGCTCGAACAGCGGGAAATCGACGATGTCATCGGCGCCGTCCCCGCCCATCTGGTGGCCGGAGCCTGGGGTACCATCGCCGTGGCCCTGTTCGCGCCCCTGGAGGCCTTCGGTCCCGACGTCTCTCGCTGGCACCAATTGTCCATCCAAGTTCTGGGGGTCGCCGCCGCGGGTTTGTTTTCCTTTGGCGTGGGCTATGCCCTCCTCTGGTCCATCAACAGGGTGCTGCCACTGAGGGTCTCGGCGGAGGCGGAACGCATCGGCCTGAACGTGGCCGAGCATGGCGCCACCACGGCCCTGTTGGACCTGATGACCCAGATGGACAGCCAGGCCCGTCAGGGGGATTTCTCGCGGGCCGTCGAGGTCGACGCGGAGACCGACGCCGCCCATATCGCGGTTTTCTATAACGCCGTCCTCGACAAGTTCAACACGGAGACCGAGCGTCGCCATGTGGCCCTGGAGCGCCTGAACCAGATCGCCAACCACGATGCCTTGACCGGACTGGCCAATCGCCGCCGCTTCATGGAGCACCTCGACCGCATCGTCCAACGCGCGCGTCGGGGGGCGGCGGTCAGCGCGCTGCTTTACTTGGACTTGGATGGATTCAAGCAGATCAATGACAGCCTGGGTCACGAGGCCGGAGACATGGTGTTGGTGGAGGCCGCCCGCCGCATGAAGACCTGTCTGCGGGACGAGGATATGCTCGCCCGCCTGGGGGGCGACGAGTTCGCCATCCTGATCGAGGGTGGGGAGGGGAACCCGTTGGATGCGTCCTCGGTTGCGGAAAAGCTGCTGGATTGTTTGGTGGACCCCATTCCCCTGAAGGACACGACGGGCAAGGTCGGTGTCTCCATCGGCATCGCCCTGTTTGGTGGCTCGGACTGGGGCGGGGAGTCCGAGGCGGTTTTGCGCGCCGCCGATCAGGCCATGTATGAGGCCAAGCTCGCGGGTAAGGGAACCTGGCGGCAGGCGCGGGCATCCGAGCGTGTCGCCTGAACAATAGGTCATGGCATCAAATTTTATGAGCGGTCCATTTCCATTGTTTCTCCCTTGATCCCGGACGGCCAACGGCGCCCACCAAGCGTTGAATGGACCACTGGCCAGGAAGAGAGCGCTTCCGGCCACGTAGAGCCAAACCATATGGGTGAACAGGGCCCAAACCCCTTTGAGCGGCGCGGCGAGAAACTCCAGGGCGAAGGCTTCCATCCGGTCGGTCAAGACCTGATTGTCGCGGAGCACCTCGATCATGTCATGGACCGAAACCATCAGATAGAGCCGGCGTTCCTGCACGAACAGCTTGCCGCCCAAATCCTGATAAGGGGGCCATGCCGGAAAGAAGTGGACCGACCCCACCACGAAGGTCACTCCCCCACCCCGGTAGCGGACCGCGTTGATGGTTTTGCAGGTCGCGTGCTTTTCGGAGTTCAGGGGGGGATCCCCCGAGGTGTACAGGCGGGGTCGGTTGACGAGCAGATGGGGCCAGGGCTTGAGGGTCCGTATCCTTGGGTGGGGTGGTCCCATCCTTCCGGCTTTGGGGTGGAGTTCTAAGGCGTTCTGGCCGCTGATCCATTCCGCCTTTCGTTCAATTGGTCGTGATCAGGCCACCCTTGATGGCCTTTCCTTCGTTCGGAGAGATCCGCGTGGAAATGGGCAAGGGAGGGCTATTCCATTGGCGTGTCGCCTTTTTTTTGTATATGGCGTTGGCGCGATCGGGGCTCGTGCGCGGCTGGGGTCTCCGCGTGATTCCCCTCTCCCCCCTCCCGGACGTTGACTTTCTCGCCTTGATCCTCACCTGATAGGACCATAATTGGCGTTCGCGTTAGGCGGCGGGCGCGCCCGGACTCTGGGGGGCGGGCGTAATGGGGAGGAAGCAGATGGGTTTGAAGAATGTCCGCATCGGATGGAAGATTGGCGGCGGCTTCGCGGTGATGATTGCCCTGATCCTGGTGCTTGGGATCCCCTCGGTCATTGCCTTGCGCATGGTTGGGACCGACGTGGCCGCCTTGGTTGCTCTGTCCAACCAGACCAAGAGCGCCGGGGAAATCCAGACGGAAGTGCTGTTGGGCGAACGGGAGGTCCTCCTCTACAGTTTGATGGGGGACCGGGAAGCCGCGGAACAGGCCAACGGTCATTACGGGACACTCGTCCAGCTGATCGGCGGGATGAAACGGGAGGCGCAAGCGGATGGCGACACGGCCCTGGCCGACCGGTTGAATGGATTGATGTCGGGGGTGGAGACCTATTACAAAGGGTTCGCGAGCATCGTCGAGCAGCGGCAGATGCGAGAAGGCCTGGATGTCGTCCTCGACAGGAGCGGAGACGGGCTGTCGGATTCCCTGCGCGAGGTCATGAAAGGGGCCGAGGCGACGGGCGACGCCACCCTGGCCTATGCGGCCGGGACCGCGCTGGAGGACCTGATGTCGGCCCGGCTGGCGGTGACCCAGTTCCTGAGGAAGGCCAATAAGGAAACCGAGGCCACGGCGCTCGACAAAATGGATGCTTTCTCGCGTAACATGGCGTTTCTTGTCTCCCAACTCGACGGTGAGGTGAAGACCGTCGCGGAGGCAGCCCTCTCCGACTTGGACAGCTTCCGCATGACCTTCACCGAGGAAACGGAAACCATCTATGCCCAGCAGGCCCTGAGCCAGGGCGTGATGGCCGACACCAGCGCCAAGTTGGTGTCGGAGACGGAAGCCTTGATGGACGAGGCCGTGGCCAACCAGGGGCGCCTCGGCGATGGCGTCCTCGGCGCGGCGATGCAATCCATCGTGGTGACGCTGTTGATTCTTTTGGGCGCGGTGGCCTTCGGGATCTTCGCGGCGCTGATGATTGGCAAGGGCATCGCCGGGCCGGTGCGGGCCATGACCCAGGCCATGAAGCGTTTGGCCGACAAGAACCTGGACGTCGACATACCGGCCACGGACCACCGCGACGAAGTGGGCGAGATGGCCCAGGCCATGGTTGTTTTCCGCGACAACATGCGCCGTGCCGAGGATCTGGCCCGGGAGCAGGAAAGCCGTCGCGTCGCCCGGGAGGCCCGCACCCGGCGCATGGAGGAACTGACCGGCCAGTTCGAGGGCTCCGTGCGGGGAGTGCTGGACCAACTGGCCGCGGCGACCACCCAGCTCCAGGCGACCGCGGAGCGGATGACCAGCATTTCAGAGGAAACCAACGGGCGCGCTTCGACCGTGGCCGCTGCGTCCAGCGAGGCCAGCGTCAGCGTGGAAGGGGTGGCCGCGGCGACGGAGGAACTGTCCTCCTCCATTTCCGAGATTGGCCGTCAGGCCCAGCATTCCAGTGAGATCGCCAGACGCGCCAGGGAGCGGGCGCGGAGCGCCTCGACCGAGGTCCAGGGGCTGGCCGACGCCGCGGATCGCATCGGTCAGGTGGTGGGCTTGATCACGGACATTGCCAGCCAGACCAACCTGCTGGCGCTGAACGCGACCATCGAGGCCGCCCGGGCCGGGGACGCTGGAAAGGGCTTCGCCGTGGTGGCCAACGAGGTGAAAACGCTCGCCAACCAGACCGCCCGGGCGACAGAGGATATCGCCAAGCAGATCTCCGACGTGCAGGCCCGCACGCACGCCTCGGTCGGGGCCATTGGCGAGATCTTGGCGGTGATCGAGGAAGTCAGCGAGGTGGCCGGCGCCATCGCCGCGGCGGTGGAGGAGCAGAACGCGGCGACCCAGGAGATCTCGCGCAATGTGCAGGAGGCCAGCAAGGGCACCATGCAGGTGGGCGACACCATCGAGGGGGTTGCCCAGGGCGCCAACGAGACCGGCGCCGCGGCGACCCAGGTGCTCGCCTCGGCCGGGGACCTGGGGGCGCAGTCCCGCTCCTTGTCGGATACCGTGCGCGGGTTCCTTGATGGGGTGAAGGCCGCTTGAGGATGGGGGGGGGAGTCGGGTAAGTATGGGATCCGTGACTTACCCTCCTGGAGGCCTTCCATGCCCATGGCCACCCGTGCCGATCTGCTCTCCCGCCTCGAGGACCTGGGGATTTCCGTGGTCACCGAGGAGCACCCCCCGGTCTTCACCGTCGAGGAGGCCCAGGCCGCCTGCGATCATATCCCGGGGGTCCATTGCAAGAACCTGTTCCTGAAGGACGCCAAGGGTCAGCTTTGGCTGGTGGTCTGTCCCCATGACCGGACCGTGGAAATGAAAAGCCTTCACAAGCGCATCGGCTCCAAGCGCCTGTCCTTTGGCAAGTCCGAGCTGTTGGAGGAGATCTTGGGGGTCAAGCCGGGCTCGGTCACGCCCTTCGCCCTGATCAACGACCGGGGCCAACGGGTCAAGGTGGTGCTGGATGCCTGGATGATGGATCAGCCGGTCTTGAATTATCACCCCCTGGAAAACGGCGCGACCACCACGATTTCCAATGGAGACCTGCTGAGGTTCATCGAAGGGTGTGGCCATGCGCCCCAAATCGTCGATTTGGTCACCGCCCTGGAAGAGGATGTGTGAACACTGTCCGCCTTGCCCGACCAAGTGAGAAATAAGATCGAGGAACCGCCCATGTCCACCGTCGCCGCCCTGCCCGAATGCGCCCTGCCGGAGTCCCTGATGGCCGCGTTGCGCGCCCTGTTGGGGGACCGTCTGTCCACCGCGGCCGCGGTCCGAGAGCAGCACGGACGGGACGAGAGTTACCACGAGCCCATGCCCCCCGATGCCGTGGCCTTCGCCCGCTCCACCGAGGAGGTGGTCGCCGTGGTCAAGGCCTGCGCCGCCCACAAGGTGCCGGTCATCCCCTTTGGCACGGGAACCTCGCTGGAAGGCCATGTTTGCGCGGTGCGTGGCGGGGTCTGCCTCGATGTCGCGGGAATGAACGCGGTGCTGGAGGTTCGGCCAGAGGACATGGATGTCTCCCTCCAACCCGGGGTCACCCGCAAGCAGCTCAATGAGTACTTGCGCGACACCGGTCTGTTCTTCCCCATCGACCCCGGCGCGGATGCCTCCATCGGCGGTATGGTCGCCACCCGGGCCTCGGGCACCAATGCCGTGCGCTATGGCACCATGCGGGAGAACGTCCTCTCCCTGACCGTGGTGACCCCCGATGGCCGGGTGGTGCGGACCGGGCGACGGGCGCGGAAATCCTCCGCCGGGTATGACCTGACCCGCCTGTTCGTGGGATCCGAGGGGACGCTGGGCGTGGTTGTCGAGGTTACCCTGCGTCTGCATGGCATTCCGGAGAAGATCGCCTCCGCAGTCTGCCCCTTCCCGGATGTGCGCGCCGCCGTGGATACGGTGATCACCATCATCCAGACGGGCATTCCCATCGCCCGGGTGGAACTGCTCAACGCCGCCCAGATCGACGCGGTGAACCGGTACAGCAAGCTCGACAACCGGGTGGCGCCCACCCTCTTCTTCGAATTCCACGGCACGCCAAACCATGTGGCCGAGCAGATTGAAATGGTCCAGGCCATCGTCGGGGAGTTCGGCGGCTCCGATTTCCAATGGGCGGAAACCCAGGAGGACCGCGACCGCCTGTGGAATGCCCGGCACATGGCCTTCTACGCCGCCATCGCCATGCGGCCCGGACATAAGGGGATCAGTTCAGACGTTTGCGTCCCGATCTCCCGTTTGGCGGACTGCATCGTCGAGACCGAGGAGGACCTGAAGTCCTCCACCCTGTTCACCTCCATCGTTGGCCATGTGGGGGATGGGAATTTTCATGTCCTCGTCCTCATCGACCCAGAGGATCCGGCCTCCCTGGAAGAAGCGAAGGCCATCAACGACCGGGTGGTGGCCCGGGCGCTGGCCATGGACGGCACCTGCACCGGCGAGCACGGGGTTGGCACCGGCAAGATCACCTATCTGGAAGAGGAGCACGGCGAGGCCCTGGACCTGATGCGACGGATCAAGCGGGCGCTCGACCCCGACGACATCATGAACCCTGGCAAGATTGTCCGGCTGTGATCTCCCCCAAGCGACACGGCCATGAGCGACCAAGTGAAGCGGATGCGAGCGCGTGAGCGAGTCTGAAACGCCGCCCGTTTCCTTGATCATTCCGGTGCTGGACGACAGCCCCCATTCCCCCTGGTCCATTCATACCCTGCTGGCGGACCTGGGGGACATTCCCGGCGAGGTCATCCTGATCCTCAACGATCCGCCGAACCAGGGGGACCTGATGGTCCATACCCGGGTCGACCATTGGTGCGCCAATTCCCGCAATCCAGGGGTGGCCCGATCCTGGGCGATGGGCATGGCGCTGGCCACCCGGGAGACAGCGTTGATCCTGAACGCCGATTTGCGGCTGGACCGGAACGCCGTGGAGACCATCGCCCGGGCGCTCCACGACCTGCCCGAGGCCGCGGTGGTCGGGCCGGAGGGCGCGCTGATTGACTTCTCCAGCCAGCGGACCATCCGCTATCTCGCCCAAGGCGTGGCGACAGAACCGACGCCGGTCAGCGCCGTTTCAGGCTTCCTGTTTGGTCTGCGCCTGGATCGTTTGCGGGCGTATGGAATCGCCTTTGATACCCGATATACACCCTGCTTCTTCGAGGAAATGGACCTTGGCTTGCAGGTCATGCGCGCGAACCTGCGCTGTTGGGTGGTGCCCTGCGAGGGCTACCGGCACGAGTGGGGCGTGTCGGGCAGGGAGCCGGAGACGGAACTCACCTTCCTGGGGCGGCGGGAAAGCCTGCGCTCCATTCGGAACCGCGCGGAGGCGCACTTCAAGGAGAAATGGGCGGGGATACTCTAGGTTTCCTTGAAATATTCCGGATTCCGGGCGTAGATAAGTGGAGTTGAATTTTCACGCGAGAAATCGTCTTTGTTCTTTAATTGGAAAATGAGGCCTACGGTTAATACTCTTCTTCCAGGGTTGATGTGACCGTTTTGTTGCCATTGGCGGCATTCCTTCATGTCATGTGATCACCGTGGGAGTTGGTGAAATGATATTTCGGACTGTATTGTTCGCGACCGCCTTGGCCGTGTCGTGCTCCCGTGTCGCCTTGGCGGGTGACATTGCCTTGACCACACTGGAATGGCCTCCCTATTCCGGTGCCGACCTGTCCGATGGTGGCTTATCGGTCAAAGCCGCGAAAGCCGCGGCGGACGCCAATGGCGATACGATCACATGGACTGTCCTCCCTTGGCAGCGGGCGGTTCAATCCGGCCTGGAAGAGGACGGATTTCTCGGCTATTTCCCCGAGTATTATTCCGAGGGTCTGACCGGCACATGCGCTTTCAGCGATAGCCTGGGCGACAGCCCCCTTGGTTTCGTGGAACGGAGCGATGATCCCCTTGAATGGACCACTCTGGAGGATCTGGCGGCCTATTCCATCGGGACCGTCCAGGGCTACGTGAATACCGAAGCTTTTGACGCCATGGCGGCGGAAGGCAAGCTGACTATCGAGGCCGTGGCCGATGACGTGACCAACCTCCGCAAGGTCGCCGCCGGTCGGATCAAGGCGGCGGTCATTGACCGCAACGTCATGGAATACTTGATTGAAAATGACGCCTCTCTGACGGATGAGGCGGGAACTCTGCGGTTCAACGATCATCTGTTGGAAAATAAGACCCTCCATGTGTGCTTCCGACAGTCCCCCGAGGGTCTGGCCGCATTGGAGCGGTTCAATGGCGGGTTGGCCAAGGTCGGCGCCGCCAAGTAACGACGAACCCCTGAGGGGAGGTGGATCCGGAGAGTGGCCGGTCCACCAGGTGATCTCGGTGGTCCGATTCGTCCGGTCTTGATGTGACACCGCGTGCCGGAGCCCTGTCAAAGGCACGTGGGATGGTGGGGAGCGGGCAAAGGGTGGTGCCGCCACCTTGGATCCGATTCTCTTGGGGGGGAATACCATGCGCTTTAATCCCATGCGTTGGCCCATCCTTTGGAAACTCGTCGGTGCCATGGGACTCGTCATGACCGTGGCGCTCGCCGGGTCCCAGGCCTTCATGCTTGATCGCGCCGCCCAACGGGCCGAGGAAAACCTGGAAACGCGGGCGGTGATGGTCGCTCGGATCCAGGCCACGGCCCTGGCCGGTCCCCTTTGGGACCTCAACCGAGAGCGCGTGCTGGGCATGGTGGAAGCCCTCGCCGAGGATCCTGACTTCACCGCGGCCTGGGTCGAGGAAAAGGGGAAGGTCACCGCCAGTCACTTTTCCGAAGGCGTGACCCCCGAAGTGCTGGAAGCCAATGGCCAAGCCTATTTGACCAAGCGCCAACCGGTCATCATGAAGGACAAGGAAATCGGGACTCTGGTGTTGGTTCTTGGGCGTGGTTCCGTCAATCGGTTTTTTATAACGTCCCTGTATTTGGGCGCGGGCACCCTGGTGGGATCCCTGGTCTTGACTTGTGTTGCCCTGGTTTTGGTGGTGGGATCCATCGCCGGGCCGGTGCGCGCCTTGACCCGGCAAACGGAACTTTTGGCTCGGGACGAGTTGGACGAGGAGATCCCGCATCAAAACCGCCACGATGAAGTGGGCGCGATGGCCCGGGCCATGGGGACGCTGCGCGACGCGGTGGACCGGGCCTATCGCCTGGGCGAGATGGTCGAAACACAACCGGCCCAGGTTCTGCTCTGCGAACCCGGGACCATGACGATCACCTATGCCAACCAAGCCGCCAAGGAGGTGATCGGCCGCATGGATCATCCCCTAGGGCGCGATCCTGAATCCGTGGTGGGACGGTCCCTGTTGGACTTCCATCCGGATCCTGACCGGTTGCGGGATATTCTTTCCGATCCAAAAAAGCTGCCCCACCGAGATCTGTTTACCCTCGGTGGCCTGAACATCGAGAATCGCATCACCGCCATTCGGGACTCCAGGGGGCGCTATGTCGGTCCCATGCTCAATTGGCAGGACGTGACCAAGATGAGCGCCATGAGTACGAATTTCGAGGTGTCGGTGAAACGGGTGTCCCACGCGGTTCTGGCCATCGCCGAGGAAATGCAAGCTGTCGCCCGGGCCATGGAAAGCGTGGTGCGGGGCACCAATGACCATGGCGCGGAAGCGGCCAACGCGGCCCGGGAGGCCTCTGTCAACGTTGGAACGGTGGCCGCGGCGACGGAGGAGCTGGCGGGATCCATCCAGGAGATCAGTCGCCAAGCCAGCGAGGCGACGGACCTGGCGGGGGGGGCCGTGGGACAGGCCAATCGGTGTTCCGCCTTCGTGAAAGCCTTCCAGGAGTCGGTCGATCAAATCGGTGACGTCCTGCGTTTGATTACCGATATCGCCAGTCAAACCAATCTATTGGCGTTGAATGCCACGATCGAGGCCGCGCGCGCCGGGGATGCGGGCAAGGGGTTCGCCGTCGTCGCCGGGGAGGTGAAAGCCCTCGCCGCTCAGACGGCCCGGGCGACGGAAGAGATCGAAGCGCGGATCCAGGGCATGCGCGCCCGCACGGGCGAGGTGGATCGGTCGATCCGGGAAATCGCCCAAAGCATCCATGCCATTAACGGCATCGCGATGGCCATCGCCGGATCCGTCGAGGAACAATCCGCGGCCACCAAGGAAATCGCCCGGAGCGTGGAACAGGTCGCCCAAGGCGCCGATAGCGTCGCCCGCAATATCGACCTGACCGCTCAGAAAACCTTGGAAGCGACCGAAGTGGTTGGGGGGGTCCGGACCGCGTCCCACAGGCTTCACGATCGAGCGTCCGACTTGGGCGGGCAAGTCGAGGACTTCCTGGCCTATTTGCATACGGCGTGAGGGTCCGGTCGTCGTTGAGACAATCCTGGTTCGACTCTGATGAGGATGGGATCGGCCCTATCCTTCTCGTCCCTGGGTCCCTATGGGATGGATTAGCCAACGATGGGACCAAGCGTGTCCCGTGCCAGGGCGAGCAGGGCGCGGTCCTGGCTGGCCTTGTCATAGCGGGCGGCGGTCGCCGCGCCCGCCGCCCGCATGGCCTCGGCCCGCTTTGGCGCGGTATCCACCAGGGTTATCGCCTGGGCCAGTTTTTCCACGCATTCGGTCATGTTTTCATCCGCGGCCCAGAAGCCATTTTCGGGTGTGCCATATTCCCAACCCCCGATCCCGAGGAAGCCCGCCACCAGACAGCCGGCGGACATGGCTTCCAGGGGGGGCATACCCAGGCTGTCCCGGTGGGAGAAGGAGAGGAACCACTGGGCCTCCCCCAATTCCCGGGCCACTTCCGCCAAGGGAAGCCCCTTCAGTGGGCGCCATTCCACCGATCCGGCCAAGGCCGGATAGCGGCGCCAGAACAGACCGAGGATGAGAGCGGCCAGCTCGGGGGCCTTGGTCGGCATATAGGTCACCACGCGTTTCTTGATCCCCGCGGGGCGATGCAGGGCGCCATTGATCACGCAGGGCACCGAATGGAGCGGGGCGGTTTCGCCGATGAAGGTGCAAATCTTCCGGACGTAGTCCGAGGTCACGAGGATCCGTTCCACGCCCAGATCGCCGAAGCACCTTGCGTCGTCCATGCCCTGGAGCATCAAATGGGGGCTCTGGTTCAGCACCCAGACCCGGGCTCCGGCGGCCACTCCCGCCCGGATCTGTTGGGCATAGGGTTCGGGGCAGACCAGGACGTCCCCGGCGGACAGGCTCAGTCCCTCGTCCCCGTAGTGGACCAGGGGCGCGGCATGGGTGAAATGGGTGTCGTGGGGGATCTTGGTGGCGATCTTGGAGTCATACCCCGCCCGGTGCAGGGTCTCGGCGAACCGGTACACCATTTCCACGCCCCCGGATGGGGGAGAAGGCTCGATCAACCAACGGATGGCGGGGGGCATGGAAGGTCTCTCTTGGCACGGAAGGACAGGGAAACGGGCCCGGTGTTCCGCGTTCGACGGAGCGGTGATCCCATTCATGGGGGCATAGTCCCAAAGGAAAAGTCCAACAAACAAGCGTATTCACAAGTGTCGAGGGAAAATTCAACTCATGAGAGGGAGGCTTGAGCTTGTTCGGCGTATTCGTGGGGGTCATCGGCGTGATTCTCCATGAACATTGCGACCACGCCCGGCGATTGGTGGAACGGGCCATGACCCTAGGGGCGGCGTTCGACCCGATAACCGGGCTTCGCAAGCGCAAACCCTTGGTAAGCGTTTGGAAGAGGAGCGGCCCGCGGCCGGTGCGGTCCAGCCTACCCCGTGCCTAGATCTTGCCTGATTTGGGCCACTTCAAGCGGGCGAATCCCGTCCCACGCCTGGGTGCTCAAACATAGCTCACATGTCCAGATCGGGGTGTTTTGGGGATGCCGCGGCATCGGCACCTTCCCTGAGTCGAGACGGTGACCCGAGGTCCATGGGATCGCACGGATTTTGAGTGGTCCGGGACCTGGCCATTTTCCCATTCGGTGTGTTCAAGCGAAATTGACTTCACGAGCGGATCCCGATCCGTCACCTTGGTCTCTCGGACCCGCCGAGCGGAGTCATGGCAAGGGAACATCAACGCATGTTGAAAACGAGTCCATTTTCGCCAACCGGGTATCTGGGCGTTTGCTTCCTGATTCTCTGTTTGCTGGCGGTTCCGGTCGGGGTGTCCGTTGCCCGGGCGCAAGGGACACCCGTCGCCGGATCAACCCTATCCGAGGAGGAATTGGCGCGCCTTTCCGACGCCGAATTGCGGGCTTATGTGCTGGACCATTTGGCTCCAGTACCGCCCCCTCCTTCCGCGGCGGCGTCCATGATGAATCCGGCGAGGGCGGCCCTCGATCTGGAGGAGCGCTTGGACAAGGTCAGAGCGCGGCTGGGCGAAATTTTTGAAACCCAAAATCAGATTCCCGATGCGGTGATGGCCGTCTGGGCGGCGCTGGTCGAAGGACGGGGAGGGGGAGGGGTGGCCGCGTTCGCGCTGGCCTTCCTCGGCTCGATTGGGGTTGGTTGGCTCGCCGCGGCCCTGCTTGGTCGGCGCCTCAATGGGCGGGGTGGCGGGGCCGAAGACTGGCCCTTTCGGCGGAAATGCGTGCATTTCGTTGGAACCATGTTCGGAAAGGTTCTGTCGGTCCTGGTTTTCGCCGGTGTCACCACCCTGGTTTTCTTCCTGGTCAATGGGCAGGACCAGCGGGATCGGATGACCTTCGCCTTCTACCTGTCCGCCCTGGTTTTCATCTGGTTGATCGATGGGTTTGGCCGCGCCTACCTGAGGCCCGGCGAGCCGGAGAAGCGGATCCCCGTATTTACGGACAGGGAGGCCCACGGGATCTACTGGTCCCTGGCCACGACCGTTGTCCTGGGCGCCTTTGGCTTTTTTACCTGCGCCTTGTTCTGGAAGTTCGGTATAATCGGCGATGTCCATCTCCTGTTCTTGCTGATCGACGGGGTCATCATCGCCCTGGGTCTTTGCGTGACGTTTCTAACCCATGGGGCGGCCTTCACCCGGGATCTGGGTGGAGAGTGGCGTGGGGAGCGGGGCAATTCGCGCCGGGCCTTTGCCGCGGCCTATCCCTGGTGCATGGTTCTGGGCGCATTGGGGCTTCTGGCCGCCGTGTTCTCCCTGACGTTGATTGGTCGTGACCCTCCCTTTGGCGCGGCGCTCGGGACGGTTGGGCTGCTCACCCTGCTTCCGAGCCTGGATGCCGCGGCGGCGCGGGAGGGGAGGCTCTCGCTGGCGCGGGGGGACGAAATCGCCCCAGCGGTCATTCGCGTCACGCGGATCGCTCTGGGGCTCGGTTTCCTGACACTCCTCGCCCTTCTGTGGGACGTCGACCCCTTGACCTCCACGGGCATGATGTCCGACAGCCTTCAAGAAGCCGTTCTCCGGGGGGGTCTCGAAATCGGTCTGGTTATCCTCATCACCTATGCCGCTTGGCAAGCGCTGCGGATCTGGGTCGACCGGGGAGTCGCCGCGGAGGACGCCGCGCGGCTGGCCAGCGGCATCGATCAAGCGGAGGGGGAAGTCGGCGGAACGGGCCTGTCTCGAATGCGGACCCTGCTTCCCCTGATCAAACGGGCGGGGCAGGCGAGCCTGGCGGTCATCGCGCTGATGGTGGTTCTGTCCGCCCTGGGCGTGGATATCGGACCCCTTTTGGCCGGTGCCGGGGTTGTCGGCCTGGCGGTGGGCTTCGGGTCGCAGACCCTGGTGCGGGATATCGTCTCCGGCGCGTTCTTCCTGATGGATGACGCCTTCCGGCTTGGGGAATATGTGGATCTAGGGACCGTGAAAGGGTCCGTGGAGCGGATCGCCATCCGGTCTTTGCAACTGCGCCATCACCGGGGCGCGGTGCATACCGTGCCCTTTGGCGAGATTCAAACACTGACCAACTACAGCCGTGATTGGGCGATCATGAAGCTGCGGTTCCGTGTTCCCTTTGACACCGACACCGAGCGGGCGCGCAAGATCGTCAAGGCGGTTGGTACGACCCTCATGGACCATCCGGATATTGGCGAGGACTTCCTGCAACCCTTCAAGTCGCAAGGGGTCGTCGAAGTCGATGACTACGGTTTGGTTCTCAGCACGAAGTTCATGTGCAAGCCCGGTCGTCAGTTTCTGATCCGGCGTTATGCCTATGCCGAGGTGCAGAAGGCCTTCGCCGAGAACGGCATTCAATTCGCCCGGCCAGAGGTTCGGGTGTCGTTGAGCGAAGAGGACAAGACCCGGTCCGACGCGGATGGGCGTATCGGCCAAGCCGTTGGCGCCGCGGTCTTGGCCCTGGAATCCGGAGCCAAGGGTGCGGCCAGAGGTACGGATGGGCTTGACGGTTTAAAGGCATGAAGCGCGTCAGGTGGGACCCCCGGTGATCGGGGATCCCGCCTGCCCCGTGTTTGTTTGACCTCTATCTTGGTATGCGGCGCGCCGCCCGGATTGAATTTATGCTCCAAAACCCCCGTCAATCGTCTGCATCGAACCCGTGATCATCGCGCCATGCGGGCCTGCGAGGAAGGAGGCGAGTTCGGCGATTTCTTCGCCGCGGGCATGGCGTTTGAGTGCCATGAAGCTATGCATTGTCGCCGCCATTGGCCCGTTGGCGGGGTTCATGTCGCTGTCCGTCGGCCCCGGCTGGATGCTGTTCACGGTAATTCCACGGTCGCCAAAGTCGCGCGCAAGGCCACGGACCATCCCTTGAACGGCGGACTTGGTCATGGCATAGGCCGCACCGCCCGCGAAGGGTATGCGATCACCGTTGACGGAACCGATGACGATGATCCGCCCATTGTCGTTCATGCGCCGCGCCGCCTCGACCGAGGCATGGTATGGCGCCCGAACATTGATGTCGATCATTCGGTCGACCGCGTCCGCGTCGAGGGTCAAGGGGTCGCCCATGACCAGCATGCCCGCGTTCACGATAACGATGTCGAGCGCGCCTCGGTTTGTCACGGTGGCGATCAAGTCAGCCCGGTCGGCACTGTCGGCTCGGATGGCCTCGGTGCCTGTCTCCGATGCCAAAGCTTCGGCGGCCTCCTTGGAACCGGCATAGGTGAACGCGACGGTTCCGCCGCCCGCGGCGAAGCGGCGAACAATGGCGGCGCCGATTCCTCGACTTCCGCCAAGGACCAAAATGTTTTTTCCAGCAAAGTCGGTCATGACATTCTCCTGATCAGAGTTGTAACTCAGCGCCAAGGGTCGGCGGATGAGATGGAATCCCGTGTGTGGGTCGGACCGACGTCGTTGAGAGCCGCGGCGGCGATAGGGAAGCGGCGGAGCATGATGTTTGTCCAGCTATCGGTGTTCGCTCTTTGGGTCCGGCCTATGGACAAGAAGATGCACCTCGGACATTAATCGGACTAGCCGGATCAATCCGAAACAGGTGGCCGGAATTTCCGAACAATGATGAAGCTGACCGGAATTTTATCCTTTCTCGCGATCGTCGAAGCGGGCTCGGTCCGCGGGGCCTCGAAACGGCTGGGGCTGGCGACGTCGGTCGTCAGCGAGCGGCTGGCCGAACTCGAGAAGGCGCTCGGAGCACGGTTGATCCAGCGGACGACGCGCAAACTGTCGCTGACCGAAAGCGGACGGAGCTTCTTCCCACGCGCACGGCGGATCATGCGCGAAGCCGACGAAGCGGCGGCGGAATTGGCCGCGCGAAGCGGAACGCTGGCCGGTCCCTTACGCCTGTCGGCGCCGGTAAGCTTTGGTGCGCTTCATCTGGGATCCGCCCTTTGTAAGTTTCTCGTCGAACATCCTGAAATCGACATCTCGCTGGAGTTGAATGATCGGTTTGTCGATGCCGCCGCCGATGGGTTCGATGCCGTGCTGAGGCATGGCGCCGTCGGCGATACGCGCCTGATCGCCAAGCGTCTCGCGGTTAGTCGGCGCCTGCTTGTCGCCTCGCCGGATTATTTGGAAAGACATAACCCGCCAGGCTCGCTTGCCGACCTCGCGCACCACCGGGGCATCCTGTATTCCAACCGCGAAAGCGATTGGCGCTTCAGCACCATCAATGGATGGTCCGTCGTCAGGCCGACACCCGCGCTTCGCGTCAACAACGGCATGATCATGAAAGACGCGGCGCTCGCCGGGATCGGGATCGCGCTTCTACCGACCTTCTTCGTGCACGACAGCATCACGGGCGGCGCGTTGGTTCCCCTAAATGTCGGCGCCCAGGCGGAGGGAGCCGAACTGTTCATCACCTACTCCCGCGACCATGGCGCCTTGACCAAGATCATCGCCCTCGTTGAGAGCCTGCGCCGAAGTTTCGGGGATCCCCCCTATTGGGAGAGGCTCCCTGTCCCGTAAGACAGAATCGGAGTCGGTGGAGGACGATCGGCGTTGAGGCGGTGAAGACTCGGAAAATGGGTGGGCGGGACCCCCGGTGATTGGGGATCCCGCCTGATGTGTGTTTACTTGATCCCCAGGGCCACCTTGACCGCGGGCAAGCCGGGCTTGCCGTCCAGGGTGGTCACCCCCTCCAGCCAGGGTTCGATCATGGTCGGGTTGGCGGCCAGGAAGGTCTTCGCGGCCGCTTCGGCGTCCAGCTTGTGGTCCATGATACCACCCATGATGATGCCCTCGGACTCCACCGTGAAGGCCAGGTTCTTCAGGAACTGGCCAACGTTCGGACAGGCCTCGGCATAGCCGTGCCGGGTCAGGGTGTGGACCGTGGCGCCACCCTGGTTCGGACCGAAGTAGTCGTCGGCGCCGGTCAGGTAGGTGATCTCCATCTTGGTGTTCATGGGATGGGGGGCCCAGCCCAGGAAGGTGATCCATTCCTTTCCTTCC
This sequence comes from Rhodospirillum sp., assembly GCA_021741145.1. Classification (GTDB taxonomy): domain Bacteria; phylum Pseudomonadota; class Alphaproteobacteria; order Rhodospirillales; family Rhodospirillaceae; genus Rhodospirillum. Next base: position 34,865 of record JAIOYK010000031.1, on the reverse strand, counting down.
GTCGCGCCCTTGGCCTGGAGCAACATGCCCGCTTCGGAGCTTTCCACCAGCGTCCAGTCACCCAACCCGAAGGCGTCGGCGTCGATCATTTGTTGGATCAGAAGGTTGCCGTCGTTGCCGGGCTCGATGCCATAGATCTTGCCGCCGAACTGGTCCTTATGGGCGTCCAGATCGGTGATGTCGGTCACGCCCGCGTCATGGGCGTAGCGGGGTACGACCAGGGTGTATTTGGCTCCTTCCAGGTTGGCGCGAATTTCGTCGATGGAGCCGTCGTCCAGCTTCTCCTGGACCATGCCCTTCATCGAGGGCATCCACAGGCCGAGGAAGACATCCAGGTCATCCTGTTCCAGGCCGATGAAGGTCAGGGGGACGCTGGTGTTCTTGACGTCCGGGGTGTAGCCCAGGGCCTTCAGCACCAGGGAAGCCGCGCCGGTGGTGGCCTGGATGTCGGTCCAGCCCACCTCGGAAAAGCGCGGGCTGGCGCAGTCCGCCGGATCGGCGGCCAGGGCCGGGGTGGCGATGGAGGCGGTCAAGGACAGGGGCAAGGCGGTGGCCGCGAGGGCCGAGGTCAGAAAGGTCTTCAAGATCTGGATCTCCTTTTGGGATGGCGTCTCTTGTGGATGGCGTCTCTTTTGGGGTCCAGGGTCAGCGCCGCGTTTTATTCAGGTCGTCGGGTATATGGTAGGGCGCGAAGTCCGGCGGCGACGGCTGACGACCCCGGATCACATCGGCCAGTTTCTCGGCCAACATGATGGTCGGTGCGTTCAGGTTGCCGGACACCACGCTGGGCATGATGGAGGCGTCGACGATCCGCAAACCGTCGAGCCCGTGGACGCGGCCCTTCGCGTCCACCACGGCCATGGGGTCGGTGTCCTTGCCCATGGCGCAGGTACAGGAGGGGTGATAGGCGCTTTCCACCATCTTGCGGGCATGGGCATCGATCTCCGCGTCGGATGTGACGTCGGGACCGGGGGCCAGTTCCCCGTCGTTGAAGGGGGCGAAGGCGGGTTGGTTCATGATCTCCCGGGTCAGCTTGATGCCGTCCCGGAATTCCCGCCGATCCCGCTCGGTGGAAAAGTAGTTGAACAGGATCCGCGGCTTGTCCTTGGGGTCGACGGAGCGGAGCTTCACCCAGCCTCGGCTTTCCGGCCGCATGGGGCCGATATGGGCCTGGTAGCCATGGACATTTTGCATGCCCGAGCCGTCATAGGACGCGGCCACGGGCAGGAAGTGGTATTGCAGGTTCGGATGGGGGATCCCGGGTTCGGAGCGGATGAAGCCCCCGGCCTCGAAGTGATTGGTGGCGCCGGGGCCGGTGCCCCGCAGCAGCCATTCCAGGCCGATGGGAAGCTGCTTCCAGGGCTTCAGGACGCCGAACAGGGTGTCCTTGGTCTTGCACTTGTATTGGACGTAGATCTCCGGGTGGTCCTGGAGGTTCTTGCCCACGCCCTTCAGGTCGTGGTGGACCGCCACGCCCAGGGCACGCAGCTCCCCGGCGTCGCCAATGCCCGAGAGCATCATCAATTGTGGCGAGTTAAACGCGCCGCCCGAGAGGATCACTTCCCGGTTGGCCCGGATCTCCGCCATGGTGCCCCGGACGGAGGCCTGGACGCCCACGGCCCGGCCCTTTTCCAGGAGGATCCGGGTGGTCAGGGTCCTGTCGGCGAAGGTCAGATTGGGACGCGTCAGGGCCGGGCGCAGGTAGCCCACGGCGGTGCTGGAGCGCCGCCCCTTGCCCACGCTCATGTCCATGGGGCCAAAGCCCTCTTGCTGAAAGCCGTTCAGGTCGTCGGTTTCCGGATAGCCCGCATCCACGCCAGCCTGGATGAAGGCCCTGTAAAGGGGAGACCATTGGGTGCCCCGGGTCACCTTGGTGGGGCCGCCGACGCCGTGGTAGCGGTTGGGGCCGACTTGGGGGAAATCCTCGGACTTCTTGAAGTAGGGCAGGCAATGGGCATAGCCCCAATCGGGGTCTCCCGTTTCCTCGGCCCAACGCTCGTAGTCGAGCGCATGGCCGCGGATGTAACACATGCCGTTGACCGAGCTGGAGCCGCCCCAGACTTTCCCGCGCGGCTGGTACATGCGGCGGTTGTCGACGAAGGGTTCCGGTTCCGTCTCGTAGGCCCAGTTGAAGGTGGTCGTCTTCAGGGGCCAGGCGAAGGTGGCGGGCATGTGGATATAGAGGCTGAGGTCCCGCTTTCCGGCTTCCAGCAGAAGCACCCGGACATGGGGATCCTCCGTCAACCGGCTGGCGAGCACGCAGCCCGCCGACCCGGCGCCGACGATGATGTAGTCATACTCTTGGTCGAGGTCCTGGGCGCGCGCGGTCATGGGTAGGGGTTCTCCAGGGGCTCGGGTTCCACGTAGATGCTCTTGATCTGGGTCACATGCTCGATGGCGGCCCGGCCATTCTCGCGTCCCAGGCCCGATTGCTTGGACCCGCCGAAGGGCATTTCCACCGGCGTGATGTTGTAGGTGTTGATCCAGACGACACCGGCTTCCAGGCGGGCGGCGACCCGCTGGGCGCGGGTCCCGTCGCGGGTCATGACGCCCGCCGCCAGGCCGAAGGGCAGGCCGTTGGCCCGGGCGATCACCTCCTCTTCCCCGGTGAAGGTCAAAAGGCTCATGACCGGGCCGAAGATTTCCTCGCGGCAAATGGTCAGGTCATCCGACGGGCAATCGAAGACGGTCGGAGCAACGAAGGCCCGGCCCGCCAGCGCCGGATCGGAGGGAGGGCCGCCGCCGGTCAGGCAAACCGCGCCCTCGGCTTTGCCCTTCTCGATATAAGACAGGACTTTGGCGTGGTGCTCGGGAGAAATCAGGGGACCCATCTGGACCTTGGGATCCAGGGGGTCGCCCAGGAGGATCCGCTCGGTCCGGGGGATCAACCGCTCGAGGAAGGCCTGTTTGATATCGGCATGGACGAAAACCCGGGTGCAGTTGGTGCAGATTTGACCGTTGGTGTAAAAATTGCCCATCATGGCCGCGGCCACGGCGCTGTCCAGGTCTGCGTCGGGGAAGACCACCAGGGGGGATTTTCCCCCCAGCTCCAGGGTCACCTGCTTGAGGGAGGCCGCGCTGGCGGCCATCACCGCCTTGCCCGTGCCGACCTCGCCGGTGAAGGTGATCTTGGCGAGTCCCGGATGGGCGGTGAGCATGCGGCCCACTTCGCCATCGCCTTGCACCACATTGAAGACGCCCGGGGGCAGGCCCGCTTCGGTGAAAATCTCCGCTAGGATATAGGCCGACAGCGGGGTGAGTTCGGCGGGCTTGAAGACCATGGCGTTGCCCGCGGCCAGCGCCGGGGCGGCTTTCCAGGCGGCGATCTGGAAGGGGTAGTTCCAGGCGCCAATGCCGCCGACCACGCCCAGGGGCTCCCGCCGGGTGGAGAACCAGGGGCCGCCCAGGTCGACCCGCTCTCCGCCGATGGAGGGGGCGAGACCGGCGAAGTATTCCAGGCAGTTCGCGGCGGAATCGACGTCGGCTTCGGGGGTTTCAGAGAGGGGTTTGCCGCCGTCCAGGCTCTCCATTTGGGCGATTTCGTCGCGAACGGCCCGGATCAGGGCGGCGGCCTTGGCCAGCACCCGGCCCCGCTCCGTCCCGCTTTTCGCCGACCAGACGGCGAAGCCGTCCTTGGCCGCGGTGACGGCGGCGTCCACGTCGGCCTCGGTGGCGATTTGGACGGTGGCGATGGTCTGGTTGTCGAAGGGGTTCCGTGTCTCGAAGACCGCCTCCCCGGAGGCGGGACGGTAGCCTCCGCCAATGTAAAGCTGTCTCGGTTCGGTCATGGCTCGCTCGCTTGTTCGTTAGGGCGGGACAGGGCCGCGCTGCGTCAGGTGGCCCAATTCGGCCTCCAGGGTGCGCAGGGCGAGGCCCAGGGTGCGCGCTGGATCGACACCGCCATTCTCCAAGGCTGCCCGCAACCACAGGCCATCGATCAGGGTCGACAGGATCAGGGCAATGCGCTGGACCTCCTCGTCCTTGTCCGGGACGCTGTCGGAGATCAGGGCGCGCAGGGGGTGGCGCAGGTTGCTGGTCAGTCGGGCGGCGTTGATCCGCTGGATTCGCGCCAGCCGGGGCGAATGGTTCACGCGCGCCCAGAAGGACAACCAGACCGCGCTGGTGTCGGGCCGGAATTGCTCGGCTCCCAGGTTGGCGGCCATGATCGCCGTGATCCGCTCCAGGGGGGTATTGGCGTCTCGCAGACGGCGCGCCTGTTCCCGACCAAGGGCCTCGCCGATGTGGCGCATGGTCGCTTCCATCAGTTCCGCCTTGTCGGCGAAGTAGTGGGAGACGATACCCGCCGTCAGTCCCGCCCGCTTGGCGATGCGGGCCAGGCTGGCGCCTTCCAGGCCTTCCTCGTGGATGGTCTGGATACAGGCGCGGATCAGGTCGTCGCGGCGCCGGGTCTTGAGGCTTGGTCGTCCCATGCCCAAGGGTATCTCATAAATTGATTGTGTGTTCAATCAATTTATTTTTTGGCATTCCCTGGCGGGCATGAAGACACCCCCGCCAAGACTCATGGCGGGGGTGTGGCGCGTGACTTACTTGCCCCAAGCGCCCGGCGGGGCGGTGATCGGTCAGGCCGCTCCGCCGGAGCCGTCCGCGAAACGAACCGGCGTGAGGCATCAAAAACCCACTCCCTAGTGGTCCGAATCTAACGCTTCGAACCACTGGTCATTTTGTTTGATGGATCAACTTATCAAAACGTTTGAGTGGTTTATCGGTTCTCTTGCCCATGCGGATGGGGGACTCAAATGTTTTGGTTGATCCACTACAGGAGCACGCCCAGGAGGATCACGGTGACAAGTCCGCCGACGACGGGCAGGACGGTCCTGCGGACAATTTCGAAGGGCGAGCACTGTCCCGCGTCGCTGACGGCGATGATGACACCCGCCACGGGGGAGAGGGATCGGGCCAGACCGGCGGTGAGCTGCATGGGCAGGAGCATGGTAACCGGGGCGGCGCCGAAGCTCGACGCGATGCCCGGGGCCAAGTGACCGAAGGAGAAGAAGGCGGCGTTCCCCGACCCGGTGATGACGGCGATCAAGGTCACCATGGCGCACATGACGACGGTCATGGCGGTGACGCCCAAGCCGGCGTTTTGGGCGGCATTGATCAGGAAATCCACGGTTCCGATGGTTTGCAAACCCGCGGCGAAGACCTCGGCGCAGACAATCAATGAGACGATACGCGCGAACATGCCGCCCATGCCGTCGAAGAAGGCCATGAAGCCCTTGGCGATGGCCTTGCCATCCCGATGGCGGATGAGTTCGCAGACGAGGGCGAGCAGGGCGCCCAGCACCATGGCCGTGACCACGTCCAGCTTCACCGAAGCGACGAGAAGCTTGCTGAAGATCAGGATCAGGGTAAGGGGCACCATGGGCAACAGGGCATAAATGGCGGGGACCCGGTGCTCCTTACCCACCTCGGCGGGGTTTCCACCGATTGCCTCGGCGGCGACCACATGTCCGCTTTTGCCGTCGAAATAGCGGCCACTCACATAGGTGAGAAGGCTGATCACCGCGATGGCGGCCAAGCCTATGGGCAATTGGTGTTGGGCGAAATAAACGGCGACATCCAGGTTCGCGGTCTTGGCCGCCAGATTCGAGGCACCCGACGCGGGGCCGAGGTCAAGGACCGCGGTGGTGCCGATCATCGCCGCGGCGGCGGCCCGGCTGACCCCAAGGCGCACCAGGGTAGGGAAGAAGGTGACCAGCAACAGCATGGCCAACCCCGCGGCGCTGGGAATGAAGATGTTGAGAAACTGCCCGACGGCATAGCCCAGGGCCAGCACCACGTAGGGTGCCTTGAGGAGTTTGAGGGGGCGGATACAGAAGTCGACCATGGCGTCCGTGGCGCCGATATGGTCCATGTATTTGGCGAAGCCGCCCGCGGTCATGATGATCATGCCCAAACCCGCGGCCCGGTAGGCCAGGGATCCCCGAACGTAATCGAAGATGTCGAATCCGACCCATCCCGTGGACTTGGAATCCTTGAACAGAATGGAGGACTCCGGCGCGGCCACCAGGGTCAGGGCCAGGAGGACCAAACCGGCCACCAGGAGAACCGTATGGGGTTGGTACTTCTTGATAATGAGCCAAGCCACGATGACCGTGACAACGAGGCCGATGAGGAATCCAAGCATGACGGCACCTCCCATTATTGGATTTTTTTGCTGGATTTATCGATTTTTGGTGTCGGTCGCGGGACCCGCGAGAAACGGAGCCAGGGCGGCTTCGTAGGCCTTGGGGTCCTCCAGGTAGGGGGCATGCCCGACATTGGGCAGGACCACATGGGTCGCGAAGGGGGTGAGGTCTCGCAGCTCCGCGCTCAGGTCCGGGCGCACCACGGGATCCCGCTCACCAAACAGCACCCGCGTGGGACAGGGGATCCGGGCGTAAAAGGGGCGAACATTGGCGAATTGGAGCATGCGGGTCGCCGTGAACAGGCCGTCGGGCCGAGTTCCAGCGGCGACACGGGCGGCCAGATCAAGGACGAAGGGCGTGGCGGGCATGGCGACCATGGCCTTGGCTCGGCTCCGGCCATAGGCCTCGCCTCCCCCCTCCCGAAGGTCCCTGATGCGCTCGAGCAGCTTTTCCGTGGGCGGCCTGTCCGGCGGCGCCGCGTATCCCGCATGGGTGCAGGACAGAACAAGGCAGGAGAGGTTCGACCCGGGATCGGCGGCCAGCCGGGCGGCTAGCGTGCCCCCCATGGAGTGGCCGACCAGGGTGAGGGGGCCCGGGGAGACGGTGGCGATGAACCCGCAGAGGCGGTCGGTGAAGGCCTCCAGGTCCGGGGCCGCCGGAGCGGAGTCCCCATAGCCGGGCGCGTCCCAGGCGATGACGCGATGGTGGCCGGTCAAGTCCAGGAACTGCCAGACCCAACTGTCGGCACAGCCGAGAAGCCCGTGGAGAAACAGAATCGGGGGACCGGATCCGGCTGATCGGTAGGAGATCGGCTGGCCGTCGACCTCGACGATCCGGCGCTCGGGGAGCGTCGACAGCAAGGTCCTGGCGGACCGGATGGGATTGTGGTCGGGGGCGGTTGACATTGGAACACCCACAAGTTTCGAAAATTTATCGTCCAACGAGTGTACCCAGATCCCATATATATTAATTATGCATAGACAACATAATTTGATAGAAAAATGTTATGATGTAAGGGAGGGACTGGGCGATGAACATTCGGGCCTTGCAGGCATTCAACGCGGTTCTGACGGAGGGGTCGGTGAGTGGCGCGGCGCGGGTGATGAACCTCAGTCAGCCCGCGGTCAGCCGCTTGATCGCCCTGTTGGAAGCGGAGTTGCGCTTGACCCTGTTCAAGCGGGAAAGACAACGTCTGTTCCTGACCGAGGAGGGGGCGGCGTTCGTCCGCGAGGCGCGCCGGATCCTCGCGGGGCTAAGGGACATTCCCCGGATCGCGGACGAGATCCGGGCCCATCGGTTCAAGCGGTTGCGTGTGGTGACCATGCCCCGGGCGGCCCTGTCCGTCGTGGCTCCGGCGGTGGCCCGGTTCACCCAGGTTTACCCCGACGTGGAGGTCTCCCTGGACATGCGGTCCCACCGGGACCTGGAGACATGGATCAATGGCCGCGAATACGATTTGGGCTTCGGCAACGTGCCCATCACCCACCGGTCCGCGGTGGATATGCCCTTGGTGCGGTCCGTATTGGAAGTTCTGATGCCCAGGGACCACCCTTTCACCGATCGGGAGGTGGTCCGCATGGAGGACTTGGCCAAGGAGCCCCTTGTCCAGCAGTTTCCCGGCATGCTGCTCCGCCGTCAGACCGATGCCCTGTTCGATGCCCACGATATCCGCGTCGGCCGGGACGTGCTGACGGGATCCTCGCTTTTGGCTCAACATCTGGTGGCCGGGGGCGCGGGATTGACCATCATCGACCGCCTGAGCGTGCTGAGCATGAACCCGACGGTGGTGACGTCCCGCCCGCTTCACCCCACCCGCTGGGTGAATTTCGGTGTGATCCGTCATCGGGACGAGGATCCCGATCCCATGGCGCGGGACATGATTCAGCTATTGCGCGACCGTGTCGCTGAATGCGCCGTGCCCGGCTCGATCGAGGTGATTGACGGCGGGGCGTCTTGATGGACCGCTCCCCGTCCGGAAAGGAAATCACGTGGAAGGCCCGTACCAAGTAATGGTCTTGCGCGTCTTTGGCGAGGACCGAAGATTTGCTGCTTTTTTGGGTCAGCAATGCTGACGCTTATTGTGAAATCCCACGGGCTTCCCACATCATGAGTCGAAGAACAAAGACGCGTCCGGAAAGGATGCGGACGCCCGGGACGGACAACCGGTCCGGGGAGTGAACGGAACGGCCCGGCGGATCCCCCGATCCGTGGCGCCCTAGGGAGTGGACCATGACCATCGACACCAAGGTGACCCTCGACGACAAGTACGACCTGGACCATGGCCGGGCCTTCATGACGGGCACGCAGGCGCTGGTGCGCCTCGCCCTGATGCAGCGGCGGCGGGACATCGCCGCGGGACTCGACACCCGAGGCTTCGTTTCCGGCTATCGTGGGTCTCCCCTGGGGGGCTTCGACAAGGAGCTATGGCGGGCTAAGTCCTGGCTGAAGGGCGAGGGCATCGTCTTCAAGCCCGGCGTAAACGAGGATCTGGCCGCCACCGCGGTCTGGGGCACCCAACAGGTGGGGCTCTTCCCCGGAGCCAAACACGATGGCGTTTTTGGCATCTGGTACGGCAAGGGACCGGGCGTGGACCGCTCCGGCGACGTCTTCAAGCATGGCAACAACGCGGGCTCCGCGCCCAAGGGCGGGGTGCTCTTGCTGGCGGGCGACGACCACGCGGCCAAATCCTCCACCGCCGCCCACCAGTGTGAATACACCTACATGGACGCCATGATCCCGGTCCTGCACCCCTCGGGCATCCAGGAGCTGATCGATTACGGCCTGTTGGCCATCGCCATGAGCCGCTATTCCGGTTGTTGGGTGGCCATGAAGGTGATCGCCGAGACGGCGGATTCCTCGGCCTCCGTCCTGGTCGATCCGGCGCGCCTGTCCTTCGTCGCGCCCACCGACTTTCCCATGCCCGAAGGGGGTCTGCATATCCGCTGGCCCGACCCGGCCCTCCAGCAGGAGGCCCGGTTGATGACCCACAAGCTCTATGCCGCCTTGGCCTTCGCGCGGGTCAACAAGGTCGACCGGGTGACCCTGGACAGCCCCAATGCCCGGCTCGGCATCGTGTCCACGGGAAAGGCCTATCTGGACGTCCTGCAGGCCCTGGAGGACCTGGGTATCGACGAGACGATGGCCGCGGAAATCGGCCTGCGGGTTTATAAGGTCGGCATGCCCTGGCCGCTCGAGCGGGACGGTGTCCGCGCCTTCGCCGAGGGGCTGGACGAGATCCTGGTGGTCGAGGAAAAGCGCGCCGTCGTCGAGAACCAGCTTAAGGAACAGCTCTATAACTGGCGGGAGGATGTCCGTCCCCGGGTCGTCGGCAAGAAGGACGAGCAGGGGGCTTGGTTGCTGCCCAGCGCGGGCGAACTGACCCCGGCCATGGTGGCGCGGGCCATCGCCAGCCGGGTGGAGCAATACGTCACCTCACCGGGGATCCACCAGCGCCTGGACTGGCTGGAGAAGAAGGAAGCCCTGCTTGCCACGCCCAAGGTCTCCACCAAGCGTTTGCCCTATTACTGCGCGGGGTGCCCCCACAACACCTCGACCAAGGTGCCCGAGGGCTCCCGGGGGTTGGCTGGTATCGGCTGCCATTACATGGTCACCTGGATGCCCGAGCGGAACACGGCAACCTTCAGCCAGATGGGCGGGGAGGGCGTGGCCTGGATCGGCCAGCAGCCGTTCTGCACCGACGACCACGTCTTCGTGAACCTGGGCGACGGGACCTATTTCCACTCGGGCATTCTGGCCATCCGGGCCGCGGTCGCCGCGGGGGTGAACGTAACCTATAAGATTCTGTTCAACGACGCCGTGGCCATGACCGGCGGTCAGCCCGTGGACGGCACCATCTCCGTCGACGGCATCTCCCGCCAACTCGAGGGCGAGGGCGTGGGCAAGATCGTCGTCGTCTCCGACGAGCCGGACAAATACCCCATCGGCACCGTCTTCGGCCATGGGGTGACCATCCGCCACCGGGATGATCTGGACTCCATCCAGAAGGACCTGCGGACGCTCCCGGGCGTCTCGGCCATCATCTACGACCAGACCTGCGCCGCGGAAAAGCGGCGCCGCCGCAAGCGGGGCCTGATCCCGGACCCGGACAAACGGATCTTCATCAACGATTTGGTCTGCGAGGGCTGTGGCGACTGCGGCACGGAATCCAACTGCGTTGCCGTAGTGCCCAAGGAAACGGAATACGGCCGCAAGCGGGCTATCGACCAATCGGCGTGCAACAAGGACTTCTCCTGCGTGAAGGGCTTCTGCCCCAGTTTCGTCAGCCTCTCCGGCGTCTCCCCGCGGAAGCCCGAGAAGGTTGGCGCGGGCGCGGTCACATTCCCCGCCCTGCCAGACCCCCTGCTCCCTAGCCTGGACATCCCCTTCGAGGTGGTGGTCACCGGCATCGGCGGCACCGGCGTGATCACCATCGGCGCCCTGCTGGGCATGGCGGCTCACCTTGAGGGCAAGGGCGTGAGCGTCCTCGATCAGGCGGGGCTCTCCCAGAAGAATGGCGCGGTGACCACCCATGTGCGCATCGCCAAGGACCAGGGCGCCATCCACGCCGTGCGCATCGCCGCGGGCAACGCCGACCTGCTCCTCGGCTGCGATGGCCTTGCCTCGGCGAGCTTCGACGTGCTGGCCAAGGCCCGGGCGACCACCACCATCGCGGTGGTCAACAGCCACGAGATCATGACCGCGGACTTCACCCAGAACCCGGACCTGCGCTATCCGGCCCAGGAACTGACCGAGGCCATCGAGGGCACCACCCTGCGGGCCCATTTCCTCGACGCGACCGAGCTGGCAGCCAAGCTGATGGGGGATTCCATCGCCACCAACCCCTTCATGATGGGCTTCGCCTGGCAGAAGGGGTTGCTTCCCCTCTCCCTGGACGCCCTGGAGCGGGCCATCGAGCTGAACGGCGTCGCGGTCAAGGCCAACCAGGAGGCCTTCCTGTGGGGTCGTCGGGCCGCCCATGACTTGGAGGCGGTCAAGACCCTGCTCGCCGCCAACGGTGGAGCGACCGCCGAGCATGAGCATCTGTCGGAAACCTGGGAGCAGCGGGTGGCCCGCCGGGTCGCCACCCTGACCGCCTACCAGGACGCCGCCTATGCCGCCCGCTACAAGGCCCTGATCGACCGGGTGGCGGAGACGGAGCGCCGCGTTGCTCCGGATCGCGACATGGCGTTAACCGACGCCGTGGCCCGCGCGGCCTTCAAGCTGATGGCCTACAAGGACGAATACGAGGTCGCCCGGCTGCACACCGATGGCCGCTTCGCCGCGGCCATCACCAAGCAGTTCACCGGCAAGCCCAAGGTGACCTACCACTTGGCCCCCCCCCTGATGAGCCCCCGGGATCCCGTGACGGGCCGCCTGCGCAAGCGCGAATTCGGCGCCTGGATCCGCCCCTTGCTCAAGGGCTTGGCCGGGCTGAAGGGGCTGCGCGGTTCGGCCCTCGACATCTTCGGCTACACCGCCGAGCGCAAGCTGCAACGCCGCCTGATCGGGGAATACGAGGCGACCGTGGAGACCCTGCGGGCCAACCTGACCCTGGAAAGCCACGCGCTGGCCGCCGAGATCGCCGCCCTGCCGCTCGACATGCGGGGGTTTGGGCACGTCTTGGAGGAGAACGTGGAGACGGTCAAAGCCCGGGAAGCGGAGTTGCTCGCCACTTATGTGACCCCCGCGCCGACGCTGTCCGCGGCGGAGTAGGGAGGGGGTAAACATGGGGCGCCGCCCCACACCCCCCGCCGGGGAGGGAGTGCCTCCCCGGACCCCACCGGTCGCTTTGGAGGGGACGTGCGCTTGATCCCGCTCGCTCCTTATCCCCGCGAAGGTGTTAAGGGATTCACGTTTCTCAAGTCCGCTCGGAAGCCAGCTAAAGTATTGTTTTTATTCGTCACTCCCGCGCGGAGGGGCATGACGAAACGAAAGAGACCACCGTCTTTCTCCCACGGGCATAACGGTTGGTCTCCGAAAGAGCCCAGCAAAAGAGCCCCCCCGATGACCCGCGCCCAGGCGGGCAAGTGGGACCCCAAGGCGTATCCACTTCGCTCCGACCTGACCGCGCCACCCCTCTCAGGCGTTCCTTGCCCTTTCCTTCCCCGGAGTCCTTTCGGAGACAAGCAGGGATGAGCATCTGGGAGTGGACCCCGGTAAGACCCCGGACGCGGACAAAGCCTATGCCATCGCCTTGGAGCGCGTTGCCAAGGACGGTCCGGATGTCCTGGGTACGGAGGGGCACCGAGACTACAACCGCATGGGTCGCTACACCATGGAGGTGACCGATATCCTGGCCGCGATCCAAGATGTCCTCCGTCCCTCGACCTTGGAGGAATTAGAGGACCACGGCTTCCGGGAAGGTCCGTAACGGCGGGGTTGGGGAGGCCCGTGGGACTTCCCAAACGGGGGGAGGGGGGCAGCCCCGGTCTGCTTTTTTCTCCCTCTGGAAGGACAGGGCGAAAGTGGATGAGACGCCGGGGGAGGGCCTTGGTGTCTTCAAAGGGGTTGAGGCAGGTTGGGTTTATGGCTCGACTCGGACCTGGTGGTGGGGTGACTAGCAGATGTAGAAATGTGGCATCTTATAATAATTGTCGTGTGCGATTTCAATTATGAGGAATTCTTTTTGCTTCACAAACGAATGAGGGGAATGGGCGAGCAAAAAATGAACTACTCTGGTGAAATGGCGTGGATGAAAGTGCGTATCCAACATGGCGATCATAATTTCCGATACGAGAATTATGTCAAAATATGAGATAAATTATGATTCATGTGTTTTGTGTTGACTGCGATTTGGCTTATGGGGTTGTGTATTTTAGGTTGTCTGAAATATATCAAAAAAGGTAGGGCTATGCATATGAGGTACCTAATTAACATGCCTCTAAAGTACAAAATTTCCTTGTGCTTTTCGGTGGTTGTTATGTTTGCCGTTGCAATGGGAGGAACTGTCTACCTTGAGGTGAAGGCGATCCGTAATGCGACGGCATGGAATGAACATACGCACGCTGTGCTGGGTTCTTTGGGCGAAATGATCAAGGGGATGGTGAACCAGGAAACGGGTGTCCGTGGATATCTTGTCTCTTCGGACGAAAGTTTTCTGGAGCCGTTCACTTCGGGGAAGGCCCAATTCGACAAGGCTTTGTCCCAGGTCAGGTCCCTGACTTCCGATAATTCCGCGCAGCAGGCCCGCCTTGACATAGCCGAGGGGTGGGCGCGCACATGGCGAACGGAAGTCGCCGAGCCAGAGATTGCTTTCATGCAGTCCGCCGAAACGGAGCAAAAAGCGCGGGACATGGAGGCGAGCGGAGCGGGAAAAAAAGCGATGGATTCCTTGCGGACCGCCGTTTCTGAATTGCGAAAGGAAGAAGAAAAGCTTTTGAGCGAACGGTCGGCGATGCAGGAAGAGTCTATATCGAACGCAATTTTTGTCGCGATTGGCGGGGCGGCCTCCGCTATCGCGGCCTCCATCGTCCTTGGGTTCCTTTTGTACAGGGTGACGGGGGAGCCGATCACACGAATGACCCAAGTCATGTCGAGGCTCGCGGGGGGGGACTTGACCGTTTCTATTCTCGATGGGGAGCGGAAGGACGAAATCGGGGCGATGGCCGGCGCTGTCCAGGTTTTCAAGGATAATGCGATCCAAATCGAGCGCTTGCGCCAGGACCAGGCCGCCGCCGCTGAACGATCCGCCGCCGAGCGGAAGCAGTCCATGCTGCAAGTGGCACGGACTTTCGAGGAGCGTGTCCTTGGTGTTGTCGATGGCGTGGCGAACTCGGCGACCGAGATGGAAGTGATGGCGCAAACGATGTCCGCCGCGGCTCAACAGAGCCAAGCTCAAGCAAGTTCTATTTCCGCCGCGGCCGATCAGGCATCGGCCAATGTACAGGCCGTGGCCAGTGCATCGGAGGAATTGTCCCAATCGATCGTTGAAATCGGGGAGCAGGTTACGATGGCCGCGCGGATTTCCGAGGAAGCTTCGGGCGTGGCGAATCGGAGTACCGTTATTGTCAATGGTCTGGCCGCGGCGGCGGATAACATCGATAGCGTGGTCAATCTGATCACGAATATCGCGTCACAGACCAACCTTCTGGCCTTGAACGCGACCATCGAAGCGGCGCGGGCGGGGGATGCGGGAAAGGGCTTTGCCGTTGTCGCTGGTGAGGTGAAGAATTTGGCCAACCAGACAGCCCGGGCCACCGATGAGATCCGGAGCCAAATCTTGGCTGTTCAGACCGAAACACACCAAGCCGTCGAGGCCATCGGTACCATCGGCGAGATCATTTCACGAATCCGCGAAATTTCCGCGATGATCGCGTCGTCCGTCGAGGAACAGGGGGCCGCAACCGGGGAAATTGCCCGGAATATCCAGCAGGCCGCCGAGGGGACTCAAGACGTCACGGAGAACATTGGTGGCGTCGCCGAGGCGGTCGAAGCCACGGGATCGGCTGGATTGAACGTTCTTTCCGCTTCTCGGACGTTGGGAACGCAGGCGAGCCAGATGAAGACCGAAGTCACCGAATTCCTGCGGCGGATCACCGCTTAACGCCTCGTCGCGGTGGCTCGCCCAGATCATGTCCCATGACGCCCGGAATGGTTTTGCCTTTGCCGCCATGGCAAAACGCGCCCTAGCCTTTCACGGCAGGATCAAGTTTCCGGCGTCATCGGGCAGGAACGAGGGCACGCAGCCGATTTCCCAGGGGTGGCCGTCAGGGTCGGCCACATAGGCCATGAGCGCCCCCCAGGGGGTCTCCTTGATCGGCGTCAGGCGAGTTGCTCCGGCGGCCAGCCAGCGCTCCACCATGGGGGCGACGTCCTCTTTCGTCCCGAGGTTCAATGCGAGGGTCACCGCGCCCGGTTCACCGAGGCTCGGGCGGTCCAGGTCGGCGGCCAAGGCGTCGCGGCCATAGAGGCCAAGGACCATGCCGCCGGTCTGGTAGAACACCACATGGGGATTGCTATCCCCATGCGCGGTCCAGCCCAGGGCATCGTAGAAGGCCCGGGCGCGCGAGATATCGGCCACGGCGAGGGTCACAAGATGGAGGTGTTGGGGAACGGTGGCTGTCATTCCCGAACCTCCCTGGCGTGCTTTTCATCCAGCAGCGACCGCATGTCCCGGAGTTCGCCGCGCAGGGCGCGCAGGTCGCGGGCCATGTCGGTCATGGTCTCGTTGGCCTCGGCGGTTTCATGGACACGCTCGGCCTTGTCGTCCTCGGCATGGACGGTCTGCATGGAGTCGACGATGATTCCGATGAACATGTTCAGGATGGCGAAGCTGGTGATGATGATGAAGGGCACGAAGAAGACCCAGGATGTGGGGTGGATCTCCATCACCGGTCGGACGATGCCCATGGACCAACTTTCCAGGGTCATCAACTGGAACAGGGTATACATGGACTCCCCGATTGTGCCGAACCATTGGGGGAAGGAATCCCCATACAGCTTGGTCGTCAGAACGGCGCCCACGTAGAACAGCAGACTGATGATCATGGCCACGCTGGCCATGCCGGGAATGGCGGTCAGCAGGGCCTGGATCACCCGGCGGAGCTGGGGCACCACGGAAACCAACCGCAGGATGCGCAGGATCCGCAAGGCCCGCAAGACCGCCAAGGGGCCGGAGGCGGGGATCAGGGCGAAGGCGACGATGATCATGTCGAAGACATTCCAGCCGTCCCGGAAAAACCGGATGCGCCGGTAAAACAGCTTGCCCAGGATCTCGAAGGTGAAGACCGCCAGGACAGTGCGGTCGAACCAATGGAGGAGGGGGCCGATCCGCTCCACGATGTCGGTCGAGGTTTCCATGCCCAGGCTGATGCCGTTCAGCACGATCAGGGCGGTGACAAAGCGTTGGAAGCTGGACCCCTCCACCCAGCGCCCCAAATGGTCGGTCAGGGATGGAGAGGGGGAAGCGAAGGCGGAAGAGTTGTCCTGGGGCATTGAAGCGGATCCCTATCGAGAACGAAATACCTAGGAATTCGGAAGATATCACGTCCGCGTGGTTTCTCAATCAATCCTTATTGGCAATCCTCATTGGCCACCAAGGGAAGATCCGCGCGGCCCATCGGGGCATCAGCCGAGATGACGGATTCAGCCGCGGCGCGATATTCTGGCCGATTACGCCATGTCCAGGGCGACACCCATTCCATGAGCCTATGCTAATGCCCCACGTGATCGAAGTCCATTTCGATTTGGCCGTCTGTCTAACGCACCGACGCTGTCAAAAGATTCAGCGGCCGGTGCACAAGGCTTTTATTTATGCATTGACTTTCCAAATTCCGGCTGAAGTCTTCGCTTGGGTCGATGCACTTTGGGCGGGGAATCAATCCACCATGCTCAGGCGTGTCTCGGTCAGTCCTCGGCCCTGCATAAAGGTCAGGATCGCCAGATCGTGGCGGATGATGTGATCCAGCAGAAGGTGGCCCATGGTCGAGGCCGCGCGCAGCATCGCGCTGGCGTCGTTGCCCTGGACGAAATGTCGGGCCAGAACCTTCAGTTCATCAAGAAGGAATGTGTGGACCGCCTGATGTGCCGTCAGTTCCGGATACCCCAGATCGATCATCAGCCGGTCCTCGTCCTGGTGATGGGATTCGAGGTCCAGGTACAGACGTTCGACCTGGGACAGAATGACCGAGGTGTCTTCCTTCGCACGAATGAGAGTTGTTATCAGATTTAAGAAATCGAGATGGTCCGCGTGGGACTCATCGATACCACGAACTCCAATCCGGAACGCCTGGGACCATACGATATTCAACATGGAGCCGCCACCTAATGAATATGAAGGGGTGCGCGAAAAAAAGCCTTAGTCGTCATTTCGCTTCGCGAAGGACTTGACCAAGGATCTGCTGTCGGGCCGATATTCGCGGTGGAAGGCATTTTTTCTTGACGCGGCAACTTATGAGTGCCTTCGCGGGTGTGACCATCTGTATCAACTATAAAAAGATTAATCGGTTAATTCTCGGTTAATTGTCCGTCTGATTGTTCGCTGATAGATATTTGGGTAAAGGGATAGGGCAGGGGGCCTCGGCCCCTTCGCAGGGACCGACCCGAGTAATGACGAACCCCCCTAGCGCATTGTTTAAAATGAATTTAAGAGGGGTGAACGTCCCATCCGCCGAAAAATGAAGAACCATGCTCTTTCCTTGCCAGGATCGGGCATGCTTTTCGGAAAAACCCGATAGGGGGATGGGTTCAAGAGTGACGGGAACGGTCCGTGTCGGAACGTCGGAGACGAGAATCGTTTGGGTGTCGCCCATGTCCGCTTGGAAATCATAGCGGAGTTTTCCGTCGAAAACGGGCAGAACGACCCGGTCACCGGGTTTCGCCGTCCTTAGGATCCGCCGGGCCAGGGCAAAGGTGGCGAAGGGGTCCAGGGCACCCCAACGCAGGTCCGGGGGGACTCGGGGGTCTTCCTCGCCATTGTTGTAGCCCTCTGGTGGGCGGCCCAGGGTGTAGCGGACCTCCTTCACACCGGCCTTGTCCGTTTCCCGATAGACCCGAAGGTAGCCTTCGGGTTGGAGGGACTTGAGGGGAGCCGTGGCATCGGTGAAGCGTCCAGACCCCTGTGCCAGGGCCCGCAACTCCCGAAAGGATTCCAGCAATCCCCGGCTTTCCAAGACCAGCGTGGCGTCGAAACTGCGCCCGCGGTCGGTGAAATCGACCGCGAAATCCGCCACATGCAAGCCGCCCAGATGGACGGTGAACAGGTCGTGGAAGTGGTCCTGTCTCGGTTTGGCCGTCTCCTCGGCCCGGGCCGGAGCGGCTCCGGTAACCACCAGCGGGGCCAAGACCCGCAAGGCAAGGACAGCCCCCACGACCAACTTCCGGATCGGACCGGAGGGGGAGGGTTGGTTGGCCGGAGCAACGGGGGACCTGGAGGCGATGATGCCCGCCGATCTGGACCTTATGGAGATTGGTCGCGCCATGTTGCCTCGCGCATGAAGTCGCTCATTACCGCCAGACTCCAGAGCGCATGTCAATTCGGCGAAATCATGGCGTGATAGCGGCACCGGCCTTGTAACAATGGCCCGGAGGGGGCATCCTCTCCCTTCCTGGGTCCAAAATAAAAAATCAAACTCCTATCTACATGCATGTAAGAAACGGGTGACTTTAATGAAAATCGCCATACCTAAGGAGCGCCGGTCCGGCGAGGACCGCGTCGCCATATCCCCCGAGGTGGCCAAGAAGCTTGTCGGTCTGGGATTCCAGGTCGTCGTCGAGAAAGGCGCGGGATCGGGGGCGGCCCTTACCGATGCCGCCTTGACCGATGCCGGCGCGACTATCGCGGCCACGGCGGAGGAAACCTACGCCGACGCGGGCATGGTCTGGAAAATCCAGCGTCCCATGACCGCCGAGGAGGGCGCCGACGAGGTGTCCCTGCTGCCCAAGGGGAGCCTTCTCCTCTGCCATCTCTCGGCCATGACCAACAAGCCCCTGGTGGAGGCTCTGGCCACCCAGGGTGTGACCGCTTTCGCCATGGAACTGATGCCGCGCATCAGCCGGGCCCAGTCGATGGACATTCTGTCCAGTCAATCCAATCTGGCGGGATACCGGGCCGTCATCGACGGCGCCTATGAATTCGGCCGGGCCTTCCCCATGATGATGACCGCCGCGGGCACCGTTCCCCCGGCGCGTATCCTGGTGTTCGGCGCCGGTGTCGCGGGCCTGCAGGCCATCGCGACGGCCAAGCGCATGGGCGCGGTGGTGATGGCCACCGACGTGCGTCCGGCCACCAAGGAACAGGTGGAAAGCCTGGGTGGCAAGTTCATCTCCGTCGACGACGAGGCGATGAAGACCGCCGAGACCTCCGGCGGCTACGCCAAGGAGATGGGCGAGGAGTTCCGCAAGAAGCAGGCCGAGGCCGTGCTGAAGGAACTGGTGCGCACCGACATCGCCATCACCACCGCCCTGATCCCAGGCAAGCCCGCGCCGGTCTTGATCGACGAGGACATGGTCAAGCAGATGAAACCGGGCAGCATCATCGTCGATCTGGCGGTCGAGGCGGGGGGCAACTGCCCGCTGGCGAAGCTGGGCAAGATCGTGACCAAGCATGGGGTGAAGATCGTTGGCCATGCCAACATGCCCTCGCGCGTGGCCGCGGACGCCAGCCCGCTGTTCGCGAAGAACCTGTTGAACTTCATCACCCCGCAGGTCGACAAGGAAACCAAGGCTTTGTCCATGAACTACGAGGATCAAACCGTGTCGGGCACCTGCGTGTGCAAGGACGGAGTGGTGGTCCATCCGGGCCTGCTTGGGGAGGGAGCCTGATCCATGGAAGACAAGAACATCCTCGTCGAGGGCTTCAAGCTGCTCTCCGAACAGGCCAATGAACTGTCCCAAAATGCCCAGATCATGGCCCATCAGGCCGCGGGCATGATGGGCGTCGCGCCAGCCGCCCACGAAGGTCCGGGCGAGTTCTGGTGGCTGATGACCATTTTCGTCCTGGCCTGCTTCGTGGGCTTTTACGTGGTCTGGTCGGTGACCCCGGCCCTGCACAGCCCGTTGATGGGCGTCACCAACGCCATTTCCTCGGTGATCATCGTTGGCGCGCTCATCGCCGCGGGCCCCGCGGATTTCAGCGGATCCAAGGTGCTGGGCTTCTTCGCCATCCTTCTGGCGAGCGTGAACATCTTCGGCGGGTTCATCGTGACCCAACGAATGCTCGCGATGTTCAAAAAGAAGCAGAAGTGAGGGGCGGGCGACAATGACACACGGACTGACAATGGCGGCCTATATCGTCGCCGGTATCCTTTTCATCATGGCCCTACGGGGCCTGTCCAATCCGGAATCGGCCCGTAAGGGCAACCTGATGGGCATGGTGGGCATGGGCATCGCCATCCTCACCACCCTGATCTCCCCGGCCGTCCAGGCCTATGCCTGGATCGTCATCGCCATCGTCATCGGTGGCGCGGCCGGTACGGTGATCGCCCGCAAGGTGGTGATGACCGCCCTGCCGCAGTTGGTGGCGGCCTTCCACTCCCTGGTCGGCATGGCCGCTGTATTCGTGGCCACGGGCGCCATGCTCAACCCGGAGGCCTATGGCATCGGTTCCCCCGGGTCCATCCACGCCGGATCCTTGGTCGAGATGTCCCTGGGGTTGGCGATCGGCGCGATCACCTTCTCCGGTTCGGTCATCGCCTTTGGCAAGCTGCAGGGCCTGATCTCCGGCAAGCCCGTGACCTTCCCCATGCAGCATCCGGTGAACGCCGGACTGGGCATTCTGCTGGTGGTGCTGGTCATCTGGTTCGCCATGACGGAGAGCCATCTCGCCTACTTCCTGCTGATGGCCCTGGCCTTCGCGCTGGGCTTCCTGCTGATCGTCCCCATCGGTGGCGCCGACATGCCGGTGGTGATCTCGATGCTGAACAGCTACTCGGGCTGGGCGGCCGCGGGCATCGGCTTCACCCTGGGCAACCCGCTGCTGATCATCGCCGGAGCCCTGGTGGGCTCCTCGGGCGCGATCCTCAGCTACATCATGTGCAAGGGGATGAACCGGTCGATCTTCAACGTGATCCTGGGGGGCTTCGGCGGGGATTCCGCCGCGGCCGGTCCGGGGAGCGACGATCGTGATCGGTCCGTCAAGCCGGGCAGTGCCGAAGATGCGGCCTTCATCATGAAGAACGCGTCCAAGGTGATCATCGTCCCCGGCTACGGCATGGCCGTGGCCCAGGCCCAGCATGCGCTGCGGGAACTGGCCGATACCCTGAAAGCCGAGGGGGTGGACGTGTCCTACGCCATTCACCCGGTGGCCGGACGGATGCCCGGCCATATGAACGTGCTGCTCGCCGAGGCCAATGTGCCCTATGACGAGGTCTTCGAGCTGGAAGAGATCAACAACGAATTCGCGACCGCGGATGTCGTCTATGTGATCGGCGCCAACGACGTGACCAACCCGGCGGCCAAGACCGACCCGGCCAGCCCCATTTTCGGGATGCCCATCCTGGATGTGGAAAAGGCCGGAACGGTGCTCTTCGTCAAGCGCTCCATGGCGTCCGGTTACGCGGGCGTGCAGAACGAACTGTTCTTCCGCGACAACACCATGATGCTGTTCGGCGACGCCAAGAAGATGACCGAGGAAATCGTCCAAGCCATGGGCTAGAGCATCGAGCGGAAAAGTGGAAACCGGTTTTCCGGTCCACGCGATGCTCTAATCATGTGATTCTAGATCAAATTATCCGCCTTAAATCGATTCCGATTTAAGGCGGTTTGATCTGATCCGTGCCCATTTCGGTATCTCCGTCTTGGGGGACGGCATAATGAAAGCGGGCTCCGGACGGAGCCCGCTTTCTTGTTGGAGACCCGAGCATGGCGGTGGGTCCTATTCCGCGGCGTTGGACTTGTTGGTATTGGCCGCGATCATGCGGTCCTCGCGCGCCTGACGGAGAAGGCTGACGTGGGACCGATGCCGGGACGGCTGGGGAACAACCTTCGCGGGGCGTTGCTTGATGAATGGACGAAGTTTTTCGCTGTTCAGGAATTGACGCAGGGCCATCTCATATCCCTGTTGGCGGCATCGGGCCACGTTCTCGTGTGTCCAATGGGGCCGAGCGTCCGATTGGGCCTCGATGATGATCCACTCCACATCCTTGTCCCTGTTGGCGAGCAAGGCTTGCCCCTGTCGGAGATCGTCATCACCGATGGTGGCGATCATCTCGGTGACCTGGAGGGCGTAGTTGTCGTGGTTTCCGTTGTGGATGCTCAAGGTCGCCGTGTCGTTGCTGTCCATGATCTGCACGCAGATGAGCACTTCCAGCGATGGCAGGCAATCCAGGGCCGAGGGGGTCAGGGTCGCGACGTCGCGGACGGCGCTTTCCCGGTACCAGTTGCCATCGATTTCCGTCTCGGCGATGAGCCAGGGCAGGTTGCTGGCCGACGCCAGGCGTCTGCCGTCCAAGGGCGCGAATAGGGGGTGGTCGATACAATTGGTCGCCTGGGTGACCTGTGATTGGCCGATTTGCAGGAGACTCATGATGTAGATGGGGGCGTCCTCGCCGTAGACGCTGGCCCAATTGATCACCGGATGAATCCATCCCTCGGGCTGGGTGGGGTCATAGAGTTCACCGAAGGGACCGATGGGCGCGAAGTAGTATCCGCCGAGACCAAGGCGGGTCAACGGGTGCCAGACGCAGAGATTGCGTGTCAAGAGCCCCAGGTTGCGTTCGGTCGGGTTCGCCCAATAGTCCAGGCTCGCCTTGACCACGTCCGGGAACAGTTCCGGCGCGAAGAGATCCTTATAGGCGTCGGGGCTGCTGTAGTAGCTGGCGAAGCCGCGCATCCACGCCGCGACCCGCATGGGGAAGAGCGGCGGGATCGGGGCCTTCATATAGTCCTTTTCGGCCATCAGACCCGCCTCGGAGAAGCGGTCGATATAGGTGGTGGGGGGCAGGCCCTCCACCAGCGCCATGTGATAAAAGAGGCCGATGAAATTACCGACGCATCCAGGCAGCATGACATCCGGGACGATCCCCAGCTCATGCATGGCGTCGATGACACCCACTTCATACCCGTAGTAAGGACCGCCACCGAAGGGAACATAGGCGACCCTGGCCGCGTCGGCGCGGTCCTTCCAGGACTCGTAGGTCCGCGGGGTGAACGTGGTATGGTCGAAATCGACATCCATGGGATATCCTCCTTCCCGGTGGGAGAGTGGTCCGCTTGATCAGGTGGTCCGGACATGACTGAGGAAACCGCGCACCTCGGTGCCGAGGACGTCGCTACTTTCCCTCAGGTTCGCCGCGGCGTGCAGGACGGTGTCGGAAGACGCTTTCAGGTCCTTCGCCGTATGGGAGACATCGCCGATGACCGAGGACAGGGTCGAGGTCCGATGGGCGACATCCTCGGTCATCCGGGCGATTTCCTGGGTTGCTTCCCGCTGTCCGCTCACGGAATCGGAGATTTCGTGGCCGAGGCTGTCGATGTCGTGCATGGTGCCCACCACGCCTTCGATGGACTGGGCCGTGGTGCGGGTCGCTTCCTGAATGGCCTGGACCTGGGCGGTGATTTCATCGGTGGCCTTGCCAGTCTGGTTGGCCAGGGTCTTGACCTCGTTGGCGACGACGGAAAAGCCCTTTCCGGCATCCCCGGCCCGGGCGGCCTCGATGGTGGCGTTCAGGGCCAGGAGATTGGTCTGGGAGGCGATGTCGGAGATCAGCTTGACCACGGCGCCGATCCGGTCCGCCGCCACGGCAAGGGCCTGGATCTGCTCGTGACTGTTGGTGGTTTCCCGGACCGCCTGTTCGATCATGGTCTTGGAGCGTTGGACATGGCCGCCGATTTCCGCGATGGAGGCGGTGAGTTCGGACCCGGCGCCGGCGACGGCGTTGATGCTTTCCATGGTCGCGCTGGCCGACAGGGACGCCTCCTCGGATTGGCTGGAGGTCTGGGTCGACCCGCTGGCCATGGTCTGGGAGGTGCTCTCCAATTCCCGGACCGCCGTGCCAACCTGGCCGGTGACCTCGCCGATCTTGGCCTCGAAGGCGGCCACCCGTTGCTCGATGTCGTGGGCCCGCTCAAGGCGCCGTCGTTGGTCTTCCGCGGTTTGCTGCCGGAGCGCCTCACTGGACCGCAATTCTTCCTGAAGGGTGCGCAGGGTATTGACGATATGGCCGATTTCGTCCTTGCGGTCGGGCAGGTCGATGGGGCTGGACAGGTCGCCCGACGCGAGCTGGCGCATGCGGTTGTCCAGAATGGTCAAGGGAAGGCGAATGTTTCGGCTGATCGCCCTGGCCACGATCATGACGAGGGCCTGGATCACAAGGGCGAAGGCGATGATGCCGAGGGCCGCGCGCCAAAACAGGGCGTCGATATCCTCGATATACACACTCGAGGCGATGAACATGTTCCAAGGGGAGAAGCGTTTCAGATAGTTGATCTTGCGCAGGGGGGCTTCCCCGCCCGGTTTGGGAAAATAAAACTCGTAGGTCGCTTCTTCCCGGTCGCGCATGAGTTTGACCTGATCGGCGATGATCAAATGACCCTTGGTGTCCTTCAGGCCCATCAGGTTCTTGCCCACCAGCGCGGGATTGGCCGGATTCGCCATGAGGACACCTTCCATGGTCGCGGTGGTGATGTAGCTTTGGTGGTCATCATACCAAAGGGTGTTCAGGGCCTCCTTGTAACGCTCCTGGGCGGCTTCCCGTGTGAACTCTCCCTTGGTCGCGCGATCCTCGTAGAATAGGGCCAAGCCATGGGCGAGTTCGACCACGGATCGGAGTTTGGCGAACCTGTCCTCCAGCAATTGGTACCGCAGAAAAACCAGGAGGATTGCCAGAATTAAAACCGTGGACGCCAATCCCAGACCAACAAGAATTGCGAGCTTACGTCCAACACTCACACCGTTCAGCATGGGCGATCTCCGACAGGGGTGACAAACGAAAGGGAAAGACGGTGACGACTTTTCCCGGCGCGCGACCACATCACATCTGGACGGTCCTTGTCCGGACCGGCCATCAAGGGAGTCCAAGCGCCCGTGGCCCGAGACGGAGGCGCGTATCGCGCCTCCGAGACGGTCAAGTCTCGTCCTGGTCCATCCCGCGATGTGCTGCTTGACCAAGATTATCAAGACCCGGATTCGGCGGGCAATAGGGGGTTGTGCGCAATGTGAATTTATAACTTAAAATGTACAATGTATGTAAGAAAAGTGTCGGGATGAACGATCGACCATTAAGTGTTGTCAGTGAAGAAATGTGACGGGAAAGAATCCGCGCTCCTGGGGGAAGAGCCAGTTCCTCTCCCTTTCCCGTTCCACTCCAGATAGCAATGGATCTCAATGGATTGGTGCGGAATGGGGACGGGAAGCCGTGCCCCTTTCCTCGCATCTGGCTTCAATGGCGTGGCAGGAAAATGTCCCGGGCGGTGGCGATCTCCTGCTTCACGAAGCGAGTTACGGCCTTTACGCGCAGGGATTCGGCGAAGTCGGCGCGGGAGAACAGCCAGTAGCTCCGCACCAACTCGACCCGGTTGGGCAGGACCGGTACCAGGGTCGGCCTGTCCGAGGTCATGTAGTGGGGCAGGACGCAGAGTCCGTGGTTCGCCTCCGTCATTTCCCGCTGGGCCAGCAGGCTGGAACTTTGCACGCGGGCCTTTAGGCCGGGCAGGACCTCGTCCAGGTAATCCAGCTCCCGGGTGAAGATCAGGTCGGCCACATAGCCGATGAAGGAATGGTCCCGCAGATCCTCCCGGGTCTTGGGGGTGCCGTGCCGGGCCAGGTAATCCTCCGTCGCGTAAAGGCCGAGCGCGTAGTCGGTCAGCTTGGCCGCGGTGAACTGTCCCTGTTTGGGCGCCGATAGGGATATGGCCACATCCCCCTCGCGCAGGGACAGGCCGGTGATTTGCTGCAGGGTGACGAATTCCAGGCGGAGACGGGGATTTTCCAGGCTGAACTTGCCCATGCGCTGGGCCAGGAACAGGTTCCCCAAACCCTCCAGGCAGGTCAGGCGCACGGTACCGGAGAGGCCGATGCCCGTCTCCCCCAGCGCCTGGGAGGCGGCGACGACCTCGGCCTCCATGCTTTCGGCGTGGGCCAGGAGGGTCTCTCCCCGAGGGGTGAGGAAATAGCCCTGGGGCGTGCGTTCGAACAGGCGCGCCCCCAGGGTGCTCTCCAGCGCCTGAACCCGGCGGCTGACCGTGCCATGGTCCGTTCCCATGACCCGCGCCGCGCCCGTCAGGGTGCCCTGTTGCGCCACGGCCAGGAAATAGCGGATGTCGTTCCAATTGAAGCGGTTCATGGGAGCGCCACTGTATCGAGGGAAAGGGTCTCCAGGGGCCATGGAATCGCTTCCCCCTGGGAAACCGGGGACCGGGGATTGGTACGCGCATTCCGCCACAGCCACTGACGTATCAAATGCGTTGTTCGGCGGAAACAATCATACTATTCCCCTTTTACCAATTAAAAACCAGTCGGGAGGACTCTTATGTCGGATTTGATCCAATACACCCAGTTTATTGGTGGAAAAATGACCGCCCCCAGCGGTGGTCGCACCCAGGATGTCCTTCAGCCGATGACCGGCGAGGTGCGGGGCACGGTCGAACTGGCCACCAAGGATCAAGTCGCCGAGGCGGTCGCCAACGCCAAGGCCGCGCAACCAGCTTGGGCCGCCCAGAACCCCCAGAAGCGCGCCCGCGTTCTGATGAAGTTCCTGGACCTGGTGCATAAGGAATATGACTCTCTGGCCGAGATCCTCGCCCGCGAGCATGGCAAGACCATCCCCGACGCCCGGGGTGACATCCAGCGCGGTTTGGAAGTGGTGGAATTCGCCATCGGTATTCCGCATCTGATGAAAGGTGATTTCACCGACAACGCCGGTCCGGGCATCGACATGTATTCCATGCGTCAGGCCCTGGGCGTGGTGGCGGGCATCACCCCGTTCAACTTCCCGGCCATGATCCCCATGTGGAAGTTCGCCCCGGCCATCGCCTGCGGCAACGCCTTCATCCTGAAACCCTCCGAGCGGGATCCCGGCGTGCCCATGCGGCTGGCCGAACTGATGTTCGAGGCGGGCCTGCCCGCGGGC
Organism: Rhodospirillum sp.; assembly: GCA_021741145.1. Lineage (GTDB taxonomy): Bacteria > Pseudomonadota > Alphaproteobacteria > Rhodospirillales > Rhodospirillaceae > Rhodospirillum. Next base: position 8,212 of record JAIOYK010000031.1, on the reverse strand, counting down.
ATCCTGAACGTGGTCAACGGCGACAAGGAATCCGTGGACGCCATTCTTGACCACCAGGACATCAAGGCCATCGGCTTCGTGGGCTCCACCCCCATCGCCGAGTACATCTATTCCCGGGGCTGCGCCGCTGGCAAGCGGGTGCAGTGCTTCGGTGGCGCCAAGAACCACATGGTCATCATGCCCGACGCCGACCTGGATCAGGCCGTCGATGCCCTGATCGGCGCCGGGTACGGGTCCGCCGGAGAACGCTGCATGGCCATTTCCGTGGCTGTCCCCGTTGGCGAGGAAACCGCCGAACGTCTGTTGGCCAAGCTGGTTCCCCGGGTCGAGGCCCTGAAGATCGGCCCCTCGACCGACGCCTCGGCCGACTATGGCCCGGTGGTCACCGCCCAGGCGCTCGCGCGCATCAAGGATTATGTCCAGATCGGCGTGGACGAGGGCGCCGACCTGCTGGTCGACGGTCGCGGCTTCAAGATGCAGGGGTACGAGAATGGCTTCTATATGGGGGGCTGCCTGTTCGACAAGGTCACCAAGGACATGCGGATCTATAAGGAAGAGATCTTCGGTCCGGTCCTCTGCGTCGCTCGGGCCAAGGACTACGAGGAGGCCATCGCCCTGCCCAATGACCACGAGTACGGCAACGGCGTGGCCATCTACACCCGCGACGGCGACGCCGCCCGGGATTTCGCCTCTCGCATCCAGGTGGGCATGGTCGGCATCAACGTGCCCATCCCCGTGCCCCTGGCCTATCACACCTTCGGCGGCTGGAAGCGCTCCGGCTTCGGTGACTTGAACCAGCACGGTCCCGATTCCGTGCGCTTCTACACGAAGACCAAGACCGTGACCTCCCGTTGGCCCTCGGGTATCAAGGATGGGGCCGAGTTCTCCATCCCGACCATGAAGTAAGCAAACCAAGGACGACCAAGGCCCCCCCTCCCCGTTGGGGGGGAGGGGGGCCGGTTCCGGCGTCGCGCGGTGTCTGGACCGAAAGAAAAGGGGACCCGGAGTGGGCCGGTCCCGACGGGATCGTTTTTCAAGTACACTATTGGGTAAGGACGCGCCTTCCGGAACCTAGGTTTCGGGACAACGACGCACCATGGGTGAATCGCGAAAACGCGGGATCGGAAATTCAGGGGAAACGCCATGTCCGAGGAATTCGATTACATCGTCGTCGGCGCCGGGTCGGCCGGATGCGTGATGGCTAACCGGCTGTCTGAAAACGGAAAATACACCGTCGCCGTGGTCGAGGCCGGGGGCATGGATAACTGGATTTGGTTCCATATTCCCGTCGGCTACCTCTTCGCCATCGGCAACCCCCGGGCGGATTGGTGCTTCAAGACCGAAGCGGACCCGGGTCTGAATGGCCGCGTGCTTGGCTATCCCCGGGGCAAGGTGATCGGGGGCTCCTCGGCCATCAATGCGATGCTCTACCTACGGGGGCAGGCCCGGGACTATGATCAATGGCGCCAGTTGGGCCTGGAGGGCTGGGGCTGGGACGACGTCTTGCCCCTGTTCATCAAGCATGAGAACAGCCACCGGGGCACCACCCCGTTCCACGGCGCCGGTGGTGAGTGGACCGTGGAGACCAAACGGGCTTCCTGGGAGGTTCTGGACAGCTTCATCGACGCCGCCGATCAGGCGGGTATCCCCCGGACGGAAGATTTCAATACTGGCGACAACGGCGGCTGCGGCTATTTCGAGGTCAACCAGAAGACCGGGCGGCGCTGGTCGGCGGCCCGGGGCTTTCTCAAGCCCGCCCTGAAACGCCCGAACCTCACGCTGATCACCGGTGCCCTGACGGATAAGGTGGTGCTGGAGGGCAAGCGCGCGACGGGCATCGTCCTCCGTCGCGACGGCCGTGTGGCGACCCTGAAGGCGCGCAAGGAGGTGATCCTCTCGGCCGGCGCCGTGGCCTCTCCGGCGATCCTGGAGCGGTCGGGCATTGGCGACGGGGAGCGGCTAAGGGTCCTGGGGGTGGTCCCCCTCCACCACCTGCCCGGCGTGGGGGAGAACTTGCAGGACCACCTGCAACTCCGCCTGATCTACAAGGTCCATGGGGTGGAGACCATGAACGTGGTCTACCAGTCTCTGTTGCGTCGGGCGCGCATGGGGATTGAATACGCCCTGTTCCGGCGTGGCCCCCTGACCATGGCGCCGAGCCAACTGGGCGCCTTCGCCCGGACCGACCCACGCCACGTCACGCCCAACGCCGAGTTCCACATTCAGCCCCTCTCGCTGGAGAAATTCGGCGAGCCCATGCATTCCTTCGGCGCCATCACGGTCAGCATCTGCAACCTGCGGCCCAGCAGCCGGGGCGGGGTCCATACTCGCTCCCGGGACCCCAACGACGCGCCCATCATCGCGCCGAATTACCTGTCCCATACCGAGGACCAGGTGGTGGCGACGGAGGCTATCCGCTTGGCGCGCAAGGTGATGGGGCAGGAGGCGATGAGCCGCTTCCTGCCCGAGGAATACAAGCCGGGCGCCCATTTGACCTCCGACGGGGAGTTGGTGACGGCGGCGGGCGATATTGGCACCACCATTTTCCATCCGGTGGGCACGGCCAAGATGGGTGCCGACAGCGATCCCATGGCCGTCACCGATGCCCGCCTACGGGTGCGTGGCGTGGCGGGACTGCGGGTGATCGATGCCTCGGTCATGCCGACCATTACATCGGGCAACACCAACTCGCCGACCATCATGATCGCCGAGAAAGGCGCGGGCATGGTGTTGGAAGACGCGAACGCCTGACAGCGGGCGGGGGCTTTGCCCCCGCGTCCCCATCGGGGAGGCTTGACCTCCCCGGACCCCTCCCAGAGATCCGTCTTGGTCGCGAGGATCATGTCGTCGTTGATCTGGACGATGGCGTTGACGCGGCTTCGTACCGGTCGATCATCGGACCGTGAGGCGGACGGGCGGGAGCCGTCGGCATGGGGCGGGACAGCCAATCCATCAGGCCCAGAAGGAAGCGGCTCGCCGCGGGCATGAAATAGCTGCCATGGTGGTACATGGGATCGAGGCTGGTCACGAGCAGCGGACCGGGCCAACTCACCCGATCCTCGTACAGGATGGCGCCTCCCTCCCGACAGGTGACGAGGGAGGCTGCTCCCTCGGGAGGCGTGAACATCCCGTGGTAGTGCCAGGTGGCGTCCTCCAGCCGCATGTCCGTGAAGAGGGGGTGGTCCGGAGCCGCCAGGGTCAAGCCCGAAGCCGCTTCGGGCTCCAGCCACCACCAGAAATTGGTCTCCAGCGGTGTGAAGCGGAGGCCCGGGAGCCAGAGGTGGGACTCCGTTTCGCCCATGACAACCAACCGATCCCCGCGGTTCAGAACCGATAGGAACAGGGGAGCCTTGGCGCGCAGGATCTCCGGATTGGCCCGGCAGGGCACGACAACCGTATCCGTGCCCGCGAGATCCTGGGCGGACAGGGTTCGCAGGTCCGGGGTTCGGGAAACCAGGGGGGCGATACGCGGGTCGGTCAGGGACGTGTGGTGGTAGAAGGTGCCTCCGTCCGGCACCACGATCAGGGGACGCCGAGTCATGCGCGTTTCCTCCGGTCCAGAGGTCTTTCGGGGGTTAGCGCCCAGGCGAGGAGTTGGGGCGCCAATCGGGCGGCGGAGGAGTCGTCTTGCCAGAACAGCCAGGGATTGTTCCCGGCGTGCATGAGCAGCCGCCCCCCGCGTGGGCGGTGCCAGAGCCAGGTGAGCGGATGATCCCCGCCCACCACGGCCAACACTTCGGCCTCTGGCGGTGGAGGGTTGGCGCCGCGACCGTGGAAGCCCGCCACTCCCCGCCGCAGGGTGAGATCCAGGGGATCAATACCCGCGTGGATGGGATGGTCGCCCCTGGTTTCCACCCGCAGATCGCTCAGCCCCCGACGTGGCAAGGGAACAAAGGGGCGCAGGTCGGGCAGGAAGGGGTGCGCCAGAGGGCCGCTGAAGACCAGGGTGTTTCCTTGGTCCAGAAAGGTCTCGATCCACCTTTGGGACCGCGCGAAAAGCCGTTGGTCGATGTGCATGGGCGCGAACAGGGCGTCTCCCGGGCGTGGGGTGATCGCGTCCAAAGCGGCCTCGGGCACCAGCCAGAGGTCCGTCTCCTCGGGCGCCAGGGAGAGGAATCCCGGCGCCTCCCCGGCCGAGGGTTGCAGGAAAAGAAGGCGGGACATGGGACCTCACACCGGGGAGTAAACGGGGATGACGGTGGGCATGACGCGTCCCCCGTGGCGCACCCGCGCGCGGCGCATGGGCAGGCCGTACAGGCGGGTGAGCGCCGGTTCGTCCAGCACATCCGACACCGGCCCGAAGGCGTGATCCGTTTCCCCGTGCAGGGCCAGGGCCTTGTCGGCGACGTGCAGGGCATGCTGGGGATAATGGCTGGTGAAGACCACGGTCAGGCCCGATTCCCGGGCCACCCCCCGCAGAACGGACAGGACGCGGTCCTGGTTATGGAAGTCCAAGGCCGAGGTTGGTTCGTCCAGAAACAGGACGCGGCAGTCCGAGGCCAGGGCCCGGGCGATCATCACCATCTGGCGCTGGCCGCCGGACAGGTCCCCGCTGTTCCGGTTCGCCAGGGCGCCAATCTCCAGGCGGTCCAAGGCGCGGCGGGCGATGGCGTAGTCTTCCGCTCCCGGGGAGCGAAGAAGGCCCAGGTGGCGGGCCCGACCCATGACCACCGTCTCCAAGACCCCGTAAGTGAAGGTGGAGGAGAAGCTTTGCGGCACATAGCCATGGGCACCTAGGATCCGGATGGTCCCCTCGCCGGGGCGGCGCAGGCCCAGCATGCATTTCAACAAGGTGGTCTTTCCCCGACCATTGGGGCCGAGGATGGCGAGAACCTCGCCTTCGGGCAGGGTGAGGGAGAGGTTCCGGAAGGTCCAGGTTGGGGCATTCGGGAAGCGGTGCCCCAGGTTGGTGACGGTGATCACGTGCTCCATCCTTTCGCTTGGGCTCGGCGCAGCAACAGGCCGAACAGGGGGGCGCCAACCAGGGCGGTCAGCACGCCCAGGGGAAGCTCCTGGGTGGTGGCGGTCCGGGCCAGATCGTCGACCAGCACCATGTAGGCCGCGCCGGCCAGGGCGGACGCGGGCAACAAGGCCTTGTGATCCGGTCCCACGAGCATACGGGCGATATGGGGCACGACAAGCCCCACCCAACCGACGATTCCAGCCACGGCCACCCCACTCGCGGTGATGGCGGTCACGGCCAGAAGAACCAGCCAGCGGGTCGGTTCCACTTGGATGCCCAGCGCCCGGGCTTCCTCGTCCCCCAGGGAGAGAACGTTGATCCGGAACCGCAGGGCGACGAGGAGGGCAACCCCCGGGACGGTCACGGCCAGAAGCAGCGCCAACTTGGGGTAGGACGCCGTGGCGAAGCTGCCCATCAGCCAATAGACGATGGCCGGAAGGGTGTCGTTGGGGTCGGCCAGGTAGGTGACGAGGGAGACCAAAGCGGAGAAGAAGGCGCCCACGACCACGCCCGACAGGACCAACATGAGCACGGGGGCCCGTCCGTCGACGCGGCTGAACAGGAAGACGATGACGAGGGCCAGCAGACCGAACAGAAAGGTCGCGCCCAGCAAAGTGCTCAGTCCCGCGGAGAGGAACAGGGCAAGCGCCCCACCAAAGGCCGCGCCCGAGGACACGCCGATGAGTTGGGGACCCACGAGGGGATTGCGGAAGACGCCCTGCAAGGCGGCCCCCGCGATGGCCAGTCCCGCTCCGGCGACCAGGGCCTCCAGGACACGAGGCAGGCGGATCAGGAGCACGACCCGGCTGGCCAGTTCCGGCGCGGATTCGGAGATCCCCAGCCCCTGACCGAGGGCGGTGAGCACCTCGGCCAGGGGCAGGGGATACCGCCCCACCCCCAGGGACAGGAGGCCCAGGACCGGCGGCGCCAGGAACAGCGCCGCCCAGACCAGGGAGCGGACCGCGGGGAGACGGAGACCGCCAATGAGGGGGGGCGCGCTGGCCCTCACGGCTTGGCGGTCCGGGCGAAGGTGTCGTAGCCAGACGCGCCGCTATTGGCGGCCAGACGCAGGATCCCGTCGATTTGATCCTCCGTTGGTGTCTGGCCATAGAGCCAGGCATAGGCCTCGACGATGTTCTTGCGCAGGGGCCAAGCGCCCTTTTCCGGGTGGAGAACCATGCTCAACCATGTCCACATGAGGGGCGATTCCTGGTTCGGAGGATCCCAGCGGTAACCCCCCAGGGGAATCTGATAGACTCGCTTGGATTTGACCGCGGAGAGCCCGGCCAACAACGGATTTCCATAGACATCGGCGGGGGACAGGTCCGGTTCGAAGCCGTTGAGCAGGATCACCTCCGGATCCCAGGCCATGAGTTGTTCGGCGTTGACCACCTGCCATGCCGGGGCCCCCTCCACCGCCGCGGGATTGCGGCCACCGGCGAGCCCGATGTAGAAGTCATTGTAGGTCCCTGGACCGGAGACCTTCATCTCGGACAGGAAGCGGTTGAAATAAAGGACGCGGGGACGCGCGCCCTGGGGCAGGTCCCCCATGGTCGCGCGAATGTCGGCGAGGGTGCTGTCCCGCCAGTCGAGCATGCGTTGGGCTTTCTGGGTTTCACCGGTGGCCTTTCCCATCATCTCAATCCAACCCCGAGCCAGATCCTCGGTTCCATAGGTCACCGTGGCGACGGTCAAGCCGGCGTTCCGCAAGGGATTGATAACGTCTCCCCCCAGATGGCCCCACTGGAAGACCAAATCCGGGTTCAGGGCGAGCACGGCTTCCACGTTGGGCATGAAGCCATTGCCAACCACGTCCGATGGGATCGAGGCCATGTCGGGAAAGAACGCTCCGAGGATGCCATCCATCAGGGCACTTTTGGACAAGGGGTGCATGCCCGACAGCCGGTCCGGTCCACCGTCGATGGCGGTGATCATGGAGGCCGCCGGGATGGGAATGGTCACGATCCGGTTGGCCGGGCCGTCCAGCGTCACGTCCAATCCCGCCTGATCGGTGATCGAAATGGGATTGGCCAGCGCTGGCGCGGACGACAGGGCCAGACAGAAGACAGCCGCGGAAAGGTGTCGGGGCGAAGGCATGCGGGATCCTCTCTACGTAATGGTACCGCGAGGAATTCGGTGGAAAGGGGGCGCGACAGGACCGCGAGGTTTCCCGCGGCGGACGTGGGTCTTCGCTCCCATGGACCGCCCATCCGAATTCCCGGTTGGTTGATGGGGGAACGGTAGGGCGGTCCGAGTCATAAATGCAAATAAGAATGATTAGCGTTGGAAAAATTTGGGTTCCCAGGGAGTGGGAGCCGCTTTCTTGGGAGGAAGAGAAAAAATGGTTCATCCGGAAATAGCGGGAATTGGGCCTGTTCCCATCCTGGATGCCCGTTGTCACGCCTCCCGCCCGCGTTCCGCCCACGGGCATGACGGAACAATAAGACCCTCCGCCAGGAGATGCTCGAACCTCGCAATTCCGGGAAGAGCAAAAAAAAAGGCGGCCACGCCAATGAAGGGGGCCGCCGAAAGTGAAGTGAAGGCTAAAGACACCGAAAGGAGAGAAGGCGTTCTGGATGAAGCGCGTCCCCCTCAATCGCCGAGCCACGATACGGTGCCCATTCCTGAGGCGCAAGATCAAAATGGACCGGAATGGTCTAAAATAAAAAAGTCGGGTATCCCATGTGAGAATTATGGATATTAAAGACCGAGCCTTTCTCTTGAAAAATCCATGAAATCAACGGGTTCCGGGAGGGGTGTTCCCTCCAAGTTCTGGACCCAACGGATCCCAAGGCTGTTTGTCAAAGCCATTCCCCGGACCTTTTCGAGGGCATGGAGGGGGATTTCCGCCTCGTCGGCCAGCCCGGCGCGGAGGATTTCTCCCCGTGCGATACCGGGTATTCCCCCCTCTGAAAGGGGGGGAGTCACCATGCGGTCGCCCAGCAGGATGAAGGGAGTGGCGATGGTCGTATCCGCCACCCGGCCCACGGTGTTCAGCATCACCGCGTCATCCGCGCCCCGGGCCTGAGCCTCCCGTCGGGCCAGGATGCCGTCCCCGTAGTTCAGGGACTTGATCCCAGAGAGCGGGGAGTACGCGTTACGCCGGGTGCTCCGGGCGACGATCAGGCGGGCTGGACCCGGGGGGGCGGCCAGGGGGGCGGCGCTGATCAGCACCGTTGGCCGGGGGGCGGGCGGCGGAAGCAAGCCCCGGGGGGCGCCCCCCCCGGTGGCCCCCAAACGCGGGCTGGG
>JAIOYK010000030.1 GCA_021741145.1 Rhodospirillum sp. | reverse complement strand
CGTGGCATCGCCACAAAATACCTGACCAGCTATCTGAAGTGGTTCCATCTCGTCGCTCTCAGCGCCAATCCAACCCCACGGCGATGCATCGCGGCTGCCATGGGCGCGTGATACACCTACGAAACGCGAATTGAGCCTATTTTTTCCGGCACGGTCTCCACTCTTGCGGGGAACGGGGGGCTTTCCCCATGTAGCGCCGCGGTCCTCATTCGTGGGCCTTATCCCAGGAGACTCCCTTGTCTGTCATGGTTCTAATCGGTGGTTTGGTTATTCTGGTGTTTGGCGGGGATTTGTTGGTTCGTGGCGCGGTCGGCACCGCCCGTGCCTGGCGGGTCTCCCCCATGGTGATCGGCTTGACCCTGGTGGGATTTGGCACGTCGACTCCTGAACTGGCGGCTTCTCTTCAAGCGGTCCTGTCTGGCGCGCCCGATCTGGCCGTGGGCAACGTGTTGGGCAGCAATATCGCCAATCTCCTTCTGATTATCGCCGCGGCCGCCCTGGTTCGTCCCATGCTTATCGATCCCGCGGCCCTTCGCCGGGATGGTGGGGTTCTGGTTCTGGTAACCCTGGCGGGAGGCGGCCTCGTTGCCTTGGACGGTCTGGATCGGGTGGGCGGCGCGGCCCTGTTGTGCGGCCTTGTGGTTTATCTGGTCTGGACCTTGCGACGGGATGCCCGCCATCCAGAGGAGGCGGCCGCGGCCCTCCATGCCAGCGAGGCCGAGGGTGGACCCAAGGGACCGACCCGCCCCTGGTTGGCGCTCGCCCTGGTGATCATCGGGATCGCGGCGACCGTTGTCGGCGCCAAGCTCCTGGTCATGGGAGCCATCGATCTGGCCCGGGACTGGGGCGTGACGGAGAAGGTCATCGGACTGACCATCGTCGCCATCGGGACCTCCCTGCCGGAACTGACCGCCTCGGTGATCGCCGCGGCACGGCGTCAGGGAGAGGTGGCTCTGGGCAATGTGATCGGAAGCAATATTTTCAACATCCTCTGTATCCTGGGCGTGTCCAGCGTGACGGCTCCCTTCGGATCAACCGGCCCGCGATTCCTGGACGATATCCTTGTCATGGGGGCAAGCACGCTTCTGGTGCTCCTGTTCGCATGGAGGGGCCGCGGAGTGTCGCGCCGGGAAGGGGGCGTTCTTCTGGCCCTCTACGGGGCCTATATGGTCTGGCTGTCGTGATCAATGTTCGGATGCGCCGTTCTCGTGTCCCTGGAAATGCTCGGCCAGACCCGCGCAGGGGTCATCCCGGTCAATCCGGGGGGTGAACCACAGGAGGTCATGGGGTGGCATGTTTTCGGTCACGACCTTGGCTTCCCCATAGGAGAGAGGATCCATCTCCCCCACGAAGGCCTCGGTGAAGGCGATGGAAAGGTGCGATAGGCCAACAGGGAGGTAGAAGGGAGCGCCCCGGTCCGTGCGGGCATGTTCCGAGCCGGTGATGATCACCGCGCTCTCGGCCCGTTCCGTCAGGGCCGTTATGACAGCCCGGGCCATGGTCGCATCCTTGGCTCGCTGGGCCAAGGCGATGGGGGCCAGGGCCTGTTCGGGAACCATGCCGCAATGGCTGTCGCGCAGGGTCTCGAGAAGGTTCGAGTCCAAGGGGGCGGGCAAGGGGGCCTCCAGGCCCAGGGCGGCGATTGTGTCGGGATCCTGTCCCCGGGCGATGGCGTGAACCTGTGCGTCGGGGGGATTGCCCGGAAGGATGGGGAGGCTCTGTTCGAGGGCTAGGGCGAACAGGGGCTCGTACCAGGAGAAGGAGGGCCAACCCCGCCTTTCCCAGGACAGGAGGTCGTTGAGTTCGCCGATGTCCGGGGTTGGCGTGGCTCGCCAGGAGTCGAGGGTTTCTTTTTGGTCCCCGTCGATCATTTCGAAAATTAAGGCCGGATGTCCCCCGGCATCGAGGAGTTCTCCCAGGATATAGGCCTGAAGGGCATGGTGGTCCGGGTTGTCATGGCGTTCCCCCAAAAGCACCACCTCGGTCCGCCGCGCCCGGTCCAGGGCCTCGGCCAGAGGGACCTCCGCCCCGGTGCGACCGTCGAAAATCCGGCCCACTAGGGGATTGTCGGCATCCAGTTGGCCGACAGGAAGGGGCGGCGTTTGGGGCGCGGAACGCGCTTGGGCCGAGGCGATCAGAAAGACCAGGGCCGCAATGGCGGGAACGCGCTTCAAGAGAGGCATTTTGTCGATCCGTTCTTCCTTGATCCGGCTCCGGTCGTGAAGCCTTGGGATATTGGAGTATTGGAACTTGAGGAAAGTCTGTCCATATTTGATGGCATTCAAGGGCCGGGACATCCCGGAAAGAGCGGGTCCTCGATTTGGATTCCCGGTTCCCTTGCATCTCGGCGCGGCCCGGTATGACGAGGAAATTGGCGTTGATATTCCGAAGCGTCGGATCAGTCGGTGAATCCGTCCTTGCCCGTCGGGAGGCGCTGGAGGTACCCTGATGGGGTCTTGGGGCACACCCGGGCAAGCCGAAAGGGTTCCATGAAAGTCGATAAGGTTTGGGGTGGGGGCACCCGAGCCGTGGTTGTCGTCGCCACGGTCATGATTTGTTGTGTCCTCGGTCCAGAGGCGCGGGCCTTGGATCGGGCGATCCAATATGGCGTCAGTTCCGCGCCCTATTGGAAAGTCGGGAAGATTAAGCCCGAACTGTCCAAGCTTTGTCGCAAGGGTCTGTTCAACCAAGTGTTCAAGGATGGGCTTTATATCGGCTATGGGGGCAAGGATAACGCTGGAGGGGTGACCATCTCCGGCATCGCCAAACGCGGCTTCAATCTCTACGACCCCCTGGGCAAGGCGATTGCCGAAAACACCTATCATTTCAAGGAAGATGGCTATTCGACCTGCAAGGTCTATGAAGCCATCCCCCTTCAGGGCGCGCCCACTCTGCCCACCTTGCCGACCACGGGGAAGTGACGGCGGGTATAAGGCCCCAAACAGCACAGCCCCGGACGGGTCCTCCGCCGGGGCTGTGCGTCCGGGGCTGTGCTATTCTTCGAGGAAGGGATCTCAGTACTTTGAGACACCCATCATGGTGTTGGGCAGGAAAAGCGAGATTTCCGGCACATAGGTGAGGACCATCAGGCAGGCCAGCAGGATAAACAGCCAGGGTAGGGCGGCCTTGACCACCCACATGATACTCTGGTTGGTGATGCCCGCGGTGACGAACAGGTTCAGGCCGACCGGTGGAGTGATCATGCCGATTTCCATGTTCACCACCATCACGATTCCGAAATGAACCGGATCGATGCCCAGGGTCAACGCGATGGGCAGCAGGATCGGGGCCATGATCAGCAGGATAGCCGAGGGCTCCATGAAGTTGCCCGCGATCAGCAACAGGATGTTCACCACGATCAGAAAACCCCAGGCGGGAAGGCCCAGGTCCGTAATCGCCGCGGCGATGGTTTGCGGGATCTGCGCCGTGGTCAGCACATGGGCGAACAGCATGGCGTTGGTGATGATGAACAGCAGCATGATGCTGACCTTCGCCGCGTCCAACAGGACGTGGCGCACCTCTGGATCCACAACGGACCGAGGCAGCGCCAGCAGGTAGTCCGCCAGGCCGATGCTCTTACCCTCGACCTTCTTCAGCGGCCCCATGTCCCGGTAGAGGAAGACGGCGATGAAATAGGAGTAGACCGCCGACAGGGCCGCGGCTTCCGTGGGGCTGGCGACACCGCCGTAGATGATCCCCAGCACCAGGAAGATCATGAAAATGCCCCCCGAGGCCGCCAGACCCGACCGTCCCAGTTCGGCGAACCCGACGAAGGGTTGACGGGGCATCTTCTTCACGGTGGCGAAGATGTAGATGGCCACCATCAGCACGATGCCGATGCCAATGCCCGGAATTACACCCGCCATGAACATCCGCGCCGCGGAGACGTCCGTGGCCGCGGAATAGACGAGCATGACGATGCTGGGCGGGATCAGGATACCCAGGGTTCCGGCGTTGGCGATGACGCCCGCGGCGAAGCTCTTGGGGAAGCCAGACGTGACCATGCCACCGATGACGATACCGCCAATGGCCGCCACCGTGGCCGGAGAGGATCCCGACACCGCGGCGAAGAGCATGCAGGCCATGACCGAGGCCATGGCCATGCCCCCCCGGATGAACCCGACGGAGGCCGTGGCGAAGCGGATCAGCCGCCGCGCCACGCCGCCGGTGGACAGGAACTGTGAGGACAGGATGAAAAAGGGAATGGCCAGAAGGGTATAGTGGGCCGTGTTCGCCTCGAACAGCTTCAGGGCCGTGGTGGCCAGCGTGTCGTTGGTGAACAGAAGGATGGTCATGATCGAGGACAGGCCAAGCGCGATGGCGATCGGCATGCCCATGAACATGAAGGCGAAGAGAAGGATAAAAAGCGCCGTCGCGGTCATGCCCGGCTCTCCTTCGCTTCAGCGGACCCAACGGAGGTATTTCCCACCATTTCCAAGGCTTCCTTCGCTTCGTCGGCCAAGCTGAAACTGTCCGCCTCTCCCTTGGCCAGGGACACCAGCAGTTCGGTGAAGCGGGTCACCAACAAGGCGAAGCCGATCATCAGAACACTGAAGGCTGCCCATTTTGGTAGGGGAATGTCCTGCATCTCGATGCCGATCTTGAACAGTTTGCTGGTATAGACCCATCCTCCGGAGAGGAAGAGCGCGCAATATAGCAGGCAAAGAAGGACCCCGATCAGGGTCACCCAACGCCGACCATCGCTGTTCAGAAGGCGGACGAAGGCGTCCACGCCAATGTGGCTGCCCACCTTGATACCATAGGACATACCGAGAAGGACCATCGCGCCCGAGGCCAAAAGGGTGGCTTCCTGAATCCAGGACACCCCGGTATTGAACACATAGCGCATCACGACTTCATAGAAGACAAGCAGGGTCGTCGCGGCCAGAAGGCCGGAGATCAGGGCTTCCTCGACCTTTTTGAAGGTCTCGGGAAAGCCGAGCGCGACATAGGCCAGCCAGCAGCCGATGACAATGTAGCCCTGCAAAAGCTTGGTCCCCGAATTCAGGGGCACACTGGGCAGGATGGCGGAGCCCAGCGCGTAAAAGGACGCGAGGAGCAAGACCCCAAGGATGAATTTTCTGTTCATGGTTTTTAATCCTGTCGTCCGGGGTATACCGGACCTGGCAGGAAATGGCCCGATCCCTTTTGGATGTACCGCTCCACCGGTCATGGTGCCCCATATAGGGGACCGCTCCGTGTCCAGGGGAGGGGATGGGGATCGGGCCAAATATCCCTTAGTTGTTCGCGGCCTGCGCGGCTTCGATCAGGTCGGCGCCGATGTTGTCCTGGAACTTCGCCCAGACCGGCTTCATGGCTTCACGCCACTGGGCCTTCTCCTCAGGGGTCAGTTGCAGCACTTCACTGGAGCCGGAATCGATGATCTTCTGGCGCTGTTCCATGGCGATGGAGAGCGCGCTGTCGTTGGCGGCCTTGGTGGATTCGGCGATGCAGTCGTCCAGCACCGGTCGGATGTCGTCGGGCAGGCCATTCCAGAACTCGGCGCTGGTCACCAGCAGGTAGTCCAGCAGCCCGTGGTTGGATTCGGTGATGTACTTCTGCACTTCGAAGAACTTCTGGGTGAAGATATTGGACCAAGGATTCTCCGCCCCGTCGATGGCGTTGGTCTGCAGGAGCATGAACACTTCTGAGAAGGGCTTCTTCACCGGAACCGCGCCGAGGGCCTCGAACTGGGCGGCCAGAACGTCGGAAGACTGGATCCGGAACTTCAGGCCGGCGGCGTCGGCGGGGACACGCAGCGGTTTGTTGGCCGAGAGCTGCTTCATGCCGTTATGCAGGTATCCAAGTCCCTTGATGCCCTTGTCTTCCATGGAGGATAACAGGGCCTGTCCCGCTTCGGATTTCTGGAACTTCTCGGCGGCTTCCAGGTCGTTGAACAGGAAGGGCAGGTCGAAAATGTCCAGCTTCTTGGTGTATTTGTTGAATTTCGACAGGGACGGGGCGGCCAGTTGGACGTCGCCCAGCAGCATGGCTTCCAGGACATTGTCGTCGTTGAACAACTGGCTGTTCGGGTAAACCTCGACATTGACCTTGTCGCCAAGTTTCTCCTCGGCACAGGCCTTGAAGTGGAGCGCGCCCACGCCCTTCGGGGTGGTATCGGCGACGACATGGGAAAATTTGATGGTGATCGGTTCGGCGTTGGCCGCGGCGGCGGCGCCGATCATGAGACCAATCGCCGTAAGGGCGGTGAAAACGCTGCGCATGATAAATTCCTCTCCTGGGATCGCATCAACAGTTTCATACTTATTCTTCACGCATACCGGACCCTTGCCCGTTGATGCGCCACCCTCTTTTTGGGGAACCAGAGAATATCACGAGAATTCCGAATGTTGGTAACCGTTTTGAAGTCTCCAATGGGGGAAAACTCAGAGCGTTGCGGTATTTTCATGGGGCATTCGTGCCGCGGTGCGAAAATTGATTGATATGGATCAAGAATTAGACAAATCTGTTTATATTCCATTTCCATGCTATTGATGGGGGAAAACAAAAGTGAGGGATGGGCCAATTGGGCTTTGGGAGCCTATTGGCCTTCCTCACTGAGAATCGCGAATATTTAAAGGGTTAATCAGGCAGGGCGGACCCCAGAGCATTTTCCGGTCGGACCGAATCGCCTCGCGATTCTGTCGGGCCCGAAGAATGTTCTAAAATCAAATATCTGGAGCACGCCCTCACTTGGCCGTGACCTGCCCTAGAGCGGAATGAGGAAAAGTGTCCGCGGTTTTCCATCTTATTCCGCTCTAAATATATGATTTATATCACGTTTATGAAGTCAGGTCGATTCGACCTGACTTCATCGCGATCTAGTGACTGTAGAAGAGGATCAGGTAGAGGCACAGCAGGACGGTTACGGAAAGCACGGACAGGCTGGTGGGCCAGGGCCGCCCAAACAGTCCCGCGGGGCCGTGGGTCTTTTCCAGCCGCCGGATCAGGGCTTGGATCCCGCCGGTGGCGTAGCCCAGGATGTTGTGGCGAAAGGCGCCTCCCCGGGTGCGGAATTCACTGGCGATGGCCATGACGAAACGCCGGTAGAACCAGTCGAAGTCCAGGCTGATGGTTTCCGTCCGCTTCATCAAGGGCAACATGACGAAGAAGGCGAGCCCGGCGAAGAGCAACAGTTGCAATTGGCTGACCAGATGGGCGCCCGTGTAGGCGGAATAGTCCACGTCGAAAGGCAGGATCGCGTAGATGGGGTCCGGCCAGATCCCGATGCCAATGCACAGAGCGGCCATGAAGATCATGGCGGCGCGCATGTTCCAGGGGGGATCGGGTGGGCGCAGGCCTTGGTCCTTCTGGAAGAAGACGAACCAGGGGAATTTGATGCCCGCATGCAAGAACACGCCAGCGCTCGCCGCGGCGAGGCAGGCCCAGACGAAGACCATATGCTCGTCCGCGGCCCCCTGGGCGATCATCGACTTGGTGACAAAACCGCTGGTCAGTGGGAAGGCGGAGATGGCGAAGGCCCCGATGGTGCCACAGATGGTGGTCAGCGGCATGGATTGGAACAATCCCCCCAGGTCGGTGCACTTGCGCCGCCCGCCGGTCATCATCAGTACCGAACCGGCGCTCATCAGCAGCAGGCCCTTGTAGATGATATGGGCGAAGGCATGGGCCGCGGCGCCGTTCAGGGCCATGTCCGTGCCGATGCCGATGCCACAGACCATGAAGCCAACCTGATTGATGATCGAATAGGACAGGATCCGCCGCATGTCGTTTTCGAGCAGGGCATAGATGATCCCGTAGAAGACCATGTACAGGCCCACCCAGATCAGAATGCTCTCCCCGGGAAAACCCTTCAGCAGCACCATGACCGCGGTCTTGGTGGTAAAGGCCGACAGGAACACCGTGCCGGAGAAGGATCCCTCCGGATAGGCGTCGGCCAGCCAGGCGGAGAAGGGTGGAGCGCCCGCGTTGACCAGGAAACCGATCAGAATCAACCAAGTGCCGACGCTGTTGGCCTTCATGGCCACGAAATCAACGGAACCGGTGGTCGTCACATGGGCGGTAATGCCCGCCATCAGCACGACACCGCCAAACAGGTGAACCAGCACATAGCGGAAGCCCGCGGACTTGGCGCCACTCTGGTCCGAGGACCAGATCACCGCGGTCGAGGCCAGTGCCATGATTTCCCAAAAGATGAACAGGGTGATCAGGTCGCCGGCAAAGGCGCACCCAACGGCGCCGCCGGAGTAGATCAGGGCCGCGGAGAGCTCCATCACCCGGGGCTGCTTCATGGCGAAGACGCCCCCCGCGAAGCCCATCAGGGTGAAGACCGTGGCGAAAAGGCGGCCGATGCTGTCTCCTTCCACGGGCACCAGGGTGTAGTCCAGGAAGGGGGCGAACATCATCGGTCCATCGGGGATTTGCCAGACGGCCCAAAGGGCGGCCAGGGGCGAGAGCACGGCGATGGGTTGGCGGCTCTGTTCGGAAAACAGCGGCAGGACCAGACCAGCCAGGATCATGATGAGCGCCGGAGGCAGGGCTTCAATGATCATAGTAGGTGTCCTTGCGCTTCAGGAAAATGCCCAGGATCTTGGCGAAAATCACCATGCCCACGCAGGTCAGGAAGCCAAACCAAGCGTTGAAGGCGAACCAGCCATCGAAACCGAAATGAGGGTGCATATGCACGAAGGGCTCGGCGATGACGGTGAGCGCCAGGATACCCAGGCCAATGAACCACAGCTTGCGAATGGTCGCGGGCGTGGTCAACCAATGGGGTTTGGGATCGGCGACTGGCTCGATGGGGCTCTTGGGAATTTCGACGCTCATGGCGTGCCTCCAACCAAGTCCTGGGCCAGCTCCAGGGGCAGGCCGGGCAGGAAGAACAAGGCGACGGTGCCCAGGGCGGTGACGCAAAGGGCGATCACGATGGGCAGAGGGGCCTCCCCATGGCCATGGGAGCCATGTCCATGGCCATGATTATCTCCATGATCATCCCCTAGGGGCTTTTCGGGCTTGAGGAAAGCGGCATAGACGATGGGCAGGAAATACCCGGCGTTCAGCAGGGTGGACAGGATCAACACACCCACGGCGAACCAAGCCTCCGAGGACATGGCGCCGGACAGCATGTACCATTTCGACAGGAATCCCGCCGTGGGCGGCACGCCGATCATGGATAGGGAGCCAATGGTGAAGGCCGCCATGGTCCAGGGCATGCGCCGGCCGATGCCGTCGAGTTGGCTGACGTTGGTCTTGTGGGCCGCGGTGTAAATGGACCCCGCGGCGAAGAAGAGGGTGATCTTGCCAAAGGCATGGGCGGCGATATGCAGGGCCGCGCCAACCACGCTGATGGGCGTCAGGATTGCCGCCGCGAGGATCACATAGGACAGTTGGCTGATGGTCGAATAGGCCAGCCGCCGTTTCAGGTTGTCCTGTTGCAGGGCCACCAGGGAGGCGATGATGACCGTCGCGCCGCTGACATAGAGCAGCCATTGGGCGGAGGAGGTGTTGGCCAGCAGGTCGATGCCGAAGACGTAGACGATCACCTTGACCACGGTGAACACACCGGCCTTGACCACCGCCACGGCATGCAACAGGGCGCTGACCGGGGTCGGCGCGACCATGGCCGCGGGCAGCCAGCGGTGGATGGGCATCATGGCCGCCTTGCCGATGCCGTACATATAGAGGAACAGCAGTAGCCCCACCATGGGTCCCTCGATCTTGCCCGCCATGATGCCGCCGGGCACGAAGTCCAGGCTGCCGGTGATCGAATAGGTCCAAAGGATACCGATCAGCAGCAAGCCAATGGACGTGGACAGCAAGATCCCCAGGTAGACCCGTCCGGCCTTCATCGACGCCTCGTCTCCCTTGTGAGTAACCAGGGGGTAAGTCGACAGGGTCAAGGCCTCGTAGAACAGGAACAGGGTGAACAGGTTGCCCGCGAAGGCGATGCCCAGGGTGAAGGCAATGGCGAGCGAGAAGCAGACGTAGAACCGGGTCTGGTGGTGCTCCTTGTTTCCCCGCATGTAGCCGATGGAGTAGACGCTCGCCACGATCCACAGGAACGACGCGATCAGGGCGAACATCATGCCCAGGGGCTCGACCTGGAGGGCCAGGGGGACGCCGGGCATGACCGGCAGGATTTCCAGCGCCGGGCGGGCTCCGGCCAGGACCTCGGGGGTCAGCGGCGCCACTTGCAGGAAGGTGGCCAGGGCGGTCAGCAGGGTGACGGTCTCGCGCACATTGGGGCTACGCCCCGTCGCGGCGATCAGAATGGCGCCGATCAGCGGGGTGAGGATGATCCTGAGCAGATCGATCATGGCGTGCCTCCACCCAACAGACTGGCCGCGGCGGCGCGGGCGACGCCCAGGCTCCAGTCCGTTTGCAGGCCAAAGAACAGGTTACACAGAG
Source organism: Rhodospirillum sp. (assembly GCA_021741145.1). Lineage (GTDB taxonomy): Bacteria > Pseudomonadota > Alphaproteobacteria > Rhodospirillales > Rhodospirillaceae > Rhodospirillum. The sequence continues at coordinate 53,716 of JAIOYK010000030.1, read as the reverse complement.
CGATCAAGGCCAACGGCACCAGCATGGAGATGGGGGCCTCCTTGACCGGTGGCGCGTCCTTGGGCGCGGGCTTGAAATAAGCCACCTCGACCACCTTCCACACGTAGACAACGGCGAGCAGGGAACTAAGCCCGATGAGCAGGGCAGCCCACCACCACCCCTTCTCGAAGGCGCCCATGACCAACTGCCACTTGCTGACGAAACCGCCGGTTCCCGGAATGCCGATCAGGGACAGACCGCCCAGGACAAAGGCGGCCATGGTCAGCGGCATGCGCTTGCCCAGGCCCGCCATATCCTTGACCTGGACCGAGCCGATGCGCAGGAAGACGCAACCAACCGCCAGGAACAGGGTGGCCTTGATGATGGCATGATTGAACATGTGGACCAGCCCCGCGGACAGTCCCGTGACCGTCAGCATCGAGACACCCAGCACCATGTACCCGATTTGCGCGACCGAGGAATAGGCCAGCATGCGCTTGGCGTCGGCCTGGAAGATGGCGACGAAGGATCCGCTGAACATCGCCACCAGCGCCAGGATGGTAACCACATCCCCCTCGCTGAGGGGGCCGGGCAAATGGGCCGCGCGGAAAGCCGGAGCCAGCACCTCGACGAAAATGCGGATGAGGACATAGAGGGACACCTTGGTCGCCGTCGAGGCCAGGAAGGCGGTGACGACACTGGGTGCGTGGGCGTAGGCCGGGGGCAGCCATTTGTGCAGGGGGAACAGGGCCAACTTCAGGGACAGGCCGACGGCCAGGAACCCGGCCGCGGCGACGAAGGTGCGGGTATTGGCGACCGCGGGCAGACGCTCGGCCAGGTCGGCCATGTTCAGGGTACCGGTGATCATATAGAGCAGCCCAACCCCCAACACGTAGAAGGTGGCGCCGACGGTTCCCAAGATCAGGTAGTTATAGGCCGCAAGAAGGGCTTGTCGCCCTTTGCCAAGGCCCACCATGGCATAGGTGGACAGGCTGGAGATCTCCAGGAAAACGAACAGGTTGAAGGCGTCTCCGGTGATCGTCATGCCCAACAGGCCGGTCAGGCAGAGCAGATACATGGCATAGAACAGGGCGTGACGTTCGGAGGGGATCTCCGCCCGGACGCTTTCCCTCGCATAGGCCATGACGAGGGCGCCGATACCGGAGACCAGCACCAGGACAAAGGCGGTCAGCATGTCGACCCGCAACTCGATCCCCCAGGGGGGATCCCAATCGCCCACGTGGTAGGAGATCGGGCCGCCGTGGAGGACGGCCAGCAGCAGGGATATGGCCATGCCCAGACAGGCCATGGTGACGGCCATGGCCCAGCCCCAGGCGGGCAGGGGGCGGCGGAGGAAGACGCAGAAGGGCGCCGCGATCAGCGGGAGTGCCACTTGCAATGCGGGCAGTTGATCCGCGATCATTCCCCGTCCTCGCTTTCGATTTTGAGCAGTTCATCCTCCTCGATGGTGCCGTAGGCTTCCTTGATACGCACCACCAGGGCCAGCCCCACCGCGGTCGTGGCCACGCCCACGACGATGGCTGTCAGGATCAGCACGCTGGGCAGTGGGTTGGTATAGACGGTGAAATGCGAGTCCAGAATGGGCGCCGTTCCATCCTTGACCACACCCATCGAGATGTAGAAAAGGCAAACCGCGGATTGGAAGATGTTCAACCCGACAATCTTTTTAACTAGGTTCCCACGGGAAATGACCATGTAGAAGCCGATCATCATCAAAAGGATGAACAGCCAGTAGTTCGCCAGTCCGATGACCTCTTCCCAACTCATCGTCCACGCCCCGCGAAGCTGAAGAAAATGGTGATCATGACCGCGCAGACGGTGATGCCCACTCCCATTTCGACCAGGAAAATACCCAAGTGCTGCGCGGTGTGATGTTCATGAGCCATGACGTTGTATTCAAGAAAGTTCCCACCGCTCAGCACATTCTCAAACCCCACGCCCGCGTAGATCATCACCCCCAGGGCGGACAGGGAATGGGTCACCGCGGGCGGCGCGACGCGCCGGGCTTTCTCCAGTCCGAAGACCAAGGCGTAGAGGATGAAGGCAACAGCGAAAATCACCCCAGCCTGGAAGCCGCCGCCCGGTCCGAAATCCCCGTGGAATTGCACATAAAGCGCGAACAGCAGGATGGGGGGGATGAGGATCTTGGCGCTGGCGCGCAGGACGGAATGGTGTCGCATCAGGTGTCTCCCTTCCCGGAACGGGTCTTGGAGGGAGCCTTGGCGGGTTCGGAGGTCGCCTCCGCTCCCTTCTCCCCTTTGCGGCGGAAGGGGGCCATCAGGGCCGGTCCCCCCAGCAGCAATAAGACGGCCATGCCCGCGGTGAAGATCACCGTGGTTTCCCCCATGGTGTCGAAGCCGCGGTAGCTGGCCAGAACGCTGGTGACGATGTTGGGCGGCCCCACTTCCTCGGCGCTATCCTCGATGTAGCGGTCGGCCACATGGTGGTGGATGGGCGCGTTGGGATCGCCGTAGAGCGGCATATCCAGGGTGCTCCAGATGAGCACGGCGCCGGTCACGAACACCATGAACAGGGCGGGCCAATGGATGGTGCGCTGGGCCTTGGCCCGGCTGCTGGTCAGCGCGAGTGTTCCGAGGAACAGCACCGTGGAAATACCGGCCCCGACCGCGGCTTCGGTAAAGGCCACGTCGACGGCGTCCATGACCGTGTAGAGTCCGGCGCAGAGAAGGCTGAAAATTCCCGAAAGCATGGCCGCGGCGAAAAGGGAATTGGCGCGCAGCATGGCGATGGCCGTGGCCGCCAGGAAGGCGAACAGGGCGATGTCGATAAATTGATCGAAGGTCATCGGTGATCCTCGCCGATCAGGTCCGGGTGGGGCGGATCGTTTTCGGCCACATGGGTCATGGGTCCCATGAATGTGCCGCCCGTGCGATCATCCGTGTTCTTGGGGCGCAGGCCCGCGGTCAACGCCGCCCCAGCCAGGGCATGGGTGGAGACCGGTCCGGTGAGGATCAGGAACAGCAGAACCAGAAGAAGCTTGACCGAGCCCAAGGTGAAACCGGTTTGGAAAATCAAGCCAACCAGGATCATTCCGGCGCCCATGGTGTCCATGAGGCTTGCGGCATGGATCCGGGTATAAAAATCGGGCATGCGCAGGATGCCGATTCCCCCGGTCAACAGGAAGGTCCCGCCGGTCAGGATGCAGGCCCAGCTAATGAGATCGACGATGAGTTCCATGGAATTTCGACCCTCTCCGGTTTAAAGGTCCGCGAAATCATCGCGGTCGGCCGGAGGCCCGGCGAGGCTGCTGTACTTGTGGAATTTCATCACGGCGATGGTGCCTACGAAGTTGATGAGGGCATAGACAAGGGCGACATCGATGAAGTCCGGCCGTTCGGTGACATAGCCCAGCACGGCGATCAACAGCACCGTTTTGGTGCCAAACGCGTTGACGGCCAGGATCCGGTCGTAGACCGAAGGCCCGACGAAGGCGCGGACCAGGGCGAGAACCATGGTCGCCAGGATGGCCAGGGTGGCGGCGATGAACATGGGCTAGCGCTCTCCCTCGAAGGCGGTGACCCGTCGGTCCATTTCCCCTTCCATCAGGTCGTCGATGCCACTGCCCTCCAACGCATGGACAAGGATCCCGTCCAAGGCCATGTCGACGGAGATAGTGCCCGGGGTCAGGGTAATGGAATTGGCGAAGATCACCTGACCCAGATCCGTTTTCTGGGTATAGGGCACGATGGCCAGGGTCGGACTGATGGGCAGTTTGGGGTTCAGGATGATCTTGGCCACGGTGATATTGGACAGGATCACTTGCCAAGCCAGCCAAGGCCAATAGGTGACCGCGCGGATGGCCTGGCGAATGGGGACACCCTCGCGGTCGACGATGCCCATCCGGCGGGCCGTCAGAACGCAAAGGACCGTGGAGACGGCGCCAAGGGACAGCAGCAGACCGTCGGTCCAATAGCCCGACAGCAGCAGCCACAGCACATAGAGCATGCCACCAAGCGCGACAGCGTGGATCAACTCCCGATACCCCCCTCAATTGTCATTTTTCCGGAATAATCCGCCGCACTATACGCAAGGGGTGATCGAGGCGACAACCCCCGGAGGGGATTGGATGCCGCCTTTTGACCGGATCCCATTTTGAGACGATTCATTCCCCACCGACGGCGGTGGCATAGGTCGCGACTGGAACGATCTCCTTGATCAGGCCCCGGTCCTTCAGGAAGCCGGCGAAGCGGGCGTAGCGGCCGCTGTCCAGGGCCGCCGGAGTCATATCGAAGCGGGGGATGGTGGCGAACCAGGCGCGCTTGTTCAATTCGTCGTCCACGTCCGGTGAATGACCCCGGAAGATGTCCCAGGACTCCTCGGGATGGTTGACGATGTAGTGTGTGCCCCTTTCCACCGCGGCGAGGAAGGCGGCCAGACGCGGATCGTCGCGCAGGTCCGTCGCCGTGATGAAGATCAGTTCGTCATAAACCGGCACGCCATGTTCCTCGGGATAGAAGGCCACGCCGGGGTGCCCTTCTATCTCCATCTGGTTCAGTTCAAAATTCCGGAAGGCGCCGATCACGGCGTCCACCTGACCGGAAATCACCGCCGGGGAAAGGGAGAAGTTCACGTTCACCAATTCCACGTCGTCCAGGCGCAATCCCTCGGACGCGAGCATGGCGCCCAGCAAGGCGTCCTCGAATCCGCCGACGGAATAGCCGACCTTCCTACCCTTCAGGTCCTTCAAGGACTTGATGGGGCCATCCTTCAGGGCCACCAGGGCGTTCAGAGGCGTGGCCACCAGGGTGCCGAAGCGGACCAGCGGCAGGCCTTCGGCCACCTGGACATGGAGCTGGGGCTGGTAGCCGATGGCCACCTCCGCCTTGCCCGCGGCGATCAGCTTGGGCGGATCGTTGGGGTCGGCCGGGGCCACCAAGTCTACGTCCAGACCCATTTCCTTGAAGTACCCCAGTTCCTTGGCCACGATCAGCGGACCATGGTCCGGATTGACGAACCAATCCAGAAGGACGGTCATATGGACTTCCTCGGCCTGGGTCGGCGGAGACAGGCCAACCGCCGAGGCGACCAGGGCCGAGGCGAAGGCGAGGACGCGGGTGAGGCGCATGGCGGGAAAACCCTTTCAAATGGGGAGCATCACGGCGTTCGGGCGGAAAAGGTAGGGCGGGGCAGGCGGTTTGACCAGTTTCTTTTGGTCAGGCAGGCGCCTCGGAGGAGGTGAAACGTCTTGCCTGACGGTACTTGACGGCGCCGTGAAATGAAGCAATTGTCTGTTTTGGACTGGATTTAACTAAAATAGATGGGATTGTATGTAATGTTGATGTTCCTTCGATTTTGGTTTTCGGCAGTATGCATGCTCTTGGGGACGTCGGCATCTTTGGCGTCCGGCCAGATTGGCCAAGTTAAAACCCTGTCTGGTGAAGTTTGGGTGCTTCACAAGGGGCGGCCCCAGTTGGTTGGCATGGGCGCGTTCGTCTATGAAGAGGATACCTTTACGACGAGCGATGGAAGTAGCGTAGGTGTCACCTTCATCGACAATTCAACCCTGTCCTTGGGGGCGTCTTCTCGTCTGACGGTTGATAAATTTTCCTATGATCCGGTTGAAGACAATCAAGGTCTGACTTTTTCTCTTCTGGAAGGCCTGCTTGCCTATGTTTCCGGGGATATCGCCAAGGCGCACCCGGAAAACGCATCCATCATCACACCCACGGCGACCATTGGTATCCGGGGAACCCGCTTTGTCGTCCGTGCGGGAGATTCGCAATGAACACTCAGGCTCGTATCTCCTGGTCTCCGCTGGTCGCGCTCGCCATGGCTCTCGTCCTGTCCGGATGCGGACCTTCCGAAGATCTTCTTGGGCGAACGACGTGGGATGCGGAGGGCGTCCGTGACCTTCCCAACGGGGGCGGCCTGTTCGACCAGACCTTGCAAGAGGGATACGCCACCTTGGCCGCGAGCGAAAAAGCGGAAAGGGACTGGGCCGACGCGGAGGAATTCGTTCGGCTCGCCCGGAGCGCGGCCAAGGGCGAGCGCCCGTCGGCGATCCGTTTGGAGGACCGGTCATTTTCTCCCGACGCGGCCCGGGAGCTCGACTCGTGGCGGGCGGCGTTGACGGATGTCCTGGACCGTGGAGGAGCGATCCTCGCCCCCGTGGACAGCGCCCGGGCGCAGGTTTTCTTCGATTGCTGGGTCCAGGAATTGGAGGAGGGGATTCCCTCCCAAGCGGATGAGGTCGCCGCCTGCCGGAGTGATTTTCTTGAGGCCCTCGCCGCGGCGCGCCTCTCCTTGAAGGCCGATGTGGTGACGCTCTTGCAGGATCTGGATGGAGGTGTTGGAGAGGTTATCGTGAGTCCCAAGGGCGGGACAGCCTCCGGACAGACCCTCAATCGGGTGAATGAAGCCGCGGCGGCGGCTGGCGCGGACCAAGCGCCGGGAACGCCCTTTACCCTTTCTGATCGGGATGTTCAGGACATCTGGGGCGCGACTTTGTCGGCTCAACCGATCCCGCCACGACGGTTTCTCTTGTATTTCGAGCAGGGCGCCGTGCTTCTGACCAAGGAGTCGGAGGCATTGATTCCAAAAGTGGTGGAAGACGCCGGGCGTCGCCCCGTTTGGGAAATCGAGGTTCTGGGGCATACGGACCGAGTCGGGGGAAGCATGGGCAATGCCCGTCTATCCGCCCGTCGCGCCGAACTCGTAAAGACCCTGTTGGTGGAGAACGGGTTGGCGATCGAGGAAATATCAACGCGGGGGTTCGGCGAAAGCATGCTTCTTGTTCCGACGGCGGACAATGTGGACGAGCCCCGCAATCGGCGCGTGGAGGTTATTGTCCGCTAGATCAGATAGGGCGGTGGTTCAAGGGATGGGTTCGCGGATTTTCTCGCGGCGAACCCACCTTCTCTTGTCTGCTCTGGCTCTTGTCTGCTCTGGCTCTTGCCTCCGTCTGGTTTATGATCTCTCCAATCCAAGAATGCCCTAACTCTCCCGCTGCCAGGGCATGGCCGCCCTCAAGCCCCGGTCCACCAAGGCGTAGAGGCTCACGGAAAAGAGCGCGAGCACGAAAAGCGCGGCGAACATCAGGGACACCTGCATGCGGGCGTTGGCGTGGAGCATCAGGTAGCCGAGTCCCGCGCTGGATCCCACCCATTCCCCGACAATGGCGCCGATCGGGGCGACCGCGGTGGCCACCCTTAGGCCCGAGGCCAGGGCGGGCAGGGCCGCGGGCAGACGAATTCGCCAGAGCACCGCCCAGGGCGACGCGTCCATGGATTGGGCCATGTCAATCCATGCCGAATCGGCCCGGCGCAATCCATCCAGAAAGGCCGCGGTCACCGGAAAGAAGATGATCAGGACCGCCATCGCCACCTTGCTGGACATGCCATAGCCCAGCCAAAGCACCAGAAGCGGCGCGATGGCGAAGACCGGCACCGCCTGACTGATCACCAATAAGGGCAAAAGCGTGCGTCGGGCCGCTGGCGACAGGGCGATGACCAGGGCCGCGATCCCCCCAAGGAGGGCGCCCAGACCCAGGCCCAGCAGGATTTCCACCATGGTGACCCAGGCGTGCCGCGCGATCAGGTCCCAGCGTTCCACCAAGGCGGTCAGGGTTAGCCAGGGGGAGGGCAGGATGTAGGCCCGCTCTCCCGCCAGATGGTAGGCGCCTTGCCAGAGGGCGACAAGGGCCGCCATGACAAGCAGGCCCGTTACGATTTTCCCCTTCATGCGCCGCTCCGTCCTTCGTCTTCCGACTCCAGGGCCTGGGACAGCCGCGTGAGCAGGGGGCCGTGGTGGGCGAGCACCGTCGGCGCGTCGACGGCGCGGGGCGGCGGCCCCTCGGGCGCCATGGCCTCTCCGGGGCGGGCGGGGCGGCCACCCAGCACCAGGACCCGGTGTCCCAGGCGCAGGGCCTCCAGGGGGTCGTGGGTCACCAGAAGCACCGTGCGTCGGGCCAGCAGCCTCGCGGCCAAATCCCCCAGGCGCAGGCGCGTGGGCGGATCCAGGGCACTGAAGGGCTCGTCCATCAGAACCACGGGACGGTTTTCCACCAGGGTGCGGACAAGGGCCACCCGTTGGCGCATGCCGCCGGAGAGGGCGCCGGGGCGGTCCTTGGCCCGGGTGATCAGGCCGACATCCTCGAGCAGGGCCAAGGCCCGGTCTTTGGCCTCCCCGGGGACCTTTCCCCGTAGGCGGTGGCCGATCAGGCAATTTTCGAGGACGGATAGCCAGGGCAGGAGAGCGTCGCTTTGGGCCATATGGGCGAAATGCCCGGCGAGGGGGACTCCCCCGGTCAGGGTGGCCGATGTGGCGGACCCGACCTCCCCTCCCGTGTCCAACCCCGAGGCGAGGCGAAGCAACGTGCTTTTCCCCACGCCACTGGGACCCAGGATACAGGTCCAGGTTCCCCCGGGGAAATCGATGTCCAAGTCCCGGAACAGGTCATGACCCCCATAGGTCAACCGGTCCACCCGCAGGTGAACGGCGGGCCCCATGGGGGGGGCCGTGTCGGAGAGGGGGCCGGAGGTTGGAGTGGACGGGGTGTCGAAGCGGGGCATGGTCTCTTTCCTGTAGGCCCCATACCCTAATCAACTCAAGCAATTTTCCCTTGGTGACGGAGATTATGATTCCGGTGAAGCCTTGGTTTGGCCGCTTTTTTTCCCCAAACTGTCGGCTTCGGAAAAGTTCGGGTCAAAAGGACGACCGGCGCGGGGATCACTCCACGCGGCGGTCCTCCCGCCGGAAAACTGGGGGCGGTCGGGGGTGTTTCCCGGCTAGAAAACACGGTTGGGTCGGCAATTGAGAAGATGTCCGGTCTTTGTCTCTTGACCTCGCCAACCTGAAAACAGGATATGGATTTATTTTTTTCTATTCAAGTGAAAAGGAGATCTTGGTAGAGAAAGATAAGATGTTGTTTCTTCTTATTTGGTGTGATTTTTGTCGAATTTTTATGAAAAGGGGAAGGGAATGCTTGCGATGCGCGCGCGCACCGTTTTGATCGCGATGGGACTGGGGATTCTGTTCTTCTCTTCCGGAGGGAGTGGCCTGGTCCTGGCCGCGGATCCCGTCGTGCAAATACCCGATACCCGGGGCCTGTTCCCCCAGGACAAGCTGGTTGTCGCCACCGATGACGGACGTCATGTGCCCTTCGTTGTGGAGGTGGCCTCGGATCCCCAGCAGCGATCCCTGGGGTTGATGTACCGCAAGGACTTGGCGGCGGATGGGGGCATGCTGTTCCTGTGGTCCGACGCGGGCGAGCGGACCATGTGGATGAAGAATACCTATATTCCCTTGGACATGCTCTTCATCGACGGGGATGGCTATGTCGTCAAAGTGGTCGCCAATACCAAGCCCCATGATCTGACTCATATTTCATCGGATTTTCCGGCGAAGGGAGTGTTGGAGATCAATGCCGGGACCGCGCGATTGCTTTCCCTGGGGCAGGGGGACCGGATTATTCACGCGGGCCTTGGCGATGGGACGCAACCTTGAACGCACCGCTTTCTCAAAGAAACTCCCGTCGCGAGCATCGGGATGTGAAATTCCATCTTGCTCCCGGCCCCCGGGGACCATACTTTGCGCATTCTGGTTCATCCAGTTCGGGGCGTAGCTCAGCCAGGTAGAGCGCTAGCTTTGGGAGCTAGAAGCCGGAGGTTCGAATCCTCTCGCCCCGACCAGGGTGGACCCGCGTAAGGATCGCGCGGCCCGTCGACCCCTGGGCCGTGCTTGTGAGGGGAGAGCGTGAGTGATGGCGAAGGCGCGTATTTACCAGCCGGCCAAGACGGCCATGCAGTCCGGTCGGGGGAATACCCATAAGTGGGTCCTGGAGTTCGAGCCCACGGAACGCAAGGTGACCGATGCCCTGATGGGCTGGACTGGGTCCGGCGACATGGACACCCAAGTGCGCCTGAAGTTTCCCACTCGGGCCGAGGCCGAATCCTACTGCAAGCGCGAGGGCATCGCGTTCACCGTGACGGTGGCCAACCCGCGCCAGATCAAACCCAAGGCCTATGCCGACAATTTCGCCTTCAAGAAGGTCGGCTGACCTCGTATTCCCTGAGATTGGGGCGCGCCGATAGCTTGGCGCGTCCGCCCCTGGGCGTCCTTAGCTCAGCTGGATAGAGCATCCGCCTTCTAAGCGGACGGTCGCAGGTTCGAATCCTGCAGGACGCGCCATTTTCAATGTCCCGCTTGCCTGGAGCGCGATGGTTCCGTGTCCTAGCGGGGCGCGCGACCTTGAATCCATGACCTTGACCAACGCCCCATTCCAATTCGTCCGTGATCCGGCGTTGCCTTATCTGGAGGCGCGCGTTGCGTCCGATGCCCGGCGGGTTTGTTACGCCCCGCATAGCCATCGGACCTTCTCCATCGGTGTCATCACCGGCGGGCGGTCCGAGTGCCGCATCGGTGGCTCTCGGCGGACCGTGGGGGATGGCGTCACGGTGGTTATCGATCCCGAGGAAATCCACGCCTGCAATCCCCTGGAGGATTGCCCCTGGTCCTATCGGATGGTTTATGTGGATCCCGATTGGTTGGGCCAGGTCCAGGGAGAGCGCGGCGCCTTTTACCCCCATGGGGTCAATGCCTCCGAGGATCGAGGACTCCACAAGGCCCTGTCCCGATTGGTCGAAGGGTTGTTCGACCCCTCCCTGGATTCTCTGGTCAAGGATGTGGCGGCCGTGGCCTTCTTCTCCGGGCTCAAGGCCGCCTTGGGGGAAGCCCCACCTCCCGAGGATCGGCCCAGCACTGGCCTTGACCGGGCCGCGGCCTTTATTACAGACCGCTGCGTCGACCCCCTCCGCCTGGAAGAAATCCGGGCGGTTTCCGGGCTTTCCCTGTCCCACTTCGTGCGGGCCTTCAAACGGCGATACGGCCTGACACCCCACGCGTACCAACTGAACCGCCGTGTCCAGAAGGGACAGGAATTGCTCCGCCGGGGTCGTCCGATCGCCGAGGTGGCCTTGGATGTTGGATTCGCCGATCAAGCCCATTTTCAGCGAATCTTCAAGCGTCTGCTTGCCGTGACACCAGGGCGCTATGCCGCGGGGTAGGCAACGGTCGTTTATCGCAACAGGGGCAGGGTGCCGGTCAGGGAGCGGACGATGCCAGAGGGGCCATAGAGGCAAAGACCCAGATAGCGCAGGTCCGCTTCCACCATCTGGCCAATCCGGGCTTCGTAGTCCCCGTAGGCCTTGGCCCGCTGGGCAGTTTCCGTCACGTCGATCAGGCCAAGCGTGGCGTTATTTAGGGTCAGGGCCTTCTGGCGGGTCTCGGCGATGGTCTGGGCATCGGCGGCGAGCATGGGAAGGACGACGGTGGTGATGCCGGGATGCGTGACGCCGTCCCCGTCGGTCACCGGCGGCCCGATCAACTCGGACCGGTCCCGACCAAGGGTCATGGACAGGATGGCCGCGGTGTTCGCGATCAGGCCTAGGGGGAGGGTGGGGTCGATGAGGAAAGCGCAGCGGATGGACATGGAAACCTCGGTCAATTTAGGTGGACCGGGCCATCCTTGCCGCGCGGAGGCGTGCCGTATTGAAGGAAATTGCTTTTCCCGCGCCTTTTAAGAGGGCGCGGCGGATCCCGATTCCAGGGGCGGGGTCTGGTCGCCGTTGCCCAGGGACAATTGGTAATAGGCGATGTCGAGCCATTGTCCGAATTTCCAGCCCACCGATTTCACCTTCCCCATTTCCTGGAAACCCAAGCTCCGGTGGAACACCTCGGAGGAGCGGTCCGGACCGCTGGTGATCACCGCGATCATCTGGCGGAAGCCGACGGCGGCGGACTCGACGATGAGATGCTCCATGAGGGCACGGCCCAGCCCTCCCCGGCGGACCGTGCCATCGATGTAAACGGAATTTTCCACCGTCGGCCGATAGGCGGCTCGGCGATGGAAGGGACCAGCATAGGCGTATCCAGCGATTCGACTGTCCATTTCGCCGACCAAGACCGGATAGCCGCCATCGAGGAGGGTGGAGATTCGGGTGCGCATCTCCGCGACATCCGGGGGAATGGTTTCGAAGGTGGCCATGGAGGTCATGACATAGGGGGCGTAGATGGCTTGGATGGCGGGGACGTCTTCCAGGGTCGCCGGGCGGATAAGGGGCTGTGTCATGGGGCTTGCTCACGTCGCGGGGGGGGCTCGCCGATCAGGGGCTCCGAGACCAAGCTCTCGGGCACCATGGTTGGGGCACCCCGGCCCGCGTCTTGGCGCGCGATCCGGGCACGCCAGGCCTGCAGGGGCCGGTCGACGAGAAAGATATAGAGCGCGCAAATCGCCAGGGTCATGACCAGGGCGGCCTCGCCTAAAAAATTCACGCCGACGTACCAACCGAGGAACTGGACCACACCAAAGTGGAAGAGATAGATGGGATAGGAAAATTCTCCGGCCCATTTGTCCCAGTTCGAGCGGCGACTGAGGTGGAACAGAAAGGGAATGGTCGCGGCGAAGGACGCATACAGCAGGGTTTGGCTGGCGTTGTTCAGCATATGGAAGAGATCATACCCAAACAGGATGAGGCAAAGCGCGACAAGGACCATTGCCCAGGCCGCGACGCGGATCGCGGGCGCGTATCGGTCGGGCAGGGCATGGAGACCCTGATATCCGCGCCAGGCAAGGACCCCGAAAAGGAAATACTGGACCTGGAAGGGGAACAGGGCGGAGACATCGATATGATAACCCAACCGGGCCAAGAGCATGTCTCCGATGCGCGCGCCGACCACAACGCAGAGGACCAACGGCGCCAGGAGGCGGGTTCGCAGGCGGGTGACAAAGGGTGCGATGAGGTAAAACGTCAATTCCAGGGCCAGAGTCCACCCCTGGGGCACGAACAGAAGATTGTGTCCTCCCTTCACATCCTCGAGGGGATGAAGGAAGGCGGGGAAGACGACAGGGCCATCTTCCAGGATGCCCGCGTATCGGGAAAGGTCGATCCCGACAAGGGTCAGATTCGCGACCGCTCCATAAATCATGCCCGGCCAGTCCTGGACGTCCCATAACCAGCGCCATACCCGGTAGGGATTGTGGGTCTCGCTTCCCATCAATCCGATGACCGCCGCGGTGAAGACCAGGGCCACCAAGTAGGCCGGGTAAATGCGCAGGACCCGGTTCAAATAGAACGGACCAAGGTGCTTGTACTTGGTCTCCAGGATCAACCCCATCAGGAATCCGGAAATCATGAAAAAGCAGGTGATGGCCATATCGCCGTTCATCAACTGGATCCCGAAAATTGGGTCGGAATGCGTGATAAGGACGGAAATCGCCAAAAGCGTACGGATGGATCCCATGGGAAATGACTTCAAATTGGTTAGGGGATGGCGCGATCAAGCGTGTATAGGGGAGTTTGAGCGGGGGAGAAAGCGATAAGGGCGCGGATAGGCCCTAGGGAGGGGGTGCCCTTTCTCAAAACCCTAAGAGGCTGTCATACGCGTTCGAGCGCTTTCCGCCAAAAAGGAAGGGATCAAGAGAAGGGTGATTCCACTCAGGGTTATCAGAGTCTTACCCAGTTCCGAGAAGGGGCCGACCGCGGTTTCCAGGGCGTACATGGTGAAGACCAGTACCAAGTGGAAGGTATAGACCCCCAGGGAGTGGCGCCCGAGCAACCGGGGAAAGGGATGGGTGAAGATCCACCGGAGGCTTCGCTCCAGCGCGCGCACGGGTCGACGCGGGCTTTGTCCTCCCCATAGCAGTGTCCAGGTCATGGCATAAGCCAGGGCGGCGAAATTGATGGGATAGACAATGCTGAGGGTGGTCCGATTGTCCAGAACCTGGAAGGAATGGACGATATCCAGGGGAAGAAGAGAGAGAGTTTGTCCCAGACGCATGACCAGGAAATAGGCCAACAAGACTCCCGCGGCCACCAGCGCCGCGCCGCCCCCTGCCGGGAACCAGGACCACAGGCGGTCCGGATCCTTGGCCAAGGTCGCGCCAATGACCAGACCCGAGACATACAGCAATTGCCAGCCCAGGGGATTGAACCCCGCCCGGGTAATGAAAGTCGGACCGAACAGGTTCTGTCCCAGGGACTCCAATCCGGCGATTGCGGGCACATGGACGCCCAATTGGGTCGGCAGCCAGACCAGGAGGCTCCCCCCGATCACCCAGGCCGCCCGACCGTTCAGGACCAGCCGCAGGAGCAAGGGGGAGATCACCAAGTAGAGCATGTACTGGGGCAGGATATCCATGTAGGTGGGCTGATAGAGCAGAGTCAGGGCCGTGGCCCCGATGAGCGTCGGATCCTGAAAGAAATCGGCGTAAAAGCGCTCCCATCCCCCTTGGAGGGGAGGGAACAGCAAAGGCAGCAGGAAGAGGAAGGCGAGGAGACCCAGGCTGTAACGGTACAGCAGCCAAGCCCGGGCCAGCAGTTTGCCATCCGTGCGCCGGGCCCGCCCTGTCAGATAACCTCGGGCATGATGAAGGCCGACGATCAGTCCCGACAGGAAGACAAAGCCCTGGGCATCCTGGACATAACCCAGGGACCCATGGGTCATATGGCCGATGATGGACCCGTCCATGTATTGGAAATGGGTGACCACCATGAAAATGAGGAAATAGCCACGAAAACCATCGAGAATTTCAAACCGACCCTGAGACATGGGCATGCTCACGAAAAAAAGGGGATCAACGGCTTGCGTCGATCCCCACTCCATTAGGACTCGATGATGGCGGAATCGGGGCGTCTTGCCATCAGTCTTCGGCCAAGTGATTGGCCGCGGAGAGCACGGCCTTCAGCGAGGCCACGACGAAGTTGGCGTGGATGCCGACCCCATGGCGGGATGTGCCGTCGGGCAGGGAGGCCTTGATAAAGGCCACGGCCTGGGCGTCGGACCCAGGGCGCAGGGTATGCTCCTCGTAATCCTCGATGGTGAATTGCAGACCGCTGTCCTTGCGGATGGCGTCCACCAGGGCTTCGATGGGGCCGGTGCCCCGTCCGGCGATCTCCTTGACCTTGCCGTTCACCTTCACCGTGGCCGTCAGGATGCGGTCGTTGGGAGAGACTGGGTCGGGCTTGGAGCTGTGTTCGATAAAGGTGTAAGGCTTGTCGAAGCCGAGATAGGTGTCCTCGAAGGCCTTCCACAGGCGCTTGGAGTTGATCTCCTCCCCGGTCTCGTCGGTGATGCGTTGGATGATCTTGGAGAATTCCACCTGGAGGCCCCGGGGCATGCGGATGCCATAGTCCCGATCCATGATATAAGCCACGCCACCCTTTCCGGACTGGCTGTTGACTCGGATCACCGCCTCGTAGCTGCGGCCCAGGTCTTGGGGGTCGATGGGCAGGTAGGGGACTTCCCATATGCCCGCGTTGCTTTCGCGGATGGCCTTCAGACCCTTGTTGATGGCGTCCTGATGGCTGCCGGAAAACGCGGTGAAAACCAACTCTCCCGCATAGGGATGGCGTTCATGAACCGGCAGACGGTTACACTCCACGGCCACTTCGACGATGTGGTTGATATCGGAGAAATCGATTTTTGGATCGACGCCTTGGGTGAAGAGGTTCAGGCCCAGGGTGACCAAATCGACGTTGCCCGTGCGCTCGCCATTGCCGAACAGGGTACCCTCCACCCGGTCGGCCCCGGCCATCAACCCCAGTTCGGTGGCGGCCACGGCGGTACCCCGGTCGTTGTGGGGGTGCAGGCTGATCAAGGCCCGGTCCCGGTTGGGCAGAGTCCGGCAGAACCATTCGATCTGGTCGGCGTGTACGTTGGGGGAGGACATCTCCACCGTCGCGGGCAGGTTCAGGATGATGGGGTTCGCGGCGCTGGGCTCCAGAACATCCATCACCGCGGCGCAGATTTCGACGGCGTAGTCCATCTCGGTCCCCGTAAAGCTTTCCGGGGAATACTGATACCGCACCTTGGTTCCCGCGCTCACCTTGGAAGCCCCTTCGCGGACCATCTGGGCTCCGCGCACGGCGAGCTGGGTGATGCCCGGCTTGTCCATGTTGAACACCACCCTGCGCTGGAGCGTGGAGGTGGAATTGTACAGGTGAACGATGGCCGAAGGGGCGCCGTCGATGGCCTCGAACGTGCGCTTGATCAACTCCTCGCGGGCCTGGGTAAGCACTTGAATGGTGACGTCCGCCGGAATGCGACCCTCGTCGATCAGCTTGCGCAGAAAGTCGAAATCGGTCTGACTCGCCGCGGGGAAGCCCACTTCGATTTCCTTGTAGCCCATGCCACAGAGCAACTCGAACATCTTGACCTTGCGGTCGGAACCCATGGGCTCGATCAGGGCTTGATTGCCGTCGCGCAGGTCGACCGCGCACCAGATGGGGGCCTTGGAGACGGTTTTGTTCGGCCAGGTGCGGTCGGGCAAGGCCACGGGGGTGAAGGGGCGGGATTTTTTGGACGGATCGATCATCATTGGAACGGGCGCTCCTTATCGCGCGAAATCTATGTGTTCTGTCGTGGGGTGTCGGCCAGAATCGTCACGACCACCGGGGTGCCTTGATCGCCCGGTGGCCGCCCGTTAGTCGGACCCAATGGTGAACAAGCGATCCCTGGACGAACCGACCCGACGCGAAAACGCGGCGGGAGCGCCTGAAGCTTGCATAAACCATATCGATAATCTTGGAAACCATGAGAAGACACTCGGACCTGAATGGGCGACAAACGACAAAAGCGCGCCGCCCTGCGGGGCGGAGCGATCAGAGTAGCCGTAGGCCTAGGGGGGTCCGGTTCTTTGTCATGGTTTTTGTAAATTGACGGGACCCGAGGCCACCGTCAAGTCTTAATCGTGGGAAGGGGGTGGAGCGGGTCTGAGGGGGCGCCACTTTATCGCGCGGATCCCCTCTTGGGCCCGTTGAGATTCATCGGCTATTGATAACGGCGGACACGAGATAGACCATGGCTTCAAAGCTCTGGTCTGCTTTGCAGGCCTGTATTTCCACGCGTTTGAATTCCTTTCCCAGGCATGAAACGGAAATGCACTAAATTGCCCGACACATCGGCGATAGCGAGGACTTTCGTGGTCACCCTTCCCTTGGAGTGAAAGCGATAGGATGGACGTTCCTTCCCGACGGCGGCCCTATTGTCCCGGGAATGCGGTGCCATGGAACGCTATCGAAGAGGCAGGTCTGCGTTGTTCGTCCCGCACCGGCCACGCTACAGCTGAATTATCTTCCGGGTCCTTGCGCTGCTAATTTTCTGGACTCTCGAATTGTTTGGATTCAGCCATAAGGTGTTGGATGAAGTTCTCAACGCGCTCGGCGCTTCGGCCGTCATTTTGTCCATTGAATCGATGAACATTGGAAAGAATCTTCTCAAGTATTTTGGTTTTTCTTATCGGGTCAAGAAATTCAGATATCAAACCAGCCAACTGTTCCTGAGAGTCACATTTCTCGGCTATTCCTTCTTCGGCGAAGTCAATAATCTCTGTGCTACCGGAGAAGTCGCACACCAAGGTGGGGGTCCCCAAAAGGGCGGCTGTAACAATAATATTTGACCGCATGCAGATCAAAAGTTCGCTGGCGGCAAGTAGTGGTTCCAATGCCAAATCTTTTCGAACAAGATACTTTGTCTTATTAAGAATTTCTTCTGCAATTTCTTGAAATTCTGAAGCGCTATCTTCGGGGTGAACTTTGATGACAACATAGATGTTGTCTATTTCGTTGAGCTGTTTCAAGACAGAGGCGATGTCTTTAATTTGTCCAGATCGGTTCTCAGTGCCAATGCTAAGGACTGGTTCTCCAGTCCATCCAGGAAAATTTTCCCTTTTAAACTGATTGTACGCGTCTTTTGAAATTCCCGTGTTTAAAGCCCGATCAAAGATAGCAGAGCCAACAACCTCCACAGTTGGGGCTGGGTTGCTCGTGTTATTAATAAGTTCCGTCAGTTGCTCTCCATACACGAGATGAATGTCCGCCGGAAAAAACTTCGACTCTGGGTGATTGAACATTAACGCCGGACTATAGCCAACCCACCTTGCACTTTTGATCGCGCGGGAGGCGGCAATCGCGCTGGAAATCTGCTCGTTGATCGATAACAAAACGGGAGTGGAGTAGCGTGCCGCGATATCCTTGGCCGCGGAGGTCGTGCCACCCGCCACCAGCGCCCAACTATAGAGATGGCCTTCAACTAAATTCCGAAAAATCCCGACTTCGTAAGTATTCCCGCTAGCAGAACAGGTTCGTACGGCATTCAGCGTCGCGGAAAATCTATTGAATGCGGATTCCGAATCATGAGGAAATGGCGCAAAAGGTAACCGATAGGATTGGATTCCCTCATCTCTTAGGGCGTCAACAACTCTTGGGCTGGAAGAAAGAACAATTGTTCTAAATTTTTGGTTATTGGACAGCTTTTGAAAGACGTCCCGACCAGGAGTAAAATTCAAGTTGCTCCCCGAATCTTCTAGGATACCCAAGCATAGGGGGCCGGTCCCATCAATTTTTGATGTTTGGGTCCACACCAAATCACCAGAAGTAGATGAGGAATTGCCATGAGACGCCTCGATAAAACTACCAAGACTTATACTGTCCATGTAAGGTCGAGTGGCCGGGAACAGGTGATTTATAAAAGGACGGAGCCAAACATATAGTATCTTTTGGCGGAAATTGCGGATAAAAGACGATTTTTTTAAAAACTCTGTATGAAGGTTGGCTGGTCCGCAGACGATTTGGACAACGTCAGGTCTCGCTCCAACATCGGCGATGACATGGGCGCGAAACGCAATAGAAACCAGTGCTGGATGAAATGGTTCCAAGATGTCCTTGGCGGTATCATTCAGGGATGACATCCAATCGCTCAAGAACAATCGCCCGCGCTCGTAAAACACTAGTTCTTCAGAAGTACTGAGAAAATGACGCCACAACTGCATTTGCGGCAGTGCATGTCGTACCCTTTGGTCGTATGTAATAAAAATTCTATTCGGAAATCGTTGTCCTAATTTTTTGATATAGCCGTCCAGACGTTTCTCATCTGAAAAGCTGTCTGAATAATATACGACTAAACTACCACTGAGCAGTCTAATCAATACCGGTGGTCTTGCGTTGTAAAAATCCGTAAGACGTGTGGATCCGTGCTCCCACGCCTTCCGAGCCAGCGAAGATCCACACGCCCATGGTTTCGAAATACTTGCGGATATCTGTGCCCGCACTTTTGCACGGCGCGCGGACCTCCGTGCCCGTGCCTTTGCAACACGCTCGGATCTCCGTGCCCGTGCCTTTGCAACACGCTCGGACCTCCGTGCCCGTGCTTTTGCAACACGCGCGGACCTCCGGGCCCAGGCTTTCGAAATACTCGCGGACTTCCTTGCCCAAGCTTTCGAAATACGAACGTACACTCTCAAAAACAGAATTTTCCAAGCTCTTAATATCATGCGTCACCAGCTCATTTTCTCGAAAGTATCTCTAAAGATTTTATTCAAATACTAAAGGTATTTGCCATAAATGATTGCCTAGGAGAACGCCGGATTCAATGTATTTCCTCATCATTTTTTCATGGCCTTCAAGAAATTCCTTCGCAACGTTGTCAGTGAATTCAGAGCTCTTGAAATAGGAGATGGATTCTGGATCAACTCCAACGTGTTGGCGAGGCTTTAATCCTTCAATTGCATTCGTTATAATGTCGGAGCATGTTTGGATCGCCTGATCCGCGACCCGCATGCTATACATATAATAATCATCGGCGTCTATAAGTTGCGGACGAACGTGGGCAACAATCGCGCCTGCATCGAGCTCCTTATTTAGTTTCAGGATGGTGGCTCCCACAAACTGAGGCTCCCCCCTCCAGAACGCCCAAAAATTAGTGCTATGTCCCCTGTAATAAGGGGATACCCCCATGTGAATATTATAGGAATCCACTTTTTCCAAATAACCTATCAACGGCTGCTTGATCCAAGAGCTTCCAAAAACGAATGCAATGTTCGGGGTGAACCTTTTTATTTCTTCAAAGCAGTCCGCATGGTTTATTTCTCCCAAGGAAATTGGGAGGATTGAGCAATTCAAATTTATAACTTTTGACGGGCCAAATATTTTCTGCTCGGCGAAAGCAATGTTTTTGAAGTGTTGTGCTACACTGGGACCTAACCCTATCGACTGGACTCTCACACTTCCAGTGTCTATTGGCTGGCTTTCTGAAACCACCAGAACATCCACATCATATCTAGAAAGTCGCTCAATGAATGCCCGATGCCTCCTGGCATTTGATGTCGCGAGTAGTACGCGTAACCTACCGTTCTTTTTAGAAATGCTCATGAAATTTCACCTGCAATTTCAGCCAAAAAAATAGAAGATAAAGCTGCTCTCCGAGATCTTGCATTTATATTGACCTGTCACACTTGGAGAAATTTTGGAAGGTCAGCGGCGTCACGACGAGGAATATTGAAAGCTCTATCCAAGGTGCAAAGATCATTAATTGTCGAGAAGCCACATAGATAGCCTGCCCTCTTAGCTTCGTCTATCACCCTATTGTCTACGTGCCCATTGGGATAGGCTAAGAAGGTAACCTCATCTTCGATAATCTGCTCTATCAACTCTTTTGAATGGATCAATTCGTGTGACAGGTTTCTATCATCTAGCCCAGTGAGGGAGAACGGGTGGCTATGTGAATGACCGCCAATTGCATGCCCTTCACTTTTAATCCTTAGTAACTGATCCGGGGAAATGTAGAGCGCATTGGCAAGATCTTTTTCTTCACTGGAAGTAAATCTTTCTTTGAACATTGTTGTGAAAATCACTTCGCATTGATCCGGAGTGATGAATGTATCTCTTAAAAACCTATAATATCTTTCTTCTAAAGTATAAAAACTCCATTCGGCCAAATAACTTCCAATTATCGCTTCATACCGATCTTGAGAGCAAGTGAAAATATCTTTCGGCAAGGAGTCGTAAAGAGAAAGGCTTGTACGTTTAAAGTTCTCAAGAAACAGTTCGTATGGCCCAGCCATATATTGTAGAACACGCTGCTTTTCGAGTGTTGTTAGAAAAGATCTGCCGATAACCTCAGTATAAACAAAAAAGCAGCCCTTCAAACCATGTTCTTTCAAAATCGGTAATGCACAATCAACTGTAGGTGCAAAGGAGTCATCAAATGTTAAAAAGAAAGAATCTTTTGGGTATTCTTTAGTTCCGACTGATAAAGCAAGTATGTCGTCAGGTGTCAATGGGTTGTAAACAGATTTGAGTTTTTGAATCTGTAGTTCTAACTTTTCGGGCCCTATACTTGGTATGCGCTTTATCGAAGGGTGCTCCGTAACTAAATGATATTCAATGGACAGCATAAGGCTCTATCTTTCTATAGGTGGAAATTCATTCCGCATTTGCACAACAGTACAATTTATCCACGGCGATGGATCGTAGCATATGAAACTGGAGTTGCGAATGATTTAGTCGGGCACTTCATTCTATTTATATTTATGCGTGCCACGATTGTCTTTCGCACCTAAATGTAGATAATCTTGCATGAGGGGATTTTGGTTCATTTTGTCAATGAAATTGTTGTAATCAAATGGCGCTCAATTGGCCACTTGGATTATTTGTGACGTATGAAAAAGAGTCCCTTCTGCAAGAATAATAGACAATTCCTCACGAACCTTGGGGTTGATTATGATGCCAATGGTTTGGTGCGTAGACGCCTTCAAAATATTCAACAGCCAGAATATTCACCGGCCAGTGAATTAAGCCTTTGTCCATGATTCAACCCCTATTCCGGCTGAAGCCTTCGCTTGGGCCGAAGCACGAGAGGATCAGGCATAGGACTTCCTCAGCTTCTCGAGGATGGGCTGTTCGTATTGCATCAGGGTGTCATAGCCGCCGATCACATTGCCATCGATGATGATCTGGGGCACGGTCTTGGCCTCGGGAATCCGCTCCTGCATGGCGGAAAAGGAGGTCACGTTGGACACATCTTTCTCCTCATAGGGGAGGGAATGCGCGGTAAACCAAGCCTTGGCCTTCTTGCAAAAGATGCAGTCGGTCTTTGTGTAGATTTCGATGGCCATCGTGGGCTCCCTGGGTCGGAGTGTGCGGGGCGCTGGGAAGATGTCCTATATATGAACGGTGTCCCGCCCTCCGCAAGGCGGGACTCTCTCGCCATGGGACTTTTACGGCCGCTTGCGTGCCGTTACCTGGATTTCGATTTTCATGGCCTCATCGATCAGGCCAGCGACGATCATGGTTGCCGCCGGACGGACCTTGCCGAAGGTCTCGCCCAGGATAGGGAAGGCAATGGCGGCGTATTCGCGTTCGGTGACGATGTAGAAGGCGCGGACCACGTCCGCCATGGACGATCCGGCCTGGTCCAGGGCCTTGGCGATGTTCTTTAGCGCCTGGCGGGTCTGGTCCTCCAGGCTTTCGGGTAAGGTCATGGTGTCGTAGTCAAAACCCGTGGTCCCGGAAACGAAAACCCAATTGCCATCGACGACGGCGCGGGAGTATCCGGCGACTTTCTCGAAATCACTGCCCGAGGAAATAAGCGTTCGCGACATGATGCGTTGATCCGATGAAGGGAATGGAGATCGGCCCGTGTTGGGAACCGGTCCGGATGCCCATCCGTTGGTGTGATAGCAAAACCGAGGAGGCATCCATGACGGATCATGTGTACAAGAAAATCGACTTGGTGGGCACGTCGAAAGAAAGCCTGGAGGCCGCCATTCAAGGCGCCATCGGCAAGGCCAGCGAAAGCGTCCGCAACATCGATTGGTTCGAGGTGAAAGAGATCCGTGGTTGGGTCAAGGACGGTCAGGTCCAGCACTTCCAAGTGGCCTTGCAGGCCGGGTTTCGGCTGGACGACTGACCGCCCCGACGGCACCGCTATTCGCCGGACAGGCAGGACGTCAGGGTGTCCGTCAGATCGCGCAGGGTCGCCTCGTAATGGCCGGGACCGGGCGGGACTCCAGCCCCAAGGGGATCCAGGACGGCGGCCCGGGTCGCCGTTCCTTCGATCACCCGGTCCACCAAGGCGGTGGGGAATTGTGGTTCGGCGAAGACGCAGGCCACATTGTCCGCCGACAGGCGCGCCCGAATTTTCGACAGATGCTTGGCGCCCGGATTGACCTCCGGCGAGAGAGTCAACGCGCCCACCGCCTTGGGACCTCCCAGGGTTTCCACGTATTGATAGGCGTCGTGGAAGACCATGTAACGCTTGTCCGCCAGGGGCCTGAGCTCGCCTTCCATCCAGGACTTCAGTGCGCCGATTCGGGTTCGGGTAGCCTCCGCGTTGGCGGCGTAGGTGGCGGCATGGGCTGGATCCAAAGTCGAAAGGGCGGATTCAACCGCTGTGATCAGCTCCAATCCGTTGTCCGGCGAAAGCCACATATGAGGATCGATGTTTCCGGCATGGTGATGGTGCCCGTCCCCATGGGTATCCTCCGCGCCATGATCCTCGGCATGGTCATGGTCCTCGTCGTGATCCCCTTCCTCGCCGTCGAGATCGCGATAAGGCAGAAGGGTCACGCCTTCCAAATCTTCCATTTCCAGGGATTGGGCCTTGCTCGCCAAGGTCTCCAGCGGTTTGGTCAGGAACGGGGAGAGTCCCGGTCCAACCCAAACCACCAGATCGGCCTCGCCCAGGCTTCGGGCGTCGGAGGGGCGGAGGGCGAAGTCATGGGGCGAAGCCCCATTGGGAACCAGGAGATGGGGCTCGCCCAGGTCGCCCATGACCGAGGCCACCAGGCCTTGAAGCGGGGCGATATCCACGACCACGGTGGGAGCACCGCCCTCCGCCGCGAGGGCGGGCATGGAGGCGACCATGGTCAGGGGAAGGACGAGGGACGCAAAGGGAAGGGCGCGGGAGGGATGCATATCGAGACCTTTGGGTTCGTGGAAAGTGACTTCGCTGGTAGGACTTTATATGTTATGTTATAACGTCTTTCAAGCTTGTTATGTGATAACATCACAAAGGGTGCACCGTGATCCGATCCGAATCCCCGTCGCCGATTTCCTCGGTATCCTCCGGTCCGCCATCCATGGCGGTTCCGCCAGCCCCCGGGCATGACCACGGGGCTTGTCTTGCCCGGGGGCTGGCGGAGGCCAAGGCCCGTTGCGAGGACAAGGGGGCCAAGCTGACCGCGGCTCGCTCCCGGGTGCTGGAGATCCTGTTGCGGGACGCGGTTCATGGGGCCTTGGGCGCCTACGACATTATCGAGCGGATCGCGGAGGCGGGACAGTCCCGCCCGGCGCCCATGTCCGTCTACCGGGCCCTGGATTTCCTGGTGGAGTTGGGACTGGTTCACCGGATTACGAGTCTGAATGCCTTCGTCGCCTGTGCCCATCCCCGCAAGGACCATGGTGCCCAATTCCTTATCTGTCGGAACTGCCGCGCGGTGACGGAACTCACGGATACCGGCGTCAATCTTATTCTCAAGGGTGCGGCGGACGCAGTTGATTTCGAGCCGGAACCGGCCATTGTCGAAGTGCCGGGCCTCTGCGTTCACTGCCGCTCCGGGACGGCTCGGCCATGACCATGATCGACCGATTGGCTCCCCCAGGTACCGACCGTCTGGTAACCTTGCGGGATGTGGCGGTGACCTTAGGCGGGCGCGCGATCCTGCGGGATGTATCCCTGGCCGTGCACCGGGGGGAGGTGGTCACCTTGATCGGCCCCAATGGGGCGGGCAAGACGACTCTGGTGAAGGCTCTCCTCGGCCTCGTGCCCCTGTCCAAGGGCTCGGTGACCAGGGCCCCGGGTCTGCGCGTGGGGTACGTACCCCAGAAGCTGAAGGTGGATCCGATTCTGCCCTTGACCGTGGCGCGTCTGATGACCCTGACTCAACGGGCGACCCGCTCCCGCGTGCGGGAGGCGCTCGCGGAAACGGGAGTGGAACCCTTACTCGGGGCTTCGGTCGATGGGCTGTCGGGGGGAGAGTTCCAGCGAGTCATGCTGGCCCGGGCCCTGCTCCGGCGGCCCGACTTACTGGTCTTGGATGAACCAACCCAAGGGGTGGATCAATTGGGGGAGGCGGCCCTTTACGAACTGATCGATCGGGTCCGCAAGGAGCACCATTGCGGGGTGCTGATGATTTCCCACGATCTGCATGTGGTCATGGGGTCCACGGATCGGGTCTTTTGCATCAATGGTCACGTCTGTTGCACGGGCGCACCCCAGGCGGTGGCCGGGGATCCCGCCTTCCACGACCTGTTCGGCGCCCAGGCGCGGGCCTTCGCGCTTTACACCCACCACCACGACCATGCCCATGATCCCCTATCGGACTCCGGGGATCCAGGCGGGTGCGGGCATGACCATGGGGCTCAGGCTCACGGCCATGCCCTTCCACATCCGCATCCCCAGGGAGAGCCCGGCCATGTTGAGTGATTTCGTGATTCGCGCGCTCTTGGGCGGGCTGGGCATCGCCCTGGTGGCGGGTCCCTTGGGCTGCTTCGTCTCCTGGCGGCGCATGGCCTATTTCGGGGACACCATGGCCCATGGGGCGGTCTTGGGGGTGGCTTTCGGCTTTTCCCTCTCCCTGCCCCCCCTGGTGGGTGTATTGGTGGTGACCCTGGCCCTCGCGGGGCTGTTGGCCCGGATGACTCGCTCCCGGGCTCTGGGGGCGGACACGGCCCTGGGGGTGATGGCCCATTCCTCCCTGGCCTTGGGCTTGGTTCTGGTGGCGTTGATGGGGATTCGCGTGGATCTGATGGGCTTGCTGTTTGGCGATGTCCTTGCCCTGTCCCGGGGCGATCTCGCCTGGATCTGGGGCGGCGCCCTTGTGGAATTGAGCTTGCTTATCGTCCTTTGGCGCCCCCTGCTGGCCTCGACGGTGGACGAGGACCTGGCCCGGGCCGAGGGCATTCCCGCGGATAAGCTTCGGTTGGTGCTGATGCTTCTGGTCGCCCTGGTGGTCGCCCTGGCCATGAAGGTGGTGGGGGTGCTGCTGGTCACGGCCCTGATGCTGATTCCCGCGGCGACGGCCCGGGCCTGGGCGCGCACGCCCGAGGCGATGGCTGTTGGCGCCGCCTTGATTGGCGCCACCGCCGTGGTGCTGGGTCTTCTTGCCTCCCTGGAATGGGATACCCCGGCGGGACCCTCCATTGTCGTGGGGGCGCTGACGCTCTTCGTGATGGGAGGGCTGTCGCGCCGGGGCTGGGCGCTCCGGCGCGAGTCCAAGATGTCCATTTAGGGCGAGCCGTTGCCTACTCCGCGGCCAGACGGTCCCCCGATCTTGACCGGACGCGGTCCTTGGGCATGCCGTCGAGAAGGTAATCCCGGGTCAGTGGCACGGCGTCCTGGCGCTTGGCGAGTTGCAGATGAAAGACCATCTGGTTCCAATGGCGGAAAGCGGCCTCGCAACCCACAAGGTAGAACTCCCACATACGCCGGAAGCGGACGTCATAAAGGGCTTCCGCCTTCTGGGCCTGTTCGGTGAACCGTGCGTGCCAGTTCGCCAGGGTGTGGGCGTAGTGAAGGCGCAGGATTTCCACGTCCGTGGCGTAGAGACCCCCCGCGGTTTCCACCGCGGCCATGGTTTCCGAAAGGGCCGGAGTATAGCCGCCGGGAAAGATATACTTGCGCAGCCATGGGTTGGTGGAGCCCGGGGGCTCCATGCGGCCGATGGAGTGGATCAGGGCCACGCCGTCTTCTGTCAGCAGGTCTCGGACCTTGGAGAAATATTCCCGCAGATGGCCCGCGCCCACATGCTCGAGCATGCCCACGGACACAATCCTGTCAAAGGGTTCGGTCAGGTCCCGGTAGTCCTGAAGGCGGAACGTGACCCTATCGGACAACCCCTCTTCCTTGGCGCGCCGTTGAGCCACGGCCAGTTGTTCCTTGGACAGGGTCACGCCGGTGACCCGAGCGCCATGGTCACGGGCCAGGGTCAGGGCCATGCCCCCCCATCCACAACCGATGTCCAGGACATGTTGTCCGGGCTCCAGCAGCAGTTTGGTGGCGATCAGGGTCTTTTTGTTGGCCTGGGCCTGCTCCAGAGAGCGGGTGTCCGACGTGTAATAGGCACAGGAATACTGCCGATCGTCATCCAGGAACAGGTCGTAGAGCGCTCCCGATAGGTCATAGTGGTGGGCGACGTTGCGTTGGGCCCGGCCCACCGGATTGTGCTGGTCCACCCAGCGCAGGGCGGTTGACAGCCTTTGGCGCAGGCGCATCAAGGGATGGGCTTCGATGGCCGCCAGATTGCGACCAAGCAGATCCATGAAGGTCCGCAGGTCTCCCTTTTCAATGATCAAGGTGCCGTCCATATAGGCCTCCCCCACGGCAAGGTGGGGGTGCAGGAGCAGACGGTGGTGGAGTTTGGGATCGGTGAGACGGATCGCCACGTCCGGACCCGGTACGGATCCTTCCATTACATAAGTGGCGCCACTGGCGTCCCGAAGGACCAAGCGACCGACGGACAGTCGGTCTTTCAGAAATCGCGCGAATAGCATGGGTATCGGTCTCCCGCCAAAGTTTGCCGCGAGGTGTCCCCTTCCTGAACGCGATTGATGTAAGGGTTGGACCGTCTAGTTTAAAGGCCTACTCTGGAATGGGTCTTAAAAAACCTCCAGTTTCATGATGCGTCGCATGCTTAACGCGTGATTGGAGTTTCCGAGGGATTACCGCATGGATGGAACATCCGGGGGAGGCGTTTCGGGCAGGACGACGCCCGGAGCCGGTGACCATCCTGATGGGGAAGCGGTATCGGCCAGGGGTGGTGTTCCCTGCATGGGCCTGTCGCCAGCCGTGGGTGTAACGGGAGCCGCGGGATAGGCTCGGATCGCCATGGGGGGCGATGGGGATGGTTCGGAGGGATAGGCTTCCAGATCGGTGATCCCCCCCGGGTTGGCCGCGTCCCGTATCCGCAATTGATTCAGGGTCAGGGGCGTCGAGAGGCGGGTTTCCTCCTTGGGGCCGGGGCGGGAGATCCGCAGATCGGAAAAGGGCAGGGTGACCGGCCAGGAGGTGGCGGTGGAGCCCGGGTTCAGGTCCAGTTCGACGGTCGTGACCTTGCCTCCCTGGCTGACGGTCAAGCCGGTGACCCGGGCCGCCCCCGGTGCGTCGACCGCGGAGACGGGACCGCCGATGATGGCCTTCACCGCGTAATTTTTGGGGGAAATCAGATCGTAGAGGAATTCCTTGATAACCTGCCCATAGGCCTTGGCGATGTTGATCCTCAGATAAACGGGCAGGCCGTCCGGCCCCGGCACGGCGATGGCCGCGTCATAGGGCAGGGCCACCCGTTTGCCGCCCAGCCCCATGCGCAGGAAGGTGCCGTCGTCCAGCACCAGTTTGTCCACCACCCCATCAATGGTGATCAGCAGATCGTCGACCACGGCCACGGGGGGCGCGCCGCCATAGGTGCGCACGGGTAGGCCCAGCAGGTCCTGGGCGGCTATGGGACCCTCCAGGGAGGGAAGGGAGTCCAGGGTTTCCTCCACGGCGGGTGGCTGAGTCGCCTCCGGCGTCTGGGCCGTGGCGGACCCGGCGAGTATGATCGCCAGGACGGGAAGGGCGAGGGGGGCGGCGAAGGGAAGGCGCATGGGGCCGGGGTCCTGCTGGAATGGGGCGAAGGGAGGATCATCCTGCCCCAAGTTCGCGGCGGAGTTAAGGCCGGATGCGGAAAACAGACCGCCCGTCCCGTTGCGTCCCACGTTCCCTTTCCCCATCTCTGGACGGATATGCCCGACGCGCCCCTGTTCATCGCCCATGAAATCTACCGGAATTCCCGCTATGGAACGACCCACCCGCTGAGTATTCCGCGGGTGTCCGCCTGCATGGATCTGGTCCGGGCCCTTGGATGGCTGCCCGAAAGCCAATTCGTGGAGAGCCCTCAGGCCTCGCCGGAGGCCCTTGCCCGCTTCCACGACCCGGCTTACGTGGCGGCCCTGCATGCCGCCGAGGTTGCCCAGGCCGTGCCGGAGGTCCTCCGGGAGCGGCACAATATCGGCGTTAACGGCAATCCCATCTATCCGGAAATGTACCGGCGCCCGGCCACCGCCTGTGGCGGGACCTTGAAGGCGGTGGACCTGGTCCTGGGTGGAGGGGTGGTTCACCATCCCGCGGGGGGCACCCACCATGGGCGCCCGGATCGGGCCAATGGCTTCTGCTACTTCAATGACCCGGTGCTCGGGTTGCTGGCCCTGTTGGACGCGGGCATCGCGCCGCTCGCCTATGTGGACCTGGACGCTCACCATGGGGATGGGGTTCAGGACGCCTTCCATGGGGACCCGCGGGTGCTGGTGATTTCCATTCACGAACGGGACCGTTGGCCTCGCACGGGGCCGGAGACGGACCGCGGCGGTGGCTGGGCCCGGAACCTGCCCATGCCCACGGAGCTGAACGATAGCGAGCACGCCTGGGTCATGGACAACGCCGTGCTGGCCCTGGTTTCGGCTTGGAAGCCCGAGGCCCTGGTGGTGCAATGTGGGGCGGACGGTTTGGCCGACGACCCCCAGTCCCGTATGGAGCTTTCCAATGGCGCCCTCTGGCGGGCGGTCTCGGGCCTGCTTCCCTTGGCGCCCCGGGTGATCCTTTTGGGGGGAGGCGGGTATAACCCCTGGTCGGTGGCGCGCTGTTGGGCGGGGATCTGGGGGACAGTGGCGGGTCAGGCCATCCCCTCGCGCTTGCCCGCCGAGGCGGAAAGCCTGTTGCGGACCGTCCACTGGAACCATCGGCGGGGCCGGACTCCCCCGGAGCACTGGTTCACGACACTCGCCGATCCACCCAATCCGGGACCGGTGCGCGCCGACGTTAAACGGGTTGTGGAAACAGTGATGGGGATTGGATAGGGTGGGCGTTCTCGGGACGCTCTCCCGTCACAATGCAGGTTATGCGCATGAAACCCATCCCCCTCGCGACCCCACCCGAAGACGCGGCCGCCCGCAAGGCCATCGCGCCCGTGGTCTGCTACCCCACGGAAACCCTGCCGCGGCCGGATCTTTCCGCCTACCGGAGCATCCGCGATAGCCTCGCCAGTGTCGAGACGATCACTGTTCCCCCGCGCGACGCGCGCTGTTTCTTCGTACCCGCGGGACATGTCTTCCGGATCCGCTCCGTCGAGGGGCCGCAGGTGGGGGACCTCAACCTCTGGAACGCCCATGATCTCTCCGAGCGGTTCTATTCCGGTAAGACCCGTGCGTTGAATGGGACCCATGTGGGCCTGGGGGATCAGCTCTATTCGTCTTTTCCCCATCTGCGGCCCTTGGCCACCATCCTCCACGACACGCTGGACTGGTACGGTTTCGATGCCTTTGGCGGCGCCTGCCATGACGTCATCGGTACCCGGTGCGATCCCTATACCCATGCCCTGCTCAGCGATGGCGGCCAATACCACCACTGCTGCCATTCCAACCTGACCCGAGCCTTGGCCGAGCATCTCGACATGCCCCTCGTCGAGGCCGAGGGGCATGTCCATGACGTGCTCAATGTCTTTATGTGCACCGGATTCCTCAAGGAGACGGGCCAGTATTTCATGAAGGCCAGCCCTGTCCGTCCCGGCGATTACCTCGAGATGTTCGCCGAGATCGACCTGCTCGGCGACCTGTCGGCCTGCCCTGGGGGCGATTGCTCCACCGGTCATTCCTCCGACACCGCGGCCTGTTATCCGCTGCTGGTGGAGGTCCTCAAGCCCGCCGCGCCACCGAAGGGCTGGACCTCTCCGCCCGTCTCCGCCTATGACCGCACCCATGGGACCGAAACGGAGGAATAGGGGGCGTCAGGGTAGGGCGTCGGTGGGGATCACCGTCGTGTCCTTGTGGGTGCTCATCACGAAGAGCGTGCGGAAGCGCAGCACATTCGGATCCGAATCGAAGATCCGGTTCACCAGGTCCGCGTATTCCTTCATGTCCTTCAGGCGCAGAATCAGCACCATGTCCGGGTCGCCGGTGACCGTCCAGGCCTGGGTCACCGACGCCTCCCGTTCCAGGTCCGCGAGGAATGTTCCGCGCTTCGATTTGGCGTGAAGCTCCAGAACGACCTCGACAATCGCCGTCAGGCTTCGGCCCAGGCGGTCCGCGTCCGCCAGCGCCACCGTGCCGGTCAAATAGCCCTCCGCCTTCAGCCGCTGGACCCGCCGCAAGCAGCTGGAGGGGGAAAGGCCGCATTCCTCCGCCAAGGCCGCGTTGGTCCCCGATGCATCCCGTTGCAACGCATCCAGTAAGCGACGGTCCAAGGCGTCCATGCGGGTTTTCTCCAGAGAAAGACGATTGATGGTGAAATATTGCGCGAAATAGGTGATTTTGACCACCTATTTCAAGGGCCTGGATCTATGATTTCGCCGATTTAACACGTGCTTCCTGGCTCCACTCCCCGGCCCTGTTTCTTGGAAGGTCTCCCATGTCCGTGATCCGATTTCTCCGCGCCACTCTGATCGAGGGCCTGAGCGTCTATTGGACGCTGGCGAAGGTCATGATCCCCGTCATGATCGCCGTGCGGATCCTCGTGGAGTTGGGGGTCCTTCCCATCCTCGCGCGCTTGTTCGCGCCGCTCATGGCGCTCGTCGGCCTGCCCTCGGAGCTGGGGTTGGTTTGGGCTACCGTGCTTTTGGTCAACATCTACGGCGGCACGGCGGTCCTGTTGGGAATCTTGCCCGAGATCACCCTGACCACCGCCCAAATGACCATCATCGGCACCATGATCCTGATCGCCCATTCCATCCCCCTGGAACAGCGGGTTTCGCAAAGGGCCGGGGTGGGGTTCGTGTTCTCGACCCTGTTGCGGGTTCTCGGCGCCCTGACCTGTGGCGTCCTGATGAACCTGATCTATCAGAGCCTGAACTGGCTCCAGGAGCCCGTCGCCTTGACTGTCCTGTCCGGAGGCGGCGCTCCGGCCACCGAACAAGGGTGGGGCGATTGGGCGCTGTCCAACCTGCACACCCTGGGGATCATCCTGGCCATCGTTGTCGGATTGGTTCTGTTGTTGCGGGTCATGGACAAGTCCGGTGTGACTCGCATGCTAACCGGTCTTCTGGCACCAGTCCTTGGGGCGGTGGGGATCGGGGGGCGGGCCATGCCGCTGACCATGGTGGGGATCCTGCTGGGCCTGTCCTATGGCGGCGCCCTGATCATCAAGGAAGGACAAGCCGGAACCATTCCCCGCAAGGATCTGTTCCTTTCCGTCTGCCTTCTGGGCCTCTGTCACAGCCTGATCGAGGACAGTCTTTTCATTATGGCGCTTGGCGCCCATTGGAGCGGTGTCGTGGTCTTCCGGCTGATTTTCAGTCTGGTGGTTATCGCCGCTCTGGCCCGGGTCTATGGCTTGCTTCCCAAAGGCATGGTGAATCGCTTGTTCTTTTCCCGCGACGGGCGCGCGGTGGTGTCTGTTTAGCGAATTCCGTTACCACCATCGAAGTGGGTGGGGGGTATCGGTCACGAACACGGGCTCAGTGGTGTTCACAAGGCAAGCCCCGGATGACCCATCAGGGCTTGCCTTGTCGGAGAAACATACCCCTATGCGCTGGTCGAGGCCCCTTCCATTTTCTGTTCCGTGGGAACGCTATTTTGGGCGTTAACCTGGGCGGACTGATAGGCCGTGTTGGCGTCGTGCCAGCGTTGCAGGACTTGACTGGCCGGTTTATAGGCTTCGCCGGGGCCGACGGCGGCTGTCACGTCAGCGGAGGTGATCGCCGACCCGTCATTGAAGGTGAAGGACGGAACGCCATGGCGCTGATAATCGGCGATAGTGAGACTGTCCTCGCTTCCCTGAATGCGGACCAGCAAGTCGTTCCCTTGGGCCTGAAAATCCAGATCGGAAGCCGAAATCCCCTCACCGAACGCGATGGTGCTGGAGGACAAACGATTCGTCTCGGAAAAGGCATATCCTCGCTTGCCACCGGCGATGATGTCCTGACCGTCGCCGCGGTTAAAGCGGATGATCGTCTCTTCTTCGACGGTAATCTGGTCGTTTCCCGTTCCGGCTTCCACCACACCCCGTTTTCCGACCTTGATTGTATCGTCCCCGGCGCCACTGACCACGACGCTGTCTGTTCCGGCCCGGATGGAATCGGACCCCTGCCCGGTCGTGACGGTGGATTGGTTATAGGTGCTCACGAAATTGTCGCCATCCCCGGCCCGTATGGATGACTTCTCATAGGCTTCGATCCAGTCATTGCCGTCGCCGGCGGTCACCGTGGCACGGGTGTACGCGCTGATGTAATTGTCGCCGGTCCCACCCTCAATGGTGGCGTTTTCACCCGCTGAAATACGGTCGTCGCCATCTCCTCCGTCGACCCATGACTCGCCCTCCACGCGAATGTCGTCATTGCCGCCCCCACCCCACACCCGGGCCCGACCCACCGCTTCCAGGAAGTCGTCTTCGGCGCTGCCCGTGATCTTCGTCTTGTCGCCCGCGCGAACATGGACTCCTTCTTCGCTCTCGCTCGCATTATATGTGCCGCCGTCTTCGACAATGTGGGCTTGATCGTGGGCTTGGCTTTCAGGGGCCGGGGCGGTGGCAAAGGGAGAGCCGTCCGACTTGGCCCGCGCTAAGATGGCATCCATGGAACGACTGCCGTCAAAGTCCTCGGGATGGGTCTTGCGGTAGGTGTTGAACATGGCCTGTCCGGCATCCCCTCCCATGTCCATGGATTGAAGCGCGGCGATCATCGCCCCGCCCGACAGCAAAGACTGATTGCCGGTGAATTTGAACATGATGCCCTGGCGCTGGAGCGTCATACCGTTTCCCAGGTCGAATTCCTCGACCGGCATGGACTCGGCTTCCTTGATCAAATCAGCGCCGCTCAGAACCAATGCCGGATTAATCTTGATTCCGCTTGAAACGCCCTCGGTCCCGCTCATTGCCTTCCCTCCTTTTGAATCGCGTAAGGAAAGGGAAGCAATCGGTATGCCAATGGCCAATCGTAAAGATTTGCTTAAGAGTCAGACAGAGCGGTATGTCCCGTGATGGGGACATATTTCCCGAGAGGGAAAATTTTGCCTATCCGGGCCTGTTTTATCGCGGCCTCTTCTAGGCGGGTTCGACTCCAGAGGCCATGGACATCCGCCCACTCAGAATCGCCCTAAGCAGGCTGTCCACGGTGTCCTTGTCCAGGTCGCGGGTGATGAAGACGATTTTTGAGGCCCGCTCCGCGCTCGGCCATTCGGGGAGGGGGACCGGGGGGTGGAAGACGTGTTGCACGCCGTGCACAGCGATCGGTTGCTCCTGACCCTCGACGTTGAGAATCCCCTTGACCCGCAAGAGGTCCTCGCCCTTGCTGGAAATCAGCATTTCCATGGCGCTGACGAAGAGTTCCCAGTCAATGGGGTCCTCCACCGTGATGCAGAAGGACGAAATGTGGGCGTCGTGGCGGTTCACGTCGTGGGGGGCGTGGCCAGGATCGTGACGTCCGTGATCCCCATGGTCGTGTCCCCCATGCCCGTGTCCCCCATGCCCGTGTCCCCCATGCCCGTGTCCCCCATGGTCGTGCCCCCCATGGTCGTGCCCATGGTGCCCATGTTCCTCCTCCGCCGTCTCCGCATAGGCTTCCTCGTTCAGCCAGCGGGCCACGTCCGGTGCCTTGTCCTTCGCCGTGAACAGGCCGCAGTCGATCAGTGCCGCGGGATCGACCTCGCCGGAGACAGCCTCAAGGAGAGGCGCCGCCGGGTTGAGCGCGTGGAGGCGGGCACGCAACGCCTCGACCGCCGCTCCCGGGGCGATATCGGTCTTGGTCAGCACGATTCTGTCCGCCACCGCGGCCTGTTTCACGGCCTCCCGCTGGCGGTCAAGCTGGTTGTCGCCATTCACCGCATCCACCAGCGTCACCACCCCATCCATGCGGAAATGGGCACCCACCAGGGGATCGGTCATCAGGGTGTGGATGATCGGAGCCGGATCGGCCAGACCCGTGGTCTCGATCACCACCCGTTGGAATTCCGGCACCTCGTTGCGGACCCGCTTCAGGAACAACTCGCGAAGGGCGTCCACCATGTCACCGCGCACCGTGCAGCAGAGGCAACCCGAGTTGAGCAGAACAATGTCCTCGTCGACCCGCTTGACCAGCAAGTGGTCCAGGCCGACCTCGCCGAATTCGTTGATGATCACGGCCGTCTCGCCCATGTCCGGGTGACGGAGCAGCTTGTTCAGCAGGGTGGATTTCCCCGCGCCCAGAAAGCCGGTGAGAACGGTGACAGGAAGGAGGCTCATGGGGTTGGGTCCAATCTTGGTCTGGTCTGGTTTGGTCCAGTTTCGGCGATAACGGGGGAGAGGGCGGTCTACCGCCTCTCCGTTCCCGCATCCAATCCAAACAAGGGTCGGAAGTCGAGTACGACTTAATGCTTACTTCTGGTACCATAGAGATCTTCGGGATCAACCAGGGGTTCGGCGATGACCTTGATGTCGCCTGAAGCCCCCACTTCGTTGAAGAAGCAATTGCTCCGGCCCGTATGGCAGGCGACGCCCTTCTGCTCCACCAGCATCAAAATGGTGTCGCCGTCGCAGTCCACTCTCAGGGATTTCACGGTCTGGCTCTGGCCGGAGCTCTCCCCCTTGCGCCAGAGCCTCCCGCGGCCGCGGGACCAGTAGCAGGCCTTGCCCGTGGCCAGGGTCTCGGCCAGGGCCTCCCGGTTCATCCAGGCCATCATCAGGACCTCGCCGGTGTCCAAACGTTGGGCGATGGCCGGGACCAAGCCGTCCTCGTTGAACGTGACCAGGGACCAGACGGGCGCGTCGTCTTCCAGGGCTTTTTCGGTCATTGGCGTTTCCGTCATGGGATCAGGCCTGTCCCGACAGGCGGTCAAATCCGGCGCGAAGGTCGACGATCAGGTCTTCCGGATCCTCCAGGCCGATGTGCAGGCGGATCGAGGGACCGTCGTGGGTCCATGTGGTGGCCGTGCGGTCGATGGAGGCATGGGTGGGGATCATCAGGCTTTCATAGCCGCCCCAGGAATAGCCCATGGGGAAATGTTTCATGCCGTCCAGCATGGCCGTCACCCGGTCCTCGGGCGCCGGATTCAGGAGAACGCCGAACAGTCCGGAGGCACCGGAGAAATCCCGCTTCCAAAGGGCATGGCCCGGGTCATCGGGTAGGGCGGGATAAAGGACCTTCGCCACTTCCGGCTGGCTTTGGAGCCAGTGGGCGATGGTCATGGCCGAGCGCTGGTGCCGCTCCAATCGGGCGGAGAGGGTGCGTAGGCCGCGCAGACCCAGGTAAGCCTCCTCCGACCCCGTGGCGTAGCCGAAGGAGCCCAGGGTGTCCTTGATGGTCAGGAATTGGCCTTTGTCGACCGTGGAAATGGTACCGAGCATGGCGTCGGAATGGCCAACGATGTATTTCGTGCCCGCCTGGATGGAGATATCCACCCCCTTGTCGAAGGGTTGAAAGTACAGGGGCGAGGCCCAGGTGTTGTCCAGAAGAACCAAGGCGCCACCGGCGTGGGCGGCCTCGGCGATGGCCGGGATATCCTGCATCTCGAAGGTCAGGGAGCCGGGTGCTTCACAGAAGACGATCTTGGTTTCGGGGCGCATCAGCGCGGCGACGCCCGCGCCGATCAGCGGATCGTAATAGGTGGTCTCAACCCCGAAGCGCTTCAGGAAATCGTTACAGAACCGCCGGGTCGGCCAATAGACCGTGTCGACCATCAACAGGTGGTCGCCAGCCTTCAGGAAGCTCAACAGTGCCCCGGCGACCGCGCCCATGCCCGAGCTGGTGGCGGCGCAATGGGTCGCGCCTTCGATCTCGGCCACCGCGGCTTCCAGGGATTGGGTGGTGGGGGTACCGTAACGACCGTAATAGGTGGTCTCGTACTTCTTGCCATGGGCGGCCTTCAACTCGGCCACGGAGGGGAAGATCACGGTGGACGCCCGGTATGCGGGCGTGTTGACCACCCCGTCGAAACGGGCGGGGTCGCGTCCGGCATGGGTGACCGCGGTATCTTTTTTCATGGAGCCTCGAACGGGTAAAAGGGACTCGGTTGGGGGAGGGCCAACGGGGCCGAATGTCATGGCGAGTACAGGTTTACACGCCATATGGGCAATTCTCCGACAGGACGCAATCTCCGGGATCGACCGGACGGATAACGTTGTGGCCAAAATATCACGCGGAGCGGGGGAATATAGGGTTTTCGATGGGCTTCGCGCATTTTCGTGGCAAGGTCTCGGGTCACTGTGTATTGTGCACTGCAACAACAATCAACCGAACCGGAGTCAATCTGGTCCTCGGGACACTGATTTAATATCGACTGGCGGGGGGGCTTTGCTCCACCTGCCCGTATGGAAAATGAGGAAGCGTCTGGATTTTTTGGGCTCAACGACTCAAGGATTCGGACGATGACCGTGACACCGACTTCGTACCACGCGTTCAACCTGTTCAACCTAACGATGGCGACACGGTTTGGCGCGAACTGGCGGAGGGAAATGGCGCCCGAGACGGTCGCCGCCCACGCCGATGAAATCGCCCTTGGCTTTGGTGGTTTGACGGAAGGCCCCGCGCATACCCAATCGGGTGGCGCGGCGCCGACGCTCTGGCGTTTCCCCGATGG
Source organism: Rhodospirillum sp. (assembly GCA_021741145.1). Lineage (GTDB taxonomy): Bacteria > Pseudomonadota > Alphaproteobacteria > Rhodospirillales > Rhodospirillaceae > Rhodospirillum. Next base: position 16,406 of record JAIOYK010000030.1, on the reverse strand, counting down.
CTCCATCGCCCGCGCGGGTCGCTTCGGGCTCGATATGGAAGAGGATGGGGAGGCCGATCCGGTCCGAACGCCCTTCCAGGCCGTGGGGTAGAGTGGTCTACCCAGAGCGGATCGCTCTGGACCGTTTGGACCGCGTTTCGAGATGGGTCGCCTCCCGGGAGGCGACCCTTTTTCGTGTCGCGGGACGGACCGATTGAGTGAGGCTACCCCGCGGGGCTTGGTCGGCTGAGTTTGTGGGCTTGGGCAACACGCTCTAGGACCATCCGCACCCGGTCCAGGGCGTGGTTCCTGGGGTAGTTCAAGGCCACCGACCGGGCGGCCTCGGCCAAGCGAACCCTGTCCGTGGGATGGTCCAGAAGGCGGCGCAGGGCGAAGCCAAGGGTGGGCAGATCGCCGACGCCATGGAGCAGGGCCGAAACGCCATCGCGCCAAACGCCCCGGTACACGGGAAGGTCGGAGAGCACCAGGGCGCAACCGTGCAGGGCGGCCTCCATGGGGGCACGGCCAAAGGACTCCGAATGGGAGGGGAGGCTGAGGATGCTCGCCCGCTCGTATTCCGCGCGCAAGGCGGGCCAATCCAGGACACCCAGGAAGTGGAACCGGTCCGGCGCTTGTTCGGCCAAGGGATGGGCGTCCTCGGCTAACGCCCGGACGTCTCCGGCGATCCTCAGGGGCGGAGCGTCTCCGCAAAACCTGAGGAAGACCGTCATCAGGTCGGTGATCCGTTTGCGGCTGTACGGCGTTCCGACGAAGAGGATCCCCCGTCCATCCTTATCTTTCGCCTGGGGTGCTGGGTCGTCGGGAGAGGGGATGTCCGCGCCCGATGGAATAATGCTGATGGCGTGCAGGGGGTGGTGGCGCAGGAACGGGGCGAAAATCGCGTCCCGGCAGTGGGCATGGTAGAAAATAACATGGGTCGAGGCCTGAAAGGCAGCGATGTTTTCGGTGTTGTTCATCAGCCAGTGTAGGCCAGCCTCCGCCTCGTGAATATACCAGACGACGGGCATGTGGGGGGCCAGGGACAGGACCATTCGGGCGTTGAGGATGGAGTTGACCAGGGCGACGTCGTAGCCCGCATTCATCTCCGCGGCCCGGATCAGATGTCCTCCGGCGCCTTCGACCAGGCCTTGGATCGGTCCTGTCGCGGCTTCGGGGGCCAGGACGTCGAGCGTACCCCCCCGGGCGGTCAAGTGGGCGGTGAGTTCCGGGATCGCCAAGCTGGCCCCATTGACGTCCAGTTCATGAATCGTCGCCAAAACCCGCATTTGCCCCTCTTCCGTTTCCAGTCCCTTCATGCGAGGGGAAGTGTGCCGGGGAACTCGGCCGCGCGCACGAAAATAGACCCGCGTGGAGCGGGTCTTTCAGGATGAGGCGGTCCACCTTGGTGGATAGAGGGGAAGGGTGGATAGAGGGGAAGGGGAAACGCCTTTCCGGCCATTCTCGAGTCCAAGGGACGGACGGGGCCAGTTGTACTCCGGCCATTGATCTCCTTTTGGGGTCGGACCCCACGATACCGATGACCAGAATGCCGTTCAATCTTATAAAGAGATGGGGGCCTTGAGGTGGTGAAGCAAGCGTTACCTGTTCCTATTTGGCTCCGAATTGGTTCCCGTCGCGCGCTAGCCTACCGCTCAATGGGGTATTCGGTCAGGCTGGCCCATTCCACCCAGGACCCATCGTAGATCGCCACGTCTTCCTTGCCGATCAAATAGGCGCCCAGGGCGAGGATGCAGGCGGTGACGCCCGAACCACAGCTGGCGATCAGCGGACGATCGAGGTCGACTCCCGCCGTCTCGAATGTCGCCTTGAGGGTGGCGGCGTCGGCGAAACGGCCGTGGTCGCCGGTCTGCAAGGCGCCGAAGGGCAGGTTGACACTGCCGGGGATGCGGCCGGAGCGGGGCACCTCCCAGGGCTCGGGGTCGATGGCGTTGAATCGCCCGGCCGAACGGGCGTCGACCACCAATTCCCCGCCCCCACCGATGGTGGCGCGGACCTGTTCGGCGTCCCGGGACAGGGTGGTGTTGACCCGGGCGGTGAAGTGGCGACGGCTGGGCGCGCGAGGCAGGTCGTCCACCGGACGTCCTTCCGACACCCAGGCGCCGAAACCGCCGTCGAGCAGGGAGACCTCCCCATGGCCGAACAAGCGCATCAACCACCAGACCCGGGCCGCGGCCATGGCTCCACCATTCTTGTCATAGACCACGATCCGCTGGCCGTCCCCCAGGCCCAGGGACCGGCAGGCGGAGGAGAAGATCTCGGCGGTCGGCAGGGCGTGGGCCTTGGTCTTCGTTTTGTCGGCCACGGCATCGATGTCGAAATGGACCGCGCCGGGGATGTGGGAGGCCTCGAACTCCGCCTGCATGCTTCGTCCCGAGGAGGGCATGAAATAGGTGGCGTCAACCACGCGGACGTCTGGCGCGCCGAGGTGCTCCTCCAGCCAGGCGGTGGAAACCAGGGCGTCGGGATTGGCGTAAGTCATTGCACGGAGTCCTTCCGGAAAGCAATCAAGTGGCGAGGGTGAGAAAAGGGCGGGGGCGAGAAGGGGTATCTAATCCAGCCAATCGGGGACGGGAAGGCCTTTTTCCCGCAGGAAGGCGGGATTGAACAGCTTGCTTTGATAGCGCTGTCCGCCGTCACACAGGATCGTGGCGACCCGCGAGCCCTTCGGTAGGGTCCGGGCGACCTTCATGGCCGCGGCGACATTCACGCCCGCGGATCCCCCTAGGACCAGGCCATCTTCCTTGACCATGGCGAAGATCGCTTCGAGGGCTTCCTCGTCGGTCACTTGAACGGCGTCGTCCGCGGGCAAGTCCTTCAGATTGTCGGTAATTCGGCCCTGTCCGATGCCTTCGGTGATGGATACCCCCTGGGACGTCAGTTCACCGGTCTTGATCCAGGAATGGAGCGCCGATCCCATGGGATCGGCCAGAACCACCTTAATGGCGGGATCATGGGCCTTGAGGGCCATGGCAACGCCGGTCAAGGTGCCACCGGTGCCCACGGCGCAGGTGAAGGCGTCCAGCTTGCCATCGGTCTGGGCGATGATTTCTGGCCCGGTGGTGGTCCGGTGGCCCTCCCTGTTGGCGGTGTTATCGAATTGGTTGGCCCAGAAGGCGTTCAGATCCCTGGCCAGGGTCTCCGAATAGCGGACGTAGTTGCCGGGATCCTTATAGGGCAAGGCGGGAACCAGACGCAGGTCCGCGCCGATCAGGCGCAGGGTATCCTTCTTCTCCTGGCTTTGAGTCTCGGGCATGACAATGACGGTCTTGCAACCGATGGCATTGGCCACCAGGGTCAGGCCAATGCCCGTATTGCCCGCTGTTCCCTCGACGATGGTGCCGCCCCGCTTCAATGTTCCCGAGTCCAACGCGTCGCGGATAATGGCCAGGGCCGCCCGATCCTTGACGGATCCACCGGGGTTCATGAATTCCGCCTTCCCAAGGATTTCCCGCCCTGTGACTCGGGAGGCCCAATCTAGGCGGATGAGGGGCGTGCCACCGATGGCGCCTAAGAAGCCGTCGCGAATATCCATGAGCCAATGTATCCCGCTTTGCCTGTTTATCCGGTTTGGGACCGCCCGCCGGAGGGCGTCCATGGGATCGTTTGTCCCCCGATCCGGGGGCAGGGATCAAGGGGAAGGGTGCTTTTTGGCGAGAAAGGTTTGCAACTCGAAGCTGGAACGCCATATGACGGCGGAGTAAACCTATTCAACGGCGCTTCTCGGCGGCGCTTCTCGGCGGCGCCCCTCGGCCCCTCTTCCGGGCAGCCCCTTCTTCCGGGGCCTTTCTTTTGGCGCCGGCGTCAACAAGGATTGATCATGCTTGGTCCCATGCCTTCCCCCTGTATCGGTATCTGCAAGATGAACGATGACGGCTCCCTTTGCGTGGGATGTGGCCGAACCTCGGTGGAGATCAAGGAATGGCCGTCCTATGACGGAGAACGGAAGCTCGATGTGTTCCGCCTACTTGCCAAGCGCAGGACGGAAATCGGATATGGGGTCCCCGTACTTGGCTATCCGGTGGCGGCTCTGGATCGTCTGATTCTTGGATCCCTTGATGACAGTCAAGCCCACTGGTCCATCGGTGTCCCCGGCGCCGCGGTTGAATTCAATGGCTTGGATGAATCCTTGCTGACCGCGCGTCTGTGGGAATACGGGGGGGAGGTTCGAGGCGGCCAGGGTGGTGTGCGGGTGGTGCTCGACCATGGTGCCCAGAAGATCAAGATGATCGGTCATCCCACCGCGGATGGTCGGGTTGGGCGGATCGACTTGTGCCTTTATACCCGCAAGGCCGCCATGTCGAACCGATGGACCCTTGGGGAAATTGGGCCGGATGTGGAAGCGTTGCGCACCGGCGACCGCCAGGGAGTGCTCTTCGACCTTGGCCTGGGGCTGCCCCATATCGATTATTGCGTGCGGGTGGAGGAGGCCGGTTTGCTGGCGCTGTTGCGTGAATGGCGGGGGAAACCGGTTCTGGGCGAGGATCGGACGGTATTCGACGCCCTGCGCGCCGCGTCACCCCACAGGGTGTTATTGACCCGCATGGGACGTGTGGAGGTTTGGAGCCCCATCCCAGAGGCCGATGGGGAGACACCAATCGGACCCCATAGCCACCTTGATCCAGAGCGGATCGTTAAGGGCTGGACGGTTGACCCAGAATCCCCTCTGCCCGAAACCTTGTATCCATTGATCTCCCTGACTCTGTCTAAATCCATCCCCGAAACCATGCCCGCCGGGAAGGTGGCGGCCCAGTAACGGGCCGTCAGGGATCGAAATGGTCGTCTAAAAGAGGAGCCAAAACAGTGCAAGAGATAGGGACCGTGGGGATCCCCACCTAGTCGGGACGCTACCGTTCCTGCCGCATGTAAAAGGACGGATCCATGAGCGCCAGCACCGATATGGTTCGGTAGCCCCGGACTGGGTCACCGTGTCGCGTCAGGCGGGCATGGGGCGGCACATCCGGTAGATCGACGATCTGCAGGACGGTCCAGGTTGAACGAAAGCGCCCGTCACATTTTGTGAACTGGTCGCCAGGCTGTATATCAAATCGTTTGTAAGACGATCCGCTCGCGCCAAAAGCCCACACGATAACCCCCTAGTTTTACGATGTTTTCGGTGTCACACCGCAGTGCCCTAGCGGAATATCCCAGTGGGACAGGCTTGGCGGAGTGGTATGTTGGACACCCGAAATTCCATACCATGATGAGGCCAATTCGCGGGTATTTCAATCTCCACCAGTGCTTATTTTAGCGGCGAGTCAAAAATCGCGACTTTGCAATGGAGGGGAGGGCCGGTGGTATTCCGGCATTGTGGGGCGGGTCCGAGCAGGATACCCTGCTGAACACGCGCGACCATCAAGATGGGGTGCCACCAGGTTCGCGTCCGGGACGGGGGAGTTCATCCCTGTCCGAAGGCTGGGCCGGTTGGACCGGTTCCTATTTGGAAACACTGGATGAACGAGGGACATAGGGGGCTATGGATCAACCGAAATACCGGCTGGTGACGCGCAGTGATTTCGATGGGTTGGTGGCTGCGATGCTGCTGCGGGAATTGGACCTGATCGATGGGATCACCTTCGTCCACCCCAAGGACATGCAGGACGGTAAGGTCGAGATTTCGGCCAGGGATATCACGACCAACCTGCCTTACGTCGAGGGTGTGCACCTGTGTTTCGACCACCATTTGTCGGAAACGGTCCGCGTGGGTCCCAAGGAAAACCATATCATCGATCCGAATGCCCCCTCGGCGGCGCGCGTGGTCTATGACTATTTTGGCGGTAAGGACCGCTTCCATGATGTGTCCGACGAATTGATGGAGGCCGTCGACAAGGCTGATTCCGCCCAGTATTCGGAGGAAGAGGTTTTGGCGCCAGACCGCTGGACCCTGCTGAATTTCATTATGGATCCGCGAACGGGCCTGGGGCGCTTCAAGGACTATACCATCTCCAATTATCAGTTGATGATGGATTTGATCGTCTATTGCCGTCACCACACGATCGAGGAGATCCTGGCCCTTCCCGACGTGGAGGAACGGGTCCACCTTTACCTGGAGCACCGGGAAAAGGCCGAACATCAGATTGTTCGAAACGCGGTCGTCCATGAGAACCTGGTGGTCCTTGATCTGCGGGGCGAGGATCCGATTCATTCCTGCAATCGCTTCATGGTTTATGCTCTGTTCCCGGAAGCGAACATGTCCATTCATGTCATGTGGGGGCGGGATCGCCAGAACACGGTCTTCGCCATTGGCAAATCTATCCTGAATCGGTCCTCTCGGACCAACGTGGGGGCCTTGACCCTGAAGTATGGGGGCGGTGGCCACGACGCGGCGGGAACCTGTCAGGTGGACAACGACAAAGCCGAGGCGGTCCTCGCGGATCTGATCGGCACAATCACGGCTGACGGTTGAACTGGGATTAAATGAGTTTGTAGAATGGCGAAGCCGATTTCCATTGATCCAAGGACCGTGGGCCGCGTCGCGGTCGCCGGGCATCTGAAGGGCACGGCCCGTCATCCCGTGCGGCCCACTGACCAAGTTTGTCAAAGATGCGGCGCTACCTTCAAGTGGGTGCGGAGCGACCACGGGGATGGCTGGATTATGCGGCTGACCTCCAGCGCCGATAAATGTGATTGCGGCTATGGCAAGGTCCGGATGGCCTCTCCCCCTTCGCTCCGGTGAGGGCGACTCTGGCGAAAACCGGCTGATCTTTTCCACATGGACCAAGCTTACGACGTAACCTTTTCGACGCGATTGGTCGAAGGTCCATGAGATCTGTTCTGGAGATTGATCCAAAGCATTAATTTTAAACGTATTTTTCGCATTTGGGCGATCCGCGCCCGGTGCATGGCTCCGTTGGATTTTTGCCGTATTGTTTGGGTGATGAAACGGTGGTAGTACGCTCGGCTCGTTGTTGATAAAAACCTGTGAAGGTCTTGGAACCATGTGCGTTTCAAAGATTATAGCGACAACCGCCCTGGCCCTGTGCGCTGTCCTGTCCGTGATGGGGGATACACCCCTGGCTGTCGCCGGATCAAATGGGGGCACCTTGGCGGTGGCGATCACGGGGTTGCGGTCGGACAAGGGCTTGGTGCGCCTCGCTCTCTATGACCAAGCGGATCGGTTTCCCAAGCGGGATGGGGTGATCCGCACGATCAGGGTCTCCCCCGATGGGGAAAAGGCTGAAGCCTTGTTCACCGATTTGCCGGAAGGGCGGTATGCCATTGCCTTCTTCCATGACGAGAATGACAACGGGAAATTCGACCAGGGCCTTTTGGGCGTGCCCATGGAAGGCTTCGGCTTTTCCCGCGACGCCAGGGTTCTGTTGGGTCCCCCCTCCTTTGAGGACGCGGCCCTGACCGTACGAGGCCCAGCGCCGAAATTGATCATCGCGAAAATGCGCTATTGAAGGTCCCACGGGACCGGTCGAGGAAGCAGGAGGGAGCCCGTCATTGGGCTCCCTCCGGTGTTTCAGGGATAGAATCCCGGGGGTATTTCAGTATTTCGGCGGGGCGTCCAACAGAGGAGGGCGGTTCGCCTCCACCGACCAATGCGCTGTTCCGTTCACCTGCTCCTGGTCCCTGAAGGGTTCTCTCTGTCGCCGCGAACGGACGCCGCCCTGTTGGACAGAGCTTTGTGGAGCCCCACGGATAGGATGCTGGAACCTCCAAGCCCGCTTCGGCGGGGGGGCCGTCGGTGGGGCAGGGCCAGAGCTAGAGCCAAGGTTAAGGCCAAGGTCAGGGAGAAGGTTTCGTCTCGGCGGAAGGCGGTGAGGTGGAGGAGGTCGGCTCGTCCTTGGTTATCTCGGCTGTCAGGGGAACCCGGATGGAATAGTCCGTGGTGCTTTCAGTGCTGGAGCCATGAATAATATTGGACCCCATGGCCCGGTTCTGATCCGGCGGCACGATGAGAGTTCTGATCCGGTCGGGCAGGCCAACGGTGGGATCTTGGCTGGCCGGAGTGCTCTGGCCGATAAGCCGGTCCATACCGCTGGCCTTTTCTTCGCTGTCCATGGGCCTCCATTCCGGATCAAATCCAGTTCCCATGTCATTGACGGAGACCGAGGCCCCATTCGCGGAGCTCGCGTCATTCGACCAATTTCCCAGAATCAGGGGGAGTCCATCCTGGTTGCCGATGATGACCATCTTGGCGTTGTTGGATTCCGCCAGCTTCAGGGTGGCGTCAATCCCCTTCCAGCGCAGGTAATTGTCGTTAATTCCGGCCGATACCGTGTCCTGGAACTGCTTTATGCCCTCGGCCTCGATCGCCTTGCGTTTGCTCTCCATTTCCTCTCTGCGGAGGATGTACTGGTATTGCTCCATGCGGTGGAGCTGAACGTTCTTCTCGGAAATGGCCTGTGCCACCGTGTCGGGCAGGCGAACGCCACGGATCAGGATATCTTCCAGCTCAAGGAAGTCCGACGAATTGGGATCATTGTCCGAGACCCGGTTTAGGTCGCTATTGGATTCCGTCAGGATGTCGTATTCCAGTTTTTCCCGGGCGCCTGAGTACAGGGCCTCGGGCGAATACTTGGCGATTTGCTGGCGGATTTCGTTGCTAATCTCGGGTATGACCAGGGTCTTCTGGTAGTCTGGCCCAACGTGCTTATGCAAGTATCCCAAATTTTCAGGCACAAGGCGATAGCGGGCAGCCACGTCGATGGTGATCAGCAGGCCATCCGAACTCAGGGCGTCCACGCTCAATTCAATCTGGCGTAGGCGGGTGTCGTAGACGAACAGTTCATCCCAGGGGGGGATGATCTTCATGCCTTCACCGAAGGTCCAGGACGTGACCGTGCCACCGAAAAAACGCCACCACATCACACCGCCATACCCTGCCGGAACAGTGATGAAGATAAAGGGCGAGAAGAAAATTGAGATGAAAAGAAAGATCAGCAGACCAAGGATCAGGCCCGCGAAGTTCCGCTGTCCCCAGATGCGCAAGCGCGCCCGCCAACTCCCTCGGCCGCTGAGTCGACCGGCGGGGTCTCGCGTTCCATGGGTGCTCGCCGTCGCTGTGCTCCCCGCTTTGGTGCTCCCCGCTTTGGTGCTCATTGGGCGTTCCCCTTTTCCTCGAGCACGACTTGCCCCTCATCCATGGCGATTCGCCGGTCACAATACCCGAAATATCTGTCGTCGTGGGTCACGGCGATCACGGTCTTTCCCGCCCGCTTCAGGTCGGGAAGGATCTTTTCGTAAAACCGATGACGGAATTCGGGATCCTGGTCCGCGGCCCACTCATCGAACAGATAGATGTTTCGGTCTTCCAGAAGGGCGACAATCAGCGCCAATCGCTTCCGTTGACCCGAGGACAGGCGGATGGTTTCGAAGGTCCCATTTTTCAGGCTGGTCTTGTCCTCCAGTCCCATTTCCGTCAACAGGGCATTCACCCGGTCCTCGTCCAGCTTCCCCAGTCCGTAGGTGCGGGGAAACAAGTGAAAGTCGAAGAAGACCGTGGTGAAAAGGCTTTGGTAAGCCTCGCGGTTTTCAAGGGTGACCGGTTTGCCATTCAGCTTCACCAGCCCCATGGTGGGTTGGTAGAGGAGGGTGAGCATCTTCATCAGAGTCGACTTTCCCGACCCATTCCCGCCCGAGACGAAAAGGATCTCTCCGGGGCGGATGGTCAAGTCGATCGGTCCAATCCGAAACGTGCTGTTGTCCTGGTCGTCGTGGTGCTCATAGGTTGCGCCGACCAGCTGGATCTCCTTGAAGGATGACAGGGTCGCCCCGGTTGTGGCGGGGGCCCGGGTGGCCTTCTCCAGCTTTTCCTCGAGCAGCAGCATATCCTCGCAGGCGGCGTTGGCCTTGGCTCCGTTGGTGGCCGTGCCGACGACCGAGGAGAGGGGACCGATCAGGAAAAGGATCACCGTGGTGGTCTTGAGCAGTTCCGACGAATAGGACTCCCCAAGAAGGGGCAGCAAGAAAACCAAGGCACCGCACAGCAGATAAAAGGTGCACTGGGCGAAGACGTAGATCGAGGACAGGTGCTCGTCGACGGAATCCTTCAGGCGTCGCACTTCGCCGGAGGTTTCGGTGATAAAGGTGGTGACGTCGATAGCCCGGGGTGTGTGCAGACGAACTTCCTTAAATCCCTCGATCAGGTCGGTCAACCCCTCGAACAGGACGCTTTCCATGGTGATCGATTGGTGGATCTCGCTGTTGGCCTGGTCCCATTTGCGCAGATAGGCGTTGATCGCCAGCGCAATGATCAGGATCGTCAGCACAAAGGCATAGATCGACAGATAGGCCATATAGCCCATGGTGAATAGGATCAAAACGGCGGACTGGGCCGCCAGGATCATGGTCGCCGAGCTTTGAGAGACGGTCTGGGGTTGGTACGTGATCGAAGAAAAGATGAAAGAGCGACCGATGTGCTCCAGGGTATCCAGATCGCAATGGCGGATCTTGACCGCCATACGCCGGCGGTAGTCGTCGATGATCCGTTCCATCTCGCGGGTACCCAGGGTGAACAGATACCGTTGGCTGACGTAGTAGATCGCGATGGTCGTGACAAACAACCCTAGGAACCAAGTGTTCGCGTCCTTGCCGCTGTTGGCATTCTCCGCCACGGCGTTGACGATGCCCAACAACAGGGCATTGGACAGGCCCGCGATGGCTGACATGGTAATCAAATGGCGGACGGAAACCTTGGAGTTCCGGCGCAGGAATGTGAGGAGAGCGGAGCCCACGGCGACAGGAACCTTTGGTCATGGGGGAGCGACGCCATCGCCGCGCGACATTACGAACAGGCTCAGCCTCGCCCCCGTGGACAGCCCCCGGGATCGCGGCTTCGACCCAACGAACTCCCGGTTACCGACGGTCTGGTATTTGATCCGGGCGGGGGGACGTTATCAGCAGTATGAGGCATGTCGCCAAGGGGGTGATCGCCAAACTCAAGATGAAAAATCCGACAAATCCAATGGCCTTGCGGCGACCGATCCACCCCATCAGGATCGATAGAAGCGCGTAGACGAGGATATAGAGGCCCATGAGTCGGATCCCAATACGACAAGAGGGCGATGGCGCGCCGTGGGAAAACGAAGAACCGACCCGGACACGCAATCGTGTCCAGAGTCGGTCGGCCATCGGATCAAATACCTCGGACCGATCCCGTGGGTCAAGTCGAGGGAATTATGATGCACCATGGGCGTTTAGCTGGCGGCCTTGGTCGGCGCGGCCGTGGTCTCGGCCTTCTTGGCCTCGAACTCTTCAATGAAGTGCTCGCGCATTTTATCGATATTGAAGTCCAGCAAGGTGCCGCCGGATTCCATATGCCTGATAAAGACTTGGCCGATGGCATAGGTCGCCGCGGAGGAGAAGCTCGGCATGGACAGCAGTCCCAGGGCACCGCCCACCACGGGAACGGCTTTCAACAGGGAGCCGACGCCGCCAGCGGCCAGGGACTGCGGGACAATGCTGCCCAGCAGGCCCGCGACGATGTTTTTCGCCGTGTGATCACGGAAAGGAATGCCATAGAGGCTGGACAGGTTGGAAATCATCTTCAACTGGACACCGGTCACCGTGGCGATATCGACCAGGGGGAAGGGGATACAGCCGGCGCCGAAGCCCCAGGCGGAGGCGCGGCGCACCAGCCGATTGGCTTCGTTCAGGCGCGCCTCGCCCGTCAGCGGAGCAGTGGTTCCCTCGGGGGCGGTCTCCTTGGGGGCGGTCTCTTCGGGGGCGGTCTCTTCGGGGGTTTCGGCTTTGGCGGTCATGTTCGGTGATCCCGTTCCAATAGTGGTTCCCGTTGCGGGTGTGTCCGAATTGCATGGCGTCTCGGACCAGTCCGTGGGAATGACTGAAGTGACCCACGGCCTCCGGTCCGAGACCAGGGAACGCGGAGAAAGGGGGAGGGCTGCATCCGCGCCTCGCGTCGGTCCAGGACTGGCGAGAGCGAAAACAAGAAAAACGTTCCCTTGCCCGAATTTGGTATCAGCTTTTCAGTCCCTTGACCGAAAGTCAAGAAGGGCACTTCCCTCCATGGGACTTGTCATGGAATGGCTTTCATTTCCCGATGTCGATCCTAGGCGAAAGGAAGGTGAAAATCTAGGATTGTTCGGGGGATACGAAACCGCCTTGGATTCTCCATTCCTGTTGTCCTTGTGCTGGACCAGGGCGGGACTTCGCAAGCGTGGGCAATGGGGCGTTCCAGGTCTCGACTGAGCGGAGTGCCTGATTCGGCTCCACTTGTTCGGACCCGTCCCGCGGCCGCCCGATCAGCCGTGCGCGCGGGTTATGGTCTACGTGAGATTCGCAAGGCGTCTTCCGTCCCTGGCGTTGAGGGCCATCAAGGTGATGTTTGCCGCTCCGGCCACCAGCTCCAGGATCTGGACCGCTACGAAAGCCTCGTCAAAGGCACCCCCTTCCGCCTTCCAGGCCAGAAACAGCGCCGAAGGAATCAGGATGAGAAGACCATTGCCAGCAAGGAATGGCATTCGCTTTGCCTTGGCCCCCAACACAGCCGCCGCCGAAGTCGTGGACGGAACCCGGCTCCCAAGCTTGCGACCACTGGCCGCCGCGATGATCAGTGCCAGAACCATTCCGGGAAGGACCCAGGGAATGGTCGTCTTGACCCAGGCGATCTGGGAGATTGACCCAAGAACTTCAACCAAAAGTGTGGAAGTCCAGAAGAGTAGGGCGAGGCCAAGGGCTATAACCCCGGCCAAAGGATGAAGCTTGCGCATCGGAGGTCTCCGGGCAAAGAAATGAACTCATGAAATAGCATGCTATGTTTATGAGTTCAAGATTCAAGGCGGCCCGATCGGGCGCGTTCCTCCGGGACGGGAATGGGAAATGGTCGGAAAGGGAGCCTTTATTGGGCGCCAAAATTAGCGGAGCGGACGAAGACGCGGCCTTCCTGATCTCCCGCGGGGACGATGTAGAGATTGCCACCCAGGTTGTTTTTGACCGCGAACTTGAAGAAAGCGACCTGACCCGGCCGCAGGCGTAGGGAACGGCTACCCAGGCGGCGGTCGCCCCGCCAGGCTTCGATGAGGTGGGTGCCCGGTTCCACTTCCCAAACGCGATATTGGTTGACCCGAAGCGGAACGGGGGTGCCGCCGTCGAGGCTGAGGCTTTCATCGATCAGGGGAATGCCCGGTTCCTGATAGACATAAGCCAGGGCCAGGTCTTTCCGGGGCAGGACACCCTGGGCCAGATCCACGGCTTCCGTCCGGTCGCGGGCATCGCGCGCGGCGGATGCTGTTTCCGAAAGGCCGTCGGCCGTCACGGAACGGGACTCCGGGCCGCCGCCACAGGCGGACAGGACCAAGGCGATGCCGAAGACCAGGGCCGCGGTGCCTCTGGTCAGGATCGCGGTCGATGCGGCCCCATTGGTTCGGGTAAGCTTGATCTTGGTCATCCGCATGGTCCCCGTGCGCATGGTCCCCATGTTCTCGCCACTGCCCGTCTCCCGATGATGAATAAAGATCCTGGAGGAGAGAGCCTACGGCCTATTCGGTTACCAAACCCTAAATCGTTCCGTGCCTCGCATCAGTTCGCTCCGTGGATTATTCTGAGGGCATGTGAGCTGGAGGGGGCACTGGCGAGGCGCTGCCCGAGTCTGGCCAGACCGTGGGATCCGGACGGGCGAGGGGAGAGGCCTTCGCACCGGTTCCCTGGGTTTCCAGCCCTTTCTGGATTCGCTTGGCCAGATCGTCGCAAAGGGCGCCGTGGTCCAGGGCCTCCCTGGGGCCTTTCCGGGCCGCGTCCCGATGGGCTTCGCTGGTGCAACGGGCTTGATAGGTGGCGAGCAGGTCTTCCGGACTTTGTGCCCGGGCGACTCCCGTCCTGGAAAGGGGCGCCAGGGTCAAGGTCACGGCGACCAGGGTCCCGGTCAGGAGATGGGATGAAAGGAGGGCGGACATTGGCGTGGTCCTAGGGCGAGAGGGCGATGAGAAGACGGGCCGGGAAATGGGGGCGGGGCGCCAAAGCGAAATGGGGCGCCCCGGAGCGCCCCGAAGCCCGTGTTTGGTCGGTGCGCTTAGAGGGAGCGCACCTTGACGTAAGTGCCCGGCCCGTCACATAGGATCTCCTGGTTCCCGTCGCCGGGCTTGCGGGCCGGCACTTGGCCGCCGGAGAACTTACCAACCCATTCATTCCAGTTCGGCCACCAGGATCCCTCGGTCTGGGTCGCCTTGGCGAGCCAAGAATCGGGATCCTTGACCTTCCGGTTATAGGTCCAAAAGCAGTATTTGTTGGCGATTGGCGGATTAACCACTCCGGCGATATGGCCGGAGGCCGACAGGGTGAACCGGACCGGACCGGAATAGAGCTGGGACCCCACGAAAGTCGACTTCCAAGGGGCGATGTGGTCCTCCCGGGCGCTGATGAAATAGCTGGGGGTCTTCACGGTGCTCAGATCGATGGGGACACCGTCCAGGGAGATCCCGCCCGGGTCCTTGACAGCGTTCTCCTGGTACATCTTGCGCAGGTAGAAGCTGTGCATGGCGGCGGGCATGCGGGTGTTGTCTGAATTCCAGTAGAGCAGGTCGAACGGAAAGGGGTCCTTGCCTAGAAGATAATTGTTGACTACGAAGGACCAAATCAAGTCGTTGGCTCTCAACAGGTTGAACGTCCCCGCCATTTCAGAGCCATCCAGGTAACCCCGCCTGTTCATTTGTTCTTCAAGGTAGTCCAGGCTGTCGTCATCGATGAAGACGCCCAGTTCGCCCGGATCGTTGAAGTCGAGCATGGTGGTGAAATGGGTCGCCGAGGCGATGCGGTCGGCTTTCCCCTTGCTGGTCAAGTAGGCCAGTGTGCAGCCAAGCAAGGTGCCGCCCAGGCAATATCCGATGACGTTCGTTGATGTCGTGCCGCAGATGGACTCGATCACGTCAAGGGCCTCGAGCGGGCCTTCGAGCATGTAGTTTTCGAAGGATTTTTTGGCGAGAGAGGCATCGGGATTGACCCAGGAAATAACGAAGACCGTGTGCCCCTGGTCGACGGCCCATTTGATGAAGCTGTTCTTTGGCCGCAGGTCCAGGATGTAGAACTTGTTGATCCAAGGCGGCATGATCAACAGCGGGCGCTTGTTGACCTGTTCGGTGGTCGGTTCGTATTGCAGGAGTTCCATCAGGTCGTTGCGATAGACCACCTTACTGGGTGTGGCGGCCACGTTGACTCCGACCTCGAAGGCGTTTTCGTCGGTCATGGAAATGCGCAGTTGGCCCTTGCCCCGCTCCAGGTCGTGGAGCAGGTTTTCCAGGCCCTTCACCAGATTGTCGCCGCCACTTTCGATGGTTTGGCGGATGACTTCCGGATTGGTGACCATGAAATTGGAGGGCGCCATGGCGTCGACGAACTGGCGGGTATAGAAATCGACCTTCTCCGCGGTGTGCTTGTCCATCCCATCGGTCTCGTGAACCACACTTTGGATGTAGCGTGAGGAGAGGAGATACGTCTGTTTGATGTAGTCGAAGACCTCGTTTTCCGACCAAGCTTCATCCTTGAAACGCCGGTCCCCCAGGTCTGGCTGGGCGATGGGCGTGGCTTCACCTCCCATCATCTTCACCGCGGCGTTTTGCCACAGGGCCATGTAATCCCGCCACAGGGTCATGTTGGCTTCGACGATGCGTCCGGGGTCGGTCATCATCCGGGTTGTCATCTCAAAAAAGGCGCCGCCAATGTTCATGGGGTCACCCTGGGAGGCGTCCGGCTGGGCGGCTTGACTGGCCTGTCTGGAAAGGAACTCGGCGACGAGGCGTTGGCTGACCTCGGCGATTTCCGATATGGTCTTGCCCAGTTGCTTGGGGTCGGGGAGTCTCAAGTCGCTGCCCTGTTGATCGGCCATGGTATGGAGGTCCTTGATCGGATTGAGCGGTACCTGGACACTCTGGGGACGGTGCCACTAGACCGGTTTTCTTGCCTTGTCCGTCGCTCGACCTTTGTCCGCCGCTCGACTGACTGAAACAGGATCGTGGTTCGATCCAGGATTTACGTCCGTCCCCGGTGATTAGGGCCGAGGGACGAACGGTAACGATTGGGACTGTGACCGCCTTTTGGGGCCGCCTTTCGGCTGATTTCGTGGATGGGTGATTCGGAGGAGTCTCCCGTCGTTGTCCTTGATGATCTGCTCCTTGACCGCCGATCCCCATCTCCGGGCCGGGATCCAAGGGGCTTGGAACAGCGCACTGGCGCGGTTCTTTGGATAGGTGCACGCGATCTTCCGTAATCTAGGCTATACCGCATCCGCTAGGAATGTGTTAAGGGTCAAATCGATTAAAATGGTTGGCGTACAAGGGGTTTCGGTTCAAACGGGCGGCTGGACCTGTTACACCGCCGCCATGGGCGCGCCAGTAGGGCGAAACTCGGGGAGCTTTGAGGGTCATGAGGCGAGGGAAACCGGAAAATATGCGACAGGACACGGATGTTTCGAGAGTGGCGAGGTCCATGGCGGTCGCGGGTCTATTGGTGCT
>JAIOYK010000029.1 GCA_021741145.1 Rhodospirillum sp. | reverse complement strand
ACCACCGGGGCAAGGGCAAGGGCGTCTCCCGCGCCCTTTTGGACGCGGCCATCGCCCACGCCCGGGAGAACGGATTTTCGGAAATCCTGCTCGGCACCGTCGCCGTCCTGGAAGCCGCCCGCGCCTTCTACGCCCGCGAAGGGTTTACGCCCGTGGAGCCCAACGCCCTGCCGCCCCACTTCCCGCGCATGGCCGTGGATACGCATTTCTTTCGCATGGCGCTGTAAGGGTAGCGAACACTTAGGCTCTCGCCCAAACCCAGCCGGGGGCAATGTCCCCGGTCCCCTCCTAGTTTTCGTAGAGGGGGACTCAGGCCGCCCTTTCTGGTGGAAAGAGAGCGTTTATCAACCTGAATCCAGGGGAGAAACCGGCCCCTGCACGCCTTGTTGTCATTTCTGGGGCTAGGCCTCGCCGCCGCGGCACTGCCTCCGGGCGGCTTGACCGTGGTCGCTGCGGGCACCGCCGGAGCCATGGCGCCGAACCTCGCCACCGATCTGTACAAGGTCCTCGACCGGCGGGTGGCCGAGCGGTTTTTCGACCACCGGAGGGGTATCGCCGAAAACAACGCTGTAATCCGCGCCCTCTGGCTCTCCCATGTGAATGCCCTGCGCGGCGTCCTGAAGCAGGTCACGCGGTCGGAGACACTGACCGAGAACTCACAGTGGTTTCCCGAGGCCCTAGACCATCTCCTAAAGGACGAAGTCGCCGCCATTCACGGGGACCCACTTGCTGACACCTCCCGTTACGACACCACTCCTCACGCCCTGATAGAGGCCTTTAACGGAGGCCTCACCGCCCAGCGCGCCACGGAAGACAGTACCGAACAAGACAAGGCCACTCAGTTGCGGCACGCCGTCGAGGCCGCGGTTCTAACCGACCTCCGCGCTGGACTTCTGGGACCGTGAGAGACCTTCCCCGCCCCTTTCGAGAGGCTGTTCAAAGACCCCTCCAACGGCCGGTACGCCCTGTTCCTCCGCGATAGCGCGGCCAAACCGCGTGACGACCCCGCTCTCGCCACGGCCTGGAACGCCGGACAGACCGCCTTGATCAAAGCGGTGACAGAGGCAAACCATGCCCTGCTCCGAGAGATCAATGAGAAGCAGGACACACGGACTGGCATGCTTCAGGAACTCCTCGGCATTGCCAAACGCGGCGGCGGTTTCCAACGAGCCGAGGCCGAGGGCATTTCCGAAGCCGCAGTAAGGGCCATCGTCGTGCGCCTGGGTGGCGAGGGCATCGGACGCGACGACCCTCTCTCCTGTTTAGACAACTGGATTGACTCGACACGGCGGGACCTAACACGCCACACGGACGAGAGCGAGGCCTTTAAGGCAGCCCGCCGGAAGGCCTGGGCGTGGTTCAACGCGGGTCGGATCGATGAGGAACTGTCGCACGAACTGTTTTGGAATGCAGACGATGCCTCCATACCTTCCCCCTGAAAGAAGGGAGGTCTGGAGGGCTCGCCTCCAGGCGGGTCCGGGCCGCGGCACGGCTTGGTTTTACCCAGTCCTCGCCACCCAATACAAAAGGGGGGGGAGGGAGCGGCAAGGGCGGGGTTCACGCACCAGAACCGGTCGCCGTTGCCGCTCCCCAATCCCGGGGGCCGGAGGAGACCCCAGATTGTCCCTCCGGTCCCCGGGTTTGTCCTTATCCCGCCGTCCGCGCCACCAAGCGCAGGGCGCGGGTCGCGACGGCCTCGGGCGTGAAACCGAAGTGCTTGAACAGGTCCGGCGCCGGGGCCGACTCTCCGAAGGTCTCCATGCCGACCACGTCGCCACGGTCGCCAACAATCCGCCACCAGGGCTCGGGGTGGGCGGCTTCGATGGCCAGACGGGGGATGCCCGGGGGCAGGATCCCGTCCCGCCAGGCCTGCTCCCCAGCCAGGAAGCGCTCACGACAGGGCATGGAAACCACCTTGGCGCTGATCCCATCGGCCTCCAGCACCTCGCGGGTCCTCATGGCCAGGTCCACCTCGGACCCCGAGGCGATGAGGATGATCCGGGGAGCGTCCGCCGCGACGACAACGGCCGCCCCCCGGGCCAGCGTCGCGCCTTGGGCCGGATCGCGATGCTGGGTTGGCAGACCCTGGCGGCTGAGCACCAGGGCGGATGGTCCGTCGGTCCGGGCGATGGCCTCGGTCCAGGCGACGGCGGTCTCAAGCGTGTCACAGGGGCGCCAGACCTCCAGCCCCGGGATCAACCGCAGGGAGGCCACATGTTCCACTGGCTGGTGGGTCGGGCCGTCCTCGCCCAGGCCGATGGAGTCATGGGTCAGGACGTGGATCACCCGCCGCTTCATCAAGGCGGCCATGCGGATGGCGTTCCGGGCATAATCGGAGAACACCAGGAAGGTCCCGCCGAAGGGGATCCAGCCGCCGTGCAACGCCATGCCGTTGAGGATCGCCGACATGCCGAATTCGCGCACACCGTGGCTCATGTAGCGCCCACCGGGATCCTTGTCGTTGACCCGCCCGGCGCCCTTCCAGTCGGTCAGGTTGGAGCCGGTCAGGTCGGCCGAGCCGCCAAACAACTCCGGCAGACGGGGGGCGATCCGCCCCAGAACCGTCTGGCTGCATTTCCGGGTGGCGGGAGCGCTCTCCTCCGCCGCCGCGGCCGCCAGGGTCTGGGCGACGATCTCGCTCCAATCACCGGGCAGCCAGCCGACCATGCGCCGGTCCAGCTCCCGCGCCGCTTCCGGATGGGTGGCCTGATAGCCCTTCCACACCCGGTCCCAGCGGCTCCGCGCCGCCGCGCCCGCGGGGCGGGCATCCCAGGCCTCGCGGATGTCGTCGGGAACCTCGAAAGGCGCATGGGGCCAGTCCAGGGCCTCGCGCATGGCGGCCAACTCCTCGGTCCCCAGGGGGGCGCCGTGGACGTCGTGGCTTCCGGCCTTGGTGGGAGCGCCCTGGCCGATCACCGTGCGGCAACAAATCAGAGTGGGCTTGGCAGCTTCGGCCCGGGCCTCGGCGAGGGCCGAGGCGACGACCGCGGCGTCATGGCCGTCGACGGCGCGGATCACATGCCAGCCATAGGCCTCGAAGCGGGCCGGGGTGTCGTCGCCGAACCAACCTTCCACGTTGCCATCAATGGAAATGCCGTTGTCGTCCCACAGGCAGATCAGCTTGCCCAGCCCGAGCAAACCGGCCATGGAGCAGACCTCGTGGGAAATACCCTCCATCAGGCAGCCGTCGCCCAGCAGGACGAAGGTGTGGTGATCGACGACCGGAAAGCCCTCGCGGTTGAAAGTCTCGGCCAGTTGCTTCTCGGCCAACGCCATGCCCACGCCATTGGCCAGTCCCTGGCCCAGGGGGCCGGTGGTGGTTTCCACGCCCGGTGTCACGTCCACTTCCGGGTGGCCGGGGGTGCGGCTGCCCATCTGGCGGAAGCCCGCCAGATCCTTGACCGACAGGTCATAGCCGGTCAGGTGCAGGGCGGCGTACAGCAGGGTCGAGCCATGGCCGTTGGAGATCACGACCCGGTCCCGATTCCACCAGGTGGGGTCGGCGGGATCGTGGCGGACGGCGGCGGACCCCTTGGGATCCCAGAGGGCGGTGGCGATGTCGGCCATGCCGAGCGGCATGCCAGGGTGGCCGCTCTTGGCCTTCTCCACCATTTCGGCGGCGAGGAACCGCAGGGCGTTGGCACGGCGCGAGGCGTCCTCGGCCCCCGCCTTGGAGACCGGATTGGTCATCACGTTCATGAACTTTCTCCGTTGGGGCGGTGGACGAAAAAGCGGGTCCCGGTTTTCCGCTCAAGCCGCCGCTCAAGCATTTGAACAAGCTGTTAGGCGTGGAGAGCCTGGGGGGTGGAGGGGCGCGGATGGGACACCTGTCCCACCATGGCGCGGCGCTTCTCCATCATCCGCCAGATGTAGGGTGTCAGGATCAACTGCATGGCCAGTTCCATACTGCCACCCGGCACCACGATGGTATTGGCCCGGGACATGAAACTGTCGTGCAGCATGGACAGCAGATAGGGGAAATCAATCCCCTTGGGATCCCGGAAGCGGATCACCACCATGCTCTCCGAAGGGGAGGGAATATCTCGAGAGATGAAGGGGTTCGAGGTATCCACCATGGGCACCCGCTGGAAATTCACATGGGTCCGCGTGTACTGGGGGCAGATGTAATGGACGTAGTCGTGCATGCGCCGCAGAATCACGTCGGTGACCGCCTCCGTCGAATAGCCGCGCTTGTCCTTGTCCCGGTGAATCTTCTGAATCCATTCCAGGTTGATCACCGGCACCACCCCGACCAACAGGTCGGGCCAGCGGGCCACGTCGGCCTCGGCGGTCTGGATGGCGCCGTGCAGTCCCTCGTAATAGAGCAGGTCCGCGGACGGGAGGTCCTGCCAGGGGGTGAAAGTCCCCGGGTCCTGGCCATGGCGGGCCGCGTCGTCCTGGTCGTGGAGGTAGTAGCGGCTTCGGCCCGTGCCCTTTTCCGAAAAATCCCGGAACAGGGCTTCCAGTTCGGGGAACAGGTTCGATTCCGGCCCAAAATGGCTGAAGGTGTGGTCCCCAGTGGTGAGGCGGTTCTCCAGTTCGGCCTTCATGGCCATGCGGTCGAGGCTATGGAAGCTGTCGCCCTCGACGATGGCGGCGTTCACGCCCTCCCGGCGGAAAATGGCCTGAAAGGTGCGGGTCACGGAGGTGGTTCCGGAGCCGGAAGATCCGGTAACGGCGATGATAGGATGCTTGTCGGACATGGGAGTCCTCCCCTTGACGTCTTTTCACTTGATTGCCGAGCGTCGCCGGATCAGTCCGGTTGCGCCCGATCCGCGCCGTGATCCTTGTTCACGGGATCTTGGGCGCGGACGGTGTCGGAAGGCCATTCCGACATTAGGCGATGTTCCCCGGTCCTTGGACCGGGAAGGCATCACCCAAAAGACTTAGTGCAACGCGCGGAACAATCCGCGACCCGCGAACAGGGGCGAGGTTTCCGGGGGCACCCTGTCGGCTTCCTCGGGCTCGGCGAAGTACCCCTCGATGCGGGCGACTTCCTCGGCGCAGCCGAAGATAAAGGGCGCGCGCTGGTGCAGGGTCGCGGGCATGATATCGAGCACCCGGCCCGTCCCCGTGGAGGCCTTTCCTCCGGCCTGTTCGACGATAAAGCCGATAGGATTCACTTCATATAGCAGACGCAGACGACCGGGCCGGCGGGGTTCCTTGCGGTCCCGGGGGTAGAGGTAAATACCGCCGCGCATCAGGATGCGGTGGGCATCGGCCACCAGGGACGCGACCCAGCGGGTGTTGAAGTCCTTCCCGCGGGGACCCTCGGCTCCGGCCACGCATTCCTCGATGTAGCGGCGCACGGGCGGTTCCCACCAACGGGCGTTGCTGGCGTTGATGGCGAATTCCGTCGCCCCCTTGGGGATGCGAATGTCCGGATGGGTCAGCACGAAATCGCCGAGGAAGGGATCCAGGGTAAAGCCATCCACCCCGTCTCCGAGAGTCAGGATCAACATGGTGGACGGGCCGTAGATGGCATACCCGGCGGCGACCTGGGTCGTCCCTGGCTGCATGAAATCGATCATCTCCACCCGCTCTCCGGGGCGCGGGGCGCGCAGAATGGAAAAGATGCTGCCGACGGAGACGTTCACGTCGATGTTCGACGACCCGTCCAGGGGATCATGGAGCAACAGGAAGGGACCGGCGGGATACTGGTCGGGCACGCGCTCGATATCCTCCAATTCCTCCGACGCCACCGCGGCGACGGTCCCGTTGAACTCGGTACGGCGGCGGAAGATCTCGTCGGAGAGCAGATCCAGGCGGGCCTGAACCTCGCCCTGGACGTTGACCGTCTCGGCCTTGCCGACCATGCCCCCGAGGGCACCTTGGGCGACCGATCGGGAAATGGTCTTGCAGGCCCGAGCGACGTCGATCAACAGCGTGACCAACAGGTCGGCGTCGGCCATATCCAGGCTCCGCGTCCGCTCGATAAGGTATTGGGCCAGGGTGGTCTGGTCCGGCTTGATCATGGCGCTCTCCCCGCGTCTTTCGGTGCTTCTGATCGTTTTCGTGTTTGTGCCCGGACGGACGGGGCGCGGCTGGTCGGGCCAACCCAAAGCACCGTCGTTGGACAGGGCTTCATCCTGACCGGTGGTGTGGATAAGTGGAATTCAGAAATACTCTATTCATGCATTTGTGATAGCTTATGTGAAAAGAGAGAAGGAGAGGCCATGCGCCGTACCACGCTTCGCCAAATGCAGGTCTTCGACGCTGTTGCCCGGCATATGAGCTTTTCCCACGCCTCGCGGGAACTGCACCTGACCCAGCCCGCGGTATCCCTGCAGATCAAACAGTTGGAGGGGCTGACAAGCCTCCCCCTTTTCGAACAGGTGGGCCGCAAGCTGTTCCTGACCGACGCCGGAGAGACCCTGTTGGGCCACACCCGGGCCATCCTTGGCGCCGTGGCCGACGCGGAGGAGGCCATGGCCGCCCTGCGCGGCCAGCGGGCGGGTGGACCCCGGGTCGGGGTGGTCTCCACGGCCAAATATTTCGCTCCCCACCTGCTCTCGGCCTTCGGCGCGGGTTTCCCTGGGGTGGACCTCAGCTTGGCCGTCGCCAACCGGGGGCGGATCATCGCCGACCTGGCCGAGAACCGGATCGATCTGGCCGTGATGGGCCGTCCGCCCGAGGACATGAAGGTCGAGGCCTCGGCTTTCGCTCCCCACCCCCATGTGTTCATCGCGCCCCCGACCCATAAGCTGCTCGGCCGCAAGATCCCCATCGAGGACCTGAACGGGGAAACCTTCCTGATGCGGGAGCAGGGTTCTGGCACGCGATTGCTCATGGAACGCCTGATGGCCGAGCACGGAATTACCGCGGGGCGGGTGATGGAAATGGCCTCGAACGAGACCATCAAGCAGGCTGTCATGGCGGGCATGGGGATCAGCTTCCTCTCCCGCCACACCATCGGCCTGGAGGTCTCCGTCGGGCGGCTGGCCATCCTTCAAGTCAAGGATACCCCCGTGCGCCGGGACTGGTTCGTGGTGGTCCGCCAGGGCAAGAAGCTGCTGCCCGTGGGCGAGGCTTTCGTCGCCTTCCTCCGGGACCACGGCGCCCGCCTGATCGAGGACGCCACCCGGGCCCAGGTCCATCGAAGGAGGCGAGTCTCTTCAGATAAGGTATAGGTTATATATAAACACAGAACTTACAATTTTCGCTTATACTTTGGAGCGGCTAGTGTTTGGGGGTAACCAACACCAAAACACGACAGGGAGACTCCTCCATGGACCAGTCCGCGCGTTACGCCAATCTCGACCTTAGGGAAGAGGATCTGATCCGCGATGGCGATCACGTCCTGGTCGCCTATCACATGAAGCCCAAGGCCGGATATGGCTACCTGGAAACGGCGGCCCATTTCGCCGCGGAAAGCTCCACGGGAACGAACGTCGCGGTCAGCACCACCGATGCCCATACCCTCGCCGTCGACGCTCTGGTCTACGAAATCGACGAAGCGCGCGAACTGACCAAGATCGCCTACCCGGTGCCCCTGTTCGACCGCAACATCACCGATGGGCGGGCGATGATCGCCTCCTTCCTAACGCTGTGCATCGGCAACAACCAGGGCATGGGAGACGTCGAATACGCCAAGATGCACGACTTCTATATGCCGCCCAAGCTGCTGATGCTGTTCGACGGCCCCTCGACCACCATCAAGGATCTGTGGCGCGTCCTCGGTCGGCCCCTGGTCGACGGCGGGCTGATCGTCGGCACGATCATCAAGCCGAAGCTTGGTTTGCGGCCCCAGCCCTTCGCCGACGCCTGCCTTGAGTTCTGGCGGGGCGGTGATTTCATCAAGAACGACGAGCCCCAGGGGAACCAACCCTTCGCCCCTCTCCGGGAGACCATGAGCCTGGTGGCGGAGTCCATGAAGCGGGCCCAGGACGAGACGGGCGAGGCCAAGTTGTTCTCCGCCAACATCACCGCGGACGATCCGTTCGAGATCATCGCCCGGGGCGAAACCATCCTGGAGATCTTCGGTGAAAACGCCCACCATGTCGCCTTCCTGGTGGATGGCTACGTCGCGGGCCCCACGGCGATCACCACCGCGCGCCGCCGCTTCCCCAGCCAATACCTGCACTACCACCGGGCGGGCCATGGGGCGGTGACCAGCCCCCAGGCCAAACGTGGCTATACCGCCTTCGTCCACTGCAAGATGTCCCGCTTTCAGGGTGCCAGCGGCATCCACACGGGGACCATGGGTTACGGCAAGATGGAAGGGGAACCCGCCGACCGGGCGATTGCCTACATGCTGCAGCAGGACAGCGCCGACGGCCCCTACTACCACCAGGAATGGCTGGGCATGAACCCGACGACGCCGATCATCTCTGGTGGCATGAACGCCCTGCGCATGCCCGGCTTCTTCACCAACCTGGGCCATGGCAATGTGATCCAAACCGCGGGTGGCGGAGCCTTCGGCCACCTGGACGGCGGCGCGGCGGGAGCGGTTTCCCTGCGGCAGGCCTATGACGCCTGGCAACAGGGTGTCGATCTGGTCGACTACGCCAAGGAGCATGACGAACTGGCCCGCGCCTTCCAAAGCTTCCCCGGGGACGCCGACGCGCTGTTCCCCGGCTGGCGAGACGCCCTGAAACCCTCGGCCAACCGGGTCTCCACCTGGACCCCGGCGGAGAAGGCCTCTTCCGGTCGATCGACGGAACCCTCCCGGTCGGTCGCCTGACGGTTCCCTCAACCGAGGGGGGGAGCCGAATTGGGGGAAGAAGCGGTCCGAGCCCGCCCTTCCCCCTTTTTTTCCCTTTTGATCAGCGGCTCGAAAGGTCCATATCCTCGGCGAAACTCCGGTTGGCATGGGCAACCTGAACCTCCAGGTCCGGATGACCTGGCACCCAACCGAGGAGGGATCGGGCCAGGGTCGCATCCGCCACCAGGACCGCGGGATCCCCGGCCCGCCGTCCAGCCTCCACCAGAGGCAAGGGACGACCCGTCACTCGTTCCACGGCCCGGATCACCTGACGCACGCTATGGCCAACGCCCGTGCCCAGGTTGGCGGTGAAGGAGGGTCCTCCCCCCAACAAATGGCGCAGGCCCGCCAGGTGGGCCTCGGCCAGATCCGACACGTGGACATAGTCCCGCAGGCAGGTCCCGTCCTCCGTCTCGTAGTCCGACCCGAAAACCATCAAGGCTTGACGCTTTCCATAACTGGCCTCCAGGGCCATGGGGATCAGGTGGCTGGTCGGCACATGGCGGTCACGCAAACGCCCCCGAGGATCCGCTCCCGCGGCATTGAAATACCGCAAAACACCGTACCTCACCCCATGGGCCACGGTCATATCCCGAAGCACCATCTCCGCCATCATCTTCGAGCGGCCATAGGGATTGACCGGCGCCAGTGGGTGGCTTTCGGTGATGGGCAGGCTCACCGGCTCCCCATAGACCGCGGCGGTGGAGGACAAGATCAAGATCCTCTCGCCCTCCCGTTCGGCCAGTGCCCGCAGGATGGAAAGCGTTCCCAAGACATTGACCTGGTAGAAGGGCGCGGGCGCGACAACGGATCGCCCGGCCTCGATCAACCCGGCGCAGTGAATCACCCCCAGGGGATCATGGCGGTCGAGCACCTGGGCCAAACGAACCCCATCCAGAACATCCCCGACCTCCAGCGGCCCCCATTGGACCGCGTCGCGGTACCCCTTACACAGGGAGTCATAGGCCACGGGCCGGTAACCCGCCTCGGCCAGGGCCGCGCAGACATGGGACCCGACAAAACCGGCCCCTCCGGTCACAAGGACGGTGGCCCCCATCCTCCGATTCGTCCTCATGCACCGACGCTTTCAAAAGAGTCACCAAGCAGTGCCCTCAATCCTCGCTTCCGCATTCCCATTCCAGACGCCTGGTGAAACCGTTGTTTGGGTCGACGCGGGCGTGCGCACCATTTCATGCTGTTCGCCACCTTTCCACCTTGTTCCAGCGCGATCCTTCTACCACGCCCCTTTTCCGAACGGTACGACCATCGGTCCCCGATCAAGGGTCCGATCCCCCCAATCCCGAAGGCGGAATGGAACGGCAACCATCCCATTTGCCACTTGTCTTCGGGATGACCGAGATTAGAATCCCCCGAAATGCGTTCGTTGTTCCACAGACAGACCGGAATATTTGATGTCCTTGCAAGAGACCGCGACAATCGACAGCACATTGAAGATATCGGATAACTTTCTCGATTGGTTTGGTAAAACGGGCAACCTGACCGCGGACACGGTCTCCGCGATGGCTGGCGTAACCCATGAAATCACCGTTCCCGACGGGGGACTCGTGATCCGTGAAGGGGAAACCGGGCAACGGTTCTACGTCATCAAGTCGGGTGTGATCGAGGTGTTCCGGGATCTGGGAGACGGCGTCGAGGGATCGCTGATATGCTTGGGAGTCGGTGACACCCTGGGAGAAATGGCCCTGCTGGATGAAGCACCGCGCTCCGCCTCGGCCCGAGCCAAGGGCGAAGCCAAGGTTCTGGAATTCTGTCCCGAGGAATTGGAAAGCCTGCCCCAGGGCGCGGAAATCCTGCGGCAGATCCGGGGTGCCATGGGTGTGATCGTGGCCCGGCGCATTCGACGCACCACCGATACCACCGTGGACGCCCTGAAGCGAGAGCTGGCGATGGCGCGGGAACGCCAACAGTTCGGCCAGTTCTTCCTGTATATCATGTTGCTGATCGCCATCATGATGCTGGTCAGCGGTCTGATTTCCCAACGCCTGTTCGACATAGACCCCACCGGCCCCGAATTCGTTTGGGGGTACATTGCCCTGCTGTCCATCCCTGGTGGCCTATACATGTGGCGGACAAAGGTTCCCCTTGCCGATGTCGGCTTGTCCACGGATGGCTTTTGGCGGTCCTTGAAGGAAGGAGCGATCCTTTCCGCCGGTCTCGGAGGAGTCTTTTGGGTTCTCAGCATTTATCTGACGAGAAAAGGGCTCATTCCCGGACAGTCCGCGCCCTTTGATTTTTTCGGTGCCTTGGGATATTTACTGCATAGTTTCCTGCAAGAACTGTTTGGCAGAGGCTTCCTGCAAACCTCCCTTCAAAAGTTCATCAACGACAAGAAAGGTTATCCAACAATCATCTGCGGTTCTCTGTTCTTTGGCCTCGCCCATATTCACCTTGGCCTAGAAGGTGTTGGCCTCACAATTGTCGGAAGTATTATTTTCGGTTTCATTTACCAGAGGCACAAAAACTTGGCCGGGGTAACCCTAGTGCACTTCATGATTGGTGTGTTTGTGTTCTCATTCGGGTATTTGCCGTAGTTTGGATTGGGAAACCCCTCCGCGATCCGCGCCATTTCCCCGGACGGGAATGCCATCACGGATCGGTCAAGGCGCAATAATCCAGGACCGCTTGTGTCACGGCGTTGATCAGCCCGCCCCGGTAGGGGGCGGACTCCAGCCGGGCCTCCTCCCACCGGTTCACGATGACGCCAGCCTCGAACAAGAGGGCGGGGATCTCGGCCGTCCGCAAGACGGCGAGTTCATCGAACCGGTAAATCCCCCCTTCCCTGTCGATCAACTCCCGACTCTCGCCCTTTATGGGCACCGCGTGGTGCAAGGTCGGCGCGTAGCCCGCCGCCCGGAGTTCCCCGGCGAGCCCCTTGGCCATCCGCAAACTTTGCACCGGATGGCTTCCCGTGCTGGAGACGAAGATGGAATAGCCGCTGATGTCGTCCGCGGTCAGCCCCTCCTTGCCGTCATGGCGCCAGGGCTTGAGGAATTG
Organism: Rhodospirillum sp.; assembly: GCA_021741145.1. Lineage (GTDB taxonomy): Bacteria > Pseudomonadota > Alphaproteobacteria > Rhodospirillales > Rhodospirillaceae > Rhodospirillum. The sequence goes on along the minus strand of JAIOYK010000029.1, from coordinate 55,475 downwards.
GGGTTGGGCGGAGTCATGGTGGATCGACAGGAATAGCCCGGCTCCGCCCTCCTTGGCGAGCCGGGGCCGGTCGGCGAGGGCCATGCTCCGGCCCTCGCCATTGATTAGAACGGCCGATGCGGCGCCTGTCTCCGTGATGGCCTGGGCGACCTCTCCGGCGAGGCGTCGGTTGAAGGTCCATTCGGTCATACCGCGCGCCGATGTCGCACCGGGTTTGTCCAGGGAATGGCCCACATCGATGCCGATGACGCATCGATCCGGTCCCAATTCGGCCTGGGCTGGGACCGGGCGCGGACAGGTCAGAACCGCCAGGGCCAACGCCAGGAACCAGCCTCGTTCCGCCTGTTTGGTCATCCCCACCCCCTTTGCCATCGCTGTTTGGTCCAGTGGCGCCTTGGTCCCGGACCGGCGAAGACCCGCGCCGGAGGCAATCCCCCTACTCCGCCGCGGCGCTGGCCCCCTCGGCATCGGCGGTGAGCTTCGGGGCCACGTTGGACGCGACACCCTCCGTGGACAGCCGCAACCGGTATGGCTCCAGCTTTCCCCGCCGCATTTGCCAACGCAGGGAGAGTTCCAACCCGTAGGCGGCCAGTAGAACCGCGAGGAGAACGCCGCCGTTGACCAGATTGCCGACGACCTGACGCACCAAATGGGGCAGGACCGCCGGGCGGGGGAAGCCACCACGGCGGGTGCGCGGGTCGCGGATCCGGATCGCCCCGCAGACGGCCGGGTTGAGCTTCTCCAATGCCGCCAGGTACCGAGCGCAAACGAAGGTGCTCCGCAGTTCGGTCATCTCCTGCCCATGCAGCAGACCCCGGGCAAGCACCGTCTTCAGGTGGCTCCAAGAGTGATAATCCCGCCAGCACCGCCACAGCAAGGCCTTCAGGTCCGCGCGGGACATCAGGGGGTGGTCGGTGGTCACATGGGCCGTATCGTAGTTGTTCATGTCCAGATCCATGTCGATCCCTTCCGTCACCAAACGGCGATGGTCCGCCGACCCGGGCAAAGGTGTCATGACAAAGAACTCGGGCAGGTCCAGGGGCAGGTCCTCCTGCATGATACGGATATCCTCGGCGATCCGCTCCGGCGTGTCGTTGGGCAAGCCGATAATCACGCCAGCGTAGAGCAGCATCCCCGCCTGTTTCCAGGTCACCATCATATCGCGCAGTTGGTGCACCTTGTTCTGGCCCTTGCCCGTGGCCTTAAGGTTGTCCGGCCGCACCGATTCCAGGCCGATGAAAACCCGGGTGATCCCAGCCTCGCGGCAGGCCTCGACGAAGCCTGGAACACGGGTCGCCAAGGCATCCACCTGAATCGAGATATCCCATTGGGCATTCAACTTCCGGCGCAGTTTGGTCAGTTCCTGGGTCACTTCCCGCCAAACCGGACTGCGGCTGAAGTTGTCATCGGTGATGAAGAAGGACTTCCCTCCCTGTTTCACGCACTCCCGCACATAGGATCGGATGGCGTCGGGGGACCGATGCCGCATGACCCGACCGTGCACATTGATGATGGTGCAAAAGCTGCACACGAACGGACAGCCCCGACCGATTTCCAACCCGTGAAATTTCTGGATGGTCCGATTGACCAGCGCGACGGTCGGTCGCTGGGTCGGCGCTGAAAGCAGATCCGCAGTGGCATGAAGCATGTTGTAGACCGGTTTGATCGCGCCATCCTTGATGTCCTTGAGCAGAAGATCCACCTTGGATTCCAGCTCTCCGGCATAGATGCTGATACCCGCCTCCTCGATACCCGCGAAGGCCGGAGCCCAATCCGGTACCATGGCCATGGAACCGCTGACATGAAAGCCGCCAAGCACCACCGGGTAACCCGCCCGGGTAAACTCCCGGCCAATATCCACGGCCCGGGGAAATTGGGAGGTTTGGACCCCTACCAACAGCACCGCCCGGCTGTCGAAGCCATCGAGCCAGCGCATCAGCGCGGTGGGGTTCATCACCTCCGTCATTTCGTCGATGACCCGGGTCTCGATCCGCATGTCCGCCCCCAGGACCTGGCGGTCGGCGGCGTCCTGTATCAGGCTTTCCACCACGTTCAGGGTGTTGGCGAACATGAAAGCGCGCCACCACTGGATCACATAACCGTTGTCATCGTATTGGGAGGGTTTGATCAACAACAGCCCCAAGCTTTCCCGGGATCCGGCATCGGAAAGGGACGGAGATGGGTTGATACTTCCATCGGTCTTGGCCATCGACATATCCTCGGAAGCGGGGTCGGAATGCCTTAGTCTAATGGACAAGGCGCCTCCGCGGCAGACTATATCTGACTTGGCGACATCACTTTTCTACTATAGGTTTATTTTTTCCCCATATTCGGTCACTTTTCAATCATTCCGGGTCTCAAACTCTGTCCGAATGGGGGTGAAGTCGGCTGACCAAAAATTTTCATCCCATCAGACGGTATCACAAGGGAAAGTCGGAAATCACGCGAAGTTGGGGGACGGCACCGGCTCATGACACTCCTCGCCACCGACCGACTCCAGCGGGTGGTAAAATCCGACCGCGCGGGCCGGTGGACAGCCTGTCAAAAGTATCGTTTATTATCTCCCGCCGTTCGATGACCGGTCCACTCGATCACATCACGGCCAATTGGGAACACTTCGCAGCTTCATTTGATCGCGAGGTGTTCTGGAAATATGATTTCATGAGCCTTCTTCTGATCGGAGGGATGCTCTCGTGCGTCGGGTCCCACGGGACGACTGTTGGGGGTTTAGATGATCGACAGGAAGTATTTCGAGCCAAATCCCACCATTTACTTTCGGGACTTGTTGATCGTTCAGGTTCTCTTCATCGCCAGCTTCGCTTGGGCGGCGTCCGTGACTGGCTGGATCGTACTGATTCCCTGGGTTATCGCGGCCGTGTCGCTTCACCGGGCGGGCATGTTCCTCCACGAGATTGTCCACCGCCCGAACCACAAACGCATGCATGCCTTCAACACCTATTGGAACTGGACGACGGGCGCCCTCATCATGGTGCCCACCTTGCGGTTCCAGAAGCCCCACCTGACCCACCATGCCAATGGCATTTTCCGAACGAAGAACGACCCCCAGTACCTATTGGTCCGAAGCACCCCCGGCTTGATGGTGCTGGTCCTGGTCGTTGTCCCCCTGACCATGCCCTTCCTGAACTTTTTCCAAATGCTCACCGCGGCCCTGGGCGGCATCGGTCTGGAGGAAGCCATCGAGCGTCGCGCCCAAGCCCGCGGCTATTCCATTTGCACCCCGATGACAACACGGGAGAAAGCCGTCGTCACCCGGCTCAGCCGCTTCTATCTGGCGGTTTTCATCGTCTATGCCGCGTTGCTCCCGCAAACACTGCCGCTCTATTACTCCCTGCTGGCGGCGGGCTGGTTCCTGACCGCGGCACGTATTCCCCTGGAGCACGAACTGGATCGGTACGCGGACTCTTCGAATGCCGGCGATCAGATCCTCGACAGTTTCACGGTGGAAACCCCCCTAGCCCTCCTGACCCAGCCGCTGGGTTTCCGGTTCCACACCGCCCACCACATGTACCCCGGTGTCCCCTACCATAATCTCCCCTCCCTGCACGCCGAGTTGAAGCGCGACAACGCCACATATCGGGGGAGCATCATCCCCCTATGGGCCGCCATCCGTGGTCCCAAGGCCCAGACCAGACCAGACCCAGCCAACCGGTAACGGACGGCGAATTCCACTGGAGCGCGACATCGCGATCAAATGGGGTCCGAGGCCCCGGACCCCTTTTGATGATGGGGTGCGAGGCCCCGGACCCCATCCGCTCCATGAATTGGACCGTGGGAGTGCCGCTTCCGGTTCCGGGTGGTCAGGGACTTGCGTCCCATTCGGCGATTCTCGCCGCGATATAATCAGCCACGTCCCGATGGGCCTTGGCCGGGTCGGTTCCCACGGGAATCGGTGGGCCGAAGGAAAAGCGGACGGGCAAGGCGGGATCAATCCAACCCATATCCTCCACCCATCGGCCCCGGCTCCAGGCTCTCGTGGATAACGCCACGGGCACCATGGGAACACCCGCCCGCCGGGCGAGGCGCATACCCAATGTCCCGAAACCCTCCGCCACGAATCCATCGGACCGATGGGCCTGTGGAAAGATAATCACCGAGACTCCGGCTTCCAATTTGCGGCCCCCCTCCTGAAGGACATGGGCCAGGTCGGCGCGCGGATCGGTCCGGCTGACAATGATTGGATCGAAGGCTCCCAGTACCCTCCGGAAGATCGGATAGCGCATCAGGCTCGCCTTGATCACGAAGGTCAGGGGACGCTCATGGCCGATGATTCCAGGCAAGACTTGGGTCTCCAGGGCGCTCATGTGGTTGCACACGAAGACCACCGGACCCCCGTGCGCCTCCGTGACATCGAGACCCGTCACCTCGAAACGCACACCCATGCGTTCCAAGGCGCGAACCAGACAGGCACTCCCGGCCGTCAGGTCGGCATGGCCCAGACGACCACGCACGCCCCGGTACGCCGCATGTCCCATGATGATAGCGGCCTGCATGTAAAAACCAAGTGTTGGAAGTAGTCTACGCGGCAATGGATCCCCTCCTTCGGCGCCGCCTCCGCCAACCTCGGCGGGAGGTCCGCGGTTCCCCCCCTATCTAACCCGAGAGCCATGGCCATGGGTAGCCTTGATGACCCTTGATGCCTATTATCGGCGGCCCATCATCTCGTCGCTCGGCGATCCCGCGCCCACAACCGGAGTTTCCCCATGGCCGAACCCAAGCATGTGGTCGTTATTTACACCGATGCCGGTGGCGGCCACAGGGCCGCGGCCCAGGCTCTGCGCGAAACCCTGGAATCCAAGGGCGGTTACCGGGTCACCCTGATCAATCCCTACGTGGAGCTGATGCCCGAGTTGGATCTTCTGTGGCGCCTGACCGGACGCCGTTCGGAGGCCTTCTACAACGAGACGATTCTCCGCGATGGCCACACCGGTCTGATCTGCTGGCTTTATTACATGGTCGTCCTGTTCAACTTCCGTCTGTCGCGGCGACCCGGGCGCAAGATATTCACCGACTATTTTGAACGAATCCACCCCGATATGGTGGTGACCGACCTTCCCATGCTCAATGGTATAATCATGGACGCCCTGGCCGAGTACCGCGCCCGGGGCGGTCAACGGGAAACAACGAGTGGCGTGGTTCTCATTACCGATTGGACTGAAATCGGCCACCATGTGTGGTTCCCTGGCGGTGGGGGCTACCACGCCATCTGCGGCACCGAGGACTCCTTCAACCGCGCCACTCGAGTTCGCGGGCTGGCGGGTCGCGTCCATCGCACCCAAGGCCTATTGCTCAAGCCCGCATTCCTGGCCGGTCGCCCCGCTGACCAGTCCACGGCACGCACGGCCTTGGGCCTGGATCCGGACAAACCGGTGGTCTGCCTGTTCTACGGATCCGGGGGCGGCCGCCGCATGCGCGAGGTCGGCCTCGCCCTGCGGGACACGCCGCCAGACGTCCAAGTCATCTTCCTCTGCGGCCGTGATCAGGCACTGGAGACGGAATTCTCGGCGATGGATTGGCCCTTTCCCGTCCAGGTGGTGGGCTTTACCGATGTGGTGCCCCGATACTTGGGTGTCTCCGACATTCTGGTCGGCAAGCCGGGACCCGGCAGCGTCAGCGAGGGCTTGGCCCTGGGCCTGTCGCTCCTGCTTGACCGGACGATGGCTCTCCCCCAGGAGAAGCCCGTCCTGCATTGGGCGAAACGGTCCGGAGCGGGACGATGTTTCTCCAAGATCCCGGCGTTCCGCCAAGCCTTGGATGCCTTGCTCGCCGGTCTCCCCACGGATCCGACACCCCGGAAGATCGCGCACCCCAACACCGCCGCCGCCGAGATCCCGGGAATCCTTGAGGAGATCCTGAAGCACGACAGGTCCAGAAAGACCAGCAAGAGCGGCTCATAGGCCGAACCAATCACGCCCCCCATCAAGGGGGGTGGGGGCGCGAGAAGAGCATGGAGAGCCGCGGACGCCCCAGCCTCACATCCGAACCGGACCAGTACCTAGACAATCTTGGTCAAGGGCCCACCTGGATTTTCCATTCCATAACTTCAGTATAATCGATTTCCATGGTATAAAATGGGTTCGCACAAGAGGTTGATCATACTCAGACCCCCATTTTTGCACGTTTTTCACAGGAATGCCGTGGTGATCATTTCCGCTTCTTCCCTTGAACGGCGCACGGATGAAACACTCCGGCTCGATCATCCCAAGGCCCTCTCCCCGAATGCGCCCCAGTCGGATGCGCCCCAGTCTGGAACCCCCGCCGCCCCACCCCGTCTGTTGATCATCCATAACCAACGCGCCGCGGCGCGGCGGGAGGCGCGTTTCCGCGATGTTCTGGATGGCCTCGAGGCCGCGGGATGCCCCCTGGTCGTCCGACAGACCCAAGCAGCGGGTGACGCCGGACGTATCGCCGGAGCGGCGGATCGCGCGAGATTCGATCTGGTGGTGGTGGCCGGGGGCGACGGAACGATCAACGATACCATCAATGGCTTCACGCCCGACTCCCCAGCCCTTGGCCTCATTCCCTTGGGAACCGCCAATGTCTTGGCCCACGAGTTGGGTCTTGGTCTGGATCCGGACGCCATCGTCCGCGACCTGACCTGTGGACGCCGGGTAACCGTCTACCCAGGGGTCGTGAACGACCGTCGCTTCATGATGATGGCGGGAGCCGGGTTCGACGCCCATGTGGTCCAAGGCGTGCGCCGCCCGGTCAAACGGCGGCTGGGCAAGCTGGCTTACGCCCTGGAAGCGGTCCGCCAACTCGCCCTCTACCCTTGCCCCCCCCTGGAAGCGCGGGTGGATGGTCGCACCGTTGTGGCCGCGACCCTTGTGATCCAACGGGGGCGACGGTATGGGGGCCGCTTCATCCTGGCACCCGAGGCCGACCTGTTGGTCCCCCGTTTCCAAGTGACCCTCTTCCCCCGCGCCGGACGGCTGGCCATGGCGGGGTACACCGCGGCCCTGCCCCTGGGTCTCCTGACCCGATTGCGCCTTGTCCAGCATATGGAAGCCCAACGCGTGGAGATCGCGGGCCGTCCTGGCGACCCCGTCCAGGGCGATGGGGACGTGATCGCCCATTTGCCCGCGACCGTAACCCTGGACGACTACCCGATCCACATCGCGGTTCCCCCGATTGGGGTGACCGTCTGATTATCCGCGTTCATCGGAACTGACGTCGGCGGGGACTTATACCATCCTGTGATGAGCTTGACTCATCGCGGGCTGGAAGCGGCTGACCAGCCGCCGCGCCTTATGGCACATAAAGCCCGCGTGGCGTTTGAACGCGATACAAGGTGCATGGGGTTCGACCCAAGCCCCTTGGGATTAGGACATTGCAGGTCATAGAGAGGGTTGGCCTTTCCTTCCACTTCGGCATCCCCGGTTTCCCTGTCCTTGACAGTCAATTTCACCGCTGATCTGGCGGCCAAGAACCACCTGAGCATCGATCCCTGGACCACTTATCCGAACGGCAAACCGAAGGCCCTGTTCATGATCCATCGCGCCGTTCTGGTGACCAGCTTTACCCTGGCTGGGACGCCCTAGGTGGAAAATCCCGCGACCACGGAAGCCTATACATCAATCGACATGGCCCCCCTGTCCAAGGGAACCAACGGATTCACCGCCCACTTCCGTGATGCGGCGCGGAACAGGGGCAAGGTCGGAGCCAGCATCGGCATCGCCTTCTTCCCAGAACACCGCGACACCATCCAGCAGCTTGTGAATGTAGCGCTGGCCAATCCATGTACAAGGTCAAGAAGAACCCCTTGCCCAAGCCTCTGGTGGGCAACCATATCCGGGATTGGCGTCATTCAGCCACCGCGCGGTTCCAACCAGGGGTGTCACGTCTATCAATGTCATGGACCTGAGCCAGGCGTCGGCACAAAAAAACGCCCTACCCGAGGGGTAAGGCGTTGATTTCATTGCTCTATTTTGGTAGCGGAGGAGGGACTCGAACCCCCGACACGCGGATTATGATTCCGCTGCTCTAACCAGCTGAGCTACTCCGCCATCGTTCCAACCCTCGGCGTTCCCACCGCGTTGGAGCCGCGTATTTAAAGGGGTCGTCCGACCTTGTCAAGCACATCAAACACCCCTTTCGAACTTTCCCCTCACGGTACCTCCCGGCTGATCCAGCCCCCGCCCAAAACCTGCCCGGAGCCATCCTCGCCATAGAAAACCGCGGCCTGCCCCGGCGCCACGCCGTAAGCCGGACCATCAAGCGTCACCCGCGCCCAACCCTGCCGCGGATCCGGGAAAACCCGCCCCGACACGGGCGGCGCCGCATGGCGAATCTTGATCTCCGCCGGCGTCCCGTCCAGCGCTGGGCCATCGCCCGCGGCCAGCCAGTTCACCCCATGAACCGTGAGGATCGTCCGTCCCAGCGCCGCGCGGGGACCCACCACCAACCGATGGGTTTCGGGTTCAAGGCGCACCACGTAAAGGGGATCTCCCGCCCCACCAATGCCCAAGCCCCGCCGCTGGCCCACCGTATAGTGGATCAACCCACCATGACGCCCCAGGACCTTGCCCTCCAGGTCGACAATATCCCCCGGATCGACCGCCCCCGGACGCAGCTTCTCCACCACCGAGGCATAGTCCCCATCGGGCACGAAGCAGATGTCTTGACTATCGGGCTTATCACTCACCGCCAAGCCCAGGCGACGGGCAATGGCCCGGGTCTCGTCCTTGTTGGCCATGGCCCCCAGGGGAAACAGCAATTGACCGAGTTGCCCCTTGGTCGTGGCGAAAAGAAAATAACTCTGGTCCCGGTTGGGATCCACGCCCCGGTGCAACTCCGGACCCTCCGGGCCGTCCAGGCGTTGAACATAATGCCCGGTCGCCAGCGCCGAGCCCCCCAAGTCGAGCGCCGCCCCCAGAAGATCCCGGAATTTAACCGTCTGATTGCAGAGGACACAGGGGATCGGCGTCTCCCCCCGTGCGTAGGACTCCGCGAAGGGCGCCATCACGTCCTCCTGAAAACGGCTTTCGTAATCCAGGACGTAATGGGGAATGCCCAGGCGGGCGGCCACCCGTTTGGCGTCGTGGATGTCCTGGCCGGCGCAGCAGGTTCGCGCCCCCGCTCCCAAGGGCTTGCCGTGGTCGTACAGGCGCATGGTCAGGCCAACCACCTCGTGGCCCTGCTCTTTCAACAGGGCCGCCGTTACGGAGCTGTCCACGCCGCCGGACATGGCGACGACCACCGGGCCTTCAGTCATCATGGCTTCTATCCTTTTTGGCCTTCGGCAAGCTGGACACTCGCCCAGACCCATTCGAGGCGGCCAAGTCTCCCCGACCCCCTCGAAAGGAGGGGGGCTTGGGAGGTCTCCTCCCAAATGGGGGACCGGGGGCGATCGCCCCCACGTTAGTCGAGCAACTCCAGCCCCATGCGCCAGAAGTCAGCCTCCAGAACCGTCGCCTGACGGAACGTGCGGATCAGGGACTCCATGCGACCAGGACCACCCCGCTCTGTCAGCAGGCGGTCCAGGGTCTCAACGGCGGTTCGTGCCACCTCCTGATAGCTCTCTCCGGCGTATTCCCGGATCCATTGGCCATAGGGGTGATCGTTCGTCCCCTTGTCCTTCAGCGCCAAGCCGATCTCGGCGTACCCCACGACGCAAGGCGCCAGCGCCACATGCAGGTCCAACAAGTCACCGGACAGGCCCTTCTCGAGCACATAGCGGGTATAGGCCATGGTCGCCTTGGCCTCGGGCAGGGCCTCCAGCTCCTTGGCGCTCAGACCCCAGCCCTGACAGAGCTTCACATGCAGGCCCATCTCGTCCAGGATCGCCGCCATCCCCATGCCCGCGGCCCGCAGGTTGTCCAGATCCTCGGCCTTGTAGGCGGCCAAGGCATAGGCCCGGGCGAAGTGGATCAGGAACAGATAATCCTGTCCCAGATAGTGGCGGAAGCACTCCTCCCGCAAGGAGCCATCGCCCAGGCGCTGGATAAAGGGATGGAATACGTATCCGTCCCACTCCCCCCGGCAGGCCGTTCGCAACCGGGCGAACAGACTGTTGGCGGGGGCCAATCCGGGAACGGCGTCTCCTGGATAGCGTTTCATGGCGCGGTCTCCGTTCCGATCAATGCCGTCTCGGTTGATCCCCTTGGATCAGTCCCGGCTGTCCCGGCTTTCCGTCGGCAGGCGCAGGGTCAGGCCATCCAAATCATCGGTCATGATCAACTGGCAACCCAGCCGAGAGGTCCGGGTCAGGCCAAAGGCCATGTCGAGCATATCCTCTTCCTCCTCCGTCGCCTCGGGCAATTTGTCGTACCAATCGGCCTCGACCACCACATGGCAGGTCGAGCAGGCCAGAGAGCCCTCGCAGGCGCCTTCCAAGTCCACCCCATTGGCATGGGCGGCTTCCAGGACGGACAATCCGGAGGCGACCTCCACGTCCTGACGGGAACCATCGGCGGCGATGAAAATGACCTTGGGCATGGGGGTTCTTCTCCGGGGGCTTCCAGGCTAGGAACAGATGAACCGGCGATATAGCGCCCTCCGCCCCTTGGGGCAAGAGAGAGAGACCGTTCGGATTGAAATCCCCCCTATTCCGCTTCGAATTCCAACAAATCGCCCGGTTGACAGTCCAGGGCTTGACACAATTTGGCAAGGGTCTCGAATCGGACTCCCTTCACCTTTCCCGATTTCAAAAGGGAGAGATTCTGTTCGGTGATCCCAACCCGTTCGGCCAAGTCCCGTCCCCGCACCTTGCGCCGCGCCATCATCACGTCCAGACGCAGGATGACGCGCCCTCCGCCCTGGCCCTCGTCCAAGTCCGGCATCAAACGATCCCCTCCAAGTCCTCGGACAGGCGCCGGGCCTCTCCCATCACCCAGCCAAGAACGGCCATGCCGCCCCCAATCGTCGCGAGAACGGCGTCATCCAACCCCAAACCGATTTGAATCAGGCGGCTGCCCGGGGGGAACCCATGGGTCAGGGCCAGGATGGCCAGGGTCTGGACGACGGGGTTCAACACCGCGCCGAGGACCAAACAGGAACCGAAAACCCGCACCCGGTCGGCGTTCGCGTCCGTGAAGACCAATCCCCTGGCTTGGTCCCGGAACAGGGCCGCCAATCGGACCAAGCCAACCCCGACCCAGATCATCGGTAAGGACAGAAGGACCGCCGCCACCCCTTGCCAGACCAGGGAAGGCGCCATCCCTTCGGGCGGGGGCGACCCGACAAGATCCTGGTAATTCCACGCCCCCCAGGCCCCGGCCAAGGGAAGCGCCAGCGCGCCAAGCCCACAGGCGACGCTCATCACATGACAGATACGGCGAACGCGGGAGGGAACGGTGAGAGGCATGATCTTTTCTCCAAAAATTTATCGTTACACGATGATTTATTATTCCTTTATACTCATTTAATCAAATAAAAAGCCATGCCCCGGGATCGCGGCATGGTTCGGGGTCGGCGGATCGGCGATCTCGTGGATCAACCGAACCGTTTGAGTCCCGCTCCCGAAGCGGCTACGAACAACGTAAGCAACTCACATGTTTTGATAAGTTGATCCATCAATCAAGAAGCCTAGGGATTCGAAGCGTCAGATTCGAACCCCTAGGCTTCCCGGGCGGGCCGGTCAGGCCATCACCCGGGCCGCGAGGGTGCCGTAGGCCTCGAGGAAGAGGTCAAGATCCGCTTCCGTCGTCGACCACCCCAGACTGACGCGGATAGCCTCCCGGGCCGCGGTTTCCCCGAGCCCCATGGCCAAAAGGACCGGCGAGGGCGCGAGGGAACCGCTGGAACAGGCGCTTCCCGCCCCGACCCGCACTCCCTTCAGGTCCAGGGTCATCAGCACCCGCTGGGCCTCCAGCCCCGGCAATCCCAGGCATGTGGTGTTGGGCAGCCGCTCGACGCCGCCCCCATGGATCACCAGCGAGGGAAAACGACCCCGTAAAGCCGCCTCCAGGCGGTCACGAAGGGCGCCGGACCGGGCGGCCTCGTCGCGCCACGCCTCCCCCGCCTGGGCGCAAGCGGCGCCAAAACCGATACTCCCGATCACATTTTCCGTCCCCGCCCGACGGCCTCGCTCCTGCCCTCCCCCCCGCAGGATGGGCGCCACCTCCCGACCAGGCGCGAGGACCAGGGCCCCCACCCCCGAGGGAGCCCCCAGCTTGTGACCGGAGAGGGCGAGACTGTCGCATCCGATGCGCTCCAGGGACACGTCCAGGCGCCCGGGTCCCTGGACGGCGTCGCAATGGAACCAGGCGCCGTGACAGCGACAGAGCGCCGCGACCGCGGCCAGGGGCTGGATCACACCGGTTTCATTATTGGCGAGCATGACGCCCACGGTCGCCGGCGCGGTTTCCGCGGCCAGCAGGCGCTCCAAATGTCCCAAATCAATCCGTCCATCCCCATCGACGGCGATGGTCACGGCCTTAGGATCGGCCTTCAGGACACAGGGATGTTCCGTGGCACCGACAATCACCCGCCGTCGGCCATCGGACTCAAGTCCCCCCGGACCAAGCAGACCCAGGGCATTCGCCTCGGTTCCGCCGCTGGTCAGAATGACCCGCTCCGCCCGCGCCCCCACCAGGGCGGCGACGGCTTCGCGCGCGTCTTCCAATGCGGCGCGACAGCGGCGCCCATCCTGGTGAATGCTCGATGGATTTCCGTGGAGTCGAAGCGCCTCGCCAACGGCCTCGGCCACGGCGGGCCGAATGGGGGAGGAGGCGTTATGGTCCAAATAGGCCATGATCTTGCCCGGAGGATGGAAACGGACCGCGTCCGAGAACGCGGACCTTGGATCCCCCTCGTTCCCCCACTACTGGGCGGCGGAGGACTGGGATCCAGTGAGACCACCCAACAAACCACTGGTCCCCAGAACCCGACGTTCGGTCACGTCTTCCAGGGACACGCTGCTGAGGTAAAGGTAGATCTGATTGGCCAGTTCTTCCCACAGGTCGTGGGTCATACAACGCCCTTTGTTGTTGTGACATCCCGCCGGAGAACCGGGGGAACACCGGGTGGTCTGGATGGGTTCGTCCACGGCGAGGATGATGTCGGAAATCCGCATCTCTCCAGCCTCGCGGGACAACAGATACCCGCCGCCGGGGCCCCGCACGCTTTTAACCAGACCGCCCTTGCGCAACCGCCCGAACAGCTGTTCCAGATAGGACAGCGATATTTCCTGGCGATCGGCGATGTCGGCCAAGGCGACCGGCTTGCCCTGGGAATGGGCGGCCAAATCGCCCATGGCCATCACGGCGTAGCGTCCCTTGGTGCTGAGCCTCATGACTTCGGATCCTCTCAGACGTTATACCGCGCGTCATCCCGCGCGGTGTCCTCAACCAACCGGGGCGTGGCACCGTCGCCAGCACCCTCCCCGCCATCATTCACCCGTCCCTCGAGCTCGACCACGCGAGCGTTCAGGCGGCGCATTTCATCCATCATACCATTCAAAAGATTGGCGATGGGATCGGGCAGCCCCCCGGGCATGCCGTAACTGCAAAAATCGTCTTCCATGGACTTCTTGGCCCGCCCGGCGATCCGCGCGGGAATGCCCACCATGGTCGCCCCGGGAGGGACATCCGAGATCACCACGGCGTTGGCGCCAATCCGCGCGCCAGCCCCAACCGTCAGGGGACCAAGAACCTGGGCGCCGGCGCCGACGATCACGCCATCCTCGAGAGTTGGATGACGCTTGCCCATGTCCAGCGAGGTTCCGCCCAGGGTCACCCCTTGGTATAGGGTTACGTCATGGCCGATTTCCGCGGTCTCTCCGATCACAACACCGGTGGCGTGGTCGATGAAGAAGCGGCGACCAATGGTCGCGCCGGGGTGGATCTCCACCCCCGTGAACACCTTGGCGAAATGACTGACCACCCGTGCCGCCGTCGGCCAACCCCGCTTCCACAGACCATGGGATAGCCTGTAGGCCAGCAAGGCATGCAGCCCCGGATAGCACAACAAAACCTCTAACCGTGACCGCGCCGCGGGGTCACGGTGCATGATGGCGTCGATATCTTCCCTTAATCGCTTGAAAACCATTGGCCCGCTCATGCTATGATCACGCTCTCCTTCCAACGGGAAGGGGCAAGATAGTGGATTGGCTCGGTCGTTCGAGGAAACGTGATCGCCTCGCCCAACCCTCGCGGTCACCAGTTTGAGTGCTCACCTGTCGAAGTCGGAACCCTTTCCCTTTGGAAAAGCTCCCGCCCTTTGGTTGGCCCGGCGCCCTTCCCTGGTGTCCAAGATTGGGACCAGACTGTGATCGAATATATGGTGCCCGAGGAAATCGGTCAAGAATAGCCAGACCACAGGTCGGGCTATCAATCCACATTTTCCGGTCAGCGCCGCTCTCTCACAAAGGGCGTTGCTCCCACCGGATCCCTCCCCATGTAGGGGAGACTCTGATGTCCGGCCCCCAGTTGGACCGCCCGCCCCCCAGGATCCCGGGGGGACAAGTGGAGGTCGAAGGCCAAGTGGAGGTTGAAGGCAAGGAAGGAAGGAAGAAAAAAGGAAAGTCAACTCAGTTACGCGGACCGGTTTCCCGGACGGTTCGACGCCATGCCTTCCCCGGGACAGACATTCGCCCCGTTTCGTCCCATGGAATAGACCAAAAAAACGACAACATGCCAGAGATAATCTTTAACGGCCCCGAGGGCCGCCTCGAGGGCCGCTACACACACGGTAAGCTGGTCAACGCCCCGATCGCCCTGATCCTGCATCCCCATCCGCAACAGGGGGGGACCATGAACAACAAGGTGGTTTATGCCCTATACCACACCTTCGCCCGGCGAGGGTTTTCGGTCATGCGGTTCAACTTCCGCGGTGTCGGACGCTCCCAAGGGGTCTTCGACAACGGCCAGGGAGAGTTGTCCGACGCGGCCAGCGCGCTGGATTGGATGCAGGGCGTTAACGCCAACGCCCCGGAATGCTGGGTCGCGGGATTCTCCTTCGGGGCCTGGATTTCCATGCAGTTGCTGATGCGCCGCCCGGAGATCTCCGGTTTCATTTCCGTCGCGCCCCCAGCCAACAGCCATGATTTCACTTTCCTGGCCCCCTGCCCCTCCTCGGGGATCATCCTGCATGGGGACAAGGACGATCTGGTGCCGGAGGCCTCGGTCGCCAAGCTGGCCACCAAACTGGCCCAGCAGAAAAATATCACCGTCGACTTCAAGGTGCTGCAGGGCGCCAACCACTATTTCGGCGACCACCTGCCTCAATTGGCCCGTGAAGTGGACCGGTATCTGGCGCGCGCCGTCGGAACAGCCTCCGCGCCAGTCGCCGCTGGGTAAGGCGCACCCGGTCGGATTTTCCGTCCAAGGGAGCCCTCTAGCCCGTGAAAGACCGCCCGATTCGGTCAGGATCAGGCGACCTTTCACGTTTTCACGATTGCTGATGCCCTTTCGAGACATCAACCGCGCCCTTCCCCCCCGGCGGAGCCCAAAAAACGCCACCCGACAGGGGTTCCGGACAGCCCGTGGTACTGGGCCAACTCAAGGGAAGGTTGCGCAGGGAGCGTACCGCCAGCAAGCCGAAGGCCTGGGCTTCCAGGGCATCCCCGTCCCAGCCGACGGTTTCCACTGGCGTCACGGTGACAGACGCCCCCCGGGCGGCGCACAGGCTTTTCTCCAGGGCAGCCATCAGGGCCAGATTGCGACGCCCCCCTCCACAGACCAGCCAGCGGCTTGGCCCATCGGGCAACCAAGCCAGGCAACGGGCGACGCTTTCCGCGGTAAAAGCCACCAGGGTCGCCGCCCCGTCCGCGTCGGATAGACCGGCGAGCGGTTCCAGGGAAAAGGCGTCTCGGTCCAGGGACTTGGGCGCGGGCTGGCTGAAATAGGGGTGATCGAGCAACCCCTGGAGAACCGCCTCATTCACGCGGCCCCGGGTCGCCAGCGCGCCATCCTTGTCCATGGTCCACCCCATCCGAGCCTGGACCCAATCGTCGATCAGGGCGTTTCCCGGTCCGGTATCGAAGGCCACGGGCGGTTGGTTCGCCCCCGCGCCAAGGCCGGAGGGCAACCACGTGACATTGCCCACCCCCCCCAGATTGAGCACCGCCAGGGATCCCTCCCCACCCGGAGCGCCCATTCCCATGACCGGGTCCCGCCTTGGCAAGCTCCGGGCCAAGGCCATGTGACAGGCCGGCGCCAGGGGCGCTCCCTGCCCCCCCAGGGCCACGTCCCGGGCGCGGAAATCATTGACCACGGGGATCCCGGCCATGGCGGCCAGCAGGGCACCGTCCCCAATCTGAACCGTGACCCGGTTGGCCGGATCATGCCAGAGCGTATGCCCGTGGAAGCCGATCACCTCCGGCGCCATGGGAGCGAGTCGACGGACCCGGTCAACGGCCCGCGAATGGACCAGGGTCAAGTTATACTCCAGGCTCGCCACGGCGCCCCTGGAGCGACCCGGCGGGGTCCCGAGTAAGCGTCGAATGGCCTCCCGGGTCTCGGTATCATAGGGCAGGGTCAGGGCCGGGCCGGTTTCCAGAATGACCTCGCCATCGGTACGCACAAAGGCCGCATCCACCCCATCCATGCTGGTTCCACTCATCAGGCCGAGGGCCCAGATGGGGCCGGCGCGGTCGCGCACGTCCTGAAGGGTGATCGGGGGCATGGGTGCGTTCCTCTCCGCTAAGGGGGCCCTCTCCGCTAAAGGGGCCTGTAAAGGGGCTTGGGCCACCCGCCCCGGATTGGGGAAGACGCCTTGGTCCTGGGACGGGAACCGGCCAAGCGGCGCGCGGCCAATTGTCCCTTGGACGCCAGTGTGCTAAACGACCCACCCCTCGCGCAAGTCACTTTGGGACCGATCCGTCTCCCGGGCCTCGACCCAGGGGGCGGAAGGGGGGCGCGAGAAGGCGAATTTCATGAACCTGGACAAAGAACGGAGCGGACCATGAGCGGGCTCAAGTCGGATTTCCTCGCGGTCATTCAGGACCGCGGTTTCATCCACCAATGCACCGACCTGGAGGCCCTCGACGGTCTGCTGTCCAAGGGACCCGTTCCGGCCTATATCGGCTTCGACTGCACGGCCACCAGTCTGCATGTGGGTAGCCTGATCCAGATCATGTTGTTGCACTGGTTCCAGAAAACCGGCCACAAACCCATCGTTCTGATGGGGGGCGGCACATCACGCATCGGCGATCCTTCCTTCCGGGACGAAGCGCGCCAACTCATGACCGACGAGACCATCGCCGAGAACATGGCGGGCATCCGCAAGGTTTTCGACAAATTCATCACCTTCGGCGAGGGCGTCACCGACGCGCGCATGGTCAACAACGCCGATTGGCTCGACGGTCTGGCTTACATTCCTTTCCTGCGCGACATCGGCCAGCATTTCTCCATCAATCGAATGCTCAGCTTCGATTCCGTGAAGCTGCGCCTGGACCGAGAACAGTCCCTGTCGTTCCTGGAATTCAATTACATGATTCTCCAGGCCTACGACTTCATGGAACTGGCGCGACGCGATGCTGTCCGCCTCCAGATGGGGGGGTCGGACCAGTGGGGCAACATCGTCAATGGTGTCGACTTGGCCCGCCGGGTGGAGGGAATCGAGGTCTTCGGCCTGACCAGCCCACTGATCACCACCGCCTCTGGCGCCAAGATGGGCAAGTCCGCCCAAGGCGCTGTTTGGCTCAACGCCGACCGCCTGTCGGCCTATGACTACTGGCAGTTCTGGCGCAACACCGAAGACGCGGACGTGGGACGCTTTCTGCGCCTGTTCACCGAACTCCCGCTGACGGAGGTGGCCCGCCTGGAGGCTTTGGGCGGTTCGGAAATCAACGAGGCGAAGAAGATCCTTGCCCATCTGGCCACCAGTTTGGCCCATGGGGAGGAGGCTGCCCTCGGCGCGGCCGAGACCGCCAAAACCGTGTTCGAACAGGGCGGCGCCGGGGGGGATCTGCCCAGCGTCGAGGTTCCCCTGTCCGACCTGAAGGCAGGGGTATCGCTGGTCGAGATGATGCGCGCCACGGGCTTGGCCAAGAGTGGCAAGGACGTCAAACGCCTGGTGACGGAAAACGGCGCGAAGGTCAACGACGAGCCCGTAGCCGACGCCAACACCCTCTTGACCGACGCGGATCTGCGAGACGGCGCCATCAAACTGAGCGCGGGCAAGAAGCGCCACGCCCTGGTCAAAGCCTTTTGAGGGACGGGCACGCCCACCTTCGACCGCCACTGGCACCGCTATAGACTGACACCGCTATAGATTGGCACCGCTATAGATTGCGTCGGTGACTCCCCCCAAGGGAATGGTATAGTTGCCCTGGCGCTTCGCGGTTGGCGGGACCGGAAGCTGGAGGACGACAGTGCAATCAACACTGAGGTACGGTTTTGCGCGGGGCACACGCTCAACCCTGAGCCGACGTCTGACTCTGGCCGTCTTCCTGGGCATTGTCTTCATCGAAATTCTTCTTCTCGTCCCCTCTTACCTGAGTCGCGAGAAGACCCTGTTGACCGAATTGGTTTCCCTGGGCGAGGCCCTGGGCGGCACCCTCATCGATCTACCCGGGGCCAACATGATCGACTGGCGCACCCGCCTCGCGGCCATCGTTGGGGCAAAACGGGTTCTCGGAGCGGGCCTGTTCCTTGATGGAACCCCCCTGATCATCGAGGGGGAGACGCCCTTGTCCCTGACCAAAACCGGTTTCAAACGGATAGGGTCCGGCGAAATGGGGCGCGTCGATCTGGCCATGGTCCTGCGCGACGACGCCAATCCACCGCGTCTGCTTGTTCTGCGCCTGGATGCCGGGTACATCCCCGCGGAAATGAACGCCTACGTGGGTCGCATCGCTGGCATGGTCGCCCTTCTCGCCGCCATTGTCACCCTGGTGACCATGGCGGTCATGGGCCGTCTGGTTCTCTTGCCGCTGATGGACTTGCGCCAGGTCCTGAGTGACCTGCGTCCGGATGGTGGGATGCCCTCCCCCCACCAGCACCTTCGTCGCACCGACGAATTGGGGGACGTCTTTCGGGCCGCGGAGGACACCCGCGACCGGATCGCGACAGCCCTGGCGGAAGCGGAAGCCCTGGCCCGTTTCCCCGGGGAAAATCCCAACCCCGTGCTGCGGTGCGGCTTTGACGGGGAGTTGCTCTACGCCAATGACGCCGCCCGGCGGCAAGCGGGATTCCTGGACCAGGCCGGGCGTCCCAACCCTGTCGTTACCGATCTGGTTGGCGCCGCGGCCGCCGGTGGCATGATCCGGGGCACGGAAGCCGCCTTCGGCCAAAGAATCCACGCGCTGAAGGCCGTTCCGGTACCCTCGGGAGGCTATGTCAATATCTATGCCGCCGACGTCACCGGCCGGGTCCAGGCGGAACGGGAGTTGCGCGCCCTCAACGGATCCCTGGAAGACTTGATCCGCGCCCGCACCAAGGACTTGGCGTCCAACGAGGCTCGTCTGCGGAGCATCATCGACACCATGGTCGACGGATTGATCGTCATCGACCAATCCGGTCGGATCGAGACCTTCAACATCGCCGCCCAGGTAATTTTTGGCTATACGGAAGCCGAGGTCCTGGGCCAGCCCATCACCATCTTGATGCTATCGGACGACGCGACGAACCATCCGGGCCATGTCACGCGCTACCTGACCCTTGGACAGTCCCTCGTCATGAACAAAAGCCGAAAGGTGGAGGGGCTCCGCAAGGATGGATCCCACTTCTCCATGTCCCTGGCGATCAGCGAGGTCGGTGGCACCAACAGGCGGGACCAGCGCCTGTTCACCGGGGTGATGCGCGATATTTCCGACGAGATGAAACGAGAGGAAGACCTGCGCCGGGCGATGGAATTGGCGGAAACGGCCAACCGGGCCAAGACCGACTTCCTGGCCACCATGAGTCATGAACTCCGCACCCCCCTGAATGGGGTTATCGGCATGGCCGAACTGCTGCTGGACACATCCCTGGATCCACATCAGACCAAATATGCCAAAACCATCACGGAGTCCGCCCTTGCCCTGCTGGCGATTATCAACGACATCCTGGACCTGTCCAAGATCGAAGCGGGCCGCCTGGAACTGGAGCGCAATACCTTCGACCCCGCAAAGCTGGTTGAAAACGTTGGCGACCTGATGGATGGAAAGGCCCGGGAAAAGGGACTGACCATCTTGCGCCTCCTGCCCGATGGGCCCCCTTCCTTTGTTCTGGGAGACGAGGGACGTCTGCGCCAGGTCCTGCTCAACCTGGCCAGCAATGGGGTGAAATTCACCAATACGGGATCCGTGACCCTGCGGCTGACCCGGACGGAAGACCACCGATATCGGTTCGAGGTTCAGGACACCGGCATTGGCATCGCCGAAGCGGACCACGACCGGCTGTTCCAGGACTTCACGCAAGCGTCCCCCTCCACCGCCCGCCGGCACGGGGGAAGCGGTCTGGGGTTGGCCATTTGCAAGCGGTTGGTCACTCTGATGGGCGGTGAAATGGGCTTCGACAGTTGGACCGGAGCGGGAAGCCTGTTCTGGTTCGAACTGCGCTTAGAGGACGCTCGGCCCGATCCGGAGGGGAAAGCAGCCCTTCCTCCAAAGGCGCGCCAGACCGCCCTGGAGGTTCTGGTGGTCGAGGACAACGAGATCAATCGACAGGTGGCCGAGGGACTGCTTAGCAAGCTCGGCCACCGGGTGACCTGCGTGGTCAACGGATTGGAAGCCGTGAATATCCTGGACGAAAGACTCTTCGACATCGTGCTGATGGACATTCAAATGCCGGAGATGGACGGGTATGAGGCAACCCGCCTGATTCGGCGGAAACCGGGTCCCGTGTCCACCCTGCCGATCGTCGCCATGACCGCGAACGCCACCACCGACGATGTCGAGGTGGCCATGCTCAGCGGCATGAACGGCTACCTGTCCAAGCCCGTCACCCGCGCCAGGCTGGCGGAAACCTTGGCGAAACATGTCACCCAAGGTCCAACGGCCGAGAGCCTCCCGACCAGACCGACGGGGGAGACATCCTAAATATTACATATTCTTTGCATTTTAACTTCACTTTTATGACAGCCTCTCCCATGACTGGGTCCGCGGCGCACCGCCACACGAACCGCGAACCCCGTCGAGGAGCCCATGTCCGCCGAACCCAACACCCCGAACCTGAAAAAGCTCCACAAGGATCTCAAACGGTTCTCCGCGATTGAATCCGCCCTTACCGTCACCGGGCGGCCAGCCATTGGCCTGGGCCTGGGCATTCTGTTCCTGGGACTGGTTTGGACCTTCACCGCGGTAACCTTCGGGGAGAGCCCGGGGCGGAGCTTCCTGATCCTCGCCGCCGTGGTCGGGGGGTACATGGCCCTGAACATCGGGGCCAACGACGTCGCGAACAACATGGGTCCCGCGGTTGGATCCCGGGCTTTGACCATGGCCGGCGCCCTTCTAATCGCGGCCACCTGCGAGACCGCGGGCGCGATTCTGGCCGGGGGCGACGTGGTGTCGACCATTTCCAAGGGGATCATCGATCCCACCATGGTGGCCGATACCGGCAGCTTCACCCGGATCATGATTTCCGCCCTTTTGGCCGCGGCCCTGTGGATCAATCTGGCCACGGTCCTGAACGCCCCGGTCTCGACCACCCATGCCATCGTCGGTGGAGTGATGGGGGGAGGCATCGCGGCCATGGGCTTTGGCGTGGTCAATTGGCCCACCATGGGCGCCATCGCCGCGAGTTGGGTCATCTCGCCCATCCTGGGCGGCTTCATCGCGGCGGGGATCCTTTACTTCGTGAAGCGCGCGGTTCTGTTCCAGGAAGACCGTGTCACCGCGGCGCGCAAGTGGATCCCCCTGTTGATGGGTGTCATGGCCGGAGCCTTCGGCATGTACTTGGTGACCAAGGGTCTTACCCATATTTTCAAACCAGCCCCCTGGATGATCCCCCTGGTCGGCTTGGGCTTGTTCCTCGCGACATGGACCCTCCTGCGACCGATCATCCGACGCCAGACCGTCGGTCTGGAGAACCGGCGTAAGGCGGTCAGTGGTCTGTTTACCCATGCGCTGATTTTCTCCTCGGCGCTGCTGTCCTTCGCCCATGGGGCCAATGACGTGGCCAACGCCGTCGGCCCCCTCGCGGCCATCGTGAACACCCTGAGTGGGGGAGGTGTTTCCGCCTCGGTCGCCCTGCCCCCTTGGATCCTGGTGGTGGGCGCCGCGGGCATTTCCGCGGGACTGTTCCTGTTTGGCCCCAAGTTGATCCGCACCGTGGGCGAAAAAATCACCAAGCTGGACCAGGCCCGGGCGTTCTGCGTGGCCCTGTCCGCGGCGATCACGGTTCTGGCGGCCTCCTGGCTGGGCCTTCCCGTGAGCTCCACCCATATCGCCGTTGGCGCGGTCTTCGGCGTGGGCTTCCTGCGGGAATATCTGGCCAACCGCACGCCGGTCCTGGTCCTGGCCAGGGCGGGAAAGGTTCGACCCGATACAAATCCAGCACTCGCCCGCAAGCTGGAAAAACGCCGGCTGGTTCGACGCCAACATATGTCGACCATCGCCGCGGCTTGGGTCATCACGGTTCCCATGGCGGCCCTGATGTCGGCTGGGCTATACATCCTGCTGTCCCAGTTCCCGGAGTGAGCCCCCCATGACCAGATGCCTCCGCGTCTCCGCCCTTCTTCTCGCCCTGACTTTCCTGGTGACGGGGTCCTCGGCCCGGGCCGAGGGTCCGGTTCGGGATCGGGCCCTCATCGTTGGGTCCTCCTCCATCTTCCCCCTGGCCACCGCGGTCGCCGAGCGGGTCTCGCGCATGTCGGACCTGAAAGCGCCCATGGTGGAAGCGACGGGAACAGGGGGCGGCTTCCAACGGTTCTGCGCCGGGATCGGGTTGGAGACACCGGATGTGGTCACCGCGTCTCGCCCCATCACCGAGGAAGAGCGGACCCTCTGCGCAAAAAACGAGGTCACCGACATCCAAGAGGTCTTTCTGGGCCGAGGCGCCATTGTTCTGGCCCGCTCCTGGAATACCAACTTCGGCGATCTCACCCGGCGGGAACTGTGGCTGGCGCTGGCCGACCGGATCCCCCGGGACTGGACGGCCGTGGCCAATCCCAACACCCTGTGGTCGGATGTTGCCCCCCACCTGCCCGCCCTGCCCATCAAGGTCTATGGACCGCCGCCAACCTCCGGCACCCGGGACGTCTTGGGTGAGGTTGTGATGGAGCCGGGCTGCCTGTCCTATCCCATGGCCCGGGACCTGCCACCGGACGACCAGGCCGAACTTTGCCGCCATTTCCGAGAGGATTCCGCCTATGTGGAAGCGGGAGAGGACGATGAAATGATTGTGCGTCGATTGGTCAACGACCAAAAAGCCCTTGGTTTCATTGGATATTCCACCCTGGCCCGGAACGAGCACCTACTGTCCCCCGTCCCCCTGGAGGGCATCCCACCGACGCCGGAAACCATCGCCACGGGCAGCTATCCCCTGACCCGCTCTCTGTATTTATATATCAAAACCGCCCACCTCCCGCTGGTGCCGGGCATGGCCCCCTTCATCGACCATTTCACCAGCGAGGAAGCCATCGGACCAGAAGGCTATCTGACGTTCCTGGGACTCATTCCAGCCGATTGGTAAGGACCCGATAGGACCCATCGCGGCGTATATACGACCATCCTGATTTGCCATAGAGTACCCCATGCACGCGGACAGGAGGGGCTCATGGCGCGGCGAACAGGTTTCGATACCAGGGGGTTGATTTCCCTTTTGGTCAGCGGCGGCTTTTTGATCATGACCGTGACGGGCGTCGTCCTCTATCTCGTGCCGCCAGGACGCGTCGCCAACTGGACCGACTGGACCATGAGCGGCCTATCCAAGGCGGACTGGGGGGCCATTCATATCTCCTCGAGCCTCCTCTTCGTCCTGGCCGGGGTGGTCCACCTGACGAAGAATTGGAAACCCTTCCTGCACTATCTGCGCGACAAGGTCGGCGAACACGTGCGCCCCCGGATGGAGGGACTGATCGCCCTGGTGGCCATGGTCCTGTTGGTCTGGGGCACCCTGGCCGCGGTGCCGCCCATTTCCTGGCTGCTCGACCTGAACGAGGCGGCCAAGGACATGTGGTCCCTGGAGGCCGGGGAAGAGCCCCCCTTTGGTCACGCGGAGGAAGTCTCCCTGGAGACCCTGGAAAAACGGACAGGCATCGACGCGAGCGCCGCCTTGGCCGCCCTGGAAGGGGCGAACCTCTCCGTGGCCAAGGGAACCAAAACGACCCTGCGCGAGATCGCCGACGACAATGGAACCAGCCCGGCCCGGGTCTACAGGAAGATCGTCACCGACACGGGCGGGGAAGGATCCCTGGCGTCCCCTCCCGGTCCCTTGACACCCGAAGCCATCGACGCCCTTTACGGAGGAACCGGCGTGGGCCGAAAGACCCTCGCCCAAATGTCCGAAACCCTGGGTATTCGTCCGCGAGACGCCCTCGCCGCCCTCCGAGCCCAGGGCATCGAGGCCTCGCCCGAGGATCGCCTCAAGGACATCGCCGATACCGCGGGGACGACGGCCCTGGACCTGCTGAAAATCATCCTGTTACCGGGAGACACCCCAAAGGCCACGGAATAGGGCGCGGGCAGGAAACGGGGCGGACCACCCTGTCGCCCGCCCCGTTCTTATCGGGAACGGGATGGCCCCCTACCTCCGATCACCCGCCTGCACCGCGGCGATGGCGCACATGTTGAAGATTCCCCGGGCCGTGGCCGAGGGCGACAGGATGTGCACCGGCTTTGCGCAGCCCAACAGAATGGGTCCAACGGCAAGGCCATCGGCCATGACCTTGGTCATGGTGAAGGCGATGTTGGCGGCATCCAGGTTCGGCATGACCAACAGGTTGGCCGATCCCTTCAGGAGACTGTTGGGGAAAATGCGCAGGCGGATTTCCTCGCTCAGCGCGGCGTCGGCGTGCATTTCGCCTTCGGCCTCCAACTCCGGATATTCCGCCCGCAGCAGGGCGAGGGCCTTGCGCATCTTTTGGGCCGAAGGGGCTTCCGAATTGCCGAAATTCGCGTGGGAGAGCAGAGCCACCTTGGGCTCGATACCGAACCGCCGGATCTGCTCGACGGCCAACATGGACATTTCAACGATGTCCTCGGCATTGGGATCCTGGCTGACATAGGTGTCGGCCATGAACAGCGAGCCCTTGGCCGTGATCAGCAGGGACAGCGCCGAGGCGTCGCTTACCCCAGGGGCAAGGCCAATGATGTCCTTCACATGGCGCAGGTGCCATTGGTAATGGCCATAGGTGCCGCACAGCATCGCATCGGCATACCCCAGATCCACCATCATGGCGGCGATGGCCGTGGTATTGGTGCGCACCACCGTCCGCGCCGCGTCCGTAGAGACGCCCCGGCGCTCCATCTTGTGGTGGTAAGCGGACCAGAACTCCTGGTAGCGGGCGTCATCCTCGGGGTTGACCACCTCGAAGTCGTCCCCGGCCCGCAAGGGAAGGCCCAGCTTTTTCAGACGCATGTCGATGACACCGGGCCGCCCCACCAGGATGGGCTGGGCCAGCCGCTCGTCCATGATCGCCTTGATGGCGTAGAGCACGCTTTCCTGCTCCCCCTCGGCGAAGACCACGCGCTTGGGCGGCGTGTTCCGCTGGGCGGCCTCGACGATCGGCTTCATGATCAGGCCAGAACGGAAAACGAACTGGTTCAGCTTCTCCCGATAGGCCTCCATGTCGGCGATGGGGCGGGAGGCCACGCCGCAATCCATGGCCGCCTGGGCCACGGCGGGGGCAACCTCGGCGATCAGCCGCGGATCGAAGGGTTTGGGGATCAGGTAGTCGGGACCGAAAATGTTCTGTTGACCCCCATAGGCCGCCGAGACAACGTCCGACCCTTCCCGGTGGGCCAAATCAGCGATGGCCCGCACGCAAGCCATCTTCATTTCCTCGGTGATCGCCGAGGCGCCCACGTCGAGGGCCCCGCGAAAGAGGAAGGGGAAGCACAGGACGTTGTTGACTTGGTTGGGGTAGTCCGACCGGCCCGTGGCCATGATGGCGTCGGGCCGCCTCCGCCGCACCATCTCCGGGTCGGCCTCGGGCGTTGGATTGGCGAGCGCGAGGATCATCGGCTGGTCGGCCATCGAGCCGACCATCTCCTCGTTGACGATATTGGGCGCGGACAGGCCAAGGAAGACATCGGCCCCGACCATGGCTTCCTTCAGCGTGCGGCAGGGCCGCGCGGTGGCGTAATCCTTCTTCTCCGCGGTCATCTCCTCGTTCCGTCCCTGGTGGATGACCCCCAGGTGGTCGACGAGGACGATGTTTTCCTTCCTCACGCCCATGGCGCACAGCAGGTTCAGACAGGCGATACCCGCGGCGCCGCCGCCGGTGGAGACGATCTGGATCTCCTCCATGGCCTTTCCGACCAGCCGCAACCCGTTGAGGACCGCCGCGGAGACGACGATGGCCGTACCATGCTGGTCGTCATGGAAGACGGGAATGTTCATACGCTCCCGCAGCTTTTTCTCGACGATGAAGCATTCCGGCGCCTTGATATCTTCCAGGTTGATTCCGCCGAAGGTGGGCTCCAGGGCGGCGATCACCTCGACCATGTGGTCCGGGTCGTCGGACTTGATCTCGATGTCGAAGACGTCGATGTCGGCGAATTTCTTGAAGAGGACCGCCTTGCCCTCCATCACGGGCTTGGCCGCCAGGGGGCCAATGTTGCCCAGGCCCAACACCGCGGAGCCATTGGTCACCACCGCCACCAGATTGCCCCGGATGGTGAGGCGCGCCGCCTCGTTGGGGTCCGCGGCGATGGCCCGGGAGGCCGCGGCCACCCCCGGGCTATAGGCCAGGGACAGGTCGCGCTGGGTGGCCAGCGGCTTGGTCGGCATGATCTGAAGCTTCCCGGGCCGCGGTTCGGCGTGATAGGCCAAGGCGCGGTCGTCGAACGACTGGGGCATGGGGTTTGGTTCCTCTCGGATATCGTGCGTGCGGTCGTGCGTTTTTTTTACCGGCGGCTTATCTGCCGTCCTGGCGGGGTATGCCGGTTTTGTCACCGGTCTGAATGAGTGGGCACAGCATAGGACGTCCGATCCCACGCCGGGAGTCGGAATCCACCCCGGAAGTCGGAATCCACGCGCATTCTCGCGGGAAAGGAAAGGGAGTCGGGCGGCGAGGAATCACCCCCCCATTCCCCCTAAATTACAGTGCCCTAATGCTCGCTGAACAGGTCCCGGACCTTGCAGACCAGCCCCATGATCGGCCGGGGCTTGGCCGGGGCGAGGTGCTGGGCGGCATGGTCGGTCACGGCTTTCACGGGATCACTTTCCGCGGTCATCACCGCCTCGATCCCGCGCTTTTGCATACGCCGCACAAAGCCCTCGCCGGAATTGGCGGCGATGACCACCTGGACATCCTCCAGCGGGTGGGGGCCGCCGTCCTTGAAATGGTGGAAGACCTGTTGCTTCTCCAACTCCACCCGACGGATCTCCCTTGGGTCGGCACCCGAACCCGGCTCGATGTCGTAGACCAGCCAACGGCGGCTTTGGCCCGCGTGACCGGAAACGGCGGCGTAATCCCTATCGGTGGCGACGGCGTAGCGCATGGCGGACTCCCCTTGTCCTGTCCAGGAATCCCCCGATCCCCATCCCCCGTTATAAACCTGGGTCGGAAGCGGGAAAAGGGATCATCAACCGCCGCCAGGGCGGACCTTTTCCGTCGCGGTCTGCTCTGGCCGGTCAAAGATCCCGAAAATACCCCGCAAGAAACCGGGAGTCAGAGCCGAGAGGGGATTGACCAGAATACGGGGATCGTCGATGTCTCCTCGGACAGAGTAGTTCACGCCGAACAGGCCCTGCCCCTTGCCGCCCAGAATAATATCCCCGAGCACGGGGATATGGCCCAACAAGCTATTGATCGCGTAGGCGGGCACCAGGGTGCCCGTCATGTCGATGTCCATGGTGTCGAGGTTCAGGGAACCCGTGGCCGTGAGTCCCAGGGCATTGCCGTAGGCCCGGGCATCCTTGAAACTCAGAACCGGATCCCGATGCACGAAGGGCATGATGAATTCGGTGAAGGAAATGCCATTTCCGCCCAACACGTCGAGAATCCCCGTCAATCCGGCGAAGGAGAGAACCTGGGCCAGGACCGGCGCGTCTTTCAGGTGGAAAGAGGAAACGACAGCCCGCCCCGTGGCCGTCCCGTCATCGTCCAGCCGCCCCTCGACGGCCAGGCCCCCCCCATCGATGCTGTCCAGGGCGCCCGTGGCGCGCAATAGGGATCCCGCGTCCCCCGCGGTCAGACTGAACTCTCGCCCTGCCCGGCCTTCCAGGGCGGAGCCGAGCCGCAATGCCAGGGGAGGACCGCCACGCAGACCCGCGTCCACGAAGGCACGGCGCCACAGGGTGGCATCCCGCTCCACTTGGCCCACCACGCTCTCCAAAACCGTGCTGTCGCCCAGCCAGACCTCGCGCAGGGACATATCCAGGACCAGGGCTGGCGGCGGGTCTCCGTCCTCCGGCATGACAGCCAGATTCCCGGCGAGGCGGGCCGCCTTCTCTTCCTGACGCCGCTTCAGCATGGGGCGGAGGTCAAGGACCCCATCGTCGACCCGCGCCTCCAGCCCCCTGGGGCCACCGAAGACCATTTCCCCGCTTAACCAGCTCCGGTCCAGGGAGAGACTGGAGAGGATAAGGCGATCCGCGGCACCGGTCTTGGGGTCCAGGCGCACCGTTCCCTCGGCTCTGAGGCGGGAATCCACATCGACGGTGAAATCGATAGCCGCGTCCTTGTCGGTGAAATGGCCCTTTAATTTGGCCTGTCCCGGCGCCTTCGCGGGCTTGACCCAGTCCATGAGGTCCAGGGACATGGCGACGCCCGCCAAGTCCAAGGTCGCGCCCAGCTCGGAGCGGCCACCGGCAAAGCGGGTATAAACAAGATTCGCCTTGGCCGGTCCGGTCATTTGGGGCGGTTGGAACAGCGCCATGTCGATGCCGAACACGGCCCGTTGGACGTCGTCGAGAGTCGCCTTGACCCGATACTGGGACTGGAAGGCGGCATCGGTGAAGTTCTCCCGCCAGGCCAGGGTCGCGGGCACCTTGGAGACCAAGGCCGTGCCGGACACATCCATGCCCTCCTTGTTCAGGCTCAGTGAAAGGCGCCCTTTCTCCAGGTCATGGCCAAAGACGATGTCCGCAAGCCCCGCGTCCGCCACCTCCGCGGCGACGGTCACATCGACCTGCTCGAAGGTCAGATCGTTCAGCAACGGAAAATCGAAGGCCAGATCCGCGGTCACCGACCCAAGGGCCTTGGCGGGTTCGATCCCAACGATCGTGGCATAGTTCAGGGGATCGTGGTCGATCACCGCCAGAATGCTGGCAAGGGACCCCGCGGCCCTGACATCGATGTCGGCCCGTTGCACGGATTTGGAAAAATCAACGAAGTTAACGGTGCCGGTGACCACGTCCAGATCCTCGTATCCCCTGATCCGTCCGGACTCCACCTCGATACCGATACCGTCCAGGCTAAAGGTTACCTCTCCGTTGACCTTCTCCAGGGGTGGCAGGGGTGCCCGGTAATCCACCGCCATGCCATCGATCAGAGCATACCCGCGGAGGGCCTCGATATCCAGATCCTCCAGGGAGGTCCCCTGGAAATCGAACTGAAAATCCGCCTGCTGAATGGTGCCTTCCGAGAGGTTCAGGGCGATCCACGTCCGGGCCCCATCGGCCACGTCCCGGGGCCAGTAGCGTTTCAGGTCCTCCACATGCAAGCTGACAAGGCTGGTGTTGAGCCGCAGACTGGGCATACCGAACAGGTCCCGGGCCTGGGCCGATCCCTGGATCACCGTATCCCCCAGGTCGATGCTCAGGTGTTCAAGATCCAGGTCGGAAAACCCGACCCCGGCCCGGCCTTCCAGGGCGGCGCTGACCATATGGTAGGTCGTATGGGCGCCCGCGGGCAGGGTCAGGTAAGCATCTCGCGCGGTCAGGCCGAAGGTCAGGCTCCGCACCCCCATGCGGGGCTCGGCCCCCGCCAGGGCCACGAGATCCAGACTGGCGGCGAGGTCGCCGGACAGGGAGGCGTCCACCATCCCACTATCGGACAACCCCGGAACTTCCCTGGCCACCTGCCGGGGATCCAGGCCGCTGAAGGAGAGAGAGGCCTCCGCCATCGCCGCGCCCCGGTGGTGGCTCAGGTTCAGATCGAAGCGGGGACGGGAGTCCGGCAGAGCCAAATGGGCCCCCACGGCCAGGGTCAAATCAATCCCATCGGAGGACAGCCGGGCGTTGACCCGGGGCAGGACGAGGCGCCCCCCGTTTATTAAGTCCTCCAGGGTCACCGAGGCGTCGGTCAAGCGGACCTCTCCGCCCGCGCCGCCGGTCTGGCGGGACAGGGCATCATTCAACCAGTCCAGGATCGCCGCGAGGTCCGGTGCCGGGGCCGCCGTTTCCGTTTCTGGCGCCGCTCCGGATTCGGTTGGTGCCTCGAGCGCGGGCCAAGGCAGAGCCTCCAACGGATCCCGGGGCAAGACCAGGGGGTCCCCGCCCAGGGAGACGGTTCCATCGGGCAAGCGGACCACGGTCAAGGTTGGGCGCAGGATCTCAAGGGAGTGGACAACCACCTCACCCCGCAGCAGGGGCGCCCCGGCGACGGAAAGGGCGATTTCCGGAACCTCGGAGATCATCCTCCCGTCCCAAGATTCCAGGACCACGTCGGTCGCGCGAACATCGAGGGCGCGCTCCCAGCCGGCCCAGGTGACCTGCGTTCCGCCCACCCGCATGCGCAGGGGCAGGCCCGCCCGGTTCAAGGCGTCCTCCATATAGGGGGTGAGACTGTTCAGGGGCAGCGGCCCCTGCTCCAGCCGCCACGCCAAAAAAGCGCAAGCGGCGAGTACCAACATGCCCACCGAGCCGATAACTCGGAAAAGATACCGAACGCCGCCTTGGACCAAATGAAGTTCCTTGTCATTGGGCGGAAGGCACCCAGCCGAGGAAGGAGAACCCTACCCCGTGCAAGGCACCAGCGCGCCACGCGGAAGGGGTGGCATCCCTTGACGGATCATCCCCTTTGGCACAGTGTGCCGTGAAAACAACGGTGAGGAAATGCAGGAGTTCATTTTTCCGGGACGGAATTGTCCCCTCCCCCTTCCCGCGAACCCGGATCGGCTCGAATTGGGCCTGGGTCGCTGGCGGGACATCGCCGGAAACCAGGACATCACGGACTTCGCGCGCGCCTTCCTGGCGGACCCAGACGGAAAAGCCCTTCTGTCCGCCATTTTCGGCAACAGTCCCTTTCTGTCCGCGGCCCTGTTGAAGGAACCGCGCTTCCTCGCGCGGCTCGCCCGCACGGGGCCGGACATCGCCTTCGCCCAGTTGATGGGCGAGGCCCAAAGGGATGCCCGGGCCGCGACGAGTCAAGCCATGCTGATGCGCGCCCTGCGGATCGCCAAACGCCGCGCCGCCCTCACCATCGCACTGGCCGACATCGCCAAGGCCTGGACCGTCGAGCGAGTGACCAAAGCCCTTTCCGATCTGGCGGAGGGAACCTTGCGCCTCGCCGTGGCCCATTTGTTGCGCGAGCGCCACGACAGGGGTGATCTGATCCTGCGGCACCCCGACGATCCGGAACGGAAAAGCGGATTTTTCGTCCTGGGCATGGGTAAGCTGGGAGGACGGGAACTCAATTATTCCTCGGACATCGACCTGATCGTTTTTTACGATCCCGAACTGGCCGACTACCGGGGCAAGCGCAGCCTGAAGGAATGCTACATCGCCCTGGTGCGCGACTTGGTGCGGATCATGGAGGAACGAACCGCGGACGGCTACGTTTTCAGAACGGATCTCCGCCTGCGCCCGGATCCCGGCTCCACCGCGGTGGCCATTTCCGTGGAGGCCGCGGAAATCTACTACGAGACCATGGGACAGAACTGGGAGCGGGCGGCCATGATCAAGGCGCGTCCCGTCGCCGGAGACGACACCGCGGCCGACGCCCTGTTGACCCGCCTCCGCCCCTTCATCTGGCGGAAGTACTTGGATTTCAACGCCATCCAGGACATCCATTCCATCAAACGCCAGATCCACGCCTCCAAGGGTGGGGCCCGGGTTGGCGTGGCCGGGCACAATATCAAGCTGGGCCGGGGCGGCATCCGCGAGATCGAATTTTTCGCCCAGACCCAGCAGCTCATCTGGGGGGGGCGGGATCCCAGACTACGCTCCAAGCGCACTTCGCAAGCATTGGCCGATTTGGTCCGGGCCGGACTGGTTCCGCCCGAAACCGCTTCGGACATGGCCCAGGCCTACCGGTACCTGCGGACCCTGGAACACCGGCTGCAGATGATCGACGACGAACAGACCCAAACC
Source organism: Rhodospirillum sp. (assembly GCA_021741145.1). Classification (GTDB taxonomy): domain Bacteria; phylum Pseudomonadota; class Alphaproteobacteria; order Rhodospirillales; family Rhodospirillaceae; genus Rhodospirillum. The sequence goes on along the minus strand of JAIOYK010000029.1, from coordinate 23,229 downwards.
CTACCCAAGGATCCGGAGCGCCTGACCCTGCTCGCCCTTTTCATGGGGGAACCGGACGCCGAGGCCCTGGGCCGCACCGTCACCCGCGCCCTGGAAACCGTGGAGGGCCATTACGCCCACCTGTTCGAGGACTCCCCAAGCCTGTCCAGCGAAGGCAATCTGGTCTTCACCGGGGGCGAGGACGACCCGGAAACCATCGAGACCCTGAAAACCATGGGGTTCCAGAACCCCGAGGGCGTGTCCGCCACCATCCGCGGCTGGCACCATGGCCGCTACAACGCCACGCGCTCCAACCGGGCGCGGGAACGCCTGACGGAGTTGGTTCCCACCCTGCTCGATCACCTATCCAAAACGGCCCAACCGGATACGGCGCTCAATCGTTTCGATTCATTCTTGAAAAAACTGCCAACGGGGATGCAGCTTTTCACCCTCTTCCAGTCCAACCCGGACCTGCTGGATCTGCTGGCGGAGATCATGGGGGATGCCCCGCGGCTGTCGGAACATTTGGCCCGCAATCCAAAGCTGATGGACGCGGTCCTGACCCCCGGCTTTTTCGAGGCCGCCCCCACCCGTCAGGACATGGCCCAAAGCCTGGACGCCCTGTTGGCCGATGCCGTGGTGTTCGAGGACACCCTGGATCTGGTGCGCCGCTGGGCCAATGATCTGCGCTTTGTCATCGGCCTTCTGGCCCTGCGGGGCCTGCTGGGGCCCGAAGAGGCGGGCCAGAGCCTGTCCGACGTGGCGGACTTGGCGCTGTCCCGGCTGGTTCCCCGGGTGGAGGCGGAATTCGCCACCCAACATGGCCAGATCCCCGATGGGGCGCTCGCGGTGCTGGCGCTTGGCAAACTGGGCAGCCGGGAGATGACCGCCACCTCGGATTTGGATCTGATCGTTGTCTACGACGCCCCGCCGGACAGCGAAGGCTCCGGCGGCGACCGCCCCTTGGCGGTGACGGCCTACTATATCCGGCTGACGCAGCGGATCATCAACGCCATCACCGCCCTGACCGCGGAGGGAGCCCTCTACGAAGTGGACATGCGGCTCCGCCCCTCCGGCAACAAGGGGCCGCTGGCCACAAGCCTCGAGGCCTTCCGCCGCTACCAATCGGAGGCCGCCTGGACCTGGGAGCATCAGGCCCTGACCCGGGCTCGGGTGATCTCAGGCCCGCCGGACCTGCAAGCCAGGATCGAGGGGGTCATCCGCGCCACCCTCGCCAAGCCCCGGGACCCGGGCAAGCTGGCCAAGGACGTCGCGGACATGCGGACCCGCATGGACCGGGACAAGCCCCCAGCCAGTCCCTGGGATGTCAAGCTGACCCGGGGAGGCTTGGTGGACGTGGACTTCATCGCCCAGTACCTGCAGCTCCGCCACGCCCACGAAACGCCCGGCGTCCTCTCCGCGGAGACCGTGGACGCCCTGGCCCGCCTGGCCGAAGCCGGATACCTGGACCCCACCGATGCCGGATTCCTACGCCAACAACACCGGCGCAACCTGGGACTCCAGGCCACCCTGCGCCACTCCATCGCGGGCCAACCCCGAGAAGAGGACCTAACTCAGGGCATGCGTCTGAAACTTGCCCGATCCATGGGACAGGGTGACTTCGAGGCCTTGAAGACCCAAATGGAAGCCGACGCCCTGCGCACCCGGGCCCTATTCGACAAGATCGTCGGCGCGGCGGCGGCCGAGACCGCCACCGATCCTTCCGACGGTCCCGAAACACCTGGGTGCCAAAACACCTAACGGATTAGGAGACCCCACTCCGATGACCACCACCCTGCTCGATGTTGGCGATACCGCCCCGGCCTTCACCCTCCCCACCGATGGGGACGGCACCTTTTCCCTGTCGTTCCCCCGGGACAAGGCCGTGGCCCTCTATTTCTACCCCAAGGACAGCACCCCGGGCTGCACCACCGAAGCCCAGGACTTCCGCGACATGAAGGACGACTTCGCCACCCTGGAGGTCGAGGTCGTCGGCGTTTCCAAGGACAGCGTGAAAAGCCACGATACGTTCAAAGCCAAGCAGGAGCTCAATTTCACCCTGATCAGCGATGCGGAGGGCACCTGCTGCGAAGCCTATGGGGTCTGGGTGATGAAAAAGAACTATGGCCGCGAATACATGGGCATCGAGCGGGCGACCTTCCTCATCGGCAAGGACGGCAAGATCGTCCAGATCTGGCGCAAGGTCCGCGTGAAGGGCCATGTGGAGGCGGTGCTGGAGGCCGCCAAGGGCCTGGGATCCGCCGCGTGATCCAGACCGTCCACCGGGACGCGCCCGGCGCCACCTTGACCGAAGGGGCGCTGGCCGTCCTGACCACCTCCGACCCCGCCGAGAAAGTCGCCCTGACCCGGGCGGTGGCCGCGGCCTGGGCCGGCCACCCCCTCCACCTGGATATCGGAACGACGTCGAGGCCACCGAACCGGCCCGCGCGCCCCGCGCGTCCCGAACTGCTGTCACCGTCCAAGATGCCCCGCCGCTCCACGGGACCGAAGAATCTGGTGGGACTGATCCACGCCCTTTGCCACATCGAGTTGAACGCCATCGATCTGGCCTGGGACATTGTCGCCCGCTACGCCCACGAGGATCCGCCGGATGCCTTCCTGAGGGACTGGATGGCGGTGGCCGTGGACGAGGCCCTGCATTTCGAACTCCTGGCGGCCACCCTTGGCCGCCTGGGAGCCGCCTACGGCGACCTGCCCGCTCACGATGGCCTGTGGCAAGCCGCGGAGAAGACCGCGCCCGACCTGCTCGCCCGTTTGGCGGTCGTTCCCCTGACCCATGAAGCCCGGGGTCTGGACACCACCCCGGCCACCTTGGACCGCATGCGTCGGGTCGGCACCGATCCCGAGCTGATCGCCATCCTCGACACCATCTACCATGACGAGATCCGCCATGTGGCCGCGGGCGCCCGCTGGTTCTCTTGGCTCTGCGACAAGCGAGGACTGGACCCGGCCCATGCCTTCGCCGCGCAACTCGCCATCCATTATCCCGGCGGCTTGAAGCCCCCCTTCAACCACGACGCCCGAGCCGAGGCGGGCTTTCCCCGGGACTGGTACGAACCTTTGGCCCTGGGTTGATCCGGTTACTTTCCGTTAACCATTTGGATTCTAGAGTCCGCGGTCCCCAGCCCTCTTCGGAGTCCCCGACATGCGCGCGATCCCCACCCTCCTTTCGGTCGCCCTGGTGGGCGGGCTCCTGCTCTCGGCCTGCACGGTCGTGGAGGCTCCCCTTTCGGTGATCGGCACCGCGGTGGACGTCACCGGAACCCTGGTGGAAACGACGGTGGACGTGGCCACCTATCCCCTCCGTGACAGCGACGATTGATCCGTCAGCGGCGCGTTGTCGGACGGACAGCAAGCCGACGCCGCGCTCCACGATTCCATCAGCCCCCCTTCCGGGGCCGCGACCGAATGGGCGACGATCGGCCTCACCCCGAGATCACGGGGCGATCACTCTCCTTCAACCTCGCCATCGGCGGAATTCGTGGACCATTTCCGGATGGTCAGATCCAGGGCGTAGCCCACCTTAGCCTTCCGCAGGGTCTTCTTGGCCGCGCGGGCAAGGGGGATCTTGTGGATCCGGCAATGGGCGATCAACAGGTGCATCATCTCCGCGGAGGAAAACTCCCGCTCCGTGATCGCCCCCCTTTGCGACTTGATCCTGGCCTTGAATTCCAGGGGATCATCGCTGATCAGGGCCAGGGAGAGCACCGATCCCCCTCCATCCAGATTTTCCACCTTGCCCATGGCCCGGCGCTTGTCCATTGCCACCTGGATCTTGGACCATTCCGCCTTCATCCCTTCGTTGATGGCCTGGGTCACCTCACTGTCCGAGAAGACCAGACGACGCATTTCAACGGTCATTCCTTTCCCCCTTCGCGTCCCATTTCACCCATCCATCGATACATACCGCTTCAGAAACGTCAACAGGATGGGGCCAGCCCCATGGTCGAACAGGTCCACATGCCCCCCCTCGCTTGGAAAGAAGGTCTCCACGGGACCAGGGGACGCCGTCGCGAGGCGGAGTCCCATATCCGGAGGCACGACTCTATCCTTTTGTCCATGGAGGACAAGCAAGGGCGTGGCCAGTCCGGGCAAAAGGCTCAGGGAATCAAAGCGATCCTTCATCAGGAACCGGACGGGAAACAGGGGATATCTACGAACCCCCACATCGACGGCGCTGGTGAAGGCGCCTTCGGTTACGATGGCCGCGGGGGCCGGTCCCTCGGCGGCGAGTTTGAAGGCCACGCCAGACCCCAGGCTTTCGCCAAAAAACACCCATCGGTCCGGGGACACTCCCTGCCCCCGGAGGAAGGCGAGCGCCGCCCGGCCATCGGCCAGCAGACCCGATTCCGACGGCTCGCCGGGATTGCCGCCGTACCCCCGCCATTCGACTAGCAGCACCCCCAAACCGGCATCCAGGATAAAGCGGGCTTTCCTCTCCCGGTCTCCGATATGCCCGGCGTTCCCATGGAACAGGACGACAGTGGGCGCGCCCTCGGAGGCGGCGGCCCGGTACCAGGCGACCAGATCCAGGCCATCCTCGGTGCGCGTGGTGACCGGGATCATTTCCGGCACACCGACCTCATCGGGATTTGGCAGGGGACCGGGCGCCGTTCTGTATTGCAGCTTTCGCTGGTACGCCAGCAACAGGCCAACGGCCAAAAGCCAGAGGATCAGGAGCCCCAAGGCACCCGTGGCCAGGACCTCGATCATCGGCCCTGGTCGCCGGTGGCACCCGGTGGTCCAACCCGCATCAACTGGCGCCCTGTTCATCGGCTCCGGTGATCTTGGACGCCAGGGAAGCGGCCATGAACGCGTCCAGATCCCCATCCAGAACACCCTGGGTATCAGAGGTCTCCACCGCTGTCCGCAGGTCCTTGACCATCTGATAGGGCTGTAGGACGTAAGACCGAATCTGGTGCCCCCAGCCAATATCGCTTTTGGTGTCTTCCAGGGCCTGGGCTTTTTCCTCTCGCAAGCGCAATTCCCGCTCGTACAGACGGGCCTTCATCATGTTCCAGCAGTGGGCCTTGTTCTGATGCTGGGATCGTTCGGACTGGCACTGGACCACGACACCGGTGGGGATGTGGGTGATGCGCACGGCGCTGTCGGTCCGGTTCACGTGCTGGCCACCGGCACCCGAGGCCCGGTAGGTATCGATCCGACAATCCTTTTCCTGGATATCAATCTCGATGGCGTCGTCAATCACTGGATAGACCCAAACGGAGGAAAAGCTGGTGTGTCGCCGGGCGGAACTGTCGAAGGGGCTGATGCGCACAAGACGGTGCACGCCGCTTTCCGTTTTCAGCCAGCCATAGGCGTTATGCCCGGTCACCTGGATGGTCACCGACTTGATGCCCGCTTCCTCGCCCTCGCTTTCTTCCATGTATTGAACCTTATAGCCGTGCGCCTCGGCCCAGCGGGAATACATGCGCAGCAGGATTTGGGCCCAGTCCTGTGCCTCGGTCCCACCAGCGCCCGCGTGGACTTCCAGATAGGCGTCATTGGCGTCGGCCTCGCCAGACAGCAAGCTTTCCAGTTCCCGCTTCCGCGCCGTGGCCGCGATGCCCTTCAACAGGGCCTCGCCTTCATCCACGGTTTCCGTATCGCCTTCCTCCTCGCCCAGTTCGATCAGGCCGACGGCGTCTTCCATCTCGGTGGCGAGCGCCCGATAGCCGCTGATCGAGCCTTCCAGATGCGTGCGCTCGCGCATCAATTTCTGGGCTTTCTCAGCGTTATTCCAGAGATTGGGGTCCTCGGAAAGGGCGTTCAGTTCGTCCAGTCGTCTAAGGGCGTTATCCCAGTCAAAGATGCCTCCTCAGCAGTGCCATGGACTGCTTGATCTCATCGACCAGGGTCTGACATTCCGCGCGCATCGCGTCCGGTCCTTCCCATCATTATGAACAAAAAAGGTAAAAGCGGCGCTAAGGTGCCTCAGTCCCCTCCATCTGTCCAGGCGGGATGCGGGAACCGGCCCTGAAAGGGGCAAGAACCACAAAAGATATTGCACCGCACTATACCAAAATGGGCATTCCGTCCTGCATTGACGCGGTACGCTTCAAACAGACAAAGCCCCTTTCTTCCCTGACACCTGCTGTCCAGTCAGGCCTCTTCGCGAGCGCGGTCTCAGCTGTCATCGCCGTGGTCGGCCTTGGGTCCATTGCCTGACTGTCCACGCGGCCGGGCCTGACCAAGACGCGACATCACCGCCTCCTCCAGAAGCCAAACCTTCGAGCGATTTGCATGAAATATGGGTCCCGCGAAATGCTCCAAGAATTTGATATTGAAGCAAATGATCACCGCGATCTGTTCCAGATTTGCCCTAATACAGGCCCCCGGCGCTGGGCGCGGCGCCTCCACCGAAACCGCCCGGCTGGGCGGATCCGGCACCAGCCGGACCGGGGAAGCCACCGGTTTGGGGCTCGGTACCGGGCTGGAAGGTGCCATAGTCGCCCATGGGAACCGCGGAGCCATCAATCACGTAGGAGGCCGAGGCGACAGAGGGAACGGTGCCCGGCTTGAAGGCTTCTATAATCGAGTTGTCCTTGGTGGATGACCGTTGACCCGTGGTCCGGTCCACCCGCACGAACTTGATCCCGTTGGGCGCCCGGAAGGGGATATCCGGCTTGTCGGCCAGGGCTTCCTTCATAAAAGCAGTGAAGATGGGCGCCGCCGCGGTGGAGCCCGCTTCATGGGATCCCAGGGATCGGGGCACGTCGAAGCCCACGAAGACACCACAGACCAAATCCGGAGAGAACCCCATGAACCAGGTATCGAAACTATCGTTCGACGTGCCTGTCTTGCCAGCCACGGACTTGCCAACGGCCTGGACCCGTGCACCCGTGCCCCGCTGGACCACCCCCTGCAGAATGGACACCATCTGATAGGCGGACAGGGGATCGGTCATGATCTCCCGATCATCGGGGATCTCCGGCAGACCCTGGCCAGTCCATTGCACGGCCTGGCACGCGTCGCAGTCGCGCTGGTCATGCCGATAGATGGTCCTTCCCGTGCGATCCTGGATCCGATCCAGCAGGGTCGGCGAAATCCGCCTTCCGCCGTTGACCAACATCGCATAGGCCGTCGTCAGGTCCATCACCGTGGTCTCCACCGCGCCCAATGACGCGGCGAGGAACCGGGGCATGGTCTTCACCACCCCGAATTTCTCGGCGTATTCGGCCACCACGTCCATGCCAACGGCATTGGCCAGACGGACGGTCATCAGGTTCCGGGATTTCTCCACTCCCATGCGCAAGGTCGACGGTCCGTAGAACTGGCCCTCGTAGTTCTTGGGCTTCCAGAGGGGTTGACCCGGGCCGGGATCATAGACGAACGGCGCGTCCAGGATGATCGTGGCCGGGGTATAACCATGGTCCAGGGCCGCCAGATACACGAATGGCTTGAAGGAGGACCCGGGCTGGCGCTTGGCCTGGGTGGCCCGGTTGAACTCACTGCGTTTGGGCGAGAAGCCTCCAACCATGGCCAGGACACGACCCGTGTGGGGATCCATGGCGACCAGAGCCCCCTCGACATCGGGCATCTGACGCAAACCGTAGGTGCCCGCGGGGAAATCCTTGCCCTTGTCGTCCTTCAACATCGGCTCCACCAGAACCACGTCGCCCACCTCAAGCACATCCGACGGCGCCTTGGGCGGGTTCCCGAAGCGCTGACCCTCGATCCAGGGGCGAGCCCAGGCCATTTCCTTCATGGGAATGGAGCCGCCATAGCCGTCCGCCGTCCCCACCTTGGCCTCGTCCTTGTCCAGCCGCAGAATCACCGCGAGACGCCAATCCTCCGGCGCGCCGGGAGACACGGGAATATCGGGCAGCAAGGTCGTCCAATTTTGGACATCGCCAATGGAGGTCACCGGCCCCCGCCAGCCATGGCGGCGGTCGTAGTCCATCAAACCCTGGCGCAGGGCCTTCGTGGCGATGGTTTGCAGCCGGGGATCCAGCGTCGTGCGCACATACATGCCCCCCTTGTAGAGGGCTTCCTCGCCGTATTGAGCGGCGAGTTGGCGGCGCACTTCCTCGGAGAAGAACTCCCCGTTGTGAACCACCTGAGTCTCGTCCCGTTCTCGCACGATAATGGGTTCGGCCTTGGCGGCTTCGGCCTCCTCCGCGGTGATGTGGCCATCCTCGAGCATGCGGTCCACCACCCAGTCACGCCGAACCTTGGCCGCGGCGGGCTTCTTGATGGGGTTGTAATTGTTCGGCGCCTTGGGCAGGGCCGCCAGGAAGGCGACTTCGCCGATGGTCAGTTCGGCCAGACTTTTGTTGAAATAGTTCAGAGAGGCCGCGGCCACGCCGTAGGATCCAAAGCCCAGGTAAATTTCGTTCAGATAGAGTTCGAGGATATGGTCCTTGGTGAAGGCGTCCTCGATCCGGAAGGCAAGGATCGCTTCCTTGATCTTCCGCTCGATGGAGACCTCGCTGGTCAGCAGGAAGTTCTTCGCCACCTGTTGGGTGATGGTCGAGGCCCCAACGGGACGCCGACCCGACCCATAGTTCTTCAGGTTCATCAGAACCGCCCGGAACAAACCGACAAAATCGACACCCGGGTGGGTGTAGAAGGATTTGTCCTCGGCGGATAGGAAGGCGTTACGAACCCTCTGGGGGATCGCCTCGATGGGGACATAGACCCGCTGTTCGATGGCGTATTCGGCCATCAGCCGACCGTCGCCCGCCAACACCCGGGTGGTGATGGCGGGCGCGTAATTGGCCAAAGCCGTATAATCCGGAAGGTCGTCGCCATACTTATCATAAAGATAGGTGACACCCCCGGCCCCACCCAACATGGTCACCATGACCAGGGACACCAGGATTTTGATCATCGGCCCTCGACCCACATAACCACCCCTTCAAGCGCGGTGAAAATTCCAGTTCGCCCGTTACCCGGGTCCCTAATATTCGGCCCAAAACATATTCGGTCCAAAACTGCACATTCAGCCCAAAACAGCCGCGTCCCACGGCATCGCCCCACCGGGTGACGTATCCAATCGAGCGATCTCGAGGAAACCTGCGCCGCGATCATGGCAATCCAATGGCCTAAATCCGCCATGCCCATGACACCAAGGATATTGGCGGGGACCGATCTCCAAGAAACCGGCGAGACACCTTGAAAGCGAATTCCACCGTGACCGCCATTGGGACCCTTAGGGCCGCCAAGCCCTTTGCTGCTGGGGAGCGAAAAAGTCATCGACGCTCCGCACCAGGGCGGCCGCCAGCTTCACCCGGTAGCCGTTGGTGCGCAAGAGCTTTTCATCCGACCTGTTGGAGAGAAATCCCATCTCCACCAGAACGGAGGGAACATCGGGTGCCTTGAGCACCGCGAAACCGGCGTAGCGCCGAGTCTTCCCCAACTTCTTGACGTCCGCGGGCAATTGCGAAATCAACGCATTGGCGAAGCGCACGGACTTGTTCTTGGTTTCCCGTTGGGCCAGATCAATCAGGATGTTGGCCACATCCGGCGATTCATGGGACAGGTCCATGCCCAGCAGGATATCGGCCTTGTTCTCGCGCTCGGCCAATTGAGCCGCCTCGTCATCGGAGGCATTTTCCGACAGGGTATAGACTGACAGGCCGCGGACACCCGGATCGCGCAGGGCATCGGCGTGCAGGGAAATGAATAGGTCCGCCCCGGCATGGCGCCCCCGGGCCACCCGCTCGCGCAGGTGTATGGCCGAATCCCGGTCCCGGGTCATAACCACCTTGTAGCGGCCCGTGGCTTCCAGGGCTTTCCGCAAGTCTCGAGCCATGTTCAAGGTGATGTCCTTTTCATGGACACCGGTCAGTCCAATGGCTCCCGGATCCCGCCCACCATGGCCGGGGTCAAGGACGATCACCGGTCTGCGCGGAGGCGCGACCGATTGGGTTGGCTTGTCCATGGGCACAGGTACGACCCGCCCATCGGCGAGCCCCACCCGCATCGGCCCCAGGCGCGACACGATGGGCATCCCCTGGCCCACGGGGGACAGGCCCGGGGAGAGGGCGTCCGGGACGCCCAAGGCACCATCCATGCTCCCTGTCTCGCCACTCGCCATGGGCGTCGGGAGGGGCTCGATGGACCCACCCCCGATCCGGGCGGCGGTAAATCCGCGCAGATCCAGGGGCGCCCCGGAGGCGGTGACGCCCGGGGTGGTCGCGACGGACATGGCGGGAGTGGAAGCCTTGGGTATGGGTCCTTGATAGCCGCCTCCCACGGGCGTCCCCACGACGGAGGTCCCGGCCATGGCCACGGCCCGCGTGGAGGGTTCCGGGGTGAGGGTGTTGGGCGCCTCCGGCGCGGTTGGTAAACCAACGGATGCCATGAAGACCGCGTCCGAAGTCGGCGCCAGATCAATCACCAGACGCCATCCCTGGTCCCCCTGGGGCTCCAGAAGGAAGTCCTTGTCCACGACAACTGGACCTGACAAATCGAGGACCACGCGGGCGGTCTGGCTATCGGCCATACCGTGGCGCGCGCTCTGGATCAACCCCAACCCCGAAGGAACCGTCGCCAGAACGAATTCCGCCGCGGGAATGTCAAGCACCAGACGGTAGGGCGCGGCCAGGGTGAACAGACGCCATCGCGCCCGCTCGCTCAGGTCAAGCACGAACCGCGTGGACGTGCCGTGGTCGCCAAACCGCATGCCCTGGACCCGAGCGGAGGCACGCGCGGCGCGTGGCGCGAGCAATCCCGCGGCCAGGGCCAGGGACGCAGCCCCCGACACCAGCGACCGCCTGCTCACGCCGCTTCGCCAGATACGCCTCATCACCGACTTTGCGCCCCCGTCCCTTGGGTCCTGAGAGAAACCGTGACTCCGGTATAGGGGACTCGATCCCACGTGACAAGAATTTGATGAAAGAAAACCCCGTTAAGGCATGATTTTTAATCCATAATCGATGATCACGACCGCCACCATCACGAACCGGACTTCATTGATGGGCAAAAGATTGGTTGTGGAAGGTATGGCCCAACTGTATCTTTATTCTTGAGATTCCGTTGGAGGGTCCAGCCCGAACCCCGCGCAGATCGCCGGGGTGGGGTCCGTGACCGGGCCGGAAGATCCCTTGAGGAGTGGGAAAACCGTGGGAAAACAGTCCCCGATGGTTCCCGGTCCGGGGGAGGCTTTAGGAGACGGCGAAGCCGATTGGCGTGGGATGGGCGAAGACCCCATTCGGCGGCGGCGCGCTCGAACCGGGACCCAACAGCTGGTATTGCGACGCAACAATTTTCTTGACGGCCGGATCCGAACCGCGCCGGACAGGTTAGGCATCCTGGATTCCTGGATAATGCGATTTCCAGTTCCCTGTGAACACCCCAAGGCAGGCGACCACGCTCCGCGGTCACCTCGCGCTTTCGCGCGCCCGTCGGCATCGTCCGACCTGGCGCCGGAGGTTCGTGGTAACCGGCTCTCCCACGGGAGAACATCGAACACGGTCCTCCGCTCCCCGTTCGCCCGCCAACCTTTCCCCGTGTCCAAGGTCCGCCGGTCACCCCTGATCGACCGGCCGCTCGCGCTTTCGCGCCAGGGCGGTCCGGCCCCGCGGAGAAGCCTTCCGAATGACCAAGCGTATGCTCATCGATGCGAACCACCCCGAGGAAACCCGGGTCGTGGTTCTCGACGGTACCCGTCTCGAGGAATTTGACGTCGAGACATCGACGAAAAAACAACTGAAAGGAAACATTTATCTCGCCAAGGTTGTCAGGGTCGAACCCTCCCTCCAGGCGGCTTTCGTGGAATACGGTGGAAACCGCCACGGCTTCCTGGCCTTCAACGAGATCCATCCAGACTATTATCAGATCCCCGTCGCCGACCGGGAAAAGCTGATCGCCGAGGAACAGGCCCAAGCCGCCACCGATGATGACGAGGATGGCGACGGCGAAAGCGTGGAAACCCTCGGTGGCGACGAGACGGAGGACAATCAGCCTTCTTCCCGTTCCCGGTCACGGAGCATCCGCTCCTACAAGATCCAGGAAGTCATCAAGCGCCGCCAAATCCTGCTGGTCCAGGTGGTGAAGGAGGAGCGTGGCAACAAGGGCGCGGCCCTGACCACCTATCTGTCCCTGGCGGGCCGGTATTGCGTTTTCATGCCCAATACCACCCGGGGGGGGGGGGTGTCGCGCAAGATCACCAACGTCGCCGATCGCAAGCGCCTGAAGACGATCATGGGCGAATTGTCCGGCCCCAAGGGCAGCGCGATCATCCTGCGCACCGCGGGCAGCGAACGCTCGAAGGCGGAAATCAAACGCGACCATGATTACCTGATGCGGACCTGGGACATTATCCGCACCACGACCCTGGAAAGCCGGGCGCCCTCGCTGATCCACGAGGAAGGCAGTCTGATCAAGCGGGCCATCCGCGATATCTATTCCCGGGACATCGAGGAAATCCTGGTGGAAGGCGATACGGGGTATCGCACCGCCAAGGACTTCATGAAGATGCTGACACCCTCCCATGCCAAGAAGGTGCAGCCTTACAAAGACGAGATCATGCCGTTGTTCCACCGCTACCAGGTGGAAAGTCAGATGGACGCCATGCACAGCCCCGTGGCCCAACTGAAGTCCGGCGGCTATATCGTCATTAACCAGACCGAGGCCCTGGTGGCCATCGACGTCAACTCCGGCCGCTCGACCCGTGAACGCAATATCGAGGAAACGGCCTATAAGACGAACCTGGAAGCCGCGGACGAAATCGCCCGGCAACTGCGTCTGCGGGACCTGTCCGGGCTGATCGTCATCGACTTCATCGACATGGACGACCCCCGCTCCAACACCAATGTGGAACGGCGGGTGAAGGACGCCCTGCGGAACGACCGGGCGCGGATTCAGTTGGGTCGCATCAGTCACTTTGGTCTGATGGAATTATCCCGCCAGCGCCTGCGCCCCAGCCTGATGGAAACCAGCTTCCTGCCCTGCCCCCATTGCCATGGGACAGGATCGGTGCGGTCCATCGAATCCACCGCGGTCTACATGCTGCGGGTGATCGAGGAGGAGGGCGTGCGCCGTCGCTCCTCCGAGGTCACGGTCACCGTCCCCTCCGCGGTGGCGCTTTATATCCTCAACCACAAGCGGTCCGTGCTGGCCGCCATCGAGGAACGCTACGACTTTACCGTCATCCTGTTGGGTGACGACAGCCTGATCATTCCTGACCACCGAATGGAGCGAATCAAGGCGGAGACCCGACGGGATGATGCCCCGGCGGAGGCCGCTGTCCAACACGATCCGGCCCGGATGACGGTCCCGATAGCCGAGGACGAGGATGAAGGGGAAGACGATGTCGACGTCGACGTCGAGGATGAGGAAAAGGCCGAAGCCGAGCCCCTGAGCACCACCGAAGGGCCCGATGGGGGAAGCGACGACGACACGGACGCATCTGGCCGCAAGCGCCGCCGCCGCCGCCGCCGTCGCGGTCGTCGCGACACCGAGGGAACCGAGGACGGCCAGGATCAGACCTCCGGTGAGGAGGACGACCAGAGCGCGCCCACCGCCGAGGACGACGCGGACCCCTCCGACGAGGAAAATGGCGACGCGCCCCGGGATGAGGACACCGCCGAGGACACGGACGATGGGGAAGGGGACGCGGCCAACCGCGGCCGCCGCCGCCGCCGCCGTCGGCGTGGCCGGAGCAATCGGGACGAGGCGACGGCATCGGACGGCTCCACCAACGAAGGAGCCGCCAACGAAGAGCCGACCACCGAAGAGCCAACCAGCGATGGGCGTAACGACGCATCCGGGACCTGCGAAGAGGCCCCCCCGAGCGCCGAAGGGAACCAGGACGCCAACACCATCGACGAGCCCACCCTGGAGTCCGGTTCCGAGCCCTCCATCGGCCCCGTCACTCCGGTGAACGCCGATCCGATCCCCTCGGAAGAGCCCACATCGGAGACCGAAGCCACCGAAGCCAAGGATATGGCCGCAACCGAAGGGGCGGATGCCGAGGCGGTATCGTCCGAGGAGGGGGCCATCGACGAGATAACCTCGGAAGGGGCACCCTCCGACGCGAATCACGCCGAGGAAGGCCCCTCTCCGACCGATCCGGAAAGCCCGGCTGATACGGATGACTCGAAGCCCCGCCGTACCGGATGGTGGTCGAAGTTGATATCGTCCTGATTGGGACACTCCGTCCGAAGCATGAAAAGGGGTGGAGTGATCCACCCCTTTTCATGTCCCCACCCATGACTGTCCTCCAACACGGTTGAACAAAAAAGCCCGCGACAGCCTCGGTCGTTGCGTCACGGGCCAAGGCGCGGGGTTCCCCCCCCTGTTTCGTCAGAAGAACAATTCCTCCTCCGAAGGGGCCGGTGGGAAAATCAAAACAACTCGGGTGCCGCCCATGGGGGCCGCCTGAAAGCTCAGGGTGCACCCATGGGCGGCCATGACCTTGCGGGTGATGGTGAGCCCCAACCCCGTACCGCGGGTTCCTGAGGCCGCGGACCCCCGATAATATAGATCCCCCATGCGGTCCCGGTCTTCCAAGCTCAACCCCGGTCCGCGATCCGTCACGGTCACGCGCAGGCTGTCCCGGGAATCGGTAAAGGCTTCCACCACCACCGGCTCGGTTCCGGAGTATTTCAGGGCATTGACGATCACATTGCCAATGGCCGTCATGGCCATCTCCCGGTCCAGGTCCCAAACCAGATCCAAAGGATTGACGGCGATGGTCAGGCGGCCCTTTTCTCCCTTTTCCCCGGATCCGTCGTCCAGACCGGCCACCAAATCCCTCAACAGGTCCCGCACCGCCAGATCACGCCGATCAAGGGATATTCCCCCGTGTTCCAGGGCTTCCGAGGCCAAAAAGGAATCAACCAGGACCGACAGGCGCTCCACCAAACCCCGGATCCGTCCAAGGCGCTCGGTCGAGCCCTTGTCCGAGGAGCCTCCCTTGACTTCAATCATCCGCGCCGCCCGGTCAATGGCAGCCAGGGGAGAGCGGAATTCATGGACCAGCATGGCGATGAACTGCCGCTGTTCCTCCCCTCTCCGCGTCTCGAACAGCGCCCGCTGCTCGGCCTTGGAGCGGGCCAGGGCGCCCCCCCGCAATCGCCCCGCCAAACCCACGTTAATCAGCACGGCGTGGGCCACGACGCCGACCAGATGGGCGTTGTTTGTCAGTTCCGTGCTTGGCAGGAGGCCTATGTTGGTGGCGAGGGTGACCAGAGTCGCCAAGGAAAGAATGGCAAGCGCGCCAATGAACCACAAGCCAACATCCAAACTCCGTCCCCGTCGACGCGCCAATAGGGCCAAGGCCAAACTGACGAAGCCCATGGCCAAGGCCACCAGGAAGAAGACCGGTGCCACACGCCCATACCACGACGTTCCCAAGGTTCCCATCGCGCCAATGGCCCCAAGGGAGAGCAGAACATACAGACCCCAGAGGGAGCGGTTCCAGCTCCATAACCGCAAGATCCGGGCCCAGAGCATCAACCCGGTCGGGATTCCCCCCAAGGATGCAAACCCGCAGAGCACGGAAGGCCCGAGCCCCCCGAAGGTGGGGAACAGGAGCGAAACCAGACCGGTCGTCCCCAGAAAGAGAGCCACCAGCGTGGTCAAATAGGCCGCGTAAACCAGGATCAAATTATCCCGCGACCAAAGACCAAGGGCGAAATTGAGCAGCACGGCCAAAACCAAGGCTCCGAGAAGGGCGCCGCCGAGGAAAGTTTGAAATTCAAAGACTTCCGTGGCTTGGGCCAGGGGAAGAATCCTGCCTCGAACGTTCAGGGTTCCGTGAGACCAGATCCGCAGATGGACCTCGGCGCTTTCCCCCTCCCCCAGGGTCAGGGGCACGGCCAATTGCGCGGTGCGCAGGGGTCGGTCCCGCAGGGGTACGGAATTGCCAAGGAAAGCCTGTCCCCCGGCCACCGGACCATGGACCTGGATGTCGGTCAAATAGGGAACCTCCAGCACCAGGACCCAATCGCCCACCAGCCCCTGGGGTCGCCTTATGGTGAAACGCGCCCACAGGGCCGCGTCCCGGTATCCCGCCGATCCCAGTGAACGGGAGCGGGAAAAGCCATCGCGGTACACAGGGCTGGTCATGTCCTTCAGAGTCAGGACCTTGCTGGGGTCCATCTGGACGTCCCAAGCATCCTCCAAGTGAGCCAGGGCCGCCTCATTATCGAGGGAGATCACCCCGCCTACCCCAGAGTCGTCTCCCCTCGCCGAGGCAAGGTGTCCCCAAGGCTCGAGGGAGCCCAATCCCACTCCCAGAACCAAGGCAAACAAGCGAAGAACACATATCCCCTTTCGCCACATTGGAATTTTCCGGCCGCCCAAGATATTATGTCCAAAATGTACAGACCTATGTCTGGTGCATTAGAGCACAGCCTCATGCTGGGAGAAATGCCTTGCCGCCCGTCGAAAACGTGGAACATCCTCCTACAGGGACCGAAGCCTCCGTTCCCACCCATGTCCTGGTCGTCGATGATGACGCGGGCCTGCGGGCGGATCTCGCGGAATTCCTAGGTGACCGTGGCTTCCGCTGCGATGCCGCCGATAGCGCGGAGACCATGCGTGCCATGCTGGACGGCGGCCTTCGACCCGACGTCATCGTTCTCGATGTCATGTTACCGGGACAGACGGGTCTGGACGCGGTCCGGGTACTCCGCGAATCAAGCGACGTGAGCGTGTTGATGCTCACCTGCCTGGGTGACGGAGAACACCATCTGGCTGGCCTCCGGTCCGGCGCGGACGCCTTCCTGCCAAAGAGCTCCAGCCTGGAACTGATCGAGGCGACTCTGAGAAGCATCCTGCGCCGGATCAGCGACCCTCAGGCCAAGCCCCCCAGTCCCAAGGAGGCCGGGTCCCCTCGGGTCCCCTCTTCCAGATCGTGGACCCTTGACCAGGGCACCTGGACCCTGGAGACCCCGGAAGGCCGCCAAGTTCCCCTGACCATGGCGGAACGGGGTTTTCTCACGCCCTTGATAGAACAGCGCGGCGCACCCATTGATCGATCCAGCTTGGTCAAGGCCATGTCCAAGCCGGACACGGAAACCAACCGGCGCAATCTGGACACCCTGGCCCGTCGCCTGCGCCGCAAGGTGGAAAGCGAGACGGGGACTCCCCTGCCCCTGGCTTCCGTCTATGGCGAGGGTTATGTCTTCACTGGGGCCTGAGGTCACCTCCCGGCGCCGTCGACCCATAGGGCCAGACGCCGGGCGGCCTCTTCCATGGTTTCCGTGGATCCACAGAAACTGAAACGACAGAAGCGCCCTCCCCGATCCGCGTCGAAATCCAGACCCGGCGTCGCCGCCACGCCGGTTTCCGTCAACATGCGCCCGCAGAAGTCCAAGCTGTCATTGGTCAGGTGCCCCACGTCGGCGTAGAGATAGAAGGCGCCATCCGCGGGGGCGAAATCCCGGAACCCAGCCTTGGGGAGATCCCGCAAGAGAACGTCCCGGTTCCGGGCATAGCGGATGATGTTGTCCTGGAAGGTGTCCCGGTGGCGCAGGGCGGACAGGCCCGCGTATTGGGACACGGTCGGGGCATTGATGAACAGGTTCTGTGCCAGGCATTCGGCGGCGCGGATCATGTCCGGCGGCATCACCAGCCAGCCCAAACGCCAGCCCGTCATGCAAAAGTACTTCGAGAAGCTGTTGACGACGATGGGATGCTCGGCCATGCCCGCGGTGCTGACCGCATCCAGGCCGTAGGTGATCCCATGGTAGATCTCATCGGAGATCAGACGAATCCCCTTTTGCCCGCAATAGTCCACCAGGGTCCGAAGGTCCGCCTCCGGCATCACCGTCCCCGTTGGGTTGGCGGGGCTGGCCACGATCAGCCCATCCAGCGCTCCACCATGGGTATCCAAATAGGCTTCCAGTACGGCCATCGTGGGCTGGTAGCGGGTTTCCGGCCCGGTGGGCAGGATCACCGGCTCGCACCCCAGGGAGGACAGGATATGGCGGTAGGCGGGATACCCCGGCGCAGCGAGCGCCACCCGATCCCCAATGTCGAACGCACTCAGAAAGGCCAGGATAAAGCCACTGCTCGACCCCGTGGTCACGACGATGCGCGCCGGATCGATCTCCGCCCCCTGGGTGATCCGATAGTCCCGGGCGATGGCTTGGCGCAGCTCGGGCAGGCCAAGGGCCACCGTGTAGCCCATGGTGTCCGCCCGGACCCTGTCGGCGACCTCGGACCGACAGACCTCGGGCAGGCCCGTGGCAGGTTGGCCCACCTCCAGGTGCAGGACATCGGCGCCCTCGGCCTCCCGCTCGGCGGCGGCGCGCATGACATCCATGACAATAAAGGGGGGCACCTGCCCCCGGCGAGCAACTTTCAAGGCCATTTGGAAGCGATCCCGAACAGGATAAAGAAAAACCCCTCGCGATGGCCCTGTCGGAGCCGCCGCGAGGGATGGAAAGATAGGATGGAGTTTACTTGCCGACGCGCAGACCGTAGCCCGCGCCCCGGGGATCCACCGCGGTGGCGCAATTCTCAGGGTTACGGGGAATACCGCCGGGGCAGGAAGCCAGATTGACCCGGGCTGCCCCCCCCACCGCGCCATTCACCACGGATTGGGGCGGCGTTTCCTTGCCACCGACCAGGATCCCGGCGCGCAGGGCATCCACCACTTCCGACGCACCGTCTCCAGCCGCGACGATGCCCAGGTGGAACGACTGGGTATTCCGGTTAACCTTCAGCAGAGCGGCCAGTGCCTCTCCACCACCGCCAACGCCCGGGGCCGGGGAAATCAAAAAGCCCTGGTTGGGCATTTCCACGCCGGTCCCAAAGGGCCGTCCCATGCTCAGAACGCAGGCCACGCCATTGCCCAGGCTGTCGGCGACCACGTAGCCCGTGGACCCGGGGGCGGAGTCAAGGGGAGAGGTTCCCAGGGAGGGAACACTGAGGGTAAGGACTTCCTCGTAGCCTTCCTCCCGCTTTTGGGAGGTCGCCTCCCGCGGCAGTTCATTGCGCAGATCGGACAGGGTCAGGCCGAACCCGGCGCGGGCGGCGGCATCGACCATCTCCCGGGCCATGGCGCCGTCGTGCATCTCGCCCGGTCCACGCTGGCGAATCCGCCCCAAGGACCCGGCCAGATCGTGAAGGGCGAGTTTCTGCCCCTCGACCACGCCCCCGGCGAGAACACTGTTCGCCATCTCCGGCCCCCGGGGAAAATCGACCATCCGCTGGACCAGGGCTCGGGAGGCCGGGAAACCGAAGCGGGCAAGGTTCTCCGCTGGCGCCACCAAGCTTTCCCAGCGCAGGGAACCCGAACGGGCATGCAGGGCGAAGAGGCCCCGGGCGAGCGCGGGCACGGCCATGGAGCCCTTTGGCCCCGGCAGGGTGGAGGCGTTGGGCAGGAACTCCAGGGCCTCCACGGCGTCGGTTTCGGCGTCATAGGACAGGCAGAGCCCGCCACCGCCCAACCCAGCAGAGGATGGCAGGGTCACCGCCAGGGTGAAGCCCATGGCGACCGCGGCATGCGTGGCCAAGCCACCCGCGCTGAGCACATCCCTCCCGACGAGCACCGCCTGGGGCTCGTCGGCGGCAATCACGCCGGAGAAGCCCTCCACGTAGCCAATCGTGCCGACCTCGAGGTCATCGGCGCACCCTCCAAGGAGGAAGGAGGCCGTCGCGAGCACGACCAAGCAGCGGCTTGTCCGCGGAATGGCCAAATGGGCGCGTTGACGGAAGGGAACGGGCTCCCTAGCTTGACGGGACGCCTGTGTTGTCGGGAATGGCGTCTTCCGCAATGGAGCCTTTGGCGATAAGGCCTTCTGAAACGTGGTGAAACGCATGCGCTTCCTCGTTGCTGTCCGCCGAACCGGAACCGTGGTCGCCGGTGGGGTGCTGTCTTGTCTTGTGGCGGGACTGGTGATGACCACCGTCCTGGGGGTGTCGACGGGCATCGCTCGGGCGAAAGGTTTGTCCCTGATCCGCGACGCGGAAATTGAAAATACCATTGGCATGATCGCCGCGCCACTCTCCAGAGCCGCGGGGATTGGCGACCGGGTCATTACCATCCGCATGATCAACGATGACGCGATCAACGCCTTCGCCACCAACGGCAATCGGATTTTCATCAATACGGGTACGATCCTCAAGTCTCGAGGGCCGAACGAACTGAAAGGCGTGATCGCCCATGAAATCGGCCACCTGGCCGGGGGTCACTTGCTCCGCCTGGAGGACAAGCTGGACCAGGCCATCATCTACAACGTCCTTGGCATGCTCGCCGGGGCGGCGGCTGGCGCGGCTTCGGGCCGGGGAGATGTGGCCGGAGCGGTCATGCTCGGCGCCCAGCACGCCGCCCAGCGGAACCTTCTCGCCTTCAGCCGGACCCAGGAAAACAGCGCCGATGCCTTCGCCATGCGTGCCTTGGATTCCACCGGCCAATCCTCGAAGGGCCTTCTGCGCTTCTTCGAGGAACTGGGTGACCAGGAGGCCCTGATCTCCGCCAGCCAGGATCCCTATGTCCGCACCCACCCTCTGACCCGGGACCGGATAAGCGCCCTCGCCGCCCATGTGACGCAATCGCCCTATTCCGACGTCCCTCCCCCCGCGGCGGAGGTCGAGGCCTTCGACCGCGCCCAGGCGAAACTCCTCGCCTACCTCAAACCAGGGGTCAGCACCCAGGCCAAATACCCGGCGGCGGACCGATCCATCGCCGGACGCTACGCCCATGCCATCGCCGCCTTCCGACGGTCGGACCTGGGTCGGGCCCTGCCCCTGATCGACGGCCTGATCGCCGACCGGCCAGAGGATCCCTATTTCGAGGAATTGCGCGGCCAGATGCTGGTGGAGAACCAACGGCTGGCCGAGGGCGTAGCCTCCTACGAAAAGGCCGCGCGGCTGGCCCCGACCGAACCCCTGATTCTGGTGTCCCTGGCCCATGCCCAGGTGGAGTTGGGCGATCCAGCGAGCCTAGACAAGGCGCGGACCAACCTGAAAGCGGCCCTGAACCTGGAGCCGGGTAACCCCTTCGCCTGGAAGCAATTGGCCAACGCCGAGGGAAAACTGGGCAACGAAGGCATGGCCGCCTTCGCCCTGGCCGAAATGGCCCTCGCCCAGGGCAATCCGCGGGAAGCCCTGGCCCATGCTCACCGGGCGGAGGGACGGATCCCCAAGGGCTCGCGGGACGCCTTGCGCCTCCAGGATCTGATCGCCGAGGCCGAACGCCTCAAGGACAAGGAGAACTAGGCCCATGCCCGCCGCCATGGCCGCCCTATTCCTCTGTCAACTCCTGGGAGAGCTGGCCGCGCGCATGGCCCGCTTGCCCGTTCCTGGTCCTGTCGTGGGCATGGTGCTGTTGCTGCTCTGGTTGACCTGGGGCCGCTTCACCCCCAAAGCCCTGCCGGAGACATCCCGGGGAATCCTGTCCCACCTGTCCCTCCTGTTCGTGCCCGCGGGGGCGGGAATCATCCTGCATGTCGAGCGTCTCTCGGCCCAATGGCTCGCCATCTCCGTCGCCGTCGTGGGCAGCACCTTGCTGGCCCTGGTGGCCACCGCGGTGACATTCCGCCTGGTGGCCAAGGCCATGGACCTGGATCAAGTCGCCCGCGAGGGACTTGGACGGGAGGAAACCGGGAGGAGCGGGAGCGCCCATCCATGACCGGAACCGATCCCCTGAGGGACCTTTGGGTCTACCTGAACACCACCCCCCTGTTTTGGCTCTGGGCCACCCTGGTCGCCTACCTGATTGGGCATGCCCTGCACGTGCGGGCCAACCGGGCGCCCCTTGTCAACCCGGTGGCCATCGCCGTGGGGCTGATCATCACCTTGCTTTGGGCCACGGGCACCTCCTACGACCACTATTTCGAGGGCGCCCAGTTTATCCATTTCCTGCTCGGCCCGGCAACGGTCGCCCTGGCCCTGCCCCTGTTCGAGAACCTGGGCCGAGTCCGTCGGATGCTGGTGCCCATGACCGCGGCCCTCATCGTCGGCTCGGTCGTGGCCGCGGGTTCGGCCATGATCCTGGGCTCGCTGATGGGAGCCTCGCCGGAGGTCGTGCTGTCACTGGCCCCCAAATCGGTCACCAGCCCCATCGCCATGGGAATCAGCGAAAGCATCGGCGGTCTGCCTCGGCTGACCGCCGCCCTGGTTATCCTGACGGGAATCCTGGGGGCCATCATCGTTACCCCATTGATGGACCGCCTGGGCATCCGGGACTACCAAGCCCGGGGATTCGCCGCGGGTCTGGCCGCCCATGGCATCGGCACGGCCCGGGCCTTCCAAGTCCATCCCGTCGCCGGGGCCTTCGCCGGAATCGGCATGGGGTTGAACGGTCTGGTCACCACGGTCGTGGTCGCCGTTCTGGTGGCGGTCCTGACCTGACGCCCCTCGCCGATCAAATTCCCGCGATCACCGCGCCCCAGGCTTGCCCCGGTGCGGTTGATCCCGCACACTTCCGCCACGATTGTCCGTCTGGATAGGGCGGAGCCGCCCGTTTCGACATTACGAGGATTCCCACCCCATGCGCCTGTTCCCTACCGCGTTCTCCCCCCTGCGCCGCGGCGTTCTGGCCTCGGCCATGGCCCTGTCCCTCGGGGTCCTGTCCCTGGGGGCCATGGAGGCTCCCGCCGGAGCCGCGGAGCCCCTGACCCCGGAGCAGACCGAGGCGGTGAAGTCCCTGATCCGCGAGCATCTGATCGCCAATCCGGAAATCCTCAAGGAAGCCTTCCAGGCCCTGAAGGCCAAGGAAGACGCCGAGGAAAAGGCCAATCAGGCGTCGATGATCAAGGAACTCGGTCCCATGCTGACCGATCCGAAGGATCTGCCCACCCTGGGCAACGCCAAGGGCGATGTGACCGTGGTGGAGTTCTCCGACTACAATTGTGGGTACTGCAAGCGGGTCTTCCCGGTCCTGTGGGACACCGTCACGTCAGACGGGAACATCAAACTCCATGTCATGGAATATCCGATCCTGGGTCCGGATTCGGTTCTCGGCGCGCGCGCGGCGCTGGCCGTGGCCCTCCAGGACGAGGCGAAGTATGAGCCGTTCCACAAGGCTCTGATGGCCCATAAGGGCAAGATCACCGAGGACATTCTGACCAGCTTGGCGAAGGATCAGGGAGTCGATACGGACAAAATGAAAAAGGACATGAACTCCGAGGACGTGGACGCCAAGATCGCCCGCTCCTTCCAGCTCGCCCAAGCCCTGGGTATCAGCGGGACCCCGGCCTTCATCATCGGCGACCAACTGATCCCCGGCGCCATGGGGCCGGACACCTTGACCGCCCTGATCAAGGATGCCCGGGCGGCCAAGTAAGCCTTCCGCCCATTTGAACGAGCACCCCCCGGCCCCGT
>JAIOYK010000002.1 GCA_021741145.1 Rhodospirillum sp. | reverse complement strand
AACACCTTCGCCTTCTGCGCTTCCGTGAGGTGATCGATCTCGCATAGCCAGCGGTGAAAGCTCTTGTGGTCCATGGTGCCTAAACTCCTGCATTTCTCTCACTTTATAGCAATTCAATGCGATCTGCGAATAGAGCCAACCCATAATACCGCCCGTGGACACTGCTTCCCGAGCGCGATCGGCATTTGACCGACCAGTTCGTAAGGTTTCCCAAGCGAAAGCCAAGGCCCAGCGGTCCTCTTCCGGTACCCCCTCCTCCGCGAGGCGCAGCACCATTTCCACTCGCTTTTTCACCGCCGCATTGGCGAGACCGACGCGGATCGCGGCCTCCCGATCAACCTTCACCGCGGCCCAGGGTCCCTCCTCCAAAGCGACCGCGGCCTTATCGAGATTTTTTATCAACCCCCATTGGAGGGCGCTCGCGGCGAGGGGCACGGAGCGGAAAACCGGAGACTCGGGATCCCATCCCGACCGGGACTCGGCGAAGCTTGCCCCCGCTACCCGGTTCTCCAGGTAAAGATTGCTCGCCCGTTCGGAGAAAAGCGCCTCCATGCCACCCGGATAACGCAGGGCCTCAAGGAAGGCATCGGGGGTATCATCGGTGCCTGTCAGGGAAAAGCGGATCCGGAAATCCAAGAAATTGGACCACTGGAGGGCTTCCACATGGGAAAGGCGAGGGATCACCTCCAGGTGCTTGCCCAGGTCGGTGCCCGAGGGTCCGATGGGATGGGCCCACCAAGCCCCCTCCGCGAGAAAGTCGAGGAAAGGCGGATCCCCGGCCACCCGGACCAGCCCCCCCTCTCCCTTGTAGGGACCGGTCCCGGGGGGAATGGCCTGCATGGCCCGCCCCCGTCCGAACGTCCAGGTGAAGTACTCTCCCAAATCGCGGAACGGCGCGTCGGGCAGCCCGACGACCGCCCGGTCTCCAGGCACGCGAGAGGTCGCCGTCATCCGCTCCCACAGGGTCATCCGGGATTCCAGCAGGCCCGTGTCCCGTCCCTGGGCGAAGGGACTGTTGGCGAACAACGCGATGAAGGCGGGTCCGGCGCGGAGCAGCATATTGAGGGCGGCGACGGCCTCCCCGGATCCAATCGCCGTCGTGGGACCGTTCTGGGCCTGGGAATCGAAGCCCGCCGCATGAGTCCAGCCCCGGTCGTGGACCAGATAGTCGTAAATGGACCGAGGCGCCTTCAGCCGTTCCCAGGCCGCGCGGTCGGTGGGCGCGTCCGGGTGGCGGGCCAGATTGACCAAGGCCGCGCCCCGCGTCGCCAATACCTGAGAGATCTCGGCCAATTCCCGGGAGATCAAGCCCTCCAGCTTGGCCATGACGCCGGGTCTGGCCTCCAGGGGCGCGAAGGCCGTTTCCAACAGCGCGAAGCCATTGTCGAGCCCCGTTACCCCGCGCGGCCCGGACAGGGCGACCACGCGGCCATCGAGGATTTTTTCCTCCTCCCGCCCGCCCCTCAGCGTGTTCAAGGCGCGGAAATAGGCGTCGTCCACGGCATGAAGACTTCCGTCGGATAAGGTGACGGGAATCATCTCCAATTCCAGGCCAAGAAGGTCCTGGCCAATCAAGGATACGGCCATCGACCTATTCCGCCGGAGAGATTGACCTCGGTGGGATGCTGGGAGTGAGACCACCGGTCATGAAGAAAAACAAAACCGTGGCCACCAGGAACAGGCTACCGGTCAGGGCGACGCTCATCTGAATCCCCAAGGTCGAGAACAGAGCGCCCAACATCAGGGGACCGATCATCTGCCCCAGCTTGTCCGCGGCCCGCTGGACGCTCATGGCCGAGGTCGTGCCGTAAGCCTTGGTGACAGGCAAGGCCATGGCGAAGGCCGAACGGGCGGATTCCGACAAGCAGCTGCACAGGCCCAAAAGGAAAACCCCAAGGACCACCATCACAAGCCCCCCGTCATAAGCCAAGCCCATCAGCCCCAGGGCGCCGACAACACCACCGGAAATGATATACCAGCGCTTATCCTGGGTGATATCCACCCGGCGGCTGATGACCGGTCCCAGGTAGATCACGGAAATGCCGTAGATCATCAGGATACGCCCGATATTGGACTGATTGAGTCCCAATTCGTTCAAGTACAAGGGCACGGTGAAATACAATAGCCCAACCTGGGCGACGGAAAAGGGCACGACGGAGAAAATCATCACGGCGAGGAACCGCCGGTCCGTCAACAGATGGGCGAGGCTTCCCTTCTTTTGGTCCGTCTCCGGGTTCATCTTCCGGCCTTCCACGGGGGGGCCGCCCCTCATGTACCGGTGCAGGAAGGTCACGGCCAGGATGCCGGGCGTGACCATCACCACGCTGGAGATCAGGAAGACCGTGCCATAGCCAAACCGTTCCGCCAGCATGGCGCCAATGGCTGTCCCGCAGAGATAGCCCGCCAGCAGGCCGGAAATGAGGTTGGAAATACCCTGGGCCCGCGCTCCCGGGGGGGCATGCTGGAAGATATACCCCTGGATCCCCATCCACGAGAGGCCATAGCCCAACCCCGTAAGCCCCCGCGATGCGATGAAGGTGGTCGGCTCGGTGGCCAGACCCGAGGCAACCGCGCCCGCGACACTGACCACCAGCCCGACCAGGAAGGGCATCCGCCACCCGTGGCGGTCGGACAACCGCCCCGCCAAGAGAGCCGTAAAGAGGGCGCAGAGGGCCTCCACCGAGAGCGGCAGGGCAAGCAGCAAGGACGGCGAGACATCCAGCCCCAGATCCGGCAATTCACGCATGCGCAGGGGAATGAAAGAAAGAGGCATGGCCCAGGCGAACAGCAAGGCAAATCCGATGGGACGAGCCAACAGGTGCCGGTTTGCCTGTTCATCCTCCTCCCGCGCCGCGTCTCTGGCCTTGGCCATGGAGGGCAGGGAAACGCCTTTGGCCGAGTCCTGGGACATGGACCGATGAATGGCGATGCCGAAGAGAACGAACATCTCGAACATGAAAAACAGGGAAACCAGCAGCACCGTGGCGGCGTCCAACACCCGATCCCTCAGACTAATTTCCAGCTTCACCGGATCCAATTCGCCGATCAGAT
Source organism: Rhodospirillum sp. (assembly GCA_021741145.1). Lineage (GTDB taxonomy): Bacteria > Pseudomonadota > Alphaproteobacteria > Rhodospirillales > Rhodospirillaceae > Rhodospirillum. The sequence continues at coordinate 184,733 of JAIOYK010000002.1, read as the reverse complement.
GACCGACGACGGTCTTCTCGCCGTCCTTGTTTCGGACGATGTCCATGGTCAATGTCAGGCGTTCGTCCCCGGCCCCCATGCCAGACAGGGTGATGGCCCCCTTGGTCAGGGCCTCGGCGCTTTCGTTGACGGGAGACTTGGCCTCGTTCATCACCGCCCCGTCGGTGTCGGTGATGGTCAGTCCGGCCAGTTCGGGCACGACCACGATCATGTCGGCCAGACGCTTTTCGATGCCCTTCAGGCGATCCATGCCAAGGCCCTTGTCGACCACGAATTGGATATCGTCGCGGACCTGCCCCATCAGGTCGAGCATGCTTTCCCGGGCGGCGTCCACATAGGCGTCCCGATACAGGCGCACGGTCTCCACGGAATGGAACACCTGGGCGCCGATCAGAATCACCGCGGGAATGAACAGGAATCGGATCCCCTTGCCCCCACTCATGCGGGCCTGTCGCATGATGACCTTCATGGACAGCAACAGGATGAGGGCAGCGGCACCCGTGGCCAACAGGAATCCACCCAGGCTAGATTCCACCACGGCTCGCAGCTTGCCCCGCAAAAGATCGGATGAAAACCCTAGAACCAGGGCGCCATCGACCGCGTTGGAGGTTGAGTCGACCAAGGGAAAGACCACGTAACGGTCCGTCTTTCCTTCCACCATCAGCGAGGACAGGCCATGGCGCGCGCCCTCCATGTTCTTCAAATCCATACGCTTCAATGCCTCGGCCACCAGCGCCCCGGCCTCGGCGGGCGGGGCCTCCGCGGCTTGGACGATGGTACCGTCCGCGGTGACCAGAAAGACATGACGCGCCTCGGGCAGGTCTTCCCGCAAACTCTCTTCCAGGCGGTCGAAACCGAAGAACCGTTCGAGCGGCTTGCCCAGACGCATGGCCGTCTCGATCTTCGACGCCGCGTCATGTCCGGAAATCCGGAATCCCGAGGTCAGAATGTCCGAGTACAACCGTTCAAGGGAGGAGAGGGTCAGAACGCCGTTGAAGGCCTGGGCCGCGACGAGCAGGGCCAGACAGCTCAAAAGCACTTTCAGGAAGGTGGTGACGCGTCCGGTCATCTTGCCTCGACAAGCTATTGGTCATGCGCCCTTCCCTCCACTGGTCCGCCTCGTCTGGCCTCCCTCGGATGCGAACGCGAAGAACTGGAAAAAACAATTCGTGGAGGGCGCAGCCTACCAACCACCGCGAAAAACGGCAATCCCGGCGGCCCCTCGGGTCCCAACCGGTGGCGCCGCTCCCATGAAAACCGTCCTGGCACGTTTTCCGTGGGTTTGCTAGGGTCTATGAAACGGAGCGGAGCCAGGATTCCGCGGGTCAAGGATTGGGAGGGCTCCCCTTGGAGCTGAGGCTTCGCAACACGTTGGAGGAAATTCCCCGGCTTCTGGATGGGGTCGAGGCCTTCGTGGAGGGACTCGAAGGAGATCCCGCTCCTGGTCCAGCCACGGGTCCACGCCTTGGGCTCTGCCTGGACGAAGCGATCACCAACGTCATTTCCTACGCCTTTCCCGAAGGCGGAGACCACGAAATCATCGTCAGCCTGATCCCCAATGGCGACGAGGTCATCGCCGAGATCATCGATGACGGCATTCCCCATGACCCCCTCGCCCGTCCCGATCCGGTGCACGTCGAGGCGACCCTGGAGGACCGTCCCATCGGCGGCCTGGGGATCCATCTGATCCGCAAGCTTTCCCGGTCCGTGGCCTACCGCCACGAGGACGGCAAGAACCACCTGACTTTCCACATCGCTTATTGAGCACGCCCTTGGGCCGCCCGGGGCGGGGACGGCGCGGGAGCACACCGGTCAAGCGGTCAATTCCCGGCCCTGACTCCAGGCCAGCGCATGGGCGAACAGACTCGCCAGGAGCCCGGCGCCATAAAGCACGGCCAGCGTCACCACCAGACCCATGCCGATCAACCCGGGCACGGGGTTAGGCGGTCCGGTCATCGTTCCCAATCCCCCAAACAGCAAGGTGCCCGCGAATCCGGCCGCGGTCGCGGCCACCACGACGAACACCCCGTCGACCAACAGGCAGCCAATGACCGCGGCCAGCAGCGCCCAGATATGCCCCCGGCCCAGGCGCGCCACCTCCTTCGCGGTTGGCGCCATGTCCAGGGCCAAACAGGTGGGGACCAATCCGGCGCGGGTCAGGAGCAATGCCGCGGGCAGGACCGCGAGGAACCCCAGCAGGGCAACCAGCGGCGGGGAATAATAGGCCACCCATTGGGCCAAGGCACCAACCACGAAGCCATAGGCCACGCTCGCTCCCACCAAAAGCGCGAGAACCAGGGCAACCGCCAGTTCCCTGCGGCCAAACCGAGGCCGAGGCCAATTTTGGGCGGGCGTCCCCTGGTCCTCTTCCGGAGGCTTCAGCAGGAGGAAGCGGGTCCATCCCACATGGATGGGTATCACCGCCAGGACCACGACAACCGCGGCGAGGCCCGGGTGGGGCGCGAACATGGGTTCGGCCCACCCCAGGGCCTCGAGGATGATCACCGTCCCCACGACGATGCCGGACGGACCGGCCAATTGGAGGAATCGCGCGCGCTCCCGCCAGAGAATCCGGTGGGCGAAGGGACCACAGAGTTCCGGCGGCAATTGGGTTTTCCCTGGTGCGCGGTGGTACATAGGGACCTCCCAGACTTTCGCGATAACGGGAGAACCGCGCGCCGGACGGCGGAATTTGGCGGGCGGGCTTTGGCGTCGAGTCCATTTCCGTTCACATGGCCCCATTCATATGGGCATCTCGAAGCCGCTTTTCCATCCCTCTTCCCCCGTCTCCCCTGGATCGAGAAAGATCTCGGGGAAGGTTCGCATCAGGGCCGCGTCCACCTCCTCCATGGTCACATGGATCCCCAGATCCCACAGACTGGTCACCCCGTGCTCGCTGATCCCGCAGGGGACGATTCCCTGGAAATGGGTCAGGTCCGGCTCCACGTTCAGCGAGAACCCGTGATAGGTCACCCAGCGGCGGACCCGCACGCCAATGGCCGCGATCTTGTCTTCCCGTCCACCGCCCCGGGGGACCCAAATGCCCACCCGACCCGCGCGCCGTTCTCCAAAAACATTGAACTCGGCCAAGGCCCTGATCACCCAGTCCTCTAGCTTATGGACGAAACACCGCACGTCCCGTCCCCGGCGCCGCAGGTCGAGCATCACATAACCGACCCGTTGACCTGGACCGTGGTAGGTGTATTGCCCCCCCCGTCCGGTCTCGTATACGGGGAATCGGTCCGGGGCCAGAAGATCCCGGGAATCGGCGCTGGTTCCCGCGGTGTACAGGGGTGGATGCTCGACCATCCAAAGGCATTCCCTGGCCTCTCCGGCGTGGATCCTGGCGACCCGATCTTCCATGAAAGCCAGGGCTTCCGGATAGGGAACGCGGGTGTCGGCGAAGCGCCATTCCACCTGTTCGGTCATTGGCGGGGGTCCTTCCTGAAGAATTCCGTTGTGGGCGATGCGGATTTCATTTGCCCAATTCCATGGGGTTTGGTATTTCATCCGCCCTCGCGGGACAAGAGCCCGCAACATCGCGGTCGTGGCGGAATTGGTAGACGCGCAGCGTTGAGGTCGCTGTGGCCGAAAGGCCGTGGAAGTTCGAGTCTTCTCGACCGCACCACATTCGAGGATCCTGGGCCTGTCCGGTTTTGAACCGGCGGGCCCGGATCTTTTTTGGGGAAACCCACCCCCCTCCTATCCGCCGGACCATCCGTCTGGCCGTTCCGTTGAATGGCCACACAATCTCCCCATCTATTTGGTACATCGGCCTTTTCCGTCCTTTCTAATCCGCCCCTTGCCCCACCCTTTCCGTCCGGGGAGACGCCAATGATCGATCTCGGCGAACGCGAACAGATCCACGGCGACATCAATCAGGCCGAGGACGTCTACGGTCTACTGCCCGAGTTCGTCGAGGAGGTGCGCCAAACCCTGGAAGGCGAAGCGCCCGAGCAGGTCGCCGAGGCGATTCATGCCCTCGTCCTCCCCCTGCATTACGCCGATCAGGCCGACCTGATCCAGGACCTGCCATCGGAGGCCCGCGCGGCCTTGATCACGGCCCTGAAAGGCGAGTTCAACGCCGAAATCCTGCCGGAACTAAACGACTACGTCCGCGACGAGGTCATCGAAATCCTGGGCTACCACGATCTCGCCTCGGCCCTGGGTGAGTTGGATTCCGACGATGCCCTATACGTGGTCGCCCAATTGGCGGAGGAGGAGCGGAACACCGTCCTAAGCCGCCTGCCTCCGGAAACCCGCGTGGTGATCGAGCAGGGGCTGTCCCTGCCCGAATATTCCGCGGGACGCCTGATGCAACGGGAAATGGTGGCTGTTCCCGCCTACTGGACCGTTGGCGAAACCATCGACTATCTGCGCTCCGCGGCTCGACTACCCGATGATTACTATGTGATTTACGTGGTGGATCCGCGCCACCGCCCGGTGGGGCTGGTGCGCCTGTCGACCATGTTGCGCCACCAGCGCCGGGTGCGTCTGCGCGAGATCATGGAAGAGGAGTTGCCGCTAATCTCCACCACCGCGGACCAGGAGGAAGTGGCCCGCCTGTTCCGGGATCGTGACCTGCTCTCCGCGCCCGTGGTGGATGCTTCCGGCCGTTTGGTGGGCCGCATCACCGTCGACGACGTCATCGACGTCATCGAGGAGGAGGCCGAAGACGATATGCTGCGCTTGGCTGGTGTCGCCGAGGTCGACTTGTATCGGGCGGTGATCGACACGGTGAAGGCTCGGGTGTCCTGGTTGGGGGTCAACCTGCTGACGGCCATTCTCGCCTCCCTGGTCATCGGCCTGTTCTCGGCCACCATTGAATCCGTCGTGGCGTTGGCGGTCCTGATGCCCATCGTCGCCTCCATGGGGGGCAACGCGGGCACCCAAGCCCTGACGGTGGCCGTGCGCTCCCTGGCGACCAAGGAACTGACCTCGGCCAACGCCAAACGGATCCTGGGCAAGGAATTGGTGGTTGGCCTTCTGAACGGGCTGATCTTCGCCCTTTTGATCGGGGGTATCGCCTGGTTTTGGTTTGGCCGCCCCGAGATCGGCTGGGTGATCGCCGCGGCCATGGTGATCAACCTCGCCGTGGCCGGGCTATCGGGGATCGCCATTCCCCTGGCCCTGGAGCGGTTGCGCATCGACCCCGCGGTGGCCTCCGCTGTGTTCCTGACGACGATCACGGACGTAGTGGGCTTCTTTGCTTTCCTTGGCCTCGCCGCCGCCTTCCTGGTTCCCTGACATTTCTCCGACCGTGAAAAAACTGGCCAGGGCCCCAGCGCGGCATCCGACCCCAAGCGCCAGACGGGGCGTCGCGCGAAGCGCGCCCCACCGGAGCCCCGTCCGCGAAGCGGACTGGCGTGAGGGATAAAGACTCCCACATAATCCTCGACAGGGTTTTGACGTAAACGTAAATTGGCGCCATGAGAAAAACGCGGGACAGCTATTCCATCGCCGATCTGGCCAAGGAGTTCGATGTAACTCCCCGAGCCATCCGGTTCTATGAGGACAAAGGCCTGATCACCCCGGAACGGGATGGTCTCCGTCGGATTTATTCTCCCCGGGACCGGGTGCGATTGATGCTGATCCTACGGGGTAAACGCTTGGGTTTCTCTCTGAAGGAAATTCAGGAGATCATCGACCTTTACGACGCCGAACCCACGGGAGAAGCGCAGTATATGAAGCTCATCGAGAGCTGCCGAAAATCCCGAGAGTCCCTCCGCCAACAGCTCGAGGATATCCAGGTCACCCTGGGGGAGATCGACGCGGTGGAAAGCCAGTGCCAGAAGCTTCTGGACGAAACCCGGGCGCACGGTCAAAAGGTCGGCTGAAGCCAGCCCGACCGGGCACCGGGCTTTTCACATCGGTCTTTCCGCGCGGGTCTTTATCCATTGCGAATTTTCCCTTGCCCAATGGCCCGCGTGCATGGAAACAATGCGCATTCCCCCGTCCTGTTTCACCTTCCCCGTGCCAATAGCCCAGGCTCGGACCGGGGTCCCATGGGAGCGGCCAGACCATGACCAAGATCGAAGCCTTGCCCAAGACGGCGGGTGACCTTGAGGTGGACACCTGTTTCCTCGGCCGAGTGGCCAAACTGGCCCGGGAACGGGGCCTGAGCGTCAATCCCAGGGAAATCGGCACAAGACACGGGTTCACCGGTGATCCGGTGCCTCTGTCCACGGTCCTCGCCGTATCCGCCGACGCGGGCATGCCAGCGGAATACCGCCGCCTGTCCTGGGGGAGCTTGGGGACCCTCTTGGAGCGCTTGCCCGCCCTGATGATCTTCCGCGACCAATCCACGGCCATCCTTGCATCCATCACACTCGGCGCGGATGGCGCGCCCCACAGCATCGCCATCCGCGAGGATGACGACGAGGACGAACTGATGACCTTGGATCTGGATGAACTGGGTCCCCTCTGGATCGGGGACATGCTGATCTTCACCCCGGTGGACTGAACGGCCCGCTGTCCGGCCGCTTCCCCTATTTCCTTTTCTGGATGACGATGTCGGGAACCGGATCCTTGACCGGAGGAATGGATTCCTCGCGGATGACATTGCCCTTGTCGTCCCGAACAATCCGCTTAATGGTCGGTGGATGGCCCGTCGCCGCGCAGGATTCAAGGGCGCGCAAGGCCTCGGCCATATCATAGAGGCGGAAGGACACCACGCCGGCGGAGGATTTCACCGCCAGCACTTCGGCTTCCCGAAGGGCCGCGGCGAAGGGGGACCACTCCGGGACCTCCACCCTGGCCACGCCGCCGCCATTGGTCGCCGTATGCGCCGTGGGTTTCCCCCCATCGATGGCCACCTTGGCGCTGTATTTCGCGCCCTCCTCCAGCGTCCAATCCGTGTCGGACACGGCCAGCATGGCCAGCTTGTCCCGGGAGAGGGTTACCGACAACAGCACCTTGCGCTCCTTATTGAGGTAAGGCGTCAGCATCATACAGTGGGAAAATGTCCCATCGGACCTGTGCTCGTCCGATACGAACCAACCGCCAATGCTGGCCGTTTCCGCGCGGGCCGCCCCGGTCGGAGCGATCAGGCTTCCTCCGACCATCAAGGTCGAAATCGCCAGCCGGCCCCAATCTAAGCCCCGGTCGTTCACGCATGCGCGCGCCATCTACAGTCCTCCAACACCGCCCATTCAACGGCGCGCATTCTGCCTGATGGCACCCGGAATGACCAGACGGCAGGCGAGCCCTCCCCCTGTTGTTTCGGGAACCTCGCCGGGCGGCCTCCGTTGATTGGACAGAAGGACCAACGGAGTCAGTCAGGACTGCCCCCGTTCTTCGGGCCACCCCCATCCACCTAGGCCCCATCCACCTCGGAAAACCAATCGGGAGAGATTTATGACCATGCGCGAAACCGTCACCGAAACACCACGCCCCGCCATCGGCTCCAGCGGAACCGAAGATGATCGTCGCGAGGAAGAGCTCTTGGACGAAGCGCTGGAGGAGAGCTTCCCCTCCAGCGACCCCATTTCTCCGGCCCGGCCCCATGCCCCCGGAAAAGGGAGGAGCGCCCTACGAACGCTAATATAGGACAAGGATATGACGCGCCGCGGCAAAGTTCCTTGACATCGAACGCCTTGGGGTCCATTTATGTCTCATCGAATTGCACTGGGTTTATCCCAACCTGAAGGCGCGCGATTTTCGAGGCTGACTTTCCATATGGAAGTGATTGGGCTTCGAAGCAGACGGACCAATGGATTCCAAACCCTGGACCTGTCGCGATCCCACCCCAGGACTTTCATTTCCCGACGATTTGATCGAATGCGGTCCAAAATTTGGACCGTTCGGAGTGCGTCACGGTCCCACGGAGCGTTGTGTTCCCAGGACAAGGGCGGCTCACCCCGTTAGGAGCGGGCAAGGGTAATACCCGCTCCGCTGGACCGCGCCGATTTCGTGGCGGATTGGTCCAATTTGGCGGCCACATCCAACTAGAACCACGAAACGGAAGGTATCCGAAACAATATGACTGAATTTTCCACGCTCGGACTTGTCGAGCCCCTGACCCGCGCCCTCGCCTATCTGGAGTACACCGTTGCGACTCCCATCCAGGCTGGGGCCATTCCCCCGCAGCTTGAAGGCAAGGACGTCCTGGGTTTGGCCCAGACCGGAACGGGCAAGACCGCTTCTTTTGCCCTGCCCCTGCTGCAGCGGCTGTATAACGATCCCCAGCCCCGTGTTCCCGGTCGTCCCCGGGTGCTGATCCTGACCCCGACCCGTGAACTGGCCGTTCAGGTCTCCGAAGGGGTCCGCGACTACGGTCGCTTCATGTCCGACATCCGCCATGGCGTGGTCGTCGGCGGCGTCGATATCCAGCGCCACCAACGCATGCTGAAGTCCGGCCTGGACATCCTGGTCGCGACACCCGGCCGCCTGCAGGATCTGATGAACCGCCGGGCCGTCGATTTGCGCGCCGTCGAGGTTTTCGTCCTGGACGAAGCCGACCGCATGCTCGACATGGGTTTCGCGCCGACGGTCAACAAAATCGCCCAGAGTCTGCCCCGCAAGCGCCAGACGGTGATGTTCTCCGCCACCCTGCCCAAGGAAGTCACCGGTATGGTGTCGAGCCTGCAGGTTGATCCGGTCCGCGTCGAGGTCGCCCGGGAATCCACCGTCGCCAACAAGGTCGACCAGAAGATCCTTTTCGTCCAACAGGGCGACAAGCGGAATCTGCTGTTGAACCTGCTTGGCGATCCGCGTGACGTCACCCGCGCCATTGTCTTTACCCGCACCAAGCACGGCGCGAACAAGCTGGGCCAGTTCCTGGAGAAGTTCGGCGTCGGCGTCGACGTGATCCACGGCAACAAGTCCCAGGGCGCTCGCCAACGGGCCCTGAATGACTTCAAGAGTGGCCGTGTCCGCGCCCTGGTGGCGACGGATATCGCGGCCCGCGGTATCGACGTCGATGGCGTGTCCCACGTCATCAACTTCGACCTGCCCAACGAGCCGGAAAGCTACGTGCACCGCATTGGCCGGACGGCCCGGGCCGGAGCGTCGGGCGTTGCCCTGTCGCTGTGCGCCGAGCCCGAATTGGATTACCTGCGCGCCATTGAGCGGACCATTCAGGACACCATCTCCGTCCACACTGACCACGAGTACCACGCCGCGTCCCTGGCCGAAGCCCACTTGGCCCGCAGCGCGGGCCGTGGTGGCGCGCCCAAGCGGGCCGCCGGTGGAAACCAGAATGGGGCCCGCAAGGCTCCCTCCCGCGCTCCAGCATCTCGGGATGACCGCCACCGGGATAACCGGAGCGAAGGTGTGGAGGAACTGCGTGGCGATGGGTGGGCTCCCATAAGCCGCTCCGCGCCCCACCGCACTGGTCGTCCCACCGAGGGCCACGACGCCCGCCAAGGTGAATCCCGCCAAGATAATGGCCCCGCCGCTCCGCGCAAGCCCCGGCCCAAGAAGCCCCTGGGTGTTCAGGGCAATGGCGCTGGCCGTCCCCAACGGGCGGTCGGTGGCAACCGACCCCAGGGGAGCGATGCCCCCCGCCGCCGGTCCCGCGACGCGGCCTAGATCACGATGAAGTACGGTCAAATCGACCGTACTTCATAAACGTGATCTCAATTATATCGTTACAGCGGAATGAGACGGAAAACCGCGTACACTTTTCCTCATTCCGCTCTAGCCGCCCTCCGACACCGACACAACGCCATGCCCCCGAAAGGTCACTCCTTTCGGGGGCATGGCCTTTTTTCGGGACAGTCCCTCGCACCGTGGGTCCTCCTCACTCCGCCAGTCAGCGAAATTAAAAACCCGTTTGACAGCTATGGCTATTGGAGGCGAGACTGCCGCCGTCCGCCGCGAGTCGACGCTTCACGCGTCCCTTGGATTTCCCCCCGGCCGAGACGCGGAAGATCACGGCCCGGATCCTGTCGACCTAGCGCCTAAGGATTTTCCGTCTTTTGTATGGCTCATTGTCACGGGGGAAACCACTTCATGGCCAACGTTACCTTCTGCGCGCCCACCCTGCCCAAGGACATCACCGTCTATGCCGTCGCGGGATCCAAAGGCACTCTTCTGGCCCTCGCCAAGGAGAAGGCCGTTCCCATTCCCTTCCAATGTCAGGATGGTGAATGCGGGTCCTGCCTGGTGAAGATCACTCAATTGGACAATAAGGGTCCCAAGGCCCAAGCCCTGACCGAACGGGAAAAAACCACCCTATCCGTCAACGGCAAGCTATCCAAGGAGCTTCTGGCCAGGGCCGAGGTCGAGGATTTCCCCCCCGCCTACCGTCTGGCCTGCCAGTATTGGGTGCCGGACGGCGATATCCTGGTTGAATTTTCCGGTGAGCCCGGCGTGGAAATCGACCTGCGGAAGTAGGATCCTCGGGGATTCTAAAATGGGCTCGGAAGCGAACGCTTCCGGGTCCATTTTCATGGATCACGGGCCCTTGGGGCATCACGCCTTGGACCGAAGCAAGCCTGTCGTGGCCCCCTAGAAATGCGCCCTGGGAAAGCGTGCGCCTATCCCTCCGGCAGGACCCGAGCGACAACACCGTATTCGCCCCCATGCAGGGTACCATGCGGACGGCCCGACAGGTAGCGGGTCCGAAAATCCACCACCGTGGCCAGATCCTCCACCGAATACCCGCGCTCCCTCAAAAACCCGGCGACGGCCCCATGGGCGATCCGCCAGTGGATATCTTCTCCCTTGAGTTTCAGATACAGGCCCAACAGAGGTCCGGTGTTGTTCTCCGGCGCGTCCATGGGTTCGACACAGGTACAGACCAAGCGCGGCGGCTTTCCCTTGGCCAGAACCGTCAGCGTCCGCAACAGCTCCGTCACCTGGGGCACGGTCAAATAAGGCAGGACCCCCTCGCAAATATAGAGGGTCGGTCGGTCGGCCTGGAAGCCAGGGAAGGGTCCCAGGCGGTCCTCCAGGGTTTGTTCCGTGAAATCCACCGCCAATTGATGCAGATTGTCCGCCGCGCCCGCTTTCTTCAGCAGGGCCTCCGCCTTGGCGTCCGAGGTCGCGGGGTGATCGATCTCGATGAAATTCACACCCGGATGACGGCCATGGAGACGCCAGGCCAAGGTATCGAAACCCGCGCCCAGGTTGATGACCTGAGTCACCCCGTCCTCGATGGCCAGAAGGGTCGCGTCCTCGATGAAGCGCTTGCGCAGGGCGTAATGGAGGGTCAGACCCGGGATCAACAGGAATTCCACGACCGGCACCAGGGCGCGGAACAGGCCACTGTCCAATTGGGCGAGCCGCTTGCGTCCCTCCGCCGTGGAAGACAGGATCGCCTCCCCCGCCTCCAGGACCTCTGGCGCGACCAAGCCCATGGTGCCGGGTTGGCGCCCGGCGTGGATCAACCCTTGCAAAACCGCGTAGGCCGTGGCGCTCGCCTCGTTTTCCTTCATTCGTACGTTCCTCCCATGGCATGCCTATCCGCCTCATCGGCTTCAGCCGCGGAGAGGACCGTTTCCAAACGCATGGCCAAAACCCGAACCTGGGGTTCCAGAAATAGGGAACTATGGCCTCCTGGAACACACATCCAGTCCACAGACCGGGCGCCCCGCCCCCAGAGGCGCGCCCCCATGCGCACCAACCAATTTCCCTGGGACCGCCCCACGAAGGTGAGATGCCCATCCCATGGGTCGATGCGGTAGGACATGGCCATGCGCAACAAGTTTAACAACCGATGATCCCCCGCCACCTCGATGAATCGCTTGTCGCCGGTCCATTTGGATAAATTCTCAAACAGGCGGGGAAAGCGGTTCATGGCCTCCACCGTCCAGGCGCCAAGCCAGGTCCAGCGGGAATCCAGGCTGTCCACCAGGATCAAACTGGCGACAGGGATACTCCGCCGCTCCAACTCCCTGGCCAGTTCGTAGGCCGCCAGTCCGCCGATGGAATACCCCATCAGATGGATGGGACCCGATCCGCCCTCCGTGATCCGGTCGGCGAACCACCGGGACAAGTCCGCCAGGGTGACGATTCCAGGTTCCACTCCGGGTCCCGGCGCGGCGAGGCAGTGAATCGCCCGCCCCGGCGCGAGCACCCGAGCCAAGCGGTCATAGGCCGCCATGCCCCGTACACCCGGCGCCACCAAATAGAGGGGCAAAGAGAGGGAATAGGGGTCCGCTCCTTCCCTTCTCTGTCGGACTCGGGGGCGGATCAAACGGTGGTGGAGCCCCAAAACAGGCCCTTGATCCACCCCCGCGTCCCCCTCCATTTCCCGCAGAAGGGTCACCACTTCCTCGACCGAAGACGCCCCATAGAGGGTCGTGGGAGGGAGGCGGCGGCCCAATTCGGCCTCGATCCGGGCCACGACTTTCAGGGCCAGCAGGGAATGCCCGCCCAGGGCGAAGAAGCTCTTCCCCGGATCCACCCGCTCCAGTCCCAAGGCTTCGGCCCAAATGGCCGAGACCGCCCGAACCATGGGATCATCCTGGCCCCCTTGACGGTCGTCCCACCCCGCCGCTTCGTCGGAAAGTCCACCGATCCGGTGTTCCGGTCCCGGTTCCGGCAGGGCGGCCCGATCCACCTTCCCATTGCGGGTCAGAGGCAGGCGATCCAAAACCACATAGGCCGAAGGGCACAGGTGCGGCGGCAGACTCCGGGAGAGACCCCGCCGAAGGGTTGACCCAAGTGTTGGCGTATCGAGCCGTCGCCCGTCCATCCCCGCCGCCACGACGTAGGCCACCAGTTCCTTCCCTCCCTCCCCGTCCCGGGGTCGGAGGACGACGATGGCTTCGCTCACGCCATTCGTCGCCCGCAAGCGGTTGGCGATCTCCTCCAATTCCACGCGCTGACCATTGATTTTCACTTGACCGTCCAGGCGACCCGCGAACCAGAGCACCCCCTCCCCATCCAACCAACCCGCGTCGCCGGTGCGATATAGCGGCCCGCCATCCGGTGACAGGGGATCCCGTGGAAACCGGGCGGCCGTCTCATCGGAGCGGTCGAGGTACCCCAGGGACAGGGCCGCGCCCCCAATCAGGATTTCCCCCACCACACCCGGGGGCAAGGGGCGCCCCAGGTCATCGACAACCCGCGCCACCGTATCGGCCATGGGCACACCCACGGCGGACACACGCTCCGGCGAAACCTCCGTGGCATCCCAGACCGTGGCGCAAATGGTCGTTTCCGTGGCCCCGTAGACATTGAGGAGCCGCCCTCCCGACCCGGCCACGAACCGGTCACGCAGGGCCGCGGTCAGGGTCTCCCCGCCACAGGTGACGCTCCGCAGGGTCCGGCAGCCCGAGAAGGCGGGATGGGACACCACCTCCAACAGCATGGAGGGAATCCCCACGCCATGGGTCACCCCTTCCCGTGCCATCAACCCGGCGACGGCGCCGGGATCGAAGCCGTTCCCCTGGGGCGCGACCACAAGGGCCGACCCGGTGGTGACGGCCATCAGAATCTCCTGCACGGAAGGGTCGAAGGCCGGAGAAATGTAATTCAGAACCCGGTCCCCGGGCCGGATCTCCATTCGCCCCGCCAGATCGGCGAGGCGCGACGCCAACCCGCCATGGGGAAAGACAACCCCCTTGGGCCGCCCCGTGGACCCGGAGGTATGAATCACATAGGCCGGGTCGGACAGAGCCACCGTCCCCCTGTTCCGCGTCGGAAAGTCTCCTTGGATCGGGGGGGCGCCAGGCGAAAGAATCGGCCCATGCCAATCCACTCCCTCGACCACGGCGATCAAGGCGAGGGGATCGGCGTCGGTCAACATTTCCCCAAGACGGTCGGGCGGCGTATCCGGGTCCAAGGGCATGACCGGCCGCCCAACCTCCAGAATGGCCAGTTGGCTCGCCAGAAACGCCGCCGAGCGGGGTATCAGGGTGGCGATAGGCCGCTCCCGGGCGACGCCCCGCCCCAGGCTGTCCAACCGGATGGCCAGGGAGTCCACCCACCGCCAGAGGGTCCCATTGTCCAGGCGGATGTCCCCGTCGATGACCGCCAGACCCTTGGGGTTGGCGTCGGCCAATCGGCGGGCCGTGACATGGACCGGTTCGGGAGGACCGTTCTCCCAGGTCCCCAACGATGGACGGGGTTCGACCAGGGGAAGGCGATCCAGGGGCGCCTTCGCCCCGTCCCCGGCCAGTGCCTCGATGAAGGTCCGATAGGCGGCCTCCAGGCTCGCCGCGGTATCGGCCCTCAGGTGGGCGGGATCGTAAACCAGCATGCCCCGGATCCCCGTCGGTGTGTCGAAGACCTGAAGGTTGGCGAGGGCCAGCCCTTCCATTTGCGGCAGCAGGACCCCCACCGCGCCCTCCATGGCCAGGGCCTCGGACAGGTCCAGCGCCACCGGCGTGGAGAGGCGTCCATGGCCGAATTGGATCTGCTGGTAGGGGCCATGGGGACCTCCCCGAGGCGGATCCAGCGCCTCGATCACCTGGGCGAAGGGGAGGATCCGCCGCTCCAAGGCCAGGGACAATCGGTGCTGGATCCCGCGGGCCACGTCGATCAAGGTCGCCTCCGCCCCTGGCGATTCAAGGACAAGGGGCAAGGGATTGACCGCGTAGCCCAGTCCCAAGGGTACCTTGGCCCCCTGGTCCGACGAATGATCCCTCAGGTCGGCCATCAGGACCACCGCCAACCGCTCCGGCGCGCCGAGGCGGACCAGGGCGGCCCACCAGGCGGCCAGGTGGAGCGCGGTGGCCCCCAGGCCCAGGCGGGTGCCCAGGGCGTCAAGCCGCCGGGCGGTGGCCTCGGACAGGGCGAAGCGGCGAACCGGAAGCCCCCCCTCCCCGGGACCGCCCGGGATTGGGGCGGGCCAGGGGAAACGCGCCGATGGGGGAACGCCCTCCAGGTCGTCGCGCCATCCGGCCAAAGCCGTGTCGCGCAGGGCGCTGGCCAGGGCCGCCTCTTCCCCGCCCGTGACCTCCGGTGGAGTCACCGGTCCACGAGACAGCGGTGTTCCCTCGATCAAGGCCAGGAAATCCCGGGTCCCTTGGTCAAGGGAGCGGGCGTCGCAGATCAGATGGTGGACAGCCAACACAGCCGGCCGCCCTCCTGTCCCAGCCTCCGGACCCAGGACAAGGCGAAAGGGCGACCCCCGGGATAGATCCAGGGGCCGTCTCGCGCGGATCCATAGGCGGCGCTCCAGGGCGGCCGCGCTTTCCCCTTCCTCACGCTCCAGATTCTCCAGAGGCGGAGGGGTGACGAACCCGACCTGGAAGCGATCCCCCGCGGGATCGATCCGATACCCCAAGGGGGGATGACGGGCGACCAAGCCCACCAGGGCCTCGGCCACCGCCGCCACGGAGACACCCCGCCGAAGCACCAGGGTCGACAGAGTCACCATGTCCCAACGGCCCTGGTCCTGGAACAGCAAGGCGCCCCTTCCCCGGCCCAGGAGGAGATCCGGGACCGGGACCCCGGCTCCCCTGGGCGCGTCCCATCCCGGCAGGGGGGGACGGATGGCCATCCAGTCCGCCAGGACTCCAGCCCGTTCGGCGTAGAGCAACGGCCCGGGCGGCGGCGCGCCGTGACGCCGCTCCAACCGGTCGGAAAGGGCCAGCAAGGACAGGGAGTCCAACCCTTGCGAGAATAAGGGTCGAGCGGGATCAAGGCTGGGCGAGGCCCCACCCAGGACCGCCTCCACGTCCCGGCCCAGGGCTTCCAGGGCGTCGCGCCTGGAGGGCACGAGACCCGGCGGATCCCCTTCTCCGCCCGAGGTGCCGTTCAAGCGGGTGAGCCGCCCCTCCCGTAAGGCGTCGCGCAGAGCGCCCCTGCGGATTTTCCCGCTGGAGGTCCGGACCACCTCGTTGCGCGGTATGACCACCACATCGTGCGGGGCAACCTCCAGGGCGCGCCAGACGGCCTCCCGGGCCGCCTCGGCCAGGGCATCGGGATCGCCGCCCAGGGTCCCCTTCCGCCGCCCGATCACCAAAATCACCTTTGGGGGACCGGTCCAGTCTTCCTCCAGACGAAAGGCCGCCACGCAGCCCGGCTCGATCCCGGGGTGAGCGGCCTGGGCCAGACCCTCCAGATCCTGGGGATAGAGATTGCGCCCATGGAGGACGATCAGATCCCCCATGCGCCCGGTCACGAACAGCTCTTGCCCGTCCAGAAAGCCCAAATCCCGGGTCCGTAGATAGGGACCCGTCCCATCCTCCAAGACCGCGTTCAGGATCGCCGCCGACAGATTGGGAGCGCCCTGGTAGGCCCGGGCCACCTGGGGACCGGACACCCAGATCTCGCCCACGTGGCGATCCTCCAGGAGACGGCGGCTCTCCGGATCAACCACCCGGACCACGGTCCCGGCAACCGGGCGGCCACTGGAGACCAGGGTCACCCCACCCCTGTCACCGGACACCCCACCGGGCGCGATCGGGCACGCCCGACCGGTCTCCAGCCCGGCGTAAGCCCGAATCAGGGGTATCTCCCCTGGGCGGGAGCCGGTGACGAACAGGGTGGCCTCGGCCATGCCATAGGTGGGATAGAGCATCTCCGCCCGGAACCCATGGGGGGCGAAGGCCTGGGCGAACCGGCGCATGGTCGTGGCCCGCACGGGTTCGGCCCCGTTGAAGGCCACCCTCCAGCGCGACAGGTCCAGGTCGGGAGGCGCCTCCCCATCGGCCAAACGCCGCTTCAGGGCGTCCACACAGGCATCATAGGCGAAATTGGGCGCCCCCGAATGGGTGGCCCCATACCGGGAAATGGCCTGGAGCCAACGCAGGGGGTCACGCAGCATCACCCGACGAGAAAGAAGGACCGTCCGCTCCCCATGAAGCATGGTCTGCAGGAGCCCGCCGAACAGCCCCATATCATGGAAAACCGGCAGCCAGGACACGGTCAAATCGCCAGGACGGAAGCCCATGGCCTCGTTCAGGTTCCATTGATTGGCCGCCATCATCCCGTGGGTGACGATCACCCCGCGGGGTTGGGTGGTGGAACCCGACGTGTATTGCAGCACCGCGGGATCCTTGGATCCAGGCAAAGGCAAGTCCAAGGCGGCTTTTGCGCCCTTCCCTCCGTCACTCTCGGAGTCCAGCAAGGGGGTTGCCCCCAAGGAATACCAGTTTGCATCCGGCGCGCAGTCGCCCCCCTCCCCCTCGGCGAGGCCACCGTCACCGGGGACCTCGTACAGAACAAGCCTCGGATGGCAATCCTGGACGATGCCCTCCAAACGCTCCCGCTCGCCGTCGCGGGGCGCGGGCACGGCGACCAAGCGAAGCCGCAGACAGGCCAGGAAGGCCAGGGCGAACCCCAGGGAGTTCTCGAACAGAAGCAACACCCGGTCCCCCGGCGCCGCCAAGGGCCGGAGTCGGGCCGCCAGGGTATCGGATTCGGCGGTCAGGGTGGCGAAATCGAGGGTCACCTCCCCCATCTCGCCGGCGGTCGGCAGGGTCAGGGCGGGGTGGCGACCCTGGACCTCCGCCCTCGCCCATAGCAGGGAAAGGCAGGTCTCGCGAGGTCCGATATTCTCTCGAAATCCATCCATGACTGTCCCACCCAAACCCTTCGTCATACCAAACGCGAGGGAACAAAAACCCCACCATAGGTAGCCCTAATAAACGCCCATACAGATCAGTCTACTTGAACATTTTCTATTGCGATCCGAGATTTAACACATATCCTGTGATAGAAAATAAAGCCACAGCCTTTTCAAATTCATCAACCCTAAGACCTAAACCTCTCTCAAGATGAAATATGTTTCTACATTTTTTCTGAAGGCGAGAATACGAGCAAATATCCGCATCAACAAGACTTGGCAAGGACGTGTAGTGTTATGACACAGGATATCTCCCTTGGATCGGCCAAGGATTTTTCGCGGACCAGCAGGTGGGAAAACTACACCCGAGCAAACAATGACTTTCCCGATGCGCGAAAGGCGGAACTGTCGAGGATGCTCTCTCTCGCCGCGCCAAAATCGGGGGAAACCGCCCTTGATTTCGGATGCGGCGACGGGTTGCTGACCCTGGCCCTGGCCGACTCCCTCGCTCCGGGGGGGAAGGTGATGGCCATGGATGCGTCCGCTGGCATGCTCCAGGGTTTGGCCGAGCGGATCGATGGGCGGTCGATCACCATGACCCATCTGACCGGGCCAACCCTGCCCCTGGCGGACAATTCCGTGGACCTGGTGACCTCCCTGGCCAATTACCATCATATTCCGGACAAAATTACCCAGGCCCGGGAATTCGCCCGAGTTCTCCGCCCTGGTGGTCGGTTGATCATTGGCGACGTGGCCGATGGGACCAACATCCAGCGCTATTTCGATGGGACCGTCCATGAGGTCTCCTCGACCGGCCATCAGCATCGATTTTTAGACCGCTGTGATTGCGATACCCTATGCCAGGAATCGGACTTGACCCTGACGAGCTGGGAAATCCATCCCACGCCTTGGATCTTCGAGGGCGCCGAACAGGCCGCGAATTTCCTGCACCGCATCCACGACGCCACCTGCACGCCGGAAGAATGCCTGAACAGGGCTCACTTGGAATTGGGCACCCATGAGCGGGAGGGACGCTTTCTCATTTTCTGGAAGCTCTTTTTCCTTGTCGCGCATAAACCCTTCCCCTAACGGAGGCATTCGCCCCATGCTCGCGGTCATGCGGGGGATCGTGAATGACGCGGTCCGGCTTGGCTTGAACCGGATCTTCAACGGACACCTGACCACGGCCCTTGCCAAGGCCTGGCGGTCGATCACGGTCAAGGGCGGCGACACCGACGCCGCGCTCGCGCCGCTGGTCCCCCTGTCGCCTCCGGGCGGGCGGACCAAAATCCCCAAGCACCAAACCCAAGCGAAAGAGGCCGCGGAATGACGACAAAAGCCCCATCAGAGGGAAGACTGTTCCGCATTCTTCTGATCAAGCCCTCCCATTACGACGAGGACGGCTATGTGATCCAATGGCGCAAGGCCTTCATGCCCATCCACGTCCTGGCCGTCGTGCGGGGAATCCTGGATGACATCACCGCCCGGGGCGCCCTCCCTGCCGGAGTCCGGTTGGAAACCCGGGGACTGGACGAATCCTCCACGGTGATCGACCGGGCCGCGCTGCTCCGTTGGCTGGGGAAAGCGGACCGGGGGTTGGTGATGATGGTCGGCGTCCAGTCCAACCAGGTGCCCCGAGCCATCGACATCGGCGAGACCTTCACCAAAGCCGGGTCCCCGGTGGCCATGGGCGGCTTCCACGTCAGCGGCTGCATGGCCATGGTGCCCGATTGGGAGCCCGCGTTCTCTGGTCTCCGGGCCGCGGGGTTCACCCTCTACGCCGGAGAATTCGAGGAGCACGCCGCCGCCTTCCTGCGCGACGCCTGGGAGGGGACGCTCAAACCCCTCTATAATCACCTGGATACGTCCACCGATATGGCCACCGCGCCCTTGCCGGACGTGGCCTCCAACCTGGAGACCAATACCCTCCGGCCGGTTGCCGGGCTGGACGTGGGGCGGGGCTGCCCCTTCGTCTGTTCCTTCTGCACGGTGATCAATGTCCATGGCCGCAAGATGCGCCAGCGGAACATTCCCTCCCTACGGAACCACCTGCTTGCCCTGCGAGACCAGGGGGTCAAGGAACTGCTGATCGTCGACGACAATTTCGCCCGCAATCCCAGTTGGAGAGAGATGTTCGACCTTTTCGTCGAGCTGCGGGACACCCAAGGCGTGGCCTTCGAACTGCTCATCCAGACCGACACCCAGGCCCACCGTATCCCCGGCTTCGTGGAGATGGCGGCCCGGGCTGGCTGCCTGCGGGTCTATATCGGGGTGGAAACCCTGAACGTGAGCAATTTAGGGGACGCGGGCAAGCCGCAAAACAGGAACCTGGACCGGGTGAAGGAAGGAGTCATCGCCTGGAAGCGCGCGGGCGTGCTCTCTATCTGCTCCTACATCGTCGGTTTCCCGGGGGACACGCGGGACAGCGTGCGCGCGGACATGGCCTATCTGAAGCGGGAACTGCCCTTCGACTTGTTCTATGTCTACATACTCACCCCCCTGCCGGGGTCCGAAGACCACAAAAAGGCCGTGGCCGCGGGACTTCCCATGGACCACGACCTCAACAACTATGACGCCCAACATGTGGTGCTTCAGCATCCAATTATGAACAAGGAAGAATGGGTCGCTCTTTACCACGACATGGTGGACTGGTTCTACGAGCCGGACCACCTGGAGACCCTATTCAAGCGGGCCATGGCCCATGGGGTGTCGATCAAGGATGTGGTCATGTTCAGCGCGGCGGTCTATGCCACCTATAAGGTGCACAAACTCCACCCCCTGGAAGGCGGTGCCTTCCGTCGCCGGATCCGGACGGATCGTCGTCCGGGTCTGCCCCAGGAGCCCGCGCTGCCCTTCCACGCGCGGGAGCTTGCCCGGGGCTTTCTCAACGCCACCCACTACCTGGGAATCTATGCCCGCTTTGGCTGGATTTATCTGCGCGCCCGCCGGGCCTTCCGGGCCACGGGAGGATATTCGGACGCCGCGCTGACGCTCCCATCGCACCCATCGCGGGAGGACGTTCGACAGTCGGCGTGATTGGCCTCATACTGCGATCCAAATGGCCCCCCATTGGATCCCCTTATGTCACCCTCCGCCGCCGACGCCTCCGCCATCGCCTCCCTCCGTGCCCAACTCCCCTTCGCCGCCCTTCCACCGGAAGCGTGGGAGGTCCTCCTCGAGCAGATCCGGGTCCTCGACGGACCCGCGGTGGATCTCTCCACCCGCGACGGGCTCCTCTTCGCCCCCCGCCGCCCCTCCGGAGAGAGCCCGGCGTTCCAGGCCCTTGCCCCCCACGACATCCGAAGCGACGCGACATGGCCTGAAGGGATGATCCTCCCGGTGGATCGTCCCCTCCTCGCCATTGATGGCCTAACCCTGCGCCGGGCCTATCAGGTCGCGCCGGGCGCCTTTCGGACCCATGGCGATCACGCGGAGGCCTGCGCCCTACAAAGCCGGATTTCCTCCATGCTGCGCCGCAGGTCCGTGTTCCGGGACGCGTCGGAAGCCCTGCTGAGCGACTTGGAAACCCAGTTGTCTGTGCGTATCCAAGCCGGGGGAGAGCGGATTTTCGTCCAGGGGGATGCGTCGGACCACCTGCTGATCCTGGTTTCAGGCATGGTCCGGGCCTCCGTGACCGACCCGTCCGGACGGGTCGTGGTCTTCCCGCCCATCGGCCCCGGCACGACGGTCGGCGAAATGGGCGTGATCCTGGGGGATGTCCGCGGCGCGGACCTGACCGCGGTGCGCGACTGCGAGACCCTGGTCATGGACAAGGCAACCTACGAGGCGCTGCTGACCACCCATCCCCTGGAGATGAACCGGATCTTCAGCAAGGCGATCCGCGACCACTTGAGCAAGCCATCGAACGAGAGGGGCGGCACCCGCCCCTCCACGCTCGCCCTGGTCTCCCTGGGAGATCCCGCCCTCGCCATGGTGGCCGCCCGGGAGCTCTCTCCGGCCTTCTCCTTCCTGGGCCGGATCGGCACCCTGACCCGCGAGGACAGCGAGGCCATGGCCGAGTTTGGCAAAGGCGTCGAAACGGCCCATTTCAACGCCATCGAGCAATCGGTCGACCTGCTGCTGTATATCGCCGACGAGATGGAAGGCCCCTGGAAAGATCGCTGCCTCCGGCAGGCCGATCACATCCTTTTTGTCGCCGAATGGGAAGACGACAGCGCGCTTCGGCCCATCGAGATCCGACAGATCCAGGACCGGACCCTGTCCATGAAGGGCCACGGCCTGCTGGTCCTCCACCCCGCCGACGCGCCAAAGCCGCGTCGCGCCGCGGACTGGCGCAAGGGGCGGAAGGACATCACCCCCCACCACCTGCGCCTGGGCGTCGCCTCGGACGCGGGACGGGTGGCTCGAAGTTTGGTCGGCCGGGCCCGGGGAGTGGTTCTCGGCGGTGGGGGAGCCCGGGGGTTCGCCCACCTGGGCCTGCTGCGAGTCCTCCAGGAAAAGGGCATCGACGTGGACGTGGTTGGGGGCAACAGCATGGGCGCCCTGCTCGGTGCCCAGTTCGCCCGGGGCGATGACCTGGAAACCATTCTGACCCGAACGGTGACCTTCGCCCACAACGGGGACTTTCCGACCCTGCCCATTGTGTCCTTGCTTGTCGGCAAGCGTTATGCCCGGGCCACCGAGGAGCTCTGCGGAGGATTGGATTTCGAGGACCTGTGGATCCCCTTCTTCACCGTGGCTTGCGACTTGACCACGGCCGAAACCCGGGTTCTGGACAGTGGCCCCTTGCACCTGGGCGTCCGGGCCAGCAATTCCCCCGCGGGCATCTTTCCGCCCACCCTGATCGACGGTCACCTTCTCGTCGACGGCGCGATCCTGAACAACGTCCCCGTCGATGTCATGCGCGACCGGGTGGGCAAAGGTACCGTCATCGCCGCGGACGTAAACCCCCGCCAGGAATTGGCGGTGGATCCGACCCTGCGCCGATTGTCTGGGCTCGACGCCCTGTTCCGCATGATCTTCCGCCGCCAATCGCTCCTGCCGACCCTGCCGGAAATCCTGGTCCGGGCAGGCATCGTCGGCGGCATCGCCCACCGGGATCGCACCAAGGGTTTGGCCGACCTCTACCTGGAGCCTCCGGTCTCCCAATTTCCCCTGATCGCCTATGGAAAAGCCCGAGCCATCGCCGCCATCGGCGAGGAGGCGGCCCGTGTCGCCCTGGCCAATTGGAGCCCGGACGACAACGGCATGGGAAACACCTGATTTCCCCTAGTCGGTCGCCGGAACGGCCCGATCAAATGCGGTGATCAACTGATCCGAAAACCTTTGGGTGCGCTCGATATGGGCGCGGGTGATATCCGCGACACGCTCCACATTCCGCACCAAGGCCGCGTCCAACAGGTCCTGGTGATCCTCCCTGGCTTCCCGCAAGATGACCTTTTCCCTCAAAGCCACCCGACGGTACCGGTAGTGCCGGGTGAAGAGCTGGCTATAAAACTGGAAGAGGGTCGGGCTTGGGCAAGCCGCGCCCAATTGATCATGAAACGCCCGGTTCGCCGCCTCCAGCGCCCGGATACTGGCCTCATCGGCGATATCAACGGTGGCCTCCCGCCGGGTCAGGCCATGGTGGGCGCCCACCAGCGCCACCTCCCAGTCCTCGGTCCCATGGGCCACGGACAGCCGAACCACCTCCACCTCGATCAAGAGGCGGGCCCGGATGATATCGGCCAGATCCTCCGCTGAAAAGGGCGCCACGGAAAACCCCCGACGTCCGTTGGCGATCACCAGACCCTCGAAAATCAGCCGATTCAGGGCCTCGCGCACAATGGTTCCACTCACGCCGAACTCGGCCTTCATGGGCTCGACTTTCAGGCGGGATTCCGGCGCATACCGTCCCAGGACAATCCCTTCGCGTATCGCCTCGTAAACCGTCTCGACCAATGTCATGCGCGAACCTTGCCGCCTCTCTCATCCACTTGCACCTCCCCATTCATAGCACGATCACCCCATTATCGAGGAAATATATTTTTATCGATAAAATGTTGACTTCTCGATTTACGGAACTTCTAATCCTTCGCAACACGGGGCGACAAAGCGCCGGAACCAACACGTCACAGGGTCCTGGGAGGACAACAATCCATGATTGAATTACGCGATATCGCCAATGTGCGCCTCGGCACCCGCGATCTGGACGGCGCGGAACGGTTTGGCGCCGACATCCTCGGTCTCCAACCCATCCTGCGCGGGGAGGACCGGCTGTACCTCCGCGCCGATTGGCGCCACCATTCCCTGTCCTATTTCCTCGGGGATCCGTCGGAAAGCACCGTGGCCTTCGAACTCAAGGATTGGTCGGCCCTGGACGCCGCCCAGGCCGAATTGGAGGCCGCGGCGATTCCCTGTGGTCGGGGGACGTCGGAGGAAGCCGCGGATCGGTTCGTCCACGACTTCGTCTGGTTCATCGATCCCACGGGCAACCGCTATGAGGTGGTGGTGCGCCCCTTCGAGGCCAATCGCCCCTACCACCCCAACCGGCCCACGGGCATTACCGGTCTGGGTCACGTTGGCATGAACACCACCGATCCGAAGCGGGATCAGGAGTTCTGGCTCACCCACTTTAACGCGCGGATCTCCGACTGGATCGGCCCGGCGCCTCTGATGCGCATCAACCCCCGCCATCACCAAATCGCCCTGTTCCCCACCACCAAGCCCGGCGTCCAACATATCAACCACCAGGTGGAGAGCATCGACGACCTGCTGAAGGCCGCCTATTTCCTTCAGGATAAGCAGGTTCGCATTGTCTTCGGCCCCGGTCGCCATGCCACCTCGGGCGGGTATTTCCTCTACTTCGAGGGGCACGACGGGTTCACATTCGAATACTCCACCAGCGACCGCATGGTGATCGAGGGGGATGGCGACTATCGACCCCGTCAGTTCGCCATGGAAAACGAGTCCTTCTGCCTGTTCGGAGCCAAGCCGGATATTCTCGAATTCAGGCGCTGAGTCCCTCGGCCTTTTCCATCCGACCCTACCCTTCCCTTGATGCCCGGACTCTGTCCGGAGACGAGGTACCCACCATGGCCACCGCCACGGATCCCCCACTCGAGACCCTCAGCCGCGTTCTGGCCAAGGGTGAATCCCTTGCCGCGGGGATGCTCTGCGTCCTTTTGCTTGGCTTGCTTCTGCTCAACGTCATCACACGCGCCGCGGGCGCGCCCCTGCTCTGGGTCGATGAACTGGCCATTTTCACGATGGTTTGGATGGCCTTGGTGGGAGCCTCCCTCGGGCTCCACCATCGGGGCCATATCGCCATGACCCTGCTGTCCGACGCCCTGAAGGGGTCCGCCGGACGGTTGGCCATGGCGATAATCGACGGCCTTACGCTGGCCTTCATCCTGGTGCTGGCGGTTCTTGTCTGGCGCTGGTTCGATCCGATCACCGCTTGGATGGCGCCGGACTTGGATGCCTTCAGTTTGATGGACTTCAACTTCATTTACCAGGAACCGACCACCACCCTGGGTGTCCGAAAAATCTGGACCTGGCTGATCCTGCCCGCCTTTTGCCTGACCTCGTTCTGCCATGGTCTCCGCAACCTGACGGGCAGCCTTGGCGCGCTTCGCCACGGCGGGGGCAGGCCATGATCGTCCTCGCCTCCTTCTCGATCCTGCTCATCCTTGGCCTTCCCATCGCCATCGCCCTGGCGGGCGCCGGTCTGATCCAGGTGGCCAACAGCGGAAACGAAGCCCTGTTTCTCTCCTTCCCTGGCCAGTTCTTCGGCGGGTTGGAGAATTACGGCTTGATGGCTCTCCCCATGTTCATCCTTCTCGGCGAACTCATGAACGACGGAGGGATCGGACGGCGCCTGATGACCGTCGCCCTCGCCCTTATCGGGTCCATTCGGGGGGGGTTGGCCTATGTGAACCTGATGGCCAATGTCATGATGGCCTCGATCCTTGGGTCAACCGTCGCCCAGATCGTCGTCATGAGCCGCCTATCGGTTCCCGAGATGGAGCGCGCCGGGTATCCCCGGGATCTTTCCATCGCCATCACCGCGGCCGGCGGCATGCTCGCCCCCATCATTCCACCGTCCATGCTGTTCATCATTTTCGGCGTGATCGCCCAAATCTCCATCGGCGACATGTTCATCGCGGGCATCGTTCCCGGTCTTCTCCTGGCCTGTTCCTTCCTTGCGGTACTCGCGCTTCTGGGGCGGATCCATGGCTTTCCAAAAACGGCTCCCATGGCGCCGAGGGAAAGGGTCTCCGCGCTCCGCGATGCCCTGCCAGCGGGTTTGATCCCCCTGACCATCGTCGGCGGGATCCTCGGTGGGCTGGCGACCCCGACGGAAGCCGCGGCGCTGGCGGCGGTGATTTCGATCCTGGTGGGCAAATACGTCTACAAGGACCTGGAATTCCGCCATTTGTTCCCGGCATTCGTCCGCGCGGCGCGCAACTCGGCCGCGGTGTTGTTCATCATCGCCGCGGCCGGGGTTTTCAGTTGGGCCATCACCTTTGAGAACATTCCCCAAGCCGTGGCGGACTGGCTTCAGGCCCTGACCAGCGATCCCACCCTCTTCCTTCTGATCCTCAATGGATTGCTGCTGATCGTTGGCATGGTGCTTGATCCCATCCCGGCCTTGATCCTCATCGTGCCGGTCCTGATGCCCGTCGCGACCTCGGTCTACGGCATCGATCCCATCCACTTCGGCGTGATCCTGTGCCTCAACCTGTCGGTGGGTCTGCTCACGCCCCCGGTCGGCACGGGACTGTTCGCCGCCTCCCTCATGAGCGGAGTCAGAGCGGAGCGCATCGCGGTGCTTCTCGCTCCCTTTCTCGCCTCGGCGGGCGTGGTGATTCTTCTCTTGGTTCTCTTCCCGAACCTCATGTCCTTGTTTCCCTAATCCAAAATGAAAAAGCACGCTAACAGGAGGTCTTCATGTCTTTTTTCCGCGGATCCATTCGTCGTCTCGCGGTCTCGGCCCCAACCCTGGTCCTGGCCCTGCCCCTCTTGGCCTTCACGGGCTTATCAGCCCAGGCCAAGGAATACCGTATCGGCCTGATCACCCCACCGCCCCACCAATGGACCAAGGCCGCCCAAGACGTGGCCGACACCTTGAAAACCAGAAGCGAGGATCGAATCACGCTGTCCGTTTTCCCAAGCGGCCAATTGGGATCGGAAGCGGAAATGATGCGGCAGTTGCAAAGCGGTGCCCTGGATTTCGCCTTTCTGACCCTGGGCGAGTTCGCGAACCGAGATGACAAGTACGGCATTTTCCTCGCGCCCTATATCGCCAAGAATACGGAACAGGCCCGAAAGCTGCTGTCGGGTCCCACCGCCCAAAAGCTGTTGGCGAGCGTATCCAAATTGGGATTGGTCGGCTTTGGCTACGGCATGGCCGGGTTGAGGGAAATCGCCACCCGCGACACCGTGACCGACAGCAAGGACCTGTCCGGAAAGAAGATCCGCACGGTTCCCTTCAAGCCCGAACTGGATTTTTGGGTCAAGCTGGGCGCCGCGCCCACGCCCATGCCCCTCCCCGCCCTTTATGACGCCTTCGCCAATGGCCAGATCGACGGCATGCAAATTGACTTCGAGGGCACCTGGAATTCGAAATATTACGACCACGCGGGAACCATCATCCACTCCGACCACATGATGTTCCCCTTGATCGCCGTGGGGTCCGCCCGCAATTGGGCCTCCATCGATCCCGCCGACCAGACCATGATCCGGGAGACCATCTCCGCCCGCCTGGACAGCTTGATCGGGTCCTATGGGGCCATCGACGCCGACTACCTGGCAAAGCTGAAGGGAACCGATGTTCCCGTCCTTTCGGTGGACCGGTCCTTCTTCGGTACCGCCATCGACGACTGGTACACCGAATGGCGGGAACGCGCGCCCCTGCTCAAGGAGTTGGAGGCTGAAGCCGCCCTTCTGGATTAGAGAAAATCCCGAGCAATCTGGAACAGATCGCGACGGGTGGAGCGCACACCTTTGGCGTGACGAATTGCTTCAATGTCAAAATTCTCGAGCCGGTCACTTTGGGGGGCTTCAGCCCCCCACCCCCCCCCCTCCGTTTGGGAAGCTGGCTTCCCAAACCCATCAACCTTTTCCGGAACCTCTCCAATGACACGCGACGCCACCGTCCGAAAGGCCGCCCGCGCCCTGGGTCGCCATGGCCTTGCTCATGCCTACGGCCATTGTTCCAGCCGCATCGATGACAACGCCTTCCTTGTCTCCCCCGCCAAGCCCCCCGGGTTGACCACCGAAGACGACACATGCCCCAGGGTGCCAATCCATGATCCGCTCCCTGATGGGATCCTGGGCGAAGTGCGGATCCACCAACATATCTACCGGACGCGGCCGGATATAAAGGGGGTGGTCCGGTTCATGTCCCCGAACATGATGGCGCTGGCCGCATTGGGGCGGGTTCCGCGCCCCCGCCATGGCTTCGGCGCCTATTTCGCCCCGGCTCCCGGCCTTTGGGATGATCCCCAACTGGTCCGAGACGATGAAAAGGCCAGGGGCGTGGTCGCCGCCATGGGCCACAACCGCGCTGTACTCATGCGTGGAAATGGCGCCGTGGTCGCGGGGGACAGTCTGGAAAAGGCCGTGGGCCTTGCGTTCTATCTCGAGGATGCCTGCCGGGTGGAATTGGAGGCCCTGAAATGCGGTCTCTCGGACAGCGCGCCCATCCTGAGCGAGGCCGAAGCCTCCCGGCGCGCCACCGACGCCGGGCTGATCTTCGAGCGCATGTGGGACTACCTGACGGCGGGCGATCCAGGCTGAACCAATCGGCATGTCAGGCGGTCACATCCACCACCAACCGACCCCGCACCTGACCGGTGAGCAAGCGCTTCGCGGCCGCGGGCACCTCGCCCAAGGAAATAGTCTCGACCATGGTATCCAGCAGGTCATCCCGAATATCATGGGCAAGGCGATCCCAAACCTTGATCCGACGCCCCAGGTTGGCGTACACGCTCTCCACGCCCAATAGGGACACCCCCCGCAGGATGAAGGGCGCGACGGAAGTGGGCAGATCCATGCCCGCGGCCAAACCACACGCGGCCACCACCCCACCGTAGCGAGTCTCCGACAGGGCATTCGCCAAGATCACCCCGCCACAACTATCGATCACTCCGGCCCACCGCTCCTTGCCCAGAAGATTAGGCGGCAGTTCATAGGTATCGCGAGCCTTGATGGACTTGGCCCCCAGACTCTTCAAATAGGCCTCCTGGTCCAATTTTCCGGTTAAGGCGGTAACCCCATATCGACGGTGGGCCAAGAGGGCGATGGCCACGCTTCCCACGCCCCCCGAGGCGCCAGTGACGAGAATATCTCCCATATCGGGTTTGAGTCCGACGCTCTCCAGGGCGAGGACGCAAAGTCCCGCGGTATATCCCGCGGTCCCAAGCGCCATGGCCCAAGCCGCCGTCTTGCCTTTGGGCAGGGGCACCAGCCAATCACCGGACACCCGGGCCAAGGTGGAAAGCCCACCCCAACGACTTTCCCCGAGACCCCAGCCATTGCAGAGAACGGGATCCCCTGCCTTGAAACCGGGGTGATCGCTTTCCTCCACGATTCCGGCGAAATCAATTCCGGGGATCATGGGATAGGAGCGGACAACGGGCGCTTGGCCCGTGATCGCCAAAGCATCCTTGTAGTTAATCGTTGAATGTGTCACGGCGACGGTGACATCGCCGTCCGTCAAGCGCGCGTGTTCCACACGGTGGACCGCGACCAAGGGAGTTGGATCTCCCTTTTCCAAGTAAAGAGCGCGAAACATTTATGCCTCCCAGGTTGGGTAAGGGCATCGATTATTATACGCCTTTATTTAGACCATCCGGTAAAAATCGCCAGTATTAAGAACGATTATCAGGATTTCTATCTAATTCATTTTTTTTTAGAAACGATATTAATTCACTCAGGTAAAACCATCGGTAGTTTCTTTGCGGCATTCCTATCAATGAGAACATAGCTTTGCCCCATATCCCGGAAAACCGTTTGGGCCGTATTGATATGGGCATCGGACAGGTCCCCCTCTCCCTGGTGGAAGGCGAAGGCGGGCCTCCCCACGAGGGGCGCGATATAGCTGAGCCCCCCATAGGTTCCAATAAACCCGCGAGACTTGGCGATGATCCGAGTCTGCACGTCGAGGTTATTGGCTGGTGTCATCCAGCCTCCGGCCACCACAAGTCTGTTGCCGCCTTTACCCTGGGCCGCGCCACTTTTGATCCACTCCACGTTGGCGTGGTCGTCGACGGTGAATGGACTGTCCAAAAGAACGACGCTCGCCGACTTAAGAAGCCGCTCTAGCACGCCTCGGACGAAATCCCGGTTCTCATTGGTATCGGCGAAGGTTTCCCGGGAATAGAAGCGAACGGCCCAATAATCCTCGGGCAGTTCCTTTTCGAAAGGCATGGGGGCGTTGGGTTCGGGGATGGGATCGTAAAAGGCGTGCAGCAGCAGATGGTCCATGCTGCTTCGCTGGCTCCAATGATAGCGCAGATAACCGCTGTACATCAGGGCCGGATGGATCATGTTGACTGGACCCGTAATCCCCAACCGTCCCTTCACCGCCTCGACAATTTCCATTTCAACCGGAGAAACCGCCTTCTGCTTTTGCATGTTGGAGGCTTCCTGTCGGCGGGCATTCACCGCCAAGTACTCCTCCGGAGAATAGAGATCGAAGAGATCCAGGTAACGGGTGCCGATCCCCTCGTACCAACGGGAGACACCGCCCCGGGAGACGACGACGATGCGCTCCGGGGACAGTCCATATTGGTGCACCATCCAGCGGACCAAAGGGATCCAATAGAGGATCTCGAATCCCACCTCGGACATCCAAGGGCCTATGATGATCGGCTTGTCGTCCCGGGCAATGGAGGCCAGAGTCGCGCCACTTTCCTTGACAAACTTGCGGACCTTGCGATCGGAATGTTCCGTCGACTGCCCCTTGGGGCGGGCGAAGCGGGCGCCGCGTACGGCCTCCACACCTTTCCACATGCCCTTATTGGTCCGCCGCAGCATCAGTCGGCGGGCGTAAAAGGCGGCAGGGAACACGAGTCCCCTGAAAAGGGCCGCCCAAACCGGCGGACTTTCGGGCTTCGGAGAGAGGGTCAGGGCCTCCTCGACCGCATCGATGAAAATCGGCGTGGCGGGCTTGTCGAGGCCGTTGGGCCGTAGAAAAGATTCAATGAATGCGCCCACTTGCCGACTGGTTCCCTCTGGATCGGCGAGGGTTTCGGACAATTGCGCCAGATGCTCCTCGAAGGTCGCCGCGCTGGTCAGCAGTCCCCCTTCGGTCAGATAGTGGAAATGCAAAGTCCCGTCCTGGGTGGCCCGAAAATGCTCGGTCTGTAGGGTCAGGGTCCGACGTCCAAGAATTCCGGCCTCAAGGAAGCCACTGGTGTTGATGCCGATCACGGCGGCGGCGTGATGTAGGCTGTCGAAATAATCCCGCTTACGCTGGTCGTCCACGGGCACGCCCCCAGCCCGGGGCCAGACCACGACGGAACCGAAATCCTCCGACAGGTCGACCCCGATCCACTGCTTCACATGGGCCGGGTGGGGTCGGATGATCACACTGGCCTCGCGCACCAGGGAATCGGCGCTGGACCGCAGGGAAGTCAGCCATTCCTTGGCGAAGGAGACCTCGTCCCGACAGATGAAGGTGGACGAGCAGAGATAGAGCAGAATGGGCTTGGCGGGATCGAACAGACCTCCCGCGGCCCGATCACAAAATCCCGCCCTGTCGACGGAAGGAGCCATTTCGAACCAGTGGTCGAACAACTGAGCACCGGTCGAACGAATGGTCTCGTCCTTCAACCCATGCATGGACAGGGCTTCCCGCCGCTGAATGTCGTTCCACAACAACACCCGGTCCGGCGCGATCTGAACCAGCCCCTTATTGGTCAGGTTATCCCAACTCGCCACTGCCAAAACCGAAGGAATCCCCAGGGCCTTGACCGCCTTCAGATAGTCCATCTGGTTGTAGGTGAAATCGATCAGCGGGGTGAAAATCACCAAGTCCGGCTTCCAGGCGCGCAGCGCTTCCAGACAGCCGGGATCCGCGGGGGTCGCCCGCTCCAGCATTCGGCAAAGACCATGGAGAACGACCCGGCCAGGCTTGGACCGCAGGACGGAAACCCGGCGGAAAATGGCTTGGATTAGAGGCGGAAGACGCTTCCCCCCACGCGCGACGAGGGATTGGGCCTGGCTGTATTCGGGCTCCAGATAGCGCAGGTAATCGCGGATCATACGATGGGCGTCGGAAACCGGCCACCACCAGCCCTTGCGGGGCGCGATGGTGACTTCCGTGATCCGATCCGGAAAATCGGCGGTCAGGGAGTCGACGAGGGTCCGGTCGACAGCCTTTTCTATGGGCGAAAAGACTAGCTGTATCCGATGGCCCCGGTCCGCCAAGCCCCGCAAAACGCTTTCGTAGTTCCGAAGATAGAGAGGGTGGCGCACGAGAAAAGTGATCGTCATAGGGTCCTCGAATACAGGATTCTTAATAAGAGCAGCAGAGTGTCATCTTACCGCTGGGCATCCGGACCAGGGGCGGTCCGGCGGAATGTCCACGCGAGCGCCCCCGGCGTCGCCAGGAAAGCTCCCAGTAACAGCCAGAAGTCCCGTTGATAGGCCAAATCGTGAAAAACCGACATCACCAGGGTGACGAAGATCATGCCAAGGCAGGCGGTGGCGATCCGCCGGTCCATCATGTCACTTCCCGGCCCAACAGTCTTCGTGAGTAGTCGCACCATTGCCAGGACACCAAGGAAAACGGGGGAAAGGAACAAAATTAGTCCAATCAACCCCATTTCACCCAGAGCCCAGGCATAGGTTCCCCTTATGACCATCAAGGGAAGACCCGCATTGAGACGCCCGTCCAAATAGGCCCCCAAACCAGCTCCAAACAGCGGGTTTTCGAGCCAAAGGGACAAGGCCGCACGCACGGTATCGTAACCCTCTCCAGCCCAGACAGGTGGAGGCCAATCGGCGAGGCGGTTGGAGAAGGGAGACGTCGCCACACGAAAAACCGCTCCTGTCCCCAGCCACTCCCTGACCAACGTCAGACCCTCGATCCCTCCCCAAGCAATGGTCAGAGCCAGAAGAAACCGCCAAGGGGAAAAGCGTTTGGCCAAGGCGAAAACCACCAGTATCACCGACATCGAGACCATGGCGGATGGTGATTCCGCCCGCCATAGGCCTAAAGCCAGAATTCCGGCGATTCCATGGACAAAAACCGGTGCCTTGGTGTTGGAAAACAACGGAAGCCCCGACAAAACCAGAATCAGGGCAAGCGAAATCTCGTAGGCATAGGCCGTGGCTCCCCCACTGAACCCGCTGAATGCCTCCCCATTCCAGGGTAACAGGGAAAAGGGATTTCCCCCTTCGACGGCGCGGAGCAGGAGTTCGAAGAGCAGAACAACCACAACGGCCAGAACATAGGAGCGGGCGACCATGACCGTACCCGCGCGCCCAAGGGTATTGGTCACGAAGGCCCCGGCCAGCATCATGGACAACAACACCCAGACACCGCAGAACCGGTTAAAAAAGGCCCAATCCAGCAGCCCAAACCGGATCCACCCAAGCACGAATGACAGGCAGACCACGCCCACCATGGCCGCGACCGTAGCCCACATGCCAGGTACCCGCCAGATCCGCCCAATGGCGCCCCAGGCCCCCACAAGAAGCAGAACCGTTGAAACCAGGACAAAGGGATCGGCCAAGTTGATATTGGTGAAGCCTGTCTGCGTGGGAACGGGCAGACGGAAGACCAGAAGGGCGACGCAAAGAATTGGCAACGCCCAGGTTAAGAACCGCAGATATTGCCTCCCCCCGCCAGAGCGCGAATCCTTGACTTGAGTAAGGGTCCGTTCCCGCCGGAACAGGAGAACCACGAGGGTATTCAATCCCAGGGCGACCAGCGAGAGCGCACCCACGGCCAGCGCCATGCCCACGCCCGCCGCCGGATCCATACCGATATAGGAGAAGGCCTGAGAGGCCGCCAGTTCCCGCACGCCCCAACCGGCGACGCCGATGGGAACGGAGGCCCCCAACATGGACACCACGGCGGGCAGGGGAAGAGCCGTCCATGGGACTCCGGGCAACAGCTCCCGCGCCAACACCACATAGGCCGCCAACATTGTCGCCAGCATCAGGGCCGTCACCACCGTGGACAGAATGAGCGCCGTGAGAACCCGCCCATTGAGCAGTCGCGCCAGATAGGCCCACCGGTGACGCCCCAACCCCCACCGGAAAACCACCGCGACCACCACACCGACCATCACGGACAGAGTCAGGTAGGCGTTCACATGACCCCGGTAGGTGCTGATGCCGTCCGTGTACTGGATCACCAATCCCACGAGCAATGCGACAAGCAGGACCAGGGACAGAGCCCGCTCCAGAACCGTCGAAGCGAACCCCTGAGCCGCGCCTCCCTTTCGGTCCATCTTGAACATGCCGGTCCGGGCCACGCTCTGGCCCAGGAAATTAAACAGCAGAACCCCCCCGATCAGGGAGTAGACATTCACGACGTGAGACCGCCAAAGGGATTGCTCGATACCCAACAAACGCACCATGAAATGAAACCGCAAGGACCCAAGGATCTGGTTCACCGCCAGAAAGCCGGTGGCCAAGACCAGGGTTTCCAGGGAGTAAGAGCGGAGCCGCACAAGCACACCGTCGACGCCAGCAACGGTGAAAGCCGCTCCGACGAGCAGCAGGGACAGAAGCGCCAAAAGGACTTTCCGTGCGGTCATGTCCCGCGCGCGCGTCAGAATGGAGTGAGGCCCTTGACCCGGATCTATCTGGTTGGATCCCGTCATGGGACGCCCCCACCTATCCCATCCAATCCCTTCATTGGCCCCCCATTGCCTCGGTCGTCGGGGAAGGTATGACGGCCGACGGAGAGTCCGTGGTCTGACTGGCGGACTCCCTATCCTTTAGCAGCATCCAGCTCAGGCAGCCAACCAAGGCCGCGCTTGCCATCAGCCACCCTTGCCACATGCTGAACGTCCCCAAGGTCACCACCAGCCCGCCAGCGGTCAGACCCGTAACCCCCGCTTGGTGCCAACGGGAGCGTTCACGCCGCTCCAAGAAAGCGAGGGACAGAAACAGGAAGAGGATGACAATGACCAGCCCCACCACACCAAGGTCAAGCCAGATCTGCAAGGATGCGTTATGGGGGTGGATCGGCATGACCTGCAGGGATTTCTGAACCCAGCCGAATTCCCCAAGGAAGAAGTCCCGCACCACCCGTTCATGCTCGAAGGACCGGCTGGATCCGATTCCCCACCCCAGGATGGGGTGCTCGAAAACCCATTCGCTCACATGGCGCCACATGATGAACCGATGCTGCAGGGAAAAGGGCAGGCTCGGCGCCATCTCACGGAATAGGGTATCGGTCAGAATATGCCTGAAGACGAACGGCGTAAGGACGAGAACCATCCCGTACCCCAAGAAGACCAGTCGCAAGGCCCAACGCCCCAGCAGCAACGACGCGACCCCCGTGGATATGGCCATGATCAGGGCCGCCTTCGCACTTTCCGAATTCGAGAGAAAAACCATCAGGACCATGCCAACGGCCAAGCCCCCGGCGAGGGGACGCCGTCCTTGTTCCAGGGCGCCCATGACCAGAACCCAGGCCAGCAGAAATCCGATGATAACCCCCGAATTCAGGCTGGATACCCGATCCTCCAAACTCAACAGACTGGGTTTGATCAGCGGCAGAAGCAGCCCGCCCGATAGGGCTTCCAGGATCACGACCGTAGCCCCGGCAAGCACCGCCGCTGAAAGAAGGCCGACAAGACGGCGCTTGTGAATGGGATCGGATAGGGAGTTCAAGCAACGGACGCACAGGACACCCCCAAGGGCGATGACGACCATGGATATCGCGCCCCGGGCACCCGCGGTTGGCGACGGCGACCAGGCGAGCGTCACCAAGGCCCAGAGGGGAAAGGCCACGCCCACCATGAACAGGACGGAGGGGCGGGACGGAAGGATCAGGTAGGGGTCCCCTCGGGATCCAGCGTCTCGCCGATCCTCCCACAGAACCCACCCCCCCATGAGAGCGAGAAGCCCGATGGGAATGATGACTTGGCTATGGGCGAACAGGGCGACAAAGGGAAGACTGACCAAGGACGCCAGAACAATGGCATCCCTTGGTTTCGATCCCATACGTGGCGATTCGGGCTTCACGGCACGGGGGCTTTCTCTGAACAGTATGAACGGTCGGATCGCAAGGGACCGGCAACGACCGCGCGCGCCCCGTCCGGGACCCTACCCGGGCGGTCCATCCCAAATATGCCTTGGCCCCAACCTTTTTTGGACGGTTGGGGCGGCTTGCACTCTGGATCCTGGTTAGACCATATCCCGCCCATCGGGGAAAGCATTTCGAGGGGGTTTTCCCCTTCAATCGCTGGACTGTCCGACCAGGACACCATCACGCCGGAAGGGCCAAACCCGCCCGCTCCAAATGGCTGGACAGGGTGACTTTCAGACACTCGAGGTCCGCTTCCGTGGGAGCCTCGCACCGGGCCACCAGGACCGCCTGGGTATTGGAGGCCCGCAGCAGCCACCACCCCTTGTCCGTATTCACCCGAACCCCGTCCACATCCGAGAACGTGGCCCCTTCCGCCTTCAACCGCTCGGCCACCTCGGCCATGACGGAAAACTTCCGCTCGTCGGGGCAGTCAAACCGCAACTCCGGGGTATTGACGGCCTTGGGCAGGGCGGCATGGGCCGCGGCCAGATCCTGGTCCTTCAGGCCGAGAACCACGTTGAGCATGCGCACCGCGGCATAGAGGGCGTCGTCATAGCCGTAATAGGTATCGGCCATGAAAATATGACCACTCATTTCCCCGGCGAGCGGAGACCCGGTCTCGGCCATTTTCACCTTCACCAGGGAATGGCCGGTCTTCCACATCAAGGGCTGGCCGCCCAGACGGGCGATTTCGTCGAACAGGGCTTGGCTGGCCTTCACGTCGGCGATGATGGTCGCTCCCGGGCGCTCCGCCAGAACTTCCCGGGCCAACAGCATCAGGATCTGGTCGCCCCAGAGAACCTTGCCCGCTCCGTCGATGATCCCGATCCGGTCGCCGTCCCCGTCGAAAGCGATGCCAAGATTGGCCCTTTCCTCGGCCACCGCGGCGATCAGGTCCTCAAGGTTCTCCGGCTCCGTGGGATCCGGATGGTGATTGGGGAAGGATCCGTCGATGTCTTGGAACAGCAAACGGTGCTTGCCCGGCAGCTTCTCCACCAGCTTGACCATGGCCTCGCCCGCGGCGCCATTGCCCGCGTCCCAGACCACGGAAATGTCAGCCTCGGGTCCGCCGGTGAAGTCCTGGACCAGCCGTTCGACATAGGTGTCCATCAGGTCCAGGTCCTCCACGGCCCCCTCCCCGACGTCATAGTCTCCCTTGGCGGCCAAGACACCGATTTGGGTGATGTCGTCTCCATAGAAGGGACGGGCCTTCAGCAACATCTTGAAGCCGTTATGGGTGGGTGGATTATGGGATCCGGTGATCATGATGCCCGCGTCGGCGCCCGTATGCTTGACGGAAAAATAGAGCAAGGGCGTGGGCCCCCGACCCACCCGGCGAACGGTCACACCGGTGGACGTCAAACCCGCCACCACCGCGGCTTCCAGGACCGGAGAGCTGACCCGTCCGTCGTAGCCCACGCAGACCACCGAGCCACCGCCCCGCCTGACAAGGGTCCCATAGGCGGCGCCGATCGCCTCGGCGTCGGCCTCGAACAGGGTTTCGCCAACAATGCCGCGGATGTCATAGGCGCGCAGGATGGTGGGGTGGAAGCTGTGCATGTTCATCAGGTGATCACCGTGGGAGTTTCGGAGCCGAAACGCTCCTTGAGGGACAAAAGGTCGCGGGCCGCGCGGATCAGATCGGCCAAGGCCTCCTGCGCGTCCTGTCCGTGCATGGCGGGATCGGGTTCGTACCGTTCCAGGTAAAGGCGGAGCGTTGCTCCTTCCGTTCCGGTACCGGACAGGCGGACGACCAGACGCGCGCCGTCCTCCCTCTCGATCCGGATGCCCTGGCCCGACGCCGTGGAGCCATCCACGGGATCCACATAGGAGAAATCATCGTTGAGGACAACGGCGGCACCGGCGAAATCCATTCCCACCAAGTCCAGGCTCCGCAAGTGGTCGATCAAGGCCGCGGCCTTTCCAGCGTCCACCCCCTCGTGGTCGTGACGGGAATAATAGGTGCGGCCATAATTGGCCCAATGGTCGAACAGGATCCGCTCCACGGTCTGAGCCCGGGCGGCGATGACGTTCAGCCAAGCCAGAACGGCCCAGAGCCCATCCTTCTCCCGCACATGGTCCGATCCGGTTCCAAAACTCTCCTCACCGCAGAGAGTCGCCCGCCCGGCGTCGAGCAAGGTGCCGAAAAACTTCCACCCCGTTGGGGTCTCATGGCATTCCCACCCGCGTTTGGCCGCCACCCGATCCACGGCGCGGCTGGTGGGCATGGAGCGGGCAACCCCCGTCATCCGTCCCCGGTAGCCAGGGATCAGATCGGCATTGGCCGCCAGCACCGCGAGACTGTCCGAGGGATTCACGAAGATACCCCGGCCCAGGATCATGTTCCGGTCGCCGTCCCCATCGCTGGCCGCCCCGAAGTCCGGCGCGCTGTCGGACATCATCAAGTCGGCCAGGTCCTTGGCATAGGTCAGGTTGGGGTCCGGATGGCCGCCACCGAAGTCCTCCAACGGGACCCCATTCACAACGGTTCCCGGCGCGGCGCCCAAACGCCGTTCCAGGATCTCCCTGGCATAGGGGCCGGTGACCGCGTGCATGGCATCGAAACTCATGGTGAAGCCATCCCGGAACAGACTCCGGATGCCCTCCATGTCGAACAGGCTGTCCATGAGAGAGGCGTAATCGGCCACGGGATCAATGACCTCCACGGTCATCCCCCCCAGGGCGGACAGACCATCCCGGCCCAGGTCGACCACGGGGGCGCCCTCCAGGGTCCTGTAGCGGGCAATGGTTTCGCTTCGGGCATGGAAGGCGTTGGTCAGGGCTTCCGGCGCCGGACCGCCCGCGGCGATATTGTATTTGATTCCGAAATCACCCCGGGGTCCCCCGGGGTTGTGGCTGGCCGACAGGATCAATCCCCCATCCGCCTTCCGCCCTCGGATGACGCAGGACGCCGCCGGGGTGGAGAGGATTCCGTCCCGCCCCACGAAAGCCTTGGCATAGCCATTGGCGGCGGCGAGGCGAAGGATGATCTGGATGGCCTCTCGGTTGAAGAAGCGTCCGTCGCCCCCCACCACCAGAACCTTGCCGGGACCACCCTCTCCCCGATCAACGAGAACATCGAACACGGATTGGACGAAATTCTCCAGATAATGGGGTTGCTGGAAAACCGTGACCTTCTTGCGCAGTCCGGACGTACCGGGTTTCTGCCCCTCGAACGCTGTAGTCGTCACCTCGACGATCCGGTTTCCCACGGCCCTTCTCCTTTTTCGCCCCGGCGATGAAAATGCCGTCCCGGACCGGTCGCCCCCCGGTCCTCTTCCCGGATCAATCGATGACGCGACGACCGATCGGGCTGTACCGAAAGCCCTCGGCTTCCATATCGTCGGGATTGTAGATATTGCGCAGGTCAATCATCACCGGCGCGTTCAACAGTTCCTTGACCTTGGCATGGTTCAGGGCCCGGAACTCGTTCCATTCGGTCAGGATCACAAGGGCGTCGGCTCCCTGCATGCACCCATAGGCCCCTTGGGCGTAGGTGATGGTATCGCCGAAATGCTTCTCGGCTTCCTTCATGCCCTCGGGATCGTAGGCCCGCACGATGGCGCCCGCCTCGACCAGGGCCGGAATAATGTCCAGGCTGGGACTATCGCGCATGTCGTCGGTGTTCGGCTTGAAGGTCAGACCCAGGATGGCCACGGTCTTGCCCGCCACATCGCCGCCCATGAAGTCGATGATCTTCTTGGCCATGGCTTTCTTGCGCTTATCGTTGATATCGACGACCGTTTCGATGATGCGCAGGGGCGCGCCATAATCCTGAGCGGTCTTGACCAGGGCCAGGGTGTCCTTGGGGAAGCAGGATCCACCGTAGCCCGGACCCGGGTGCAGGAATTTCTTGCCGATGCGCCCGTCCAGCCCGATGCCCCTGGACACGTCATGCACGTCCGCGCCCACCTTTTCGCACAGGTCGGCAATTTCGTTGATGAAGGTGATCTTGGCCGCGAGGAACGTGTTGGCGGCGTATTTGATCAGCTCCGACGTTTCCAGACTGGTGAACAGGATGGGCGTTTCGATCAGGTACAGAACCCGATAAATCTGGCGCATCACTTCCTGGGCACGGTCGGTTTCGGCGCCGATCACGACCCGATCGGGGCGCATGAAGTCGTTAATGGCGGAGCCTTCCCGCAGGAATTCCGGGTTGGAGACGACATCGAAATCAGCGTCGGGGCGGGTTTCCCTGATAATCCGCGCCACTTCCCGGCCCGTGCCCACGGGCACGGTCGACTTGGTCACCACCACCGTGTAGTGATCCATGGTCTCGGCGATTTCCTTGGCCGCTGCGTAGACATAGGACAGGTCCGCGTGGCCATCCCCCCGGCGCGAGGGGGTCCCGACAGCGATGAACACCGCGTCGGCACCGGTCATCGCCTCCTTCAGATCCGTGGTGAAGGACAGGCGTCCCGCCTGGGTATTCGTTTCCACCAGTGTCTCCAAGCCCGGCTCGAAGATAGGAATTTCGCCACGCTCGCGCAGGCCCTCGATCTTGGAGGCATCCTTGTCGACGCAAACCACATCAACGCCGAACTCGGAAAAGCAGGCCCCGGAAACCAGCCCAACGTAACCAGTTCCGATCATGGCAATACGCATTGTCGTACTCCGCAATGGCGAGCGCCCCATTGGAGCGCGTCTGGGGAAGAAGGCGCGGCCGCCCCTTCGATTAAAACGGAAGGCACAGGGGCGCCTTCGATTAAAAGCAAGGCGCGGAGACGCCTTCGATTAAGAAGCAAGGCGCGGAGACGCCTTCGATGGAAAAAGAGCTGCGTCCCAGGGCGCCACTCCGGTTGTCCTCCTACAGGTCCTTGGCGAACCCCCGCAGAACCTGTTTCATGGCCTCGCGCATGTCCGGTCGGGCCAGGGCATAGGCGATGTTTGCCTGCTGGAACCCGACCTTATCGCCGCAGTCGTAGCGGGTCCCCTCGTAGCGCAGGCCGTGGAAGGGAACATCCGCGATCTGAGCGTTCATGGCATCGGTCAACTGAATCTCTCCGCCCGCTCCCCGGGGCAGATTTTCCAGAAGATCGAAAATACCCGGATCCAGGACATAGCGGCCAATGATCGCCATGGTCGAGGGCGCCGCGTCGGGTTCAGGCTTTTCCACCAGACCCTTGGCGCGGGCCAATCGCCCATCGTCCTCGACCACATCGAGGATACCGTATTTGTTGGTGCGACCCCGGGGGACGTCTTCCACGGCGACCACATTGCCACCGGTGGCCTCATAGGCCTCGATCAACTGTCCGATGCAAGGTTTCTCGGATAAAACGAGATCGTCTGGCAGAAGAACGGCGAAAGGTTCGTCGCCAACGAAAGCTCGGGCGCACCACACCGCGTGCCCCAAACCAAGGGGCTGTTGTTGGCGGGTGGCGAAGACCTTGCCCGGTGCCGGCATCGAACCCAGCAGATTTTCGAGGATATCGGTTTTGCCCTTCTCCTCGAGCATGGCCTCAAGCTCGGGCATGTGATCGAAGTGGCTCATCAGGACATGTTTGCCCCGACCGGTCACGAAGATGAAATTATCGATCCCCGCGGCCGCGGCTTCTTCGA
Organism: Rhodospirillum sp.; assembly: GCA_021741145.1. GTDB lineage: Bacteria > Pseudomonadota > Alphaproteobacteria > Rhodospirillales > Rhodospirillaceae > Rhodospirillum. The sequence goes on along the minus strand of JAIOYK010000002.1, from coordinate 143,544 downwards.
CGGCGTATTGAATCAGGGGCTTATCAACGACGGGCAGCATTTCCTTGGGCATGGTCTTGGTGGCGGGCAGGAAGCGAGTACCCATTCCCGCGACGGGGAAGACGGCCTTGCGCACGCGTCGGGACATAATACGACCTCTCTCAGTTCGAGCTGGGGACGCATCGGGACCCCCTGGGAGTGGGTTCGACCAAGCGACCAGCATTGCCGTTAATGCCACGCCAACCGAGGAACCGCAAGCGAGGTTTCCTGGCAAACATGACCGATTCTCCATGTTACGAAAGGGTTACGCCAATGGGAACCGCCACCCCCTCGAAGGGGGCTTCCAAGGAAACGCGCCATTGCCCCTTTGGTTCAAGGGGAATTGCGCGTCTCGCCGTTCACCAGTACCTCCCGCGCCTGATTGACCTTGGCCGCCAGCCAGGTACTTCCCCCATGGTCCGGGTGCGCCCGACGCATCAGACGACGGTAGGCGGCGCGGACGGCCTCCCCATCCACGGGGTCCTCCAGGCCGAGGATGGAGAGCGCCTCGACCCGGGTCATGGCGCCGCCGCTGTCCGGTCCCGCGCGGGTGTCCGATCCCTGTCCGGTCCCGGACTCCCGCCATCCGGACCGTTCCCTGTCGAGCCAACTTTCCAGAAGAGCCCAGCTGTCCGGATCATCGGAAACAAATTGAATCAAGGCCTTAAGTTCTCCCTCATCCAGACTGTCCAGGGTCCGCCCGGCCAGGGGACCGGTTCGCACCACCCCCATCATTTCGCCTGTGTCATGGCTTAACTTCATTCGCAGATACGGAGACGACACTTCGGACGTCCGCCCCCCGGTGGAGGCCCCTTCCCCTCGTCCCGGACCACTTCCGAAGGAGCCGACGCCACCGAACAGACCTCGCAAGACCTGGATCACCCCGGCGGCCCTGAGGATCCGTACCCCCCAGGGCAGGGTCGCCCCCAAGGCCGCCGCGGCCCAACCCAGGCGCCCGGTCAAGGCCAGAAACAGACCAGACGCGAGAATCAAAATGCCCACGACCCAATAGAGGGCACGCAAGACCTGTCGGGGCTCGGTATTGACGAACCATTTGGCCAATAGGGTCAGCCCCACCAGCAGCAACAGACCAAAGAGAAAGGCTGGAAACATGGCTCCGCCCCTAGTGTTTGGCCAAGGACGGAAGCAGCAGGCGCGCGCCTTCCCCGCCCCGGCTCCCGTAGTCTTCCAGGGCTTTTCGTCCGCCCGCGGCATAGATGGCGACGGCGCGCAGCAGGCTTCTCAATTGTGTCGCGGCTCCGGCGTCGAAGCGACAGAAGGCGCCCCCGGAAACCTTGGCGATCTGGCGAAAGCTCCGCTCGGCTCCCGGATCAAAGCCCTCCAGGAAGGGGAAAATGGGCAGGCCCAACAGTCCCAGCCGCCCCGCCTGATCGGCGAGGGAATCGGCGTCTTCCTCCATGCGGTCCCCGACGAAGACCAGGGCATTCACCCTGTCCTTCCGGGTTTCCGACAGGGCATGGTCGAGGATCCGGCCAATCTGGGTCCGCCCCGCGGCGCACCGCACCTTTCCCATCAAGCTCAGCAAGGCCCGGGGATCGGAAACCCAGGGACCGGCCTTGCATTCTCCAAATCCCCGGTAGAAGGCCAAGCTCACGTCCAGGCCGCCGATCCCGGCGGTTTCGGTGAACATGTCGGCTTGCAGGGAGCAGGCCATGTCCCAGGTGGGCTCTCGGCTGGCGGTGGCGTCCAGGGCGAAAAGCAGCCGCCCCCTTGGAAGACCGCCCGCCCCCTTGGCGGGCAGACGCGCCACCTGCTCCAGGAAGGCCGATACGGCACTGTCCGTTTTCGAGACCGGTGGCTTCGATGCGGGGGGCGCGGTTTCGCGGGGGAGGTCGGTCATGAAGTCCCTGGGAGTATGGTTCGAATGCCTTCTTCCAAGATGGTTTCGCCACCGGATTCGGGCAAGTTTTATCGGTCCTCCCGGGGCGGCTTCACCTTTGATCAACCTTTGGCGACTTAAGATTTCCCATTCTCCGACCCCGCGATGGTCGGCATTGGGATCCAGAAGGGGTTGCGGTTATGAAGACTCGGAAGAAGGTTTTGGTCACCGGCGGCGCTGGGTTCCTGGGGTCCCACCTCTGCGAGTTGCTGCTGTCACGGGATTGCGACGTGCTCTGCGTCGACAACTTCTTCACCGGCCAACGGGCCAATGTCGCCCACCTGATGGGAAGCCCCTATTTCGAGCTGATGCGCCACGACGTGACCTTCCCCCTTTATGTCGAGGTGGACGAGATTTATAATCTGGCCTGCCCGGCGAGCCCCATCCATTACCAATTCGATCCGGTGCAGACCACGAAGACCAGCGTCCACGGCGCGATCAACATGCTGGGACTGGCCAAGCGGACCAAGGCGCGGATCCTCCAGGCCTCGACCAGCGAGGTCTATGGCGACCCCACGGTTCACCCCCAGACGGAAGACTACCGCGGCAACGTGAACCCCATCGGCCCCCGGGCCTGCTACGACGAGGGCAAACGCTGCGCCGAAACCCTGTTCTTCGATTACAACCGGCAATTCGGGGTGGAGATCAAGGTCATCCGGATCTTCAACACCTATGGCCCGCGCATGCACCCCAACGACGGCCGGGTGGTGTCGAACTTCATCATCCAAGCGCTCAAGAACGAGCCCATCACCCTTTATGGCGAGGGCGACCAGACCCGGTCCTTCTGCTACGTGGACGACCTGCTGGCGGGCATGACCGCCTTCATGGACACGGATGCCTCGGAGACGGGGCCGATGAACCTGGGCAATCCCCACGAGATCACCATCCGCGAGTTGGCGGAAACGGTCATCACGCTGACGGGATCAAAGTCGACGCTGATCCACAGACCCCTGCCCGAGGACGACCCCCGCCAGCGCCAACCGAATATCACCAAGGCCCGGGCCTTGCTCGGCTGGGAACCCAAGGTGCCCGTGGTCGAGGGACTGAAGAAGACCATCGCCTATTTCGAAGGGGAACTGAGCGCGGCGAAGTAGGACTTATCCCGCGTCCACCCCCAGTGCCTGCAACACACCGCGCAGCTCATTGCGGGCGGCCACATGGGACATTTTCATGTCCACGCCAGACCCCTTGTCCTTCAGGTCCAGCAGGGTCAGGCCGTTCAGGAACATCTCACGGTAGATCACCCGTTCGCCCAGGCCGGGAATGACCGTGAAGCCAATGCGCTTGGCAAGGTCGTTCAGGGCCTCTTCCATCTCTCGCTTGTTCCGCGCGTCCAGGTGCGACAGGCGATTGCGCAACACGATCCAGCGCATGGTCGTGCCATCGCGCCGGGCCCGGGCCATCTTGGCTTCCCAAACCGTTTGGGCATAAGGGCTCGGGCCGGTGATGTTCAAGGTCTCTCCATCCACCCGGGCGAGCACATCCAGGTCCACGAAGCTGTCGTTGAGGGGCGTGACCAGAATATCCGCGAGCCCGTGGGCCGCCCGGTTCAGCGGCGTGTCCGTTCCCGGTGTGTCGATCACCACCACGTCCACCTGTTCGTCGAAGGCCAACATGGCCTGTTCCAGGCGGCGCTCGTCGGCCTCGGCACTGGTGCCCGGGGCGAGGGGCATGTGCTCCGGCCCGGGCAGGTCCATGTCCCGCTTCTCGCCAAAGGCCCGGCGGTTCTCGATATAGCGGGTCAGGGTTGCCTGCCCGGCATCCAGATCAATGGAGCCAACGCGATAGCGCGCGCGGGCCAGCCCCACGACCAAGTGCATGGCCACCGTCGACTTGCCCGAGCCCCCCTTCTGGTTGCCGATGACAATCACACGGGCTTTGCCCGTTCCGCCGGTCACTTCATCCATTCCGTCTCGTGCCCCTCTCCGGCGTCGACGGATCAGAAGTCCGGGTCGAGGGGACTCTTTTCCAGCCGCGCGGCGGTATCATGGAGAGCCGCCCCACCCAAGGGAGGCCCGGGGTCCGCGTTGGTCAGGTGGTTGACTCCCTTGCCGCCGACAAACGCCCGGTTCGGCCAAAGGGTCTCCGTGACCATCACGCCCCGGGACAATCCCTCGAACAAGCGGAGGTGGATGTCAATATAGCCTCTTCGGCTTGTCACCCGGGCAAGGTCTCCGTCACCCAGGCCCAGAGCGGCGGCGTCCTTCGGATGAACCATCAGTTCCGGGCGCTTCTCATTGCGGATGGACTCGGGAGTCTCGGTGAAGCTGCTGTTCAGGTAATTCCGTGCCGGAGCCGTCACCAGGCGGAAGGGATAGTCCGAGTCCGCCTCCTCGATCACCGCCATGTGGTCGGGCAGCGCGGGCATCACGTCGGCCAAGTCCCCCTTCCAATCGGGCCGGAAGTGGAATTTCCCGTCGTTGGTCGGAAAACCCGACAGGAAATGGGCGTCCTCGAAGGCCTCGGGTTGACCATCCAGACCGCCGCGCCGATAGATTTCCTCCGCTTCCGGCAGGCCGGAGGCCGCCAGAGTCGCCTCGATGATGTCCCAGGCGGACATATCGAACCCCGGATGGTCCGCCCCCAACCGCTTGGCCAGGGCACACACCACCTCATGGTTGGAGCGGCATTGCCCCGGCGGGTCCACCAGCGCCTTGGCCACCTGCAAATAGGAGTGCCCTCCGGCCTTGTAGAGGTCCGGATGCTCCAGGAACATGGTGGCCGGTAAAACAATATCGGCCATGGCCGCGGTTTCCGTCATGAACTGCTCATGCACCACGGTGAACAGATCCTCCCGGGCGAATCCGGCGTGGACTCGGCCGCTGTCGGGATTGACCACCATGGGATTGGTGTTCTGGATGATCATGGCGGTGACTGGAGGCCCCCCCTTCAGGGCCTTGGCGTCGCCCTCCAGCACCGCGGGCAGGTCCACCATATTCAGGGTTCGGACCCTGGGATCGGCCAGGTCCGAGCCTTGTATCAGACCCGAATCGATCTTGAACAGACCGCTGTGGGAGAACAAGGCACCGCCCCCCTCATGGGCCCAGGCGCCGCTGACCGCGGGTAGGCAACTCGCCGCGTGCATGGCCGCGGAGCCGTTGCGCTGGCGGGTGAATCCGACCCCGAATCGAATATAGGACCGCTTGGTTCGCCCGTAGAGCCGCGCGAAGTCGACGATTTCCGCCTCGCTCAATCCGGTGATCGCCGCGGCCCAGGCGGGCGTGCGGCTTTCCAGGTGAGTCTCCAGTTCGGCGGGATTGTCCGTGTGGCGGGCCATGTAGTCCCGGTCGGCGAAGCCTTCCTTGAGCAGCACATGCAGGACCGCGCAGGCCAGCGCCCCATCGGTGCCCGGGCGGAGCATCAGGTGGATATCGGCCTTCTCGGCGGTGGCGTTGCGGTAGGGGTCGATCACCACCAGCGGGGCGCCCTGGCTCTTTTTGGCCTTCTTGGCCCAGTTCATGAGTTGGACCTGGGTGTGAACGGCGTTCAGGCCCCAGAAGACCAGAAGCTCGGACTTGGCGATCTCTCGCGGATCGACGCCCACCCCATGACCCACGCCCGCGGCCCAACCCGGCGAACCGAAGCCCATGCAGATGGTTCCCAACTGCTTGGAATAGCCCATGGCGTTGGTCAGGCGGATCAAGCCGTCCCGCTGCACCAGCCCCATGGTGCCCGCGTAGTTGTAGGGCCAGACCGTCTCCGCCCCATGGGTCTGGGCGGCGCGCAGGAAGCCCTCCGCGGTCCGGTCCAGAGCCTCGTCCCAGGAGATGGACGTGAACTGGCCCGATCCCTTCGGACCGACGCGCAGCAGGGGCTCGGTCAAGCGGTCCGGGTGGTTGATGCGCTGGTCATAGCGGGCGACCTTGGCGCAGATCACGCCCTCGGTATAGGTGTTCGCCCGGGATCCCCGCAGCCGGGTGATCTTCCCCTCGTCGGAGATCTCGGCCTCCAGGCCGCAGACGCTGAAGCAATCGTGGGGACAGGTCGACAGGGGCAATTCGGCGCGCATGGTTTGGGGGGCCTTTTGTATCGGGAGTGCCTGGGTCCAGAGAATACCCATCCGCCGTCCCGATGAACACCCTGGGAGATCTTGGGCTAAGCCTCAAAAAACCTAAGGTTTCCCCGTCACCGCCGGGCGAAAGACCACCAGACCCACGGCCGCGACGATCAAGGGCGGGGCCAAGAGAACCGAGGGGTCCGGCCGCTCCCCCAGAACCGCCATGCCCAGAATCGGCTTTTCCTTGCCTGCCCCGCGCAAGCCGCGGTAATCAGGAGTCTGCTCTCATTCAGGATACAGCCGATGCCCGCACGGATTTCCGCGCCTTTGTTCGTGGCCGTCTCGGTCATGACCGTGGTCGTGGCCGCCTCCAACTACCTCGTCCAGTTGCCCATCAACGACTGGCTGACCTGGGGGGCGCTCACCTATCCGGTGGCATTCCTCGTGACCGACGTCACCAACCGTGTCCATGGTCCAGCCAGGGCCCGCATGGTGGTCTACGCGGGTTTCACCTGCGCGGTCCTGCTGAGTTTCCTACTGGCCAGTCCGCGCATCGCGCTGGCCTCCGGCACGGCCTTCCTATGCGCCCAGCTTCTGGACGTCCTTGTCTTCAATCGTCTGCGGGACCGGGTCTGGTGGATGCCGCCCTTCGTCTCCACGGTCCTGGGATCCATCGTCGACACCAGCCTGTTCTTCTCCCTGGCCTTCGCCGGAAAGGACTTGCCCTGGGTAACCTGGGCGCTCGGTGATTTCGGGGTCAAGCTGGCGATGGGCCTCGTGCTCGTCGCCCCCTTCCGCGCCCTGGTCTCCCTGATGCTGGCCTCCACGCCGTCCCAAGCTACTCGGTAACGATCTCGCCTTCGGGAAAGAAGGCGTGGAAGACGAAGGCGAAGACCACGCCGTGGTGGATATCGACCAGACTCCCGTCCGCCTTCCGCCGCTGGACGGTCACCCCACCCACGGGGCGGCTGCGGGAAATGTCTGGCGCGTCGACCATGCTGACCTGACCGGGGACGAAAGTAATCACGACATCCCCCTCGACAATCTCGCCCTTCTCCCTGAGCAGATCCAGGGACCAGGCCCTTTCGCCGACGAAGACCACCCGCTTGAGCGGCGCGATTCCCTCGGGCAGGTCGCCCTTGTAAAGCATGGGTTGGGTGGAACGGTCATAGCCCCAATAGGGGTTGGTGCCGTATTGGCGCTTGCTCGGTTCGGAGGGAATCAGCACCAGGGCATTGGGTCCCGCCCGCTCCTTGAAGTCGCCGAAGCTTTCCAGGCGCGAAGGCAATTCCCGTAGCATCTGTCTGGTATGCGCCCCGGCGATGGCCTCTCCGGTCATCTGCTCCCACCAGGATTCCGTCTCCCGGTCGTAGAGGATTTGGCAGGAATGGATCAGGCGGCCGGTCACGCCGAAATCCAGGGCCCGCCCGTCCATCCTCCGGTCGAAGACCACCGTCAGATTGCACAGGGGGCTGTAGGTCACGGCGATGGGCTCGCCGTCCAAGGTGTCGTTGACCACCTCATGCCAAATCAGCACCGACAGGGGATAGGCCCGGGTCTCCTTGCCGACCGTGACGCCGATCACCGGCTCCTGGTCGCCGATCTGACCCTTACGAATTTGGCTCGCGGGCCGAAAAACGGGCTCGTCGATGGCCGGGATCCCGTCCCGGGTGGGACCACCATCGGTGATATCCTTTGGATCCATGTCCAGGGTGAACCAATCGGTTTTAGGAAACTCCTGGGTCCAGGCATAGGGCACGTCCGGGCGGGACGTCGCCGCGCTCGCCTCGGCTCCCTTATCCTCGGTCTGGGCCTGGGCCTGGGGTGTGGACAAGGCCAGGAAAGCCCCAAGAATCAGGGACGACGAATATCGGGAGAGGCGCATGCGCTTACCTTTCGGCTTGCATTCAACGGGGGCTTGACCCCAATAAGGCATGCTCCCGCGCCCTGGGCAAGGGGCATTCCCATGCGTGAGCCGCATTCCCGCCCCCCGGATTCCCACCATCCCGCAAGCCACCCGCACGGACGCGCCCCATGACCGACGCCCTTTCCGTTCCCCCCGAAACCGCCGCCCCCGTTGAAACGGTCGACGCCATCGTGGTCGGCGCTGGCGTGGTCGGCCTGGCCGTCGCCCGCGCCCTGGCGCTGGAAGGACGGGAAGTCCTGATCCTGGAGGCGGAGGACGCCTTTGGCACGATCACTTCGGCACGGAACAGCGAGGTCATCCACGCCGGGGTTTACTATGCCGAGGGCAGCCTGAAGGCCCGTCTTTGCGTGGAGGGACGGGACAAGCTTTACGCCTTCTGCCGGTCCCATGGGATCACCCACATCGGCTGTGGCAAGTTGATCGTCGCCACCAAGGAAGGGGGCGAGACCGAGATTGCCCGCCTCAAGGCCGTCCAGGCCCGGGCCAAGGCCGCGGGCGTGGAACTGGTCTGGCTGAGAGCGGCCGAGGCCCGGACCATGGAGCCGGATCTGCGCTGCGTGGCGGCCCTGCACTCGCCCCAAACGGGGATCATCGACAGCCACGGCTATATGTTGGCCCTGCTGGGCGACGCCCAGGCCAAGGGAGCGGCGCTGGCGCTCAACACCCCCGTGCTTGGCGGGCGCGCCGTGGACGGGGGCGTGGAATTGACCACGGGCGGCGCGGACCCCCTGACCCTGCGGGCCAGGACCGTTGTCAACGCCGCCGGTCATGGCGCCCAACCCCTGGCCCGGGCCCTGGCCGGGTTGGATCCGGCGACCATCCCACCTCAATATTTCTGCAAGGGCTCCTATTTCTCCCTCTCCGGTCGCCCACCCTTCGAGCGGCTGATCTACCCGACCCCCGGAGAGGCCTCCCTTGGCCTGCACTACACCCGGGATCTGGGGGGCCGGGGCCGCTTTGGCCCGGACGCGGAATGGATCGACGAGGGGACCGTCACTTCCCCCCATTTCGACTACACCGTGAACCCCGCCGGTGCCTTGGGCTTCATCGAGGCGATCCAACGCTATTGGCCGGGCCTGAGCGCCGACCGCCTGAGCCCGGACTACGCGGGTATGCGGCCCAAAATCCAAGCCCCCGGGGAAGCCGCCAAGGATTTCCTATTCCAAACATCGACACGAACGGGTGTTAACGGATATTTCGCCCTCTATGGGATAGAGTCACCGGGCCTGACCTCCAGTCTGGCCATCGCCGACCTTGTGGCGGAGGGAGTCCGTGCCGCGTCTTGACCTGGTTTCCATATCGAAAGTCGCGGCCCTCGTCCTCGTGACCCTGGGGGCTGGGGCTGGGTCCGTGCCCAAGCAGGCCCAGGCCCAGGACACCCATCGGCCTCCCGTGGTCCTGGACGGCCGGGATCTGACCGAGAATGTCTACGAGGAACCACCGAAGGACATCAGGCCGGAAGATATCCCCAACCACCGGGCCATCATGCGCGACATCATCGCCAAGATGTCCGACTTCGCCCGTCAGAAGAATCCGGCCTTCCGGGTCATCGTGCGGGGCGGCGCCTTCCTGGCGACCCAGGGGCAGCGGGAAAGGGACATTGCTCTGCTCAAGATCCCCCCAGGCGAACCCCTCAGCCAGGAAGTCCTCCTCCCTTTGGGCAGCCTCCACCGCCGCTTCGCCAAGGCCGTCGATGGCTTCGCCATGGATCAGTACTTCTGCGAACCGCGGACCTCCAAGGAAACCAAGGACGGGATCGCCGCCCTGATCCAGGACGGATTCCATTTCCTCTCCCTGGAACGCTGCGCCAAACCGGAAGACGCTCGGAAAGTCGTGGTCGAGGGGCGCGCGCAGTCCATTTTAGTCGCCACCGCCACGGAAGGAGACATGGCTTTCGATCGCATTCCGAAGGGGCTTCCCTCTGGCGAAAACTCAAACAATATCAAAGAATTGGGTGATTCCCAGAATGTTTTGGCCCTGCTCGATACCCGAGACTTCCAAAGCCCTGGAGAAATGATCGCCGCCCTGCGACAGACCAACCATGACATGCTGATCGTCGACCCCCTATTCAACGGCAACCAGCCTCTGACCAAACAGCAGATCCATTCCCTGAAGTTCAAGGCCCTGGGCGCCACCCGGCTGGTCCTGGCCCGGTTGACCATCGGGTTGGCCGACGATACCCGCTTCTACTGGAAGCCTGAATGGACCGTCGGAAATCCGCCCTGGATCGTCGGCTTCGTGCCCGGAGTCTCGGGCCTCTATTGGGTGGATTACACCCATCCCCAATGGTTGGACATCGTCGGCAAGACCTTCGCCGCCATCGTCGAGCAAGGCTATGACGGCGTTCTGCTGGACGGGGTCACCGCGATCCTCCGAGACGAGGCCTTGATGCCCATGTGAGTCCTTTCAGTGCAAGGATTTACAGTGCTTCCGCGACCACATTCAGGACCGCTCCTTGATCGCCCTTGACCGGCCCCAACTACTTCCCTTAACGTAAACGTAAGCTTTGGCGCGACCACGCCGCCATAAAAAATCAATGGAGAAAACGGACATGGCGCTCGATGCGAGCCTGGGATCCCATGAGGCCATCAGCCAGGGGTTCCGCTGGGACATCCCACCGCGCTTCAACATCGGCGTCGCCGTTTGCGACCGCTGGGCCCTGAACCCAACGACGGCTTCCTCTCCGGCCCTGATTGTCGAAGGAACCGACGGCACGACCCAGATCACCACCTTCGCCGCCTTGAAGGTTGAAAGCGACAGGGTCGCCAACGGATTGGCGGGCCTTGGCGTAAAGCGAGGCGACCGGGTCGCCATCCTGCTGCCCCAGCGGCGGGAAACCGTGGCCGCCCATGTGGCTATCTACAAAATGGGCGCGGTCGCCGTCCCCCTCTTTACCCTCTTCGGCCAGGACGCCCTGACCTATCGCCTGGGCAATTGCGGCGCCAGCGTGGTCCTCACCGATGGGGCCAACGCCGCGCGACTGATGGAGGCCATCGCCCCCCTCTCCCCCCGGCCCAAAGTGGTGGTCGTCGATCCCGGAGGCCCGGCGGGCGCCATTGATCTGGCCGACCTGCTGGCCCGCTCCGCCTCCGACTTCTCTCCCGTGGACACGGCGGCCGACGATCCGGCGCTGATCATCTACACCTCGGGTACCACCGGCAAACCAAAGGGCGCCCTGCATGCCCATCGCGTTCTCTTGGGGCACCTTCCGGGCGTCGAGATGCCCCACGACTTCTTCCCACGGGAGGGCGACCTGTTCTGGACCCCGGCGGACTGGGCCTGGATCGGTGGATTGCTCGACGTGCTGCTTCCCTCGCTGTTCCACGGCAAGCCGGTCCTCGCCCACCGGGCCGCCAAATTCGACCCGGACGCCGCCCTCGACCTCATGGCCCGCCACAGGGTACGCAACGTCTTCATGCCCCCAACGGCCCTGCGCATGATCCGCCACCTCCCCGACGAGCGAGTCCGTGGCCGGGTCGCCCTGCGCTCCCTGGGGTCGGGCGGAGAAACCCTTGGGCGGGACCTGCTGGACTGGGGCACGGAGGTTCTGGGTGTGCCCATTAATGAGTTCTACGGCCAAACCGAATGCAATCTGGTGGTGGCGAACAACGCCGCCCTCTTCCCCACTCGGCCCGGCGCCATGGGCAAGGCCGTGCCCGGCCACCGGGTCGCCATCATCGGCGAGGATGGCCGGGAAAAGGCCGATGGCGAGCTGGGACTGGTCGCCATAGCTCGGCCCGACCCGGTCATATTCCTGGAATATTGGAACAATCCCGAAGCCACCGCCGGAAAATTCATTGGCGATTGGTTGGTCACCGGGGACATGGGTCATCGGGATCCGGAAGGGTATCTGTGGTTCAAGGGACGGGACGACGATGTGATCACCTCCGCGGGCTACCGTATTGGTCCGGGCGAGGTCGAGGACGTCCTCTCCACCCATCCGGCGGTCGCCCAGGTGGCCGTGGTCGGAATGCCCGACCCCGAGCGGACCGAGGTGGTCAAGGCCTTCATCGTGCCCAAGGATCTCAAGGTCCTGGACGATCCGGAGCGGGCGGCCCGCCTTGGCCGGGAGATCCAGGACTTCGCCAAGACCCGCCACGCGGCCCACGCCTATCCCCGCCAGATCGCTTTCCTCGAGGCCCTGCCCACCACGGCGACGGGAAAAATCCGCCGCAAGGATTTACGGGAATTGACCTGACGGGACGAGCATTCCCGCCCTTAACCAAACCCCTTCCCTCCAACGAAAAAGGCCACGACCTATCTGGCCGTGACCTTCCCTTTTCATTACTTTCCCTAAGCACGTCCCCTAAGCGCGTCGCGGTCCCTCTGCTTGCCGACCCGCCTCTCCGCTTTTGGCGCGCGCGGGTCTCTCAGGCGGCGGCATCGATGGCGCGGACCTCGGTGATCACGAAGCCATCGGCGGAAGGGTAAAGACGCGAGGCCAGACGCCGGGCCTGCTCCACGCTTTCCGCGATCACTTCCTCATGGTGGAGTTCGGCCCAGTAAGATCCTAGATGTCCGTTCGTATCCGCGTCGGCGTTCGTGCCTGCGTCGCACTCCAAATCGTCACCAAGTTCCCGAACGAGAGCCCGCACCATGGCGTTATACACACCAACACAATATCGGGTTCCCTCGGGTCGCGCGCGACCAGCGGCGCCCCCGCCATAACCTTCCATGCATTACCTCCCCGCGCCCGTCGGGCGCCGTGTCTCCCAGCGAACGGAAGGTCCCCTTTTCTGGGTCGTCTCTTCCGCCAGGGCCTTTTCTCCTCCGCAACCGGTTTCCGGTCCTTTCGGGGTGCCGATTGTCGGCGAAGCCCAATTCACCCGTGCCAGAGTCCCCTGTTTGGACCCGCCACCATTGCGTACTGATACTTGCATAGCCACCACGCCATAAAAACAATTAATTTGGGGCCATCCGAAAAAAGACCAATGATTTCAATCCATTCATGCTGCGCCGCAAAACGCCAAGGTTGAAGGCCTCATTTCCGCTAGCCCCCCCGATGGGGAGTCCCCGGGTTGTAACAGGCCTTCGATGACGGTGGCGTGAATTCTTCCTGGAAAGACTTAAACCCTTCCAATAACGGCATATTATACCGTGTTCCTGGCCCGTTCCCCGAGGGTGTCCAGGGCGCGGCTCAGCCGGGCTTCCCCGGCGCGGTCTGGGGGCAAGCCGAAGCGCAACCAACCGGGTTGGTCGGTGAAAGGACGGCTCAGGATCCCCCGCGCGGCCAGAGCCTCCCACCACCAGACCGCGGACTCCCGACCTTCGGGCAGTGGGGGTGCCTCGACCAATTTGAACAAGTCCGTCCCTCCCAGCACGGTGAACCCCGCCGTGGATAGGATCCGTTCGAGCGCCCCCGCCCGTCGACGCAAACGGCGCATCTGGGCGGCCCGCCATGGCACGTCGCCTTCCGCCCGGGCACCAATCTCCAGGGCGGGGCCGGAAACCGCCCAGGGACCCATCCTCCGGGCCAGGGTTTCGAGCAAGGCACGAGGCCCCGCGACCCACCCCATCCGGACGCCGGGCAGGCCAAAGAACTTGCCAAGGGAGCGAAGGATCACCAACCCCGGTGTCCCGGCATGGGGCAAAAGGGACAAGGTCGGCGTAACCTCGCAAAAGGCCTCGTCGACGATCAACAGTCCACCGATCATGGCCTGACGCCGCGCGGCCTCAAGCAGGCGCGGGGGCGACCATTGGCGGCCATCGGGATTATTCGGGTTGATCACCACGATCACCGATGCCCGCCCTTCCCCCTCGAGGGGGTCGGTCCGACGCTCCACGGAATGGCCCGCCATGGCCCAGGCCTCCCCATGGCCTCCATATCCCGGGTCAGGCACCAGAACGGACCCGGCTGGCACCACCCCTCCCAAAGGGGAATGGCAATAGGGCATCCATTGCAGGGCCGCCTGCTCCCCGGCCACCGGTAAGATCCCCGCCTCCATTGGAAGACCGTGGATGGCGCGGACCACGCGCTTGAAGGCGTCCACTGCGCCCTCGTCGGGCAGCGTTGTCCAGGCCGTGGGCGTGAGTTGCCCCAGGGGATAGGCGACGGGCGCGATTCCCGTGGAAAGATCCAGCCAGCCCTCCGGCCCCGGATCGCCGAACCGCTCCGTGGCCCGGGTCAGGGCACCGCCATGCCAATGGAAGCGAGAGAGCGCGGAGTCCGACGAGGACCCCGTCGGCGAGGGGGAAAGGGGGGTCAGTGAGTCATCCATTCGGGAGTCCGGCAGGGGGTCCGGGATACCATGGTGATCCGCGGCGGATTGGGCCGGGTTGGCGGGCACCACGAATCGTTCGACATTTTGATCCACGGGCTCAACAAAGGGAACGATGCTCCGGATCCTCGTCGAAATCCTTCAATCCAGTTGGGCCAGGTCCGAGATAAGGATGCGCCCTTCCTCGCCCCCGTCTCCACTCAGACGGTTGGCGATGATCGCGCGCATGGCATCCATGTGCTTGCGAATATGCACCAAATGGTCCGCGCAAGGCTGGTCGTCAAGGGTTTCCAAAAAGCGACAAAGTTGGTTGCCGATGCGGGTCATCAGGTCGAATCCGAAACTGCCACCCTGCCCCTTGATGTCGTGGGAAATGCGAAAGATTTCGGGAAGCAAAACGTCGTGCTTCCTGGGATCCGCCTCCAACTCATGGAAAATCGCCGCCAGGACAATCAGGTCGTCCGCGGCCCAACGCAGATAATCTTCCCGCATTTCCATGATCATCCGATCCGCGTTCTCCAAAGCCATAGTATCGATATCCAGGGTATCACTCCGTTGTACCTCCTCCGACAGGTTGCCCGGAAACGCATCCTGATCTTGTCCCGACACCGGATCACCCTTGTCCCATTCCACCTGACACAACGTCGATATTAGGTCCCAGCGCATCGGGTCTCCCAAGACAAAGTTGTGTCCTATCTCGCCTGCCTTGGTCAAGACGTTGGTCTGGAACCGGCACGGCAGGGATACGGGAAGCCACCGGCATCTCTTGGCTTTTCCCTATTGATTCACGGTTGGCGATCGCCACGACCACGCCTCCAGGTAGGTAAAAAGGCCAGAAAATTCTTAATGTTTTTGGTGTTCTATTCGCTTTCCGTTCCGGTCAGGTTATAATATCGTCGCGGACTGAAAGTTTGGATCTGGGCACCTCCGGCATTTTTCTGGTCATCGGTCACTAAGGACACAACAATATATCGGGACGACAATGATTGAGGGGGGCCGAAGGGTATGGTGGATATCTTGATCAAGGAAGCATCTTCCGATGACGAGGGGACTCCACGCCCATCATCCGGAAACGCCAAACCGGAGACGGGCGCCGAAAATCCAGATCCGACTGGCCCCCGGAAGAATGACGGGAAAGCCGCTCTCGACCAACTGGCCGCCCTATCAATTTCCGACACCCTTGTGTCGGCGCCATCCATCAACCGCTGGAGCAGGAGACAGGCCTTCAGCCTCCTCGTCCCCCTCTTCGATGCCCTTGTGATCATGGGCTCGGCTTTCGCCGCCCGGCATGTTCATTACCTGTTCATGCCCGAAGCCACGCATGGCATCGTCCACGCCCTTCCCGTAGGGATTCTGGGTGCCCTTCTCCTATGGATCGGCATGAATGCCACCCGTCAATATCGCTTTGGAGAGCTGTCGAGACCGACCCGATCGGTGCTCGGCGTTCTTCTGACTTGGAGCGTCTGTCTGGTGGTCATGATGGCCTTGGCCTACATGTTCGACTACGGTGACAAATATCCCCGATCCCTCACCCTGCCATGGTCGGGCGCTGTCGCGATTCTCTTGACGGTTAACCACATCGGCGCGTCCATGGCCATCCGCTGGGCGACCCGACTGGGCATCTTCCGCCAGCGGGTGGCGGTGGTCGGCGCGACCCCTCGGGTCATGGATCTGTTGGCCAGATTCACCGCGTCCACCCAATCCTCCGATTACGACGTGGTGGGCATTTTCGACGACCGCATCAACCGTGTGCCCAAGGTGGTGGCGGGCATTCCCGTGGTTGGAACGGTACCCGACCTGATCTCCTATTGCCGCCGCCAGTTGCTTGATGTGATCGTCATCGCCCTCCCCTGGGCGGCGGAGGACCGCAACATCCAGATCATTCGCCAATTGCGCGAGTTGCCCGTGGACATTTCTCTGGTGCCGGACATGGACATGAACCTGCTTCCGCCCCGGGGAATCCTTTGGCTTGGCGGTATGCCTACCGTCCTGGTCAGCCGCCGCCCCCTGTCCGAACAACAGATGGTGATCAAGTGGTTCGAGGATAAGGGGGTCGCCTTGGCCGCATTGATCGTGGCGGTTCCCATCATGCTGGTCGCCGCCATCCTGGTGAAGGTCACCAGCAAGGGGCCCCTGCTCTTCACCCAGGACCGCTTCGGCTTCAATGGTCAGGCCATCAAGGTCCTGAAATTCCGCACCATGTACACCGACCAAGGAGATTCCTCCGGTCGCCAGCGCACGGTCAAGGACGACCCCCGCGTCACCCCTGTCGGCCGCGTCATGCGCCGCTATTCCATCGACGAATTGCCGCAGATCTTCAACGTCCTTAAGGGGGACATGTCGATCATTGGCCCCCGTGCCCACGCGGTGGCCATGGCCGTTGGCGGACGCTACTACTACGAGGCCGTGTCCGAATACCAATCCCGCCACCGGGTCAAACCCGGCATCACCGGCTGGGCCCAGGTCAATGGGTCGCGGGGCGAAGTGGAGACCCAGGAACAAGCCGAGGAGCGGCTGCGCCTGGACATCTATTACGTGGACAACTGGTCCATCCTTTTGGATCTGAAGATCATCTGGCGGACGGCAAGGCTGATCTTCCGTGATCCCCAGGCCTATTGACGCCCCCAACCGAACCCGAATCGTGGGTCCACGGCCATTTGGAACACCCCCGATGATCGACCAATCCATGACTCTCACCCTGATCACCCCGTCCTATCGCGGTGACTTCCCCCTCTTCGAACGCCTCTCCAAAAGCGTGGAGCGCCACGCGGGTCCGGGGGTTCTCCATATGGTGATTGTCCCTCCGGACGACATCGAGCTCTTCCGGACGGCCTGTCACGCGCGAACCCTATTGGCCTCGACCGAAGACGTGATCCCCGCCCGCTTCCATAGGGTTCCGACTTGGCTCAACCCCTTGCGGGCCCGCCAGGATCTGTTCATCCACCCCGGACTCTGGATACCCGTGCGGGGTTGGATCCTTCAACAATTGGTCAAGTTTGGGGCGGCCATCGCGGCGCCAACGGACTCCATCGCCTTCGTGGACAGTGATGTCATGTTCATCCGTCCCGTGAACGAAGACAGCTTCAAGACACCCGACGGGCGTCTGCGGCTCTATTACGAAAAAGCCGTCTGCGGCGACTTGCCATCCCATCAAAAGTGGTACGAAAAGACCGCGAAACTCCTTGACCTCCCGTCGACGGATCCCTTCTGGGGGGATAACTATATCAATGATTTGATCACTTGGCGGCGGAGCCATGCCCAAGGCACCATGGACCGCGTCGAAACGGTCACCGGCAAACCCTGGTGGAAAGCCCTGGCCGCCAGCACCACCCTGTCCGAATACACCCTATATGGGGTTTATGTGACCAATGCCTTGGGGGGCGTCGATGATCAAACCCCCACGGACGCGCTGTTGCACCACAGCAGTTGGTACGGCGATGTCCATACCGACGCGGGTCGGGCGGCCTTCGTCGAAGCCCTGAGCCCCGACAAGGTGGCCGTTTCCATCCAGTCCTACGAACATTTGGACGTTACAGTCCGCAACGCCCTGCTTGATGCCCTCCAGGCCCGGGCCATCGAGCAGGACGCGGTCCGCCTGACTCAAGGGACCTAAGACCGGCTGTCTCCACGGATGAAACGCCGGTCCAACGGGAGACGATGTGGAATATCATTCTAGAATGATATTCCACATCGTTTCATCCCCTGGAAAGCTGTCGATCCACGGTCGTGGTCATCGTGAGGGGCATGGCCGTGCCCGGGGGCATCTGTAGGGCCAGGACCACTTCCGTCACATGCAGGGCCATGTCCGTGGGGACCTGGTTGGGACCACCGTTCAGATGTTCGGCCAGGGCCACGATACCCCGGGAGAAGTCCATCAAGTGCCCCCCACCCTTGGGCCGGGTCGCGACCACCGGACGGACCGAAGCCAGGGCGCGCCCGAGCATCAGGCCAGGGACCCATCGGTTCAGCGCCTTCTCGATCTTGCGAACGACCTTATGCTTGACCGAGGCCCCCACCGGCGCGATTCGGACCGGCGCGTCGTATTCCCAAACGTCGTGGACCCAGGCCGTGGCCGCCTCTCCCACCACCCGCAAGGACCGGTCCTGGGGCGCGAGAATACTATTGGTCAAGCGTGCCACCACCCCATCATCGAATTCCAACAAGCCGATGGACAGGTCCGGTGACAGCACGGAAACGCCGACATCCTTGCCCTTGTCGGGGAGGCGGCAGGCGTTGAGGGAGGTTACCTTGCGCACGGGGCCGAACAAGTGGATCAACGGACCAATCTGGTAGCCCGCGTGCTCCATGGTGCACCCCACCTCGAACTCATCGCGCGAGGGCCAGGGAGCACCGGAGATGCTCCGCCAATGGCCGTGATCGAGCGCCGGAATCATGCCATCGTCCATTTCCGCCTGAACCAACAGGGCGCGTCCCAGCCAGCCTTTACCAAGGGCCTGGGCCAAGGTCTGGATGGATTCCGACAGGTGGTTACAGGGCGCCGCGGCCAGAAGGAGCCCCTTGTCCCGGGCCAGCGAAGCCAACGCCTTGGCCTCCTCCAGGGTCATGGCCAAGGGCTTTTCCGAATAGACATGCTTGCCCGCCTCCAGGGCGGCCCGGGAGATCTCCACATGGTTTCGAGGATTGGTCAGATTGACGACGATGGCCACCTTCGGATCGACCAGCAGGGATTCCAGACTGTCGTAGGCCTTTAAGCCATGGTGCTCGGTGAATGCCTTCAGGCGTTTTGGATCCCTGTCATGGACCCCCACCAGAGTCAGCTCCGGATGGTCCCCCAGGGTCTGCATATACAGATCGGCGACGAAGCCCCCCCCGACGAAGGCTATTCCTATGCCCCACCGTGCCCGGGCGGGAAGGATGCCCGCGTCCTTCACCCAGACCGCGGACTCCGCGAGTCCGTCTTCCATGCCGATGGTCCCAGTCCAGCCCAATTCCCGCGTCGCCTTGTCGGGCCGGTAGATGGCCTTGCGCTTGAACAAGGCAATTTCCGACAGGGCGGGAACCCCCATCAGGAACTGCCCCGTCATTTCCCGAGTCTTGGGGAGAACCTTTCCCAAGGCCTTCAGGGGCAAACCCAAGGCCAGACGGACGGTCAGGGCCAGGGGCGAGATCTCCCTTAAAGGGGGTAAGCCCAGGGCGGTGTTCAGGGCCGTGAAATAGGCGTTCCACGTGGGGCTATCCTGACCGGCTATCGTATAGACACTCCCCGGCGCCACGGGCGTGGGTCCAAAGGCATTTTCTACGGCCGCGGCGCAGGCCCCGGCCATGTCCCGGGCATGGATTAGGGCACAGACACCCATGCCCCCCGAACCGAAGGTGCCCCAGCGGCCCGAAGCCAGACGTTTCACGAGCGCCGTGACTCCAAGGTCACTCCCGGGTCCGTAGATAATGGATGGGCGCAGAATGACAACGTCCTGGCCGCTCGACACAGCCTCCCGGCAGACAGCCTCGGCCGCGGATTTGACGGCGGAATAGTCCGCCCCCACGGGACCGACAAGGGGAACCTCTTCGGTCACATCGCCCTCGGCGGGTCCATAAACGGCGATGGTGCTGACATGAACCACCCGGCGCACGCCCGCCGCCTTGGCCGCGGCAAGCAGGATCCGAGTCCCCTCCACGGTGACTTTCCGGTCGCCGATGGCGCAATGCACGACCGCATCCACACCCTCGCAGGCCTTGGCCAAGGCGGCGCGGTCCAGAACATCCGCGGAAACGGGCTGGATACCCTCTCCCTCCGGTGGGAGGTGACCACCGGCTCGGTATCCGGCGCGAATGGTCCAGCCTTCCCGCTTCGCCAATGTCCGGGTGACGGTGCTTCCCAGGAAACCCGCGGATCCGGTGACCAGAACCGTCGTCATGCCTTGCTCTCCCCGTCGAAGGTCATCTGATAGAGCGGGATCCGTTTCCGCCAGAACAGTTTGCCCAGCGCCAACGCCACCTTCACCCGGGCCTTCAGGCGAGGCCCCTTGGGACCGACGGTCAGAAGCAGGGCCAGCGATCCCCAGACCGCGGCCTGGATCGCTCCCTTCACCGCCAGGATCCGGGCGAGGCCCGGAGTTTCCGGCGTATTCTTCACCGCGACGGCGGCATAGACCTGGGCGCCGCTATAAGCCCGTGTGATCAGATAGCGTTCGGTCATGCGATCTCCGGGCACCCCTTCCAGGGCAACGGAGTCCGGTGCCCAGTGGATTTTAGCCCCCGCCGCCTCGACGCGCATAAGCAGGTCCAGATCCTCGCCGCCGCAGGCGCCAAAGGCAGGATCGAAGGGTTCCGCGCCTTCCAGCCAAGGGGACACGCGCCAGAGACTCAAGCCCGTGCCAGGCGTGAATCCAGGGGTTCGACGGGGTCTGTAGACGGCCAAGGCCGCGCCCCGGGGCAGGGCCGACCGGCGGCCGAAGATGTCACCGAGCAGAGGGTTGGAGATGGGCGTTCCCGCCAAGTCCACGGCCTTGACCCGCCCTAGAACGATGTCCGCGCCGGTCTCGTCCAATACCGCCAAGGCCTGGGCGATGGCATCGGGCGCCAAATTCTGGTCATCGTCCAGGAACAGGACCAGGGGTGCCCGGGCCTCGGCCAGGCATCGATTCCGCGCGATGGAAATATTGGGCGGCGCGGTGGCGACCCGCCGGGCGGGGATGGCGCTTTCGGCGAAGACCGCCTCGACGATGGCCTGGGAATGGCCCAGCGGTCCATTGTCAACGACGATCACCTCCAGGGCGAGGCCCAGCGGGCCGCCGTCCACGGCGCGTTGGTCCCGCACATGGGTCAGACAGGTCTTCAGGGGATCGGTGCGGTCATAGGTGCAAACCAGAACGGACAGATCGGGCCGGGCGAAGGTCATGGTTGCATTCCTGAATCGTGGGGCACCGGATCGGGTGCCCCACCCGCTGGCAAGACACCCTTGGTCTCGGCGACGTTCCGGGCTTGGGTCCGAGCGTGGGACAGGGCGGCCCGACCGGCCAACCCCAGAATGGCGCCCAGTCCACCCGCGAAGAAATCCGCCCAGGACCCACTCCGCTCCGGGACCGCGGTCTGCAGCCCTTCCGTCAAACCGCCCATGGTGATGGCCAAGGTCAGCGCCAGAGGCCAGCGTATGCCCCGGACTTCCCCCAGGGAAAAGGCCAGGACCGCGTAACCAAGAACATGAACCATCTTGTCGATGCCGTAGGCATTCGATGGGCCCAACCCCGGCGAAAGCGAGCCCACCAGGGCGACCAGCATCAGCGCGCCAGCGACAAGACGGATCAACCATTGGGGCAGTGGATGGCGCATCAGGGGACGCGGGATCATCCGGTCTCTCCCCAGCCCGGAGAAGGGGCCCGCCGCGAAAGGGCGATATCGGGCATGGTCCACCGCTCCGCGAAAAGCGCATAGAGGAAAATAATATACCCGAAAAAGTGTACCCGGCTGAGCACGGCGCTTTCCATGAGGTTGTAGACCAGAAACAGCATCATCAGGCAGAAAAGCTGAGCATAGCCGATCCACTGAGCGCGGCCCCAACTGTCCCGGGCCAAACCGAGACCCGCCAGCACAAGGGGGCGGACCATCACCATGACTCCCCCAACCATGGCGGGAAGCCCCGCCTGGACCCACAGATCAATATAGCCATTGTGGGTTTGGTTGATGACGCCCACGGGTGTGAAACGCAACCAGTTATTGGCATGCCGAAGGTAGTCATGGGCCTCTCCCGCATCCCAGAAGGCGCCATAACCGGTTCCGAAGACGGGCCTTTGGGCGATCTGGTCGAAGGCAAAATCCCAGATATCGGTCCGCCCCGTGAAGGTCGGATCCCCGAAAATCAGCGTCAGCACGTCGGGCAGAGTCCAGCCCTCGACACCAATGGTCAGGACAAACAGGGACACCACGACCCCGGCGAAAAGTACCAGAACGACCCCCTTCCCCCGCTCCCAAGCCAAACCGGCGCAAAGGGGCAGGAGAAACACCATGTAAAGCCCCACCAAGGCCATCGAGGTTTTGGATCGGGTCAGGACCAGGAAGACCACGGTCAGCACCATCGGACCGACCACCATGGCCACCCCGAAAAGGCGACGCATGGAGGGCAGACAAAAGGAAAGAGCAATGATGGCCAGCAAACAGACCGCGCCGGCTTGGTTTTTTTGTGAATGCATGCCCCGAGCCCCTTCGTCGCTCATGGCCAGGTGAGGCACCAGGGGAACCGAGGCCAAGTCGATGAGAACGACAATGGTCAAAAGAGCCGCCATGATCTTGGTCGTCCGCTCGATGTCGTCGGCCCAGGCCGCCACGCCCAACGCCGTCAAATAGCCGACGATCAGAAAGCCGACACGGCGCACACTCAAACCGGGCAGGTCGGACCACCCGATGGATAGGACCAACCAACCAAGCGTGACCACCATCACCCAATTCCGCGTCAGCATCACCCGCACCAAGGGCCAGCGGACGATCAGGAGAGGAACCGCCATGGCGAAAAGACTGATGGGAATCAGCCGGAGCAACGCATTCCCCTGGGATTGGTCCCCGCCAAGGCCCCCACTGAAGGGCATGGCGCCGCAGATGGTATAGGCAAGCCCCAGGACAAGCGTGGCATCGGCCAGAAGACGGAGGGGGTCGACCCGTCCAATGCCCCGCCGCCGGGGGGCAAACTCTCTTTCGGTTTCCCCCCGCCCCAAACCATTGCCTTGCCAAGCCGTCCCCATGGCTTACCCCCTCGCCGCGCGAAACTGGCTCAACAGGATGGGAAGGCGCAACAAGACGGGCGTAATGACACCCAGGCGACGCCAAGCCACCCAGGCCAAGCTTCCCTTCCACAGAAGCACACAAAGCAGGGTGGCGAGGGCCGCGCCCTCAAATTGGAGGGACGGGATCAGCAGAAAATTGGCCAGGATATTCAACACTCCGGCACCAATATTGACCATGCCAACGATCTTTTCCTGACCGGTCATCATTAAAAGCTCCGTGGACGGTCCCATGGCGATGTCATAGACGCCCGCGGTGGCAAGCAGCATCAAGGCGACATATCCGGCCTTCATTTCCGGGCCGAACAGGCTCAACAGGAAGGGGCCGAGCACCAGGAAGCTCACCCATCCGATCAGCGCGGGCACCAATGCGATCAGGGTCATGGAATCCAGCAGGTCCTGCAACCGTTTGCCATCCTGGTCCATATGGGCCGCGGCAAAGCGGTGCATGCCCACGCCCACCACGGCGATCTGGACGAATCGAACCAAGATCGCCACCCGACGGGCCACATGGTAGATGGCGACCATGGCCGGGGTGGTGATGGCCCCCAGCATCAATACATCCGTTTCAGAGAGGACAATGAAATAGAGCGGTGTGATCATCATGATCATCGACCGACGCATCCACAGGGGAAGCAGGCGCTTCACCTGTCGAGAGGTCGCGCTGGGGCGCCCGGCCATGGCCTTGCGCCAGACCACCCGCAAAAGGGGAAGGGCGGCAAGCCAAGCCCCAAAGGTGGATGCCGCCAGCGCGACCTCCGGTGAAAGGGAAGCCCCCACCAGGAAGACGCCCGCGATAAAAATAAAACTGGCGATCTTTTGCCAGACCTGTTCGCAAAAGGCGCTGAAGGTGGATTCCTCCAAAGCCCGATTGGCGTAGGTCAGCAGAGTCACCGCGGCCGTACCGACGCCAAACACCAACACACCAACCAGGGTGAACCCATCAAACATGGTTCCACCGTACAGGCGCACCGCCGCCCACACGCCCAGTGTCGTCAGGCTCGGCCCAAGAATGGTGATGGAAAAGGCGGTCCAGAGGTAGCCCGCCATACGCCACCCCCGCGTGCGGATATATCGCTGGATATAATAGGACGTCGCCACCGGCATCCCAAGCCCCCCCACCAGGGAGGAGAAGAAGACCGCCGACATGACATAGACATATCGGCCATAGTCCGTGGGTCCCATGATGCGGGTCAGCATGATCGACCAGCCGAGAACAAGGACCACGCCGAGAACCCTGGCGGACAGGTCCAGTCCTCCCTTACCCAACAAATACCGCCGGTCCGACGCGCCGTCCCCCATAAGGTCGCGCAGTCGGCCCAGCACCCCACGACCGGTCATCCCATTTGCTCCAAAGGGAGAGTCACGTCTTGGTAACGGTTGTGTTTTTCGCGAATCCCCATACCTTACGATACCTACACGAAAGCGTGACGCGACGCGAGGAGATGACAGCCCCGACCACATCGCCGCGAAAAACCGAGGAAGCATGCGGACCTTGAGACGTTTGATTGGGGACGAAGGAAAGCGGTCTCCACGAAACAACCGGTCGCGAAATGACCGACTCGGTCTTGGCCTTGTGCTGTTTGGCCTGCTGGGGTTGATGGTGCTGTTATCGGCCTGTGGTGGCCCAACCTTTGACCAGACAACCGGAGAGGATCCCGTCTATATCTCCGAATTCTCCGATGCGGAAAAGGAGGTCATGCGCCAAACCCTGGTCAAGAGTCTCCAACGGGGCCGCGCCCAATACACGCCGCGCATCGGCGACCAGTTGGAAGTCCTGTTCCACGCCCGTCCCACCACGGTGAAGACCTATGACCTGCAGGTGGGGGATCAGGTCGCGATCACTTTCCCCGGCGATACCGCCTTGAATACCACGGCGAAAGTCCGCCCGGACGGGTGGATCAGCCTGCCGGAAACGGGCGAAGTGATGGCCGCGGGCCGGGACGTTCGCTCCCTGAACGCCGCGGTTCGCGCCAAGTACGGCGAGGTTTTCCAGAATAGTAACCCGTCCGTATCCCTGGAAGGCTGGATCCTGCCCGAGGATCGGTTTATCCAAGACATTGAATCCATCACCCAGGGCCGGGCAAAGGTCGTCCCCGTCACCTCCGACGGTATGTTGGCGCTCCCCTACTTGTCGCCCATCCAAGCCACGGACAAGACCTTGGACAAGCTGACGGAGGAGGTGAGCACCGCCTACGCCAGATCGGGTCTGAACATCGACGTCAGCATCCTGCCCAAGCAGACCGGCGGCGACCGCCTTTTCGTGTTCGGCGAGGTCCGGAACCCTGGCATGGTGGAAACCAACCGTCCCCAAACCGTTTTGATGAGCATCGCCCGGGCCGGAGGCATCGAAACGACGGGCAACCTGACCAATGTGCGGGTACTCTACGTGGACGACCAGGGTCAGCCCCATCTCCGACGGGTCAACCTGTCCAATGTTCTGACCAATCTGGCGTTGGAGGAGGACATCACCCTGCCGGACAACGCCATCGTCTACGTGCCGCCCTCCAAGCTGGCCCAGGCCGGTCGCCTGATGGATCAGGTGCTGCGCCAAATCCTCTTTTTCCAAGGCTTCTCGGGATCGTTCTCCTATGAGTTGTTCAGGCAAAACGGTGCTTGAGGTTTCCAAGCAGATCGCCTTGATTGGTCCCCGGCTTGCCTTGGGACTGGCCTTGCGGTTGGCCTTGAGCCTGAGCGTCGGGACTTGTGTGACCTCCGCGGGGGTTGCCCTTGCCCAGAATCGGACCGACGGATCGACACCAGCGGCCCAACTGGGTCCCTTCCCCTCGGAATCCGCGCAGCTGAATGCGTGGCGGGCCTTTTCCCTCAAGGCACCCGGCCAGATGGCCCTCGACTGTACCGAAGGCCAGACACGGCGGATCCTGCTTCCCGCGGAAAGCACATCCCAGGCCCATGCCTTCTGCGCCGCCGCCGGCACCGCTGGCCTGACCTGCGCGGTCGTTCCCATGGCTTGCGCGAACATGGTCCATCCCATCGGCATGACCTCGACCGGAGCAGGGGCATCGACCGCGCCGCGGCCTCCGAGCCCGTCCCCACCCCCCGTCGTCGCCCCGCGAGACAACGGGACGGCGCCGACTTCGGTGACCGACCCCACCCAAAGGGCCGCGGCGTCCGCCTTGAAGGCATCGGACCGGACGACGTGGCAATCCCCCTTGAACCGGACGGTCCCCCCCACGGGATACCGTCCCCTCAACGCGCCAGCCCCCCCCGCCGAGCCGGTGAGCGCGCCAGAAGCACCCGTCGCCAGCACCACGCCCGCCAAAGCGGTGGATCCGGAACCACCTCCAGCGCCCGCCTCGGTGTCCCCACCCTCCGACACCGCGACGGTCTCCCCCGTACCGGAGGGAGCACCTGTCCTTGAATCCCGGTCGCCGAAGGAGTTCCTTCCCTCCACCGCGGCGACGCTATTCGAAGGTCCCTCGGCGACCAAAACCATCCGGCCTTCCCCGGAAACGGATCGGACCGAACCGGAGCAAGCCGCCGCGACCAAGGATCGGGAAACGGGGTCCCTGACCCGTCAGGAATTGAGCATTCCCCCGACCATGGATAAAAGACCCGAACCAGGACCGTCGCCCGAGGCCCAGGCGGCCCCGCCGTCTCCTCGTCCGGCAGCCGCGCTGGAACCGGCTCCCGCGCCTCTCCCTGTCGTGACGGCTCCCCCCGCGGTCAGGGTGGATCCGGCACCCGCGCCCGCGACAGCCCCCGCCACCGCACCGCCGCCCGCAAGGGTGAACCCGCCCGCGACCCCGGCCAATCGGGATCCCATGACCGCGGCCACCGCGGCGGCTCAGGCCGGGAATTTCACTCTGGCCGCCCAACTTCTCGAACCCCTGGCCGAGAAAGACGATCCCCTGGCCCTGTACAACCTCGCGGTTCTCTACGCCGCTGGACAGGGCGTTCCCCGCGACCCCCAACGGGCGTTCCAACTGACCGAACGGGCCGCGCGCAAGGGATTCGTCAGCGCCCAGAACAATCTAGGGGTCATGTACCTCAAAGGAATTGGGGTTATGCCGGACAAAGAGCAGGCCCTCCATTGGCTCAACGTCGCCGCCGCCAATGGGCATCCCCTGGCCAAGCAAAGCTTGGAAGCCATGGAAAGCCAAGGCGCCAAGACACAGTGACGCCGCGCCACGGATGTCTCCATCAAAGCTAAGGCCGACGTGGGCATCCCGCACTCAGCCTCGATACGGAAATGGCGCCCTACTTCCCGAGGATTTCCGTCTTCAGGAAAACCAGAAAAATTCTCGGTGAATCTAACAGATAGCGTCGCCACATGCGCCGAGGTTCGCTGAGCAGACGGTGAAACCACTCCAAACTCATCACCCGCATCCACTTGGGTGCCCGGGCCTTTATCCCGGTGAGGAACTCAAAACTGGCTCCAATGCAAAACCCGACACCCTCTCCCTGTCCGGTCCGCGTGACGGCATCGGCCACGATTTCCTGACGGGGCGAACCCACGGCCAGGAAGACGAAGGCGGCGGGGGTCTCCAGGATCAACCGCACGCATGTCTCCACCTCCGCCGGATCCTTGATAAAGCCCATGGGCGGGTCATGATGGGTCAGGCGGGTCAGGCCGAAGCGGCTCCGCAGGGTTTCGGCGATGGCCTTCGTCCCGCCAATCAGGGTGACCGGATCATCGGGTTTCACATGGCCGCGCATGAACAACTGCTCGGTCAAATCGGATCCGGGCACGGCGGGCAAGGTTAAGCCCCGCAAGCGGGCCAGTAGCCCAATGATCTTGCTGTCATTCAGACAAAGCCATGCCCCCCGATAGAGGGCCCAAATGGCCTCCCCCGAACGATGGAGGCGCTGGACATGGTCGGCGTTGGGCGTCACCACATAGACGAAAGGCGCCTTGGCCCCCGCCCGGGCCACGCAAACCTCCAAGGCCTCGTCCAGTGTCAAGGGATTAAAATCCAAACCTAGGAAGCGCCGCCGTTGCTGTTCTCCCGCCCCTGGCTCTCCCACCTCCGACACCATGCCGCTGGATCCTGCTTCCAAATTCCCTTCCCTTTCCCCGGTGTGGCTTCGGACGCGATGGAGCATCGCTCGTGGCCGCGGATACCGATTTCGCGAACGATGCCGCGAAGACCAAACGGTCACAGCCCCAAGAGCACCAGGGGCGACCGGCGCAGTCGGACCCGGGCCGGCTGGCCGTTGTATAAACCCTCCGGCGCCTGGTCTAGGCGCACCTGCACGACCCCCAACCCTCCCCGCTCCACCAGGACGGCGGGCAGGGCCGAGAGGGACGCCTCGAGCGTGACCACCCGACCAGGGACCAGACGGTTCGTCCCAGCCAACCGTACCTCCAATTGGGTTCCAGACGGCAGGTCCTCCAGATCCTCCATGGGGAACAGGGCTTCGACGAAAAGGCCGTCCTTGGCGCCATTGATCGGCCCCAGGGACATCAGGGGATCCCCCAGCGCCACCCTATCCCCGGGGGAAACGGCCAGGGAAAGCACCGAACAGGCACAGGGGCTCAGAACCGGTACCGGGTCACTCGCTTCCGCGCCCGTGGGTGTCAGCCGCAAGACCAGGGTCCGCGCGCCGACGAGATCACCGGGCGCGGCCAGAACCTCGGCGACGATGCCCTCCCGATCCGCGGCCAGGGTTTGCCCCCCGGGCAGGGACACCGCGGCGAAGGCGCTTTCCAGGTCATGGGACAGGCGGGTGATTCCGACCAGGGTGACCGCCACCAACGCCACGATGGCAAGGATTCCATAGATCATTCGAACAGAGGGACGCCAGGACAGGCGCCCTCCGGCGCGCTGCTCGCCCGCGTCGGCGTCCTCGAACCGATCCTCGCCCGTGGGGGTCACGGCCCGGCGGGGGGCCCCCCTCAGAGGACCGTCCTCGTCCATGGCCATCATGGCTTCCCACGCGGGCACCCGACCCGATCGATAGGCGGCGAGCAGCATGCGCAGAACCTGGATCTGGTCGGGGGTCGTCTCAACGAACCGGCATCCCGTCCGCTCGCTGGTACGGCGGGCGACTTCCGCCTGGAATTCGGCGGCCATCTGGGCGCCCCGCAGGTGGAAACGGGCGTGGAACCGGAAGCGCTGGCCCACGGGCAGGTCGAACGCATCCGGCTCGAGGGCGAAACCGGTCATGGACCAGTCCTTGGCCTTATAGATCTTCCGCTGGAAAATGATATCCAGGGGGGCGGTGACCCGTTCGTGCCGCCGTTGCGCGCCCGCGCCGGACCCCTTGGCCCCGTCCCCGGTGGGGTGTTCCGGCGCGTAGGGGATCCGATCCTCGGTTATGCCCCCTCTGGAGGGAGACCCATTGGCCGAGGCCTGCCCTTTGGCCCCGCCGGTCTCTTCCAGCCCATCATCCGATCCCCGCGCTGGTGCGTTCATGGTCAGGAGACTCCCGCGGGGTGGAACCCCGGGTCAGCGTTGACATTCACCCCCTCTCCAGGCCTTGACGAAGGGGCCACCTTGGCCACGGGGAAGGGAGTATCGATCCATTTGTCCGGCGACAGAATCATGCTATCTCAATTGGATGGCAAGGTGAAAAGCCATCCTTGGCCGTGCATGCCGCGACGTCATACGCTAAGATGTCGGAAGCGTACCAAAGAATTCCAGGGAAATAACGGGATCCATGACGACGCACCGTGCCGATCGCCGCCCCATCTGGACTCCCAAGACCAGTTGTTCCACCGACTTGCCGTGGAGCGCGCGGTCGTGATCTCTCCCTTACCCGCCATATCCCAATCCTCGGCCATGTCCACGACCCAACTGGGCTATGGCCCGATGGGGGACGGCCCCCATGGGGGTCCGGGCGGCCACGATCTGATGACCGACATCAAGGCCGCCCTACAGGCCCTGATCCGTAACCGCTGGCTCATCCTGGCCGTCGTCACGGTGGGCGTGCTCGCTTCCGCCGCCTATTCCTTGACCCTGCCATCAAAATACATCGCCATCGCCTCGGTCCTGGTCCGCGACGAAGGGCGAACCCTGCTGGACCAGGGAGGCGGCGACAGCAACCCCTTCGGCAATGATATTCTTCTCGAAAGCGAAACCCAGATCATCCGCTCCCGTGCCGTGACCGAGCGGGTTATCGAAAACATGGGACTGCTCTACGACCCCAAACTAAACCCGGAACTCGGCTGGAAGCCCGACCCCAAGGCCACCGGTGTCGCCACGCGGGAAACCATGATGACCCGGGTGACGGAAAATCTGCGGGGCGGCCTTTTTGTCTCCCCCGTTGGCCGGTCCAAGATCATCGATGTATCGGCCACCGCCTCCACCCCACAAGAGGCCGCGGATATCGCCAATGCCGCGGTCCATGCCTACCTGGAACGACAGGTGGACGAAAAGATCCAGGAAAACGAAACCCTGATCGCGGCCCTGTCGGAGCGCATCACTGAATTGCGCAAGAACGTCACGGCCCGGGAGGAGAAGGTGGCTGCCTTCCGAAGCAGCGCAGGATTGGTGGAAGGGGCCGGTCTGCAAGCGGTCAGCGACCAGATCGCCACCCTGAACCAAAGCCTGACGGAGGCCCGGGCCGACCTCGCCTCCATCAAGGCGCAGTTCACGGAAATCGAGCGGGTTCTTTCCAGCGCCGACGCCGACATCCCCACCGCCGCGGCCAACACGGAAATCATGGGCGCCCTGCGTCAGCAGAAAGCCATGGCCATGGCCAATCTGGCCGCGGCCATGGCCCGATACCAACCCGGCCACCGGGCCATCACGGCGGCCCAGGACGTGGTCCGCGCCCTGACGGAGCAGATGCGGAACGAAACCCGCTCCATCCGCGCCGAATTGCGGCTCTCCGTGGAAAGTCTCCAGGCGCGGGTTTCCTCTCTGGAGGCCGCCTTGGCCACCCTAAAGGGCGAGGAAAGACAGCTAAGCGACGCCCAGGTGGACCTGCGGGCCATGGAACGGGACGCGGATTCCGCGCGGCGCATCCTGGAGGATTTCCTGAACCGGCTGGCCCAGGTTCAGGAGGTCCGGGGGACGGAACGGGCCGACGGCAGGGTGGTCTCATCGGCCATCCCCCCGGAAGTCCGGGCCGCGCCCAAGCGCAAAATGATCGTCGCCGGAGGAGGCATGGCGGCGCTGTTCGTCGCCCTCCTCCTGGTGCTGTGGATGGAGCAGACCGATACCCGCCTGATGACCCTGGAACAGGCGGAGGCCTGGCTCCGCGCGCCGGTCTTGACCCTGACACCGCGCCTGTCCGCGGAACAAGTGGCCGCCCTGCCTCCCCAGCTGTATATCGTCGACAAGCCGACCTCTCCCTTCAGCGACTCCATCCGCGCCCTGCACCTTTCCCTCGCGCCGCCGGACAGTTCGGAAAAGCCAGGGATCATCCTGGTGACCGCGCCGGACAGCGGCGAGGGCAAGACCACCATGGCCGTCTCCATCGGTCGCGCGCTGGCCCTGGAAGCCGGATTGCGGACACTCGTGGTCGACGGTGACAGGACGACGCCCACCCTGCACCGGGCCACGGGGTGCGCCAATGACTTCGGACTGGTGGACATGGTCCGTGATGGCGCCGATTTGGAGCGGGCGATCCAGAAAGATCCCACCTCGCCCCTTCACCTCTTGCCCATGGGTCCCATGCAGGGGGCGACCATGCGCCTACATGACCTGCAGATGCGCGGACTAGCTCAGGCCCTGCGCGAGAAATACGACGCCGTGTTGATCGACAGCCCGGGTCTTTTGGAAAGCGCCGACGCCACCGCCTGGGCGGGGATCAGCGACAAGATCCTGATGGTGCTCGACACGGGCCGGACCCGCCAGGCCCAGGTCACCGGATCCCTGCGCGTCCTGCGTGGCCTGCGCTCCAGGCTGGTGGGCGCGGTGCTCAACCGCGCGGGCGACAGCACCTGAACAAGAGTGAAACTTGATCAGCTTGGGTCATGCTGGCCCAGTTTCACTCTCGTTAATATAGACTTTGGAGTATCGTCGAGGCCAAGTTGGTCCGCGTCACGCCAAAGGCGTCCTTTTAGCACGACGCGGTCCAACGTGATCTCGGATTACTCTAGGGAAACGACACCGATGGACGCGGCCCTCCTCGACGCCCTTCCGCTCTTTGGACCCAACCCCCAAGTCCTCGCCGAATTCGAGATGAAGGAGCAATGGGGCAATGGGTATTGGGGCGAGGTGACCGTCACGGCGCCGGGCAAGGACGGCGCCGCGAATTGGTCCTTGACCCTCTACCTACCCAAGGGATGGACCGTTTCGAGAAGCTGGGGCGCCATGGTGAGCGAGGGCGCGCGTCCCGGGTCCCTTCGCGTCCAGCCCGAGGCCGGGACCGGGATCATTCCGGCCCGGGGCCAGATCACCTGGGGCATGGTGGTCAACAAGGACGAGGCCCACCAAACCATCGAGAAGGATCTGGCCCGCCTCGCCCCCATTCCTGGCACGACCAACCCCCCCGGCCCTTTCGCGCCCCGATACATGGGGTTCAATATGGGATCCTGGTGGAAGGGGATCTTCGGCTCAGACAAGGCGATCACCGCCTTGACGGAATTGGCCGAAAGCAATGCCAACGCCGTGGCCATAGTGCCCACCCAATACATCAAGGACATCCACGCCTCCCGCATCTTCCGGAACCAGCAGACGGAAACGGACGAAAATGTCCGTACGATGATCCGAAAGGCCAAGGACCTCGGTCTGATCGTGATGCTCAAGCCCCAAGTCCATCTGGAGGATTTCGGCCCCCACCAGCTCATTGTACCCGATGAACTGGATACCTTCTTCGCCGATTTCGAAACGGTGATGGTCCACTACGCAACCATGGCCGCGGAGGAAGGGGTGGAGTTGATGTCCCTGACCGGAGAGTTGGTGGGTTTGACCCGGCCCGCCAACCGGGACCGCTGGTTGAAGGTGATCGCCGCCGTGCGGGCCGTTTACCCGGGCAAGCTGACCTATTCGGCCAACTGGGGAGAGGAATTGCAGGTGCCCTTCTGGGACGCCCTGGACTACATCGGCGTGGACATGTACGCCCCCATCACCAAGGGCAACGACCCGACTCTGGCGGAAGCGGTAGCGGGATGGAACCGGGATCCCACCAACAGCGTCACCGCCGAGGTCTGGAGCGGCCTCCCCATCACCGAGGCCATGCGCCGCTTGTCGATCCATGAGGACAAGAAAATCCTGTTCACGGAAATCGGCTACCGCTCCATCGATGGGGGAGGCACCGGCCTGGGGGACAGCGCCCGGGAGGTGACCGTCGATCTGGCCGAACAGGCCCTGCTTTACGAGGCCGTCTTCACCGCCATGACCGAAGTGCGGGCCGACTGGCTGGAGGGAATATTCTTTTGGGACTGGGATCCGGAACCTTACAAGGGCGTTGACCAAATTCCGAATGTCGATGACTTCGACGTGGCGGGCAAACCGGCCATGGAGGTCGCGAAGACATGGTTCAGCATTCTTGGCGAGGACTCCACGCCCCAATGACACCGCACATCGACGGACCCAAGGTCGTTCCGCCTCGAGCGATTCCGCCCACGGAGATCGAGGTTAGCATCCTCATCCCCACTTACAAACGCCCGGACTTGTTGCGCCGCGCCTTGCGGGCCTGCGCCGAACAGAGGGATGTGGATTTCACCCATGTGGAAATCCTGGTCGTGGACAACGATCCGGACGCCTCCGCCCGACCCGTCCTGGACGCCGTCAAGGAGGGGTGGACCGGGCCAATCCTCCACGCCTTCCATGAGCCCCGTCCAGGCATCAGCCATGCCCGCAATACCGCGGTGGCCATGGCCCGGGGGCGCTATCTGGTGTTCCTGGACGATGACCAATGCCCGATCCATGGCTGGCTCGCCGCCCTGTGGAAGACCGCGCGAGACAGTCGCGCCGGAGCGGTCTTCGGACCGGTCACCCCCAACCTCCACTGCGCCGAGGACGACCCGCTCCGGCCTCTCTTCATGGCCTATTTCTCCCGGGTCCTGGGCCTCGAGACCGGCGAGGACATCACCCCATTGGTGGCTTCGATGGGAACCCAGAACAGCCTGTTCGACCGGGAAACCGCCCCCCTCCCCTCCCTCCCTTTCGACGTCGACCTGGGCAAGGTGGGGGGCGAGGACAGCGTGCTGTTGCGTCGACTGGTGACACAGGGCGCGCGCCTGGCCTGGGCGGCGGACGCCCTGGTGTCCGAGTCCGTCCCCGCGGACCGTTGCACGCTCGCCTACCTGCGCAAGCGCCGCTTTCGGGATGGCCAGATCCGGGTCTTGGCCTGTACCCGCCTGGGGCGGCACAACGGAGGAGAAGTTCTCAAGTGGATGGCCGTGGGAGCCGCCCAGGTCGCGGTTCATGGCTTGGGTTGGCTGCTGACCCTCCCCCTGGGGGGACATCGGGCCGCGGGACACCTGGCCAACCTCCACGGCGGGCTCGGAAAACTCCTTTGGGGACGACGGTTTCGCTTCGCCCTATACGGGGGATGAGGGGACATCGACATTCTCGCGCGATGTGACCATGGGATAAAACACTTCTTCCATGGGGAATCCCCGCTTGACCTTTACCGACCGGTTGTCCATAGAAGGCGCATGCATTCGGATACGAGGGAACACGACAACAGCATTCCGAACACCGTCCGCCAAGGTACCGAGGATGGCGTCTACCATCCTGGATATGGGGAGAACGGTTGATCGACGGAAAGCGCGTCCCGCGACCACGAACCGGACCATCCTCTCCGGTTCACCCATTTCGAGCGGTCGTACAGGATCACTTTCCGAAGCGGTACGCGGGCTGAACCCAGGCAAGGCAAAAACGTACTGTTCGGGCGGATTGGGCGATCACCCTTTCGCGGAGGCATCGTCCCGGTGGCGGGCCACAAGAGGCATCATCCCGGTGGCGGGATGTGCGAGTCAAAGTCCCGATGATGGGACCGACACGGATAAGGTAGAAGGTTTCGATCCATGGCGCGTGAGTTCAAGATTGGCAATAAGGTTGTCACCCAGGACAGCCCCAGTTACGTGATCGCCGAAATCGGCCACAACCACCAGGGCGATCTGGAAAAGTGCAAGGCCTTGTTCAAGGCCGCGGCCGAAGTGGGCGCCGATGCGGTGAAGCTGCAGAAGCGCGACAACCGCGCTCTCTTCACCGAGGAAATGTACAATAGCCCTTACAACTCCGAGAACGCCTACGCCCCCACCTACGGCGCGCACCGCGAGTTCCTGGAATTCGGACGGGACGAGTATCTGGAGCTGAAGAAGTACGCCGAGGAACTGGGCGTCCTGTTTTTCTCCACCGCCTTCGATCACCCATCCGCGGACTTCCTGGAAGACATCGACATCTCCGGCTACAAGATCGCCTCGGGCGACCTGACCAACACGCCGCTGTTGAAATATGTGGCCAGCTTCGGCAAGCCAATGATCGTGTCCACCGGTGGCGGCACCATGGCCGATGCCCAGCGTGCTTATGACGCCATCATGCCGATCAACCAAAACCTCTGCATCATGCAGTGCACCTCCGGCTATCCGCCCGAGCACGAGGAGTTGAACCTGAAGGTCATCGAGACCTATTTCAACGCCTTCCCGGACATCGTGATCGGTTTCTCCAGTCACGACAGCGGCGTGGCCATGCCCATCGTCGGCTACATGTTCGGCGCGCGGGTTTTCGAAAAGCACTTCACCCTGAACCGCGCCTGGAAGGGGACGGACCAGGCCTTCTCTCTTGAACCCCCTGGCCTGAAGAAGGTCGTCCGTGACTTGGAGCGCACCCGCATCGCCATCGGCGATGGCGTCAAGCGGTGCTTCGAAAGTGAGAAGAAGCCGCTGTTCAAGATGGCCAAGAAGCTGGTGGCCAACCGGGACCTGCCGGCGGGTCATGTCCTGACCGCCGAGGATATCACCTTCAAAGTGCCCAATGATGGCGTGCCCCCCTACTACTTCGAGGACTTCCTGGGCAAGACCATCAATGCGGCGGTGAAGAAGGACGGAGACCTGACCTTCGAACTCGTTGGCGAGACCGCCCCGGTCGATCTGGCGAAGTCCTGATCGGTCCATGACGGTTCTGACTCCCGTCACGCCACCCTCGGATCCGGACCTGATTGCCCGGATCCGAGGGCTGCGGCTTTTGGTCTTCGATTTCGATGGTGTCTTTACCGCCAATACCGTCCATGTGTTCGAGGATGGCCGCGAAGCGGTCACCTGCTCGCGCCTGGATGGATATGGGCTGCGCCGCGTCACCAAGACCGGCATCGAATGCATGATCCTTTCCACCGAGGTCAATCCGGTGGTGGCCGCCCGGGCCGCCAAGCTCAAGATTCAAGCGACCCAGGGGGTCGAGAACAAGTTGCCCGCCCTGAAGACCCTCTGCGCCGAACGAAACATCGGCCTGGAAGCCGTGGCCTACGTGGGCAATGACATTAATGACTTGGATTGCCTGCGCGCCGTAGGCCTGCCCATTGTCGTCCGGGATGGTCATCCCGACGTGATGGAATATGCTCGCTACGTGACCCAATGGCTTGGGGGACGGGGCGCCGTTCGCGAGGTTTGTGATAGTCTCGCGCGGGTGAGGGAGACGGAACCCCAATCCGGCTAATACCAGCCCGCGATGAGCGTGACTCATCGCGGGCTGGAAGCGGCTGACCGGCCCCGCGCCCCATGGCGCGTTAAGCCCGTATGGCGTTTGAACGTGATACAAGGGGCTTGGGTTTCGACCCATGCACCTTGGTATAACCCGGCATCCGGGTTCACCATTCACGCCCGCGCGCGACCGCCCAGCACACTCCGTTCGGGTCCCGGATCCGGGACCAGAGTCCAGGTCCAGGCTATTCACCATGGAAATCCCGGGGATTTAGGCTCTCCGGAAGACCGTGCTAAGCGCCTTCTCGCCCATACGCCTTGCCTCCATGACGTCCGAGCAGGGGTGTTCCTGCCTTGGCGGGGGCAGGTTCTTGCGTCCTTCTTCGGACTGCACGGGTCAATCGGTGTCCCACCTTGGTTTCCCAAGTCCTGTCCCGGGAGCCATCGTGCCGAGGCCAAGCGATCCCCTGAACGCTCGCCCACGGGCCGCGCCCATCTTGCCATCCAAGTTCAGCTCCCTCGGCCGTCGAGCGGCGAAGCCGAGCATCTCTCGTACTCGGAAAGCCGCTCGCCCCGAACGGCGGCAAATTCATCGCGAATGGATTCGATCCGACCAGAGTCTCCTCTATTCTTGACCCAATCCATTCTCAGCTTACAATTTTGCGTCGACCGACAAC
Organism: Rhodospirillum sp.; assembly: GCA_021741145.1. Taxonomy (GTDB): domain Bacteria; phylum Pseudomonadota; class Alphaproteobacteria; order Rhodospirillales; family Rhodospirillaceae; genus Rhodospirillum. The sequence goes on along the minus strand of JAIOYK010000002.1, from coordinate 106,574 downwards.
GTGCTTATAGTTCATGCTTTCCTTTTCGGCTTTAGCGGCGGAGATAGCGGATTTTTCCAGAGAGAGACCGCCCTTATCAACTTCAAACTTTACCTTTTCTTTCTTATCACCCTTTTCCTTCTTTTCTTTCACCTTTTCCTTCTTACGAAGACTATCCATCATCTTCGTATAGGGAACGGGCAGCATTGGAATTTCGGTGGTATCGTAGCGTTCGCCGATGATTTCGTGCACATCGGTCAGTTCGGTCGAATAGACCGACCGCTTCCTGTTGAGACTATACAGAAGGGGGGCACCCAGTCGGTCGGCAAGGGCGACATACTCCGTCACTTGCGCCGTGGTCATCTCCTGGAAGGACACCGTGTTCATGCACAGGTCCAGGGACTCCCCCTTGATCTCATGCGCTAGTGTATTGGGCACGAAGATGAAGTCGTAATCCGACCAAGCCCCTTCCACCCCATTGCCGTCCGCGTCCAGGAAGGCAACCTTCGCCTCGGGGAACACGGACATCAGATAGGTGGCTGAAAACAGGAACAATTCGGCCAGATCGACGCAAATGTAAGTCGTGTTGGGGAACAGCCTCTTGAACACATGGGCCAGACCGCCCCATCCCGAACCGATCTCCATGACCGTCCGGCGCATCTCACCACCAAAAGCCTCCAGCGCGCCACCACGCCCCATCGCGACCATCGATTCATAATATTTCAGCGTATCAATATTGACGAGTTGGCCATCGATTAAATGGCCAAAGCCCCCCAGGTTCTCCGCCTCGGGAACGAACAAACCCGTCTCATCCAATCGCTTCAAGGCTTCCAGTTTCTCGGCGAATAGGGGCGCGGAACTGGCGCCCGTCCGATAGCCATAAACCTGGATACCCGTAATATGATAGGTGTGGTGACGCAATTGATCGATGACAAGGGGCGACGCGTCGAACATATACAGAAAACGTGACAGTTCTTCTGTCCAATAGGCGCTGGGGAGCGCGGTTTCCGGAATGCGCTCCAGCGGTACCTCCCGCATCTTCAGAACCGCGTCACGGACAGTCAGATAATTCCTGTACTGTTGGGAACTTCTTTTCTCTTCGATAAGAGAAAGAATCCGAGCGGAGGTCAGCATCACGTATCCTACCCTAGTTGCTTTCTTCGTCCAGAACGAAGAAGATCCATTATTACCGTCACGCCCACCAGCAGGGACCATGGACTCGCCAGCGGAGCGGTTGTCCCACATATCAAACACGACGTCTTTTGGGATTTCCACGAAAGGGGAAGCCGTTCAACCCCTCCCACCGTTCCTTGGGACCCCGCGCTTCCTCTTCGTCACTCTTTGACCCCAACCGCGAAGGCCCCGGCCACGCCCCCACCCCCGGTGCCGGGTGGAAGCAGGATCCGGCCGGGGGCCCCAAGGGCCGAAAGCATGGCATGCTCCACGGCAAAATGGACCGGATTGACTTCGGAGGCATCATCCACCAATGCCAGTCCCGGCTTTCCCAATAGCCCCCCCAGATAGGTGAAACCGCCGTAGACGGAGATCAACCCTCGGGACGCCCCCACAATGGCGGTTTGAACCTCCAGATTTCCCTTGCTGCCATAGAAAACAGTCCCATCGATGAGACCGGGAGCATCAAGGCGGAAGGACTGGTGATCGTCCAACCGGTCGGGCAGACCGAGGAGCACAACAGGCATTTCGCTCCGCGCGCCATCCAGGACATCCCGCAGGAAAGCCCGATTCCGCTCCGTGTCCGGGAACGCTTCGGAAAAGTAGAGTTTCGCCGTCAAAAAGGGCTCCGATGGCAGACCAACTGGCGGCGGGGGGGGGGTTACCGACGCGAACCGAAGGTGTTCGATAACCCCGGGACCGGCGATACGGCTTCCCCAGACATTCCGAAAACGGGCGAATAGGGTGGGTGGGGCGATCAGCTCATAGGTCCCATCCTCCGGTGGGGATCCCAGAATATCGGTCAAAAGATCCCGTTCCAAGTCTCCCATGCCGAAGGGCTTCCGCAGACCGCCGTTTCGGACCTGGGCTTCCACACGGTCCCGAAAGGTTTCTGGAGTCCAATGATCAAGGATGTCGACGGTATTGTCGGCGATCCCTTCGTACCAGCTGGGGGCGATGCCCCGCCCAACGGCGGTGATCCGATCGGTGCCCGGACCAGATTCCGCCAGCTTGGCGCGCAGAAACGGGATCCAGTATAGCAATTCAAAACCGACTTCCATGGTCCAAGGACCAACGACCAGGGTGTCCCCCGCCCCAGCCCTCACCTCGAACTGGGTGGGCGCGGGCTCCAGGGACGTGGGAGCCGTGCCCAAGTCAACGAGCCGCCGGTAAAGACTGTAAAGGCTCTCCCGGTCCCCTTCGAAGCCGGGTACGGCCTCCTCCACCGCGCCCGCCAGCAGCGCGGCCCGACGCTCGGGGGGCGAGGCAAGCAGACCCTGGCGGAGGGTTTCGGTCAGGTGCTCCCACAGACGCCGCGGTCGGACCTTCTTGCTCAGGGCGGCATCCAGACCACGCCGCGCGACGGCCAGGGCCTCGTCGGGAGCCGCGCGGGTCAAGGCCAGACGGACCAATGACGTTCTGATCGCGCGTTCCATCCGGCCCATCGTCCCCATCACGCCACCCACCAAATACAAAGGTTTCCGATCGAGAGGATCGGATTCCGCCATGACGAAAGATTAGAACCCCACCGCTTAAGTGTGTGGCGGGACCCAAGACATTCCGTTATAAGGACCGGCTCATACCACAGTTTCGGATGCGTCGCATGCTTTTGAATTTCGAGGACCTACCTGGGTATCAGGGAGGCGTCGCCATGGTTGATGGCGGATTCGACCCCTTGCATCACGGCCATACGGCTTATTTCACGGAGGCCGCGAAACTCGGTGTTCCGTTGCTGGTGAGCATCACGGGCGATGGTTATGTAAAAAGCAAGCACCCCCCGTTCCTGGCGCAGGAAAAGCGCGCCCAGGTCATCGACGCCCTAAAGCCCGTGACCTATACGCACATCAACGGAAAAACGACCGAGGATGTCCTGCGCCACCTCAAGCCTAAATATTACGTGAAGGGCAAGGATTGGGAAAGCCGAGGCCTTCCCGCGGGCGAGGTCGCCGCATGCCAGGAGTTCGGGATTGAGATCGTCTATTTGGATACGGTCCTGGACAGCTCCTCGGACCTGCTGAAATCCTTCCTCCGCAACTCCGGAATGCCCGGCGACCTCGAGGATTTCGAGACGTTCCTGTTGACTCAGGAACAAACCAACGCGGACGATTACTCGGAAGAGTACTTCAACGATACCTGGAGAGCCGAAAACAACAGCTACACTGTCGAGGCACGACGCCCCATCGAAGGAAAAAACCCACGGCTGATCGCGGACACCTTCAAGCCCACCAAGGCCATCGACATGGGCTGCGGCCCTGGTGCCTTGATGTACTTGCTCCAGGAAGTGGGCGTGGATGCCGATGGCGTCGATTTCTCCCAGGCGTCGAAGGACATCGCTCCCAAGGAAGTGGCCGACAAGATCAAGATCGGCTCCATCATCGACATCGACCTGCCCGCGAACGCCTACGACCTGATCATCTGCCGCGAGGTGTTCGAGCACCTGACCGTGCTGCAGGTTCAAAAGGCCGTGGAGAACCTCTGCCGAATTTCCAACAAATACATCTACGTCACCACCCGCTTCCATCCGGAGCCTCGGTCCCTGTTCGACGTGACCACGGAATTCCATGTGGATCCGACGCATATCAACTGCATGAACAAGGATATGCTGCGCCTGATGTTCAACCTACAGGGCTTCAAGCGCCGTCCGGATCTGGAAGCCAAGATGGATTGGCGCAACGTCGGTCGCGTGCTGGTCTACGAAAAGGCCAAGCCCGTCCTGTAACCGGTCCGGGCGGGAAAACCCGCCCGACTGTTTCCCCATTTCCACGACACGGACGAACCGGACTCTTCCCATGGATTGCATCGTCGGCTATCACTTGAATCCGCTGTCCTGCGGCATCGCCAAGTTCAATCAGGCGCTCGCCGAGGAACTGGCCGTTCCCCACCTGTCCCTGTTCGACCCATCGGTGGCGCGCATGAGCCGCCCCTTGCTGTCGATCAAGATCAGCGAGTTCACCAAGGCCCATGCCCGGGACCTGGAGCGCTTCCTGGACGACCGTCCCGCCACCCAGTCCCTGCGTCTGTTCCTGCACGCCTATGATGACACCCCCATCGAGCACAAGTTGATCGCGGAATCCGACATCGTCTACGTGGGCAATGTGGAGTTGGCCAACCGCCTGAAACCCATTTGCCCGGACGTGGTGGAAAGCTGGTGCCCGGGCGTCCTGTTCGACGTGGACGATTTTACGCCGACGGATATCTCCGTCTTCACCTTCGGCATGGCCCACAAGGTGCGCGGCGACAACTACCGCGCACTGGAAGCCCTGCTGAACAAGACGGGAAAAAGCCACTCCCTGTACCTGTCGACCGCCCTGCACGAGGGCACGGCCATCGAAAGCGCCTTCACCGGCGCGGTGAAGGGGATCCGCTCCAATTACGACGGCCCCGTCCACTTCCTGGGGTTCATCTCCGACACCGCGGTGAACCACTATCTCCAGACCACGACCTTTTTCGCGGCCTTCTTCCCCAAGGGCGTGCGGGCCAACAACACCAGCCTGCACACGGCCTTGAGCGCCGGCGCGGTGGTTATCACCAACCTCGATGAAAACTCGCCCCCAGTGTACAAGCACATGGAGACGGTGCTGGACATCAACCAGCTCGAGGACCTGCCGACGGATCCGAACGTGCTTGCCCGTATCGCCGAGGCGGGCAAGGTCGCCGCGGAGAGCTTCAGCTGGGGCAAGTTGGTGGACCAATTGCTGGAAGCCGACAACCGCATTCCAGCGGCCCGCATGAAGGTATAGGAGGATGAACCGGCGGGCCAGTTCCCGGCTTGTCCATCCCTTCCCGAGACAGTAGAGTGCCCGCGGACTTTTTGCTGGCTTCCATCACGACGGAAGACAGGCCGTCCCATCATCCGGGACCCGTCCGTTGTCCGGCGAGGCCGGATCGTCGATTACGATCATAGGGGTTATGATGAAAAAGAAGGCTCTAGTCACCGGCGTCACCGGACAGGATGGTGCCTATCTGGCGCGCCTGCTTCTGAACAAAGGGTACGAGGTCGTCGGGGCCTATCGGCGGGGAGCCACCCTCAATGTCTGGCGCATGCGGGAACTGGGCGTACACAACGACGTCCGCATGGTGCCCTTTGACCTGCTTGAGTTCGGCAATATTCTCCGGGTCCTGCAGGATGAAGAGCCGGACGAGATCTACAACCTCGCCGCCCAAAGCTTCGTGGCGGTGTCCTTCGAGCAACCCCTGTTCACCTCCGAGGTGGACGCCATGGGCGTAACCCGTCTGCTCGAAGCCATCCGCATCGTCAATCCAAAGATCCGCTTCTATCAAGCCTCGACTTCCGAGATGTTCGGTAAGGTCCAGCGGATCCCCCAAACCGAGGCGACCCCCTTCTATCCCCGCAGCCCCTACGCCGTGGCCAAGCTCTACGCCCATTGGATGACGGTGAACTACCGCGAAAGCTTCGGCCTCCACGCCAGTTCCGGCATCCTGTTCAACCATGAAAGCCCCCTGCGGGGCCTGGACTTCGTGACCCGCAAGATCACCGCCAGCATGGCCCGCATCAAATACGGCCAACAGAGCGTTCTCGAACTGGGCAACCTGGATTCCAAACGGGACTGGGGCTTCGCCGGTGATTACGTGGAGGGCATGTACGCCATGGTCCAACAGGAGAAGCCCGACGATTTCGTGCTCGCCACCAATGTGACCCACACGGTGCGCCACTTCTGCGAGGCCGCCGCCACCGCCTGTGACTACGATCTGGTTTGGGAAGGCGAAGGGGTCCACACCAAGGGGATCGACCGCAAGTCCGGCAAGACGATCATCCAGGTCAACCCCCTGTTCTACCGCCCCGCCGAGGTGGACCTGTTGATCGGTGACCCGACGAAGGCCAAGGATGTCCTGGGCTGGGAGCCCAAGGTGGACCTGCCCACCTTGGTCACCATGATGACCGAGGCCGACCTGCGCCGCGCCTCCGAAGGCGACCTGATCCATTGAGCCACATCTCGGAAGAGTGTCCTTGGTCCCTCTTCCGAGATGAAATGAAGAAGGTCCTTGGTCCTTCTTCGGAAATGAAGAAACGGAGGTCAGGGCCGACGCCCGTCGGATCCCGACCCGCCAACGGGTGTTAGGAAACAAGATGTCCGATCTGTTCGACGTGAAAGACCGCGTGGTGGTGGTCACCGGCGGCGTGGGCCAACTGGGCTTCCAATTCGTCAAGACCCTGCTGGAGCGTGGCGCCAAGGTCGTGGCCATTGATGTCTCCGTCGACGCCGACAAGGTGGCCAAGCGCTACGGCGGTCTGGAAACCCACGAGAATCTCATGTTGTTGGCCGCCGACATTACCCGCAAGGCCGACCTTGAAGCCGCGCTGGATGCCATCAAAGCCAAGTGGGAAGTGCCCCACGGTTTGGTCAACAACGCCGCGCTCGACAGCCCCCCGGGCGCTCCGCCAGAGGAAAACGGCCCCTTCGAGACCTATCCCGAAGAGTCCTTCGACAAGGTGATGAGCGTCAACACCAAGGGTGTCTTCCTTGCCTGTCAGGTGTTCGGCGGCGCCATGGCCCAGGCGGGTCGCGGCTCCATTGTCAACGTGGGCTCCATCTACGGCGTGGTTTCACCCGACCAGCACCTTTACCAGTACCGCCGCGACAGGGGCGAGGTGTTCTTTAAGCCCGTGGCCTATTCCGCGTCCAAATCCGCGCTCTACAACATGACCCGCTATCTGGCGGGCTACTGGGGCCGGGTGGGGGTGCGCGTCAACATCGTGACCTTCGCCGGAGTGTTCAACAACCAGGACAAGGAGTTCCTGGACGTCTACGAACGCAAGGTGCCCCTGGGGCGCATGGCGGACGAGACCGAATACAACGGCCCGGTGGTTTTCCTGTTGTCCGATGCCGCGTCCTATATGACCGGATCCAACATGGTCATTGACGGCGGCTTCACCGCCCTCTAGACCCCAATCACCCAAATAGACCACCGGTATACGACATATCTGGCCCAAGGAGACGACCGATGCCGAGCAGCGCGCTCTATCCCCAGGAAATCCCCAACCTCATCGGAGGCAAGGAGGTCCTGGCCAAGGGCGGCGGCCTGGTGCCGGTCCTCAATCCCCACGACGGGTCCGAGATCGCCCACCTCACCCGCTCCCAAGCCGTGGACGTGGCCGACGCGGTCGCCGCGGCCCGGGCAGCCCAGAAGGATTGGGCCGCCACCCCCGCGGTGCGTCGCGGTCATATCCTGCACCAAATCTGCAACCTCCTGGAGGAGCGGACCGAGGACTTGGCCAAAATCGTCGCTCTGGAAGCGGGCAAGCGCATGCCCGATGCCCGGGGCGAGGCCGGTGGCGCTATCCAATGCGCCCGCTTCTTCGCCGGAGAGGGTCAGCGTCTGTTCGGTCGCACCATGACCAGCGGCGTACCAAACAAATATGCCATGACCGTCCGCCAACCCTGCGGCGTGGCCGGTCTGATCATCGCGGCCAACACTCCGGCGCCGAACTTCGCCTGGAAAGTTTTTCCGGCGTTGATTTGCGGCAACGCCGTGGTCCTGAAGACCGCCGAAGACACGCCGATCTCCTCCTGGTTCATGGCAAAGATCTGTGAAGAGGCTGGTCTTCCCGCCGGTGTCCTGAATCTGGTGCACGGACTGGGCGCCGAAGCCGGTCAGGCCCTGGTTGACCACGAGGACGTGGACGTGGTCAGCTTCACCGGTTCCACCCGGGTCGGGCGCATGATCGCCGAAACTTGCGGGCGTCAGCTCAAGAAGGTTTCCCTGGAGCTGGGCGGCAAAAATCCGCTGGTGGTCTGCGACGACGCCGACCTGGACGCCGCGGTGACCTGGACCTGCGCCTCGGCCTATTCCAACGCCGGTCAACGCTGTGCCTCGGGCTCCCGCATCATCGTCTTTGCAAGCGTGTACGACACCTTCGTGGAAAAACTCGTGGCCGCGACCAAGGCCCAGACCTTGGGCATCACCGACGGCGGCAATCTGGGTCCGGTGATCAACAAGCGTCAGTTGGATACCATGGTGAGCTGCGTGGCCCGGGCCAAGGCGGCGGGTGCCCGGGTGCTGGTGGGCGGCGAGCAGGCCACCGAAGGCGTTCCGGCGACCGGCTTCTACATGCAGCCGACCGTCCTTGATGGCGTCGACCCCCAGGCCGAGATTTCCCGGACCGAGCTGTTCGGTCCGGTCTGCGTGGTCTATAAGGTGTCCGACTTCGACGCGGCCTTGATCTTGGCGAACGACAGCCCCTATGGCCTGACCGCCTGTATCCATACCAAGTCCTTTGACCGGGCCATGCAATTTACCTATGGCGTCCAGGCGGGCGCGACCGTGGTCAACGGCGGCACCTTCGGCTCCGAACCCCACATGCCCTTCGGCGGCGTGAAGGCGTCCGGCAACGGTACCCGCGAACCGGGAACCGAGGCGCTGGACGTCTATACGGAATTGAAGGACGTTTACCTGAACATCACCCCCGACCGCCTTTAAGGGCATCAAGGAGCACGCGCCATGGGCAAACCCACCGCCGTCGCGCTGATCCCCGCCCGATCCGGGTCCGTGCGGGTCAAGCACAAGAATATCCGCAAACTGAACGGCCATCCGGTCATTGCCTATTCCATCCGCGCCGCGGTGGACAGCGGTGTCTTCGAAAGCGTTCAGGTCTCCACGGATTCCGAGCTCTATGCCGACATCTCCCGGCATTACGGGGCGGAAGTCCCCTTCCTACGGCCCGCGGACTACGCCCAGTCGACCAGCCCGGACATCGCGTTCGTCAAATACACGCTCGAGCGCCTGCGCGACGACGGCACACCCTATGACGCCTTCTCGATCCTGCGGCCCACCAGCCCCTTCCGTCTGCCCGAGACAATCAAGCGGGCTTGGGACCAGTTCACCGCCCACCGGGGCTGTGATTCCCTGCGCGCGGTGGAAAAATGTGGCGAGCATCCCTGCAAGATGTGGGTGATCCGCGACGACGTCATGCACCCTCTGCTGCCCTTCGGCCCGGCGGAACAGCCCTGGCATTCCAGCCAATACCCCACCCTGCCCGAGGTCTATGTGCAGAACGCGAGCCTGGAGATTGCTTGGTCCCGGGTGGCCCTATGCGACCGCCCGACCATCGCGGGCGAGGTCGTCATTCCCTTCCTGACCGAGGGGGCGGAGGGCGCGGACATCAACAAGCCGAAAGACATGTGGGAGGCCGAGGAGTTGGTTCGCACCGGCAAGGCCCGCTTGCCAGAAATCACCGTCGATCCCTATCCCCTGGACGAGAGCGCCCTGTAAATCGGGTCCCCCATCCCCCCATTCCGACCGCCCCCAAGCCCTGGGAGAGCGATGACCACGAAGGAGCTTCAGCCGTGGGCGAGCAGATTACGAACACCATTGACGGCACCCTGTACCACGCCTCCCACGCCGAGGCCCAGCGCGTCGCCAACCTCGATTGCGACCCCCGCAAACGCGCGGCGATCTTCGCGACGGTCAGCCGCCTGAACACCCTCTACATGGTCGCCCGGGCGGGGTCCGGCCACCTGGGGGGCAGCTTCTCTTCCATGGATATCCTGTCCTGGCTGTTCCTGGAGGAATTGGGTCCCGACGACCTGTTCTTCTCCTCCAAGGGCCATGACGCCCCGGGCTATTACTCCATTCGCATCGGCATGGGCCAGATCCCCGAAGACGCCCTGCACAAGCTGCGTCGCATGGGCGGCCTGCCCGGCCACCCGGACGTGGGCTTCCCCGGCATCATCACCAACACCGGCTCGCTCGGTATGGGCGTCTCCAAGGCCAAGGGCATGATCTTTGCCCACCGCCAGAAGGGCGAGAAGCGCAAGGTCTTCGTCCTGCTGGGCGACGGCGAATTACAGGAAGGTCAGATCTGGGAAAGCCTCGTCTCGGCGGCCAACCACAAGATGGGCGAGCTGACGGTCATCGTCGACCACAACAAGCTCCAATCCGATACCTTCGTGAAGAACGTTTCGGACTTGGGCGACCTGGACGCCAAGTTCGCCTCCTTCGGTTGGGAAGTGGCCCGGTGTGACGGCAACGACATCGAGAAGGTCTCCGAAGTCTTCAAGACATTCGCCACCATTACCGACAAACCCAAGGTGCTGATCGCCGACACCATCAAGGGCAAAGGCGTCCGCACCATGGAACATACCGCCATGGAATCCGACGCGGCCATCTACCGCTTCCACTCCGGCGCGCCCGACGCCAATACTTACCAGACCGGCGCCCAGGAGCTGATCGACACGGCCAACAGGCTGCTGGCCGGTGTCAACGCCGCGGCCTTGACCCTGGAAGTGGTGGAAGCTCCCAAGCGTCCCGGCCCGGGTCATGTGACCAAGCAGATCGCGGCCTATTCCCGCAAGTTGATCGAGAACGCCAAGGGCAACGACAAGATCGTCGCGCTGGACGCGGACCTGATGCTGGACATGGGCCTGATCCCCTTCAAGGACGAGATCCCGGCCCGCTTCCTGGAGTGCGGCATCGCCGAGCAGGACATGGTCAGTCAGGCTGGCGGCATGGCGCGCAACGGCCTGCTGCCGGTGGTCAACAGCTTCTCCTGCTTCCTGACCTCGCGCCCCAACGAACAGATCTACAACAACGCCACGGAACACAGCCACATTGTTTATGTGGGCGGCCTGTCCGGCATGATCCCCGCCGGTCCCGGACACAGCCATCAAGCCGTGCGCGACATCGCCACCATGCGCGGCATTCCGGGTATGGTGCAGATCGCGCCCTCGACGGAAGCCGAGGTGGAGATGGCCACCGATTACGTGCTCAACACGCACAACGGCCCGGCCTTCCTGCGCCTTGAATCCGTGCCCTGGCCCGTGCCCTTCGAGCTGCCGGACTCCTACCGCCTGGAGAAGGGCAAGGGCGTGGCCCTGACCTCCGGCGACGACGCCGTGCTCTTCGCCTATGGCTCCATCTTCCTGACCCAGGCTTGGCATGCCGTCCAGGACCTGAAGGAAAAGGGAATCCATGTCTCGTTGGTCAACCTGCCCTGGGTAACCGAGGTCGACACCGCTTGGCTGAAGGAGATCACCGCCTCGGCCAAGGCCGTGGTGACACTCGACAACCACTATCTTGATGGTGGCATGGGTCACACCGTCCTGACCGCCATGGCCGAGGCCGGGATCGCGAAGCCCGCCAAACGCCTGGGGATCGAAGGAGTCCCCGCGGGTGGTGGTCATGACGAGGTTCTGGCCCACCACGGCTTCGACCCGGCGGGCATCTCGAAATCCATCGCCGACTTCCTCAAGGGCTAAGGTTCATCGCGCGGCTCGCCCCGAGGGCGAGTCGCGTCTTTCCCGCATTCATTGTACGGACAGGATGTCCATGGTTTCCAAGGCCGCCCTTAAACGCTGGGTCCGAAGGACCCCGCTCCTCCAAGGACTGCGCTTCGCCCGGATCGGGCACCAAGCCCGCAACGGCGGTCAGCCGGACTGGACAGCCATTCTCGGCGCCGACCTGGATAAGGTCCGCGCGGCCCGCGAACAGGCCGACCGGGACGGCGGTCCCAGGGTACTGATCGCCACCACCGTGGGTGGCCATATGGCCATGAATGCCTTGGACAGCCTTGTGGCCGTCGCCCTCACCCTGTCGGGCGCGCGGGTTGATGTCCTGCTTTGTGACGGCATCCTGCCCGCCTGCATGGCCTGCGACATCACCCTCTATCCCAACCAGGACCGGTTCCTGAGAAAGGGACCGTCCAGGACCTTCTGTCCCCATTGCTTCGACCCGGCCCGGGCCGTCTACGAGCCCCTCGGCATCCCCGTGCGCCGCCTGGGCGCGGACGTGACCGAACAAGACAAGGCCTGGGCGAAGGAAACAGCGGCCCCCCTGACCCTGGCCGAGCTGAAGGCCTTCAAGGGAGAGGACGGGCGTCCCCTGGGCGACAACGCCCACGCCGGAGCCCTTCGCTACTACGCCCGAGGTAGTCTGGAGGGGGAACCCAAGGGACTGGACGTGGCCAAAAGCTTCCTGGAAGCCGCCCTACTCGCCGACCGGGCCGGAGACCGCCTGATCGGACGAGAGGGGTACGAGACCGTCGTCCTGCACCACGGCATCTACGTGCCCCAGGGCACCTTGGCCGAATCCGCGCGGCGCCAGGGCGCCCGAGTCTCGACCTGGAATCTGGCTTACCGCAAGGGGCGGGTGATCTTCAGTCATGACGACACCTATCACCACACCATGATGACCGAACCCACGGCGGCCTGGGAGGACCTCCCGTGGGACGAGGCCCGGGAAGCGCGCCTCATGGACTACCTGAAAAGCCGATGGACAGGAGCAAAGGACTGGATTTGGTTCCACGAACGGCCCCGGTTCGACCTCACGGACATCGCCCGGGAAACCGGAGTGGATTTCTCCAAGCCGGTGATCGGTCTGCTGACCAGCGTGAACTGGGATGCCCAACTCCACTATCCGGCCAATGCCTTCCCCGACATGATGGCCTGGATCGCCGAAACCGTCGAGGCCTTCGCCCACCGTCCGGACCTTCAACTTCTCATCCGCGTCCATCCGGCGGAAATCCACGGCGCCCTCCCCAGCCGCCACAAGGTGGTGGACGAACTGGCCCAGCGCTTTCCAAAGGGCCTGCCCGCCAACGTCTTCCTGATCCCCCCAGAAAGTTCGGTCAGCACCTACGCGGCCATGGCCCAGGCGGACTCGGTCATCATCTACAATACCAAGACCGGTGTCGAACTGACCGCCATGGGCATCCCCGTGATCGTCGCGGGCGAGGCCTGGACCCGGGGCAAGGGCTTCACCCACGACGCCAAGTCCGCCGAGGATTACCGCACCCTGCTCGACAGCCTGCCCCTCGGTCATCCCATGGATGACGCGACCAGACAGCGGGCGCGCAAATATGCCTATCATTTCTTCTTCCGTCGGATGATCCCCTTGGATACCCTGGCACCGCGGGACGGATGGCCTCCCTTCGCCATCGCCCCCTCCAATGGGGTGGACAGTCTCCGCCCGGGAGTGGACATGGGACTTGATGTGATTCGGAACGGCATCCTGACGGGGACCCCCTTCATTTATAGGGACGAGCAGGTCGATGGGGACGGCGCCCCTGAAGCGGCCCGCTCCGACCTTGGGTCCGCTCCCCCCCCATGAGCGGCGAGAGCGAACGGCGCATCCTCCTTTGGCACTGGGGACGGCGAGGCGGTGGCCCCCTGGTAACCCTGGGGCTGGCCCAGGCCTTCGCGGCCCTGCCTGGCGTGCGAACTCATCTGTCCCTGTCCCGCCAATCGGACCTGTTTATCGAAACCACGGCGCTTGGGCTACCGGGGCACCATGTGACCACCTATACCTCCCGTCTGGGATTCGCCACGGGTTTGGCGCGTCTGCCCTTCCTGATTCCCGGCTTTCTGTCCTTCCTACGGGCCAAGGGGATCACCGATGTGATTTGCCCCATGACCCATCTGTGGAACGCCGCCACCCTCCCCGCCCTGAAACAGGCGGGCATCGGCTATACCTTGATGATTCATGACGCGACCCTGCACCCGGGAGAGGACACCTGGAGCCGTCGCGTCCTTGGATCCGCCGAAATCGCCCAGGCCGACCGCATCCTCGCCCCGACCCGACATGTCGCCGAACGGTTGGAGACCCTTGGGATCGTCCAGGGTCGCCCCCTGGGAGTTGCCCCCATGGGGCCCATGGGACCCTCCCTGGGGAGCCTCATTCCGATCCGAAGCCTGCCCACCAAACGTCCACCACGCCTCCTGTTTTTTGGTCGAATGATCGCCTACAAGGGCCTGGACCTGTTGGTTGACGCCTTCCCGGCCATTCGCGCGGCCCTGCCCGGCGCGGAGTTGCGCATGGTGGGCGGTGGCTGCCTGCCGACGGACCTCCGTGACCGGGCCGAATCCGAGGGCATCATCCTGCGCAACGAGTGGATTCCGGAAAGCGCGGTCTCCGACCTGCTGGACTGGTGTGACGCGGTCATCCTACCCTATCGGGAAGCCAGTCAGTCCGGCCTCATTCCCCTCTGTTATCAACGGGGAATTCCGGCCATCGCCACCCCCGTGGGCGCCCTTCCCGAACAGTTGGAATTCGGTGCCGCGGGTACCGTCTCCCAGGACCTGTCCGCGTCTGGCCTGGCCGACGCCACCACGGCCCTTCTCACCGATCCGGACCGCTATCGGTCCTGCTCCCTTGAGATGATCCGCCTGGGGCGAGACGTCTTCACCTGGAAGAACAGCGCGCAAGCCATTCTCGCCCTGCTTGATAAGCCGGTCCAAGACCGCCAGCACATGGTTGCGGCCCCGACGGGAACCCTCTAAAACCTACCGCGGCGGCGTGTTTCGCCCCGTCCCGCCTTCCAGGGATCCCCAGGAAGCGGTGTCGGTATATTCCTCCAATGCGCGAGTTCAGGCCGTGTCCCAGAAATCCATTCGTATTCTTCTCCGCAACCTCATGTACCTGCGGAATTTTGAAGGCGCCATTCGGCTGCTGGCCGAACAGGGACATACCATCCACCTGACCACGAGCATTCACGACCGTAAGGTCCCCAAGGAACTGTTGATCCGCGCCGACAACCTGGCCGAGGAATTCCCCGGCGTGACCCTGGGTATCACCCAGGAACGGGAGGACACCTGGGCCACCCTGGAAAGCGTCCTGCACTCCCTGCGCAACTTCATGCGTTATCAGCGACCAGAGTACCGCAACGCCCCAGCCCTGGCCGAGCGCGCGGAGAAGCGGGTGCCCAAGCTGGTCCGCGCCCTCTTCAAGATCCCCGGCATGACATCCGGCCCCGCGGTGGCTCTGTTCACCAAACTGTTCCGCCTCCTCGACCGGGCCGTCCCTCCCGACAGGGCGATCATGGCCGAGTTGCGCGAGAGCAAGCCCGACGTTCTGGTGGTCTCGCCCATCGTCGATCTGGGCTCGGAACAGGTCTCCTGGCTGCGGGCAGCCAAGGCGGTCGGCATTCCAAGTTGCCTGCTGGTGGCAAGCTGGGACAATCTGACCAACAAGGGTTTGGTGCTCACGCCTCCGGACAAGGTTGTCCTCTGGAACAGCTTCCAGAAGGAAGAAGCGGTGACCATGCACGGTCTGCCGGAGGCTTCGGTCGTCGCGACGGGAGCTCAGCTTTACGACCAATGGTTCGCCCGGACCCCAACCACCGATTACCCGACTTTCTGCGCCCGGTTCGGCTTTGACGCCAGCAAGCCAACCATCCTCTATTGCGGCTCCTCCATCTTCATCGCGCGGAACGAAGCGGAGTTTGTCCGCCGCTGGTTGGACACCCTGCGGAGCAGCGACATCGCCGCGGTGGCCGAGGCCAATGTGCTGATCCGCCCCCACCCCATGCATCAGGTCCCCTTCGAGGATCTGGACGTGGATGCCTGGGGCCGGGTCGCCATCCACCCCCGCAGCGGTGGCATGCCGGTGAACGAGGATGCCCAAGCCGAATACTTCGACGCCATTCACCATTGCACGGCGGTGGTCGGCATCAACACCAGCGCCCTGATCGAAGCGTCCATTCAGGGCAAACGCAGCTTCTCCGTCAGTGATCCCACCTACGCCAAGACCCAGGAAGGCACCCTGCATTTCCGCTATCTGGTCGAGGGTGGCATCCTGCGCAAGGCCGCGACCTTCCCCGAACACCTCTCCCACCTGGAAGCGGAATTGACCAGGGCAAAGACCGGGGGCGACATGGATCCGGAGGTCGAGGCCTTTGTCACGTCCTTCCTGCGGCCCAACGGGTTGGATGTCCCCGCCACGCCACTGGTCGCCCAGGCCGTCACCGATTGCGCCGAGTTGCCCATCCAAGCCCGGGACCGGTGCCTGCCCCTGAAAATTCTGGGGTGGATGATGTCACCCATCGCGGGCCTGGCCTGGCTGCGGGCCCACGGCCGGTCGATGCTCTTCACCTTCCTGCACAAGGTGGTCCGGCGCCTGATGTTCAAACTGGCCCGAGCGTTGCGAAAGGATGGCATTGACCTGCTGGCGCTCAGCATGCCCGTGGACTACGACAAGGCGCCGTTCAACATCCTGGCCACCTCGCCGAAGGAGGCGGTGACCCGGACCCGTTCGGTCATGAAAGAGCCTTGGACCGTCCACTGGTTGGAAAATGTGGTGACGCCGCGGGACGTTCTCTACGACATCGGGGCCAACGTCGGGGCCTATTCCCTGCTGGCGGCCCGCTACCACGGCAAGGGCATCCGGGTCTTCGCCTTCGAACCCGGTTTCAGCACCTTCTCCGCCCTCTGCCGCAACATCCTGCACAATAAGTGCGAGACCGAAATCACCCCGATCTCCACCTTGTTGTTCAGCGAAATCGGCAATACGATCTTCAAATACCGCAGCACCGAATCCGGCGCGGCACGCCACGCCGTCGGCGCCCAGGGCCTTGAGTCCAAGGACCTGAAGGAAACCAAGGCGGCCTACGAACAGACCATGCTGACCGTGACCCTGGACAGTCTGATCAACCAGTTCGGCCTCCCCCAACCGACTCACATTAAATTGGACGTGGATGGGCCGGAACTTGAGATCTTGAAGGGCGCCAAGACGGTCCTTGCCAATCCGGCCCTCCAGACCGTCATGGTGGAGTTGGATGATAACAAACTCCGTCCGGGCATCATCGCCCTTCTGGAAGAGGCCGGTCTGATGCTGGCCAAGGAATTCGACAAGGGTACGCGGCAACGAACCGCGGACGCTTTCTTCGCCAGAAATCCCGATGTGGTCGCCGAAATCATGAAATCATCCCCGCTGAAAACAACCATTTCCGAATAAGGCGGCGGACGGTCCCGACACCACGCTCCCTCCCCGCGTAACACCAGGGCAACCGAGGATCCCACATGGGCAAGATCGCCAACAAACTCCGGGAAATGCTGGGCATGCACGAGCTGTCCCGGGACCTAAAGCATATCAACAAGCGTTTGACCGAGCTTGAATCCCTGGTTGCCATGGAAAACAAATGGCGCGGTCATTTCACCGGCAAGATCAATGCCCTGCTCCGCCACGCCTATCTAGAGGACTTCCTGGCCGAGGATTACCCGGCCGCGGCGACCGCGAACCGCTTCAAGCTCTACTCCCAGAACGAGGAAGACGGTATTGTCCTGGGTTTGCTGCGGACCGTCGGAATTGTCAATCGCACCTTTGTCGAAATCGGCTCCGGCGGTTCGGGCGGCAATTCGGGCATGCTGTGCAACGAATTCGGCTGGCGCGGCGTCATGGTCGACTACTCCAAGAATAATATTGATCGGGCGCGCCGGAAATTTGGCATCAACCCCAAATGCTCCTTCGAACACCTAGAAGTTACTCCAGAAAATGTCGATACCTTGATCCAGAGGAATGGATTAGCCGGCGAAGTGGACTTCTTCTCGCTGGATATCGACAGCTTCGACTATTGGGTTCTGAAGGGAATGACCGCCTGCTCCCCACGAGTCATGTGCCTGGAATACAATTCCCACTACGGGGGTACCGAATCCCTAACCATCGCCCCGGACACCGATCTGTCCAAGGCCCCGAAGGGCTTTCATGGCGTGTCCCTGAAGGCCTGGGAAAAGCTCTGCGCCGAACGGGGCTACCGCTTGGTGGCCTGTGATCCCACCGGGACCAACGCCTTCTTCCTGCGGAACGACCTGCGCCCCGAGATTAAAGCCCTGCCCGCGGAACAAGCCTTCCGTCCCCAGATGGACAACGCCGATCCCATGGCCGAGACCGAACGGACCCCCAAGGACCTGAAGGCCCTGGCCCAGGAACACGGGCTCGCCCTCGTCGAGGTCTGAGTCTCGGTTCGACAGGACCGAACAAACGCCCCCGTCACGATCCCGTGGCGGGGGATCTTTTTTCCCGGTCCCAAACACCCAAAACCACGACACGATGACCGCGACCATAATTTTCCTTTTCCCGACCGACCGCATAAGATACTATTATTAAACAAGAAATATTAGATCACACCCCTAGCGAGCCAGTAATTAAAAACGCTTCTCGTTCCGGCAAAAGAATATCATCGACTTTGACTTAGCTTTTGATCCCCAAATCCAGAGGTCAAACCAGCCGTGCGGGTTCAGGTTTCTTCCGATGACAAGATCGACATCGCCGTTCTCAGCACGGCGACTCTGCCTTGGCGGACCGGACCGGCCTACCTGTCCCTTTGGCATGCCTGCGGCCTGGCGGAGCGGGGGCACCGGGTGGTCCTTGGAATCCCCTGGATCAGCCCGAGCGGTCAGAAACATATCTTTGGCTCCATCCGCTTTCCCGACCGCCCCGCGCATAGGGCTTGGCTGCGGGAGGAAGCCGCGCGCCTAGGCTGTCCGCCCCTACCACCCGTCCGGTATTATCCCGGTTACTATGCCGCCCTCGCGCGCAGCATCGTGCCCCTGACCGATGTCTTCTCCCTGGCCACCGACGCCCGTGCCATTCTCATGGCCGAGCCTGAGCATCTGTGCTGGTTTCCCTTTGTCCGGAGCAGACGCCGCGTTCCGGCAAGGCGAATCATCGGCATCGTCATGACCAACTACCTGGATTACCTGGAGCGGAACGGCGCCATCCTGGGAAAGCACTTCGTACTGGGGCTGAACAAGCAGCGGCTCCGCACCCGGGTTGACGAATTGATCCCCCTATCCCCCGCCGTTACCCTGGACGACTTGGATCGTCCGATCAGGAAGGCACGGGTGACGGGAGTCCTGCCCCCTTATTTCGACGTTCCTCCCCCGCCCCCCGAGACCGGGGGCGCCTATTTCCTGGCCCGCATGGTTTGGGAAAAGGGCTTCGCCGACCTGATCGAAGTGTCGCGCCGCATGGCCCTACCGGTCACGGTTCATGGGGATGGACCGGACAGGGCGGCCATAGAAGCGGAGGCACGGGCCAAGGAGGCCCCCCTCACCTTCACCGGATTGGCGCCCAGCCCCTGGCAATTGCTGCCGAATCACCGAGTGATGATCAACCCTTCCACATCGGAGGTCCTGTGCACGGCCACCGCGGACGCCATGGTGGCTGGACGCCATGTGGTCCTGCCTCGTGTTCCGTGCAATGCTCCGTTTCTGGACTATCCCAATGTGCATGGATACGCCCCCGGAAACCTAACCGAGGCGGAGGCCGCCATCCGAACGGCGATGGCCACGGAACCGGTGACACCGATAGCGGCCCGACGCGACTATGATTGGCGGACCGCCTGCGAGACCCTTGAGACAATCCTGTTGGGAGAGGGCACATGACTCACGCGCTTGTCCTGGGCTATTCCTCCATCGCCCGGCGCAGGGTGGTCCCTTCCTTGGCCGGACTAGACGGCATCACCGTCGACCTGGCCAGCCGACGCCCCCTCGCCCCCTCGGACCTGGACACCGTCCTGGCACCCGGGCGCCTCTGGCTTGGCTTCGACGCGGCCCTGGAGAGCAGTGAAGCGGAACTCGTCTACATTTCCACCGCCAATCACGACCATGCCCCCCTGGCCCGGCGGGCTCTTGAAAGCGGCCGCCATGTGATTGTCGACAAGCCCGCCTTCCTCTCCCTCGGTGAATTGGGCGATTTGTTGGATTTGGCCGCCAAGCGCGGACTTTGCCTGGCGGAATCCACGGTTTTTTCCTATCACCGCCGCTACGATGCCCTGGCCCAATTGTTGACCGAACGCCCCGTTGGACGCGCCCACGCCACGTTTATCATTCCTCCACCGGAAGAAACTTCCTACCGCTATGACCCGGCCCAAGGGGGAGGTTCCCTCTATGACCAGGGACCTTACGCCGCGGGGGTCTGCCGGGTGCTGAAGACCGAGGCTCCGAACCGGATCTGGGCCAGCCGGACCTCCAGCCATCCCCTTTCGGGGGTGGATACGGGCTTCGGCATGCTCTGTGCCTTCGCCGACGGCACCAGTTACTCGGGGCAATTCGGCTTCGATGGGGAATACGTCAACCAGCTCTGGATCAATGGACCGGGCTGGACGGCCCTGCTGGACCGGGCCTATTCTCCCCCACCGACCTTGGCTTGCGCCATTGACCTGCGCGAAGCGAACAGGCCACGGACTCTCGCCCTGGCACCGGATGACACCTTCGCGCGTTTCTTCACATCGGTCCTGGGCGCAATCGCCGCCGGAGACTGGTCCCACTTCACCACGGCCATGAAGGCGGACGCTCGGTTCCTTGACCGCCTCCGACGGGCCGCCCTTGGCAACGGAGGCCCAACATGACCCAGACCTCGAAAACCCCGACCTGGGAAGACATTCCCAGCCGCAATGCGATGGATATGTCCCCACCTCCGCATATCAATCTGCCGAAGGCGACGCAATCGGGCCTGGCGGCCTTCCGGGTCGCCCTGGCGGAGAGCGCGAAGCGTGAGACCACGGATCCCGCGGCGGTTCTTTCTTGGCTGAACGCCAAGCGGGCGGAAACCCATATGGAAGCGGAATTGATACCGATCAATCAAGCGAAGGATTGGCGGATTGACCCAGTCACCGGTGACGTTTCACACCGAACGGGGGAGTTCTTCCGTATCCAGGCCATCCGTGTTCGGGGAGCCGGAACCCGAGAGGTTGTTCGTTGGGAACAGCCCATCTACAACCAAAGGGAAGGTGGAGTTTTGGGTCTTTTGGCCCGGTACAATAAAGGTATTGTCGAATTCCTTCTCCACGCCAAGGCGGAGCCGGGAAACATCGGCATCATTCAGTTGTCGCCGACCATGCAATCAACGATGAGCAATCTAAAGCAAGCTCACGGGGGTGCCCTGCCACCGATCACCAACTATTTCATGGACGACACCCTGACAGACGTCATCTACTTTGCCCAACACAACGAGGAAGGAGGGCGTTTCTGGCTGAAATCGAACCTGAACTGCGTCCGCCTGCTACGCGATCCCGCCTCCTTCGTAACCGACGACAGTCGCTTCTATTGGGCGACTCTCGGCCAGATCAAGAACATGATCCTCACGGATAATGTGGTTAATGTCTTTGTAAAAACGATCATTGCCCCGTTGTAAGCGGGGAAACCGCGCGGATAAGCCATCCCGCCAAGAATACGTGATTTTGGAATGTGAATGGTCTTCTCGCAGCATATGGGAAACACAAAATATCGGGCACGCCTTCGCCCTGAAATTCTCTTTCCCTAAAGGAGCCCGAGGCGTCGTTTGACCTTCTTGTTCAGATTCTTCCACCCGGTCCGGAAGGAGCGCTTGCCGGAAGCTTGTTCCTTTGCCCGGCGCTTCTTTTCTTCCAGCTTCTTTTTCTTATGAAGTTTCTTACGCCGAACCTCTTCCTTTCGATCCTCTCGGGCGTTCAGACGCCGACGCCGCTCCCCCACATAGGTTTTGATGGCTTGAAAGGCCTGCGACCTGGACAACTCGGGTTCGGCGATCTTCCGCAGGACCAAGTCACGGTAAAGAACGGCGGCGTGCTGTAGGGTGAGGGGCAGGAAGCTGTACCAGGGCGCCCCATCCGGGAAGGATGACCGCCGCTGCCGCTCGCGACTCACCAGGCCGAAATAGCGGCGGTACCACAGATATTCTGGAACCTGGACAAAGGGGCCGAACACCGATGCCTCGGCCAACAGCAGGCGATCCGGCACCAAGACGAAGCGGAGACCACCGATTCGATCCAGCACCCGCCGCCGAAAGAGGCCGTGTATGCACGTCCCCGCCGCCAGGTCATGGGCGGAATAGCGAATGCGCTCCAGGGGATCGTCGGAGGCCCCACCTCCCAGGACAAGGGGTTTGGAGGTGACGATCTTGTCATTTTCATCAATGCGATGAAACCACGACCAAGCGGCGGACGCCTCGGGTTTCATATCCAATGCCCGGACCATGCAGGCCAGCCAGTCCGGATGCCAAAGGTCGTGGTCACTGCCCCAGGCAAAGAATTCCGCCCGGGGGAAGCGCTCTCCGGCGATCCCCATGGCCTTACGGGCATTGGCCGTGTACCCATGGCGAACGTCATTGAATTCCAGAACAAGCCTGGGATCCTCGGCGGCGAAGGCCGACAGCATGTCGCGGGTCGCGTCAGAGGAGCAGTCATCGCAGACAACCACCCGGAAGTCCGTAAACGACTGACCCAAGAGGGAGCGCATCGTCCGTTCCATCTGATGGGCATGGTTATAGGTGGGAATGCCAAATACGACACGGGGGGAAGTCATCGTGTCCCCGCCTTCCGCCAGCCGACGACATGTTTATAGCTCATGTCCTCTTTCTCCGGCTTAACATCGACCGACACAGCCTCGGAGGGCGTCTTGGGTTTGGTCCGAGCCTTGTCCTCCTTCTTCTTGGAGGACCTCTCCTTTTTGCGCAGACTATCGAACATCTTGGTGTATGGGACATCCAACATCGGTATAATGTTGACATCGTACTTTTCGCCAATGATCTCGTGGACGTCCGTCAATTCCTTGGAATAGACGGACCTCTTCCGATTCAAGCTATACAGCAGCGGCGCCTTCAACCGATCGGCCAAGGCCACGTATTCGGTTACCTGAGTCGTGGTCATTTCCTGGAAGGAAACCGTGTTCAACATCAGATCTAGAGGGATGTCCGGGATGTCCTGGACCAAGGTATTCGGCACGAAAATGAAGTCGTATTCGCGCCAATCCCCATCGAGACCCGCGCCGTCGCCCCCCAGGAACGCCACCTTGGCGTCCGGAAAGCGGGTCATCAGATAGGTGGCCGAAAACAGGAACAATTCGGCCAAATCCACGCAGATATAGGTGGTATTGGGAAACAGGGCCTTGAAGACATGCGCCAATCCGCCCCAACCGGACCCAATTTCCATGGCCACGCGTCGGGCACTCGGATCCCGGAAGCGAGCCAAGGCGCCTCCCCGATCCATGGCGATCATGGATTCGTAGTACTTCAGGGTATCGATATTGACCAGATCACCGTCGATTTCATGGCCGAACCCCCCCATGTCCCTGGCCTCGGGAACGAATAGGCCCCTCTCGTCCAAGCCGCGCAGGGCCTCCAGCTTCTCGGCGAAAAGCGCCGCCGCGGCGGCGCCGCTTCGATAGGCGTAAACCTGGATCCCGGTGATGTGGTAACTGTGGTGGCGCAACTGATCCACGATCAGGGGGGAGGCATCAAACATATATAGGAATCGCGATAATTCCTCTGTCCAATAAGCACTGGGACGGGCCGTTTCGGGCACCGCTTCCAGGGGCGGCTCACGCATTTTCAGGACGGCGTCGCGAACGATCTGATAGTTCCGATAGGCCGGAAGGGTTTTCCGGGTCTCGACCAGAGAGAGGATTTCCGAGGAGGTGAGCATGACCTGTTCTATTCCTGATGCGGTTCGGCGAGGGAGGCCCCTTTCAGGACTTCCCGTTCGGACATGGGCATGGCTTCAATCCGTTTCCCGAGGCTCAACTTGTCAGGCCGCATTCCTAGGAAGCGGCGCATATACAGCCACCGGACCACGGTACCGGCCAAGGACCATCCCCAGGTCCGTCGACCCGAGTGCAAGGGGATGGCTTCAAGGGCGTCGACGAAACACGCCACCGGATCCCCTCCCCCGGGGGCCCGGACAAAGGCGGCGATGAAACGGCGACTGCGCGCCCCCCGTTCCTCCGGTGACAGGGCCAGGACTTCGGCCAAACGATCCATGCCCTCCTCGATCGTATCGGCCACGTACAACAACCCACCATTGATGTTGGTCAAGTGGTGGAAATGAAGGGTGCCCCCCTGGGTGTCGGCGAAGCGGGCGTCGCAAACCGTGAAAACGGGCTTGTCTTGGATGCCCGCCTCGATCATGGCGCTGGTGTTGATTCCCATCACCGCCTCGGCGTTGGATACCGTGTCGAAATAATCGTTCTTCAGGCCCTCGTCGATGGGATTGGCCCCATCCCTCGGGAACAGCGTGACCCCGTCAATATCCTCCAAATCCTTCCACTGGGCCGCGTTCTGCGGATGGGGTCGGACCAGGATACGCACCCCCGTCAAACGCGGGTCGGCCAGCAAGGCACGGGCATATTCGCGGAAGAACTCATACTCGTTGGGAGCAATGAAAGGCGAAGAACCGACATAAAGCAGGTAGCGTGTGTCCTTGGGCAATCCGACTTTCGCCATGAAATCCGCGCGAGAACAGGACGGCTTCCACGTGAACCAATGCGCGTAGCTCCAAGCACCGCACACTTCGATACTATCCGGAGCCAGAAAATGATGTCGAATGGCTTCCCCGCGCTGGGCATCGTTCCAAAGCAAGGTCTTGGTCGGTGGGATCCGCACCCATCCCTTGTTGGTCAGGTTATCCCAACTCGTCACACCCAACACGACCGGAAGGTTTCGGCGAAACCCTTCGCGCAGCCATTCCACCTGGTCACCCCCGGCCGAAACCAATGGCGTGACGACGATCATATCCGGCTTTACCTTGTCGAGAATGGCTCCCACGACAGGCTGAGTCGGCAGGCTCCATTCCACGATCCGGGCCAATCGTTTGGCCCATTTGAGGTTCCCGGCCTTGGCGAGCCAAGCCTTTGCTCGCGCTGTCCGCAAAGCCGGCAAGACGTCCTTTTCGACCCGCGCCCGCAGCTTATGGGCATCGGCGTACTCGGGATCGAAATACCGCAGATAGTCAAGGCTTGTCCTGACTTCCTCGACCTTGATGCGCCAGGAGGTGCGTTTGAAGATCTTCTGGACGAAGATTCCGTCCACGGTTTCATATTGACGAAGGAAGTCGTGAAACAGGCTATCCTCTCCCAGCCGACCATTTTCGTCGAAGACGAAGAATATCTCATGGCCTTTGGCGGCCAAGGACTCGATGACCGTGGTAAAGTTCCGAAGGTAACTGGGATGGCGGGCGGAGAAGAGAATCTTCATCGGATTGGTTCAAACACACTAAAAAGCTATCGTGCCCGACCCCTCCATCACCGTGACCATGATGAAAAAAGCGGCATAGGGCCAGGATCTCGGCACCGCCGAAAGAACGAAAAAAACGGCTGGAACCGCGCGTCCGTTGTAATCAACGGCTTCCCCACTGGCAACACGAAAACGTGGGCTTTCCACGACAGGATCCTAAAAGCTGTATACGATCTCAGGGGCCAACCCTTTGTCATGCCGTGACGTGCTTGTTGAACACAGCGGGGCAGTGGGCGCCGTCCGCCCCCCATTCCCGGTTCGCAAAGCATGGCCCCAAGGCCGCGCCACCGGACGACCGGACAAGTCCCTGTTCCCCTGAAGCAACGGCGGCCGCCCGGCCCCCCGCCGGGTGATCGACTTGACATCCCGACGAGCCTCGGTTTACTCACGGTGTCCGTTCTTCGGGGCACCCCTTCCCTTGTGCCATGTCCGTCCAGTGGGTCGCGTTGGGGCCGGACGTGGCTCCAACTCCATCCCGAGACGCCATGCCATCCATCCTCTTCGCCATCAGCAATCCGGATACATTCCCGTACCACGAGTCCACGGTTCGCGCGTTGGCACAAGCGGGACACCAAGTCCACTTCTTGATCATGCGCGCCAAAAGCAAGGGCGTGATCCACAAGGCCTCCGCCCTACCCGACGAACCAGCATTCCAGGATTTCCGCGCGTTTGTCGAACGCCACCCGAATCTAACCATCCACGGCGACAGGACCTTTCTCAAGGCGACCCGTGTCCCGACGGACCAGGAATACTCTTTTCGGCAAAGAAGCATCCACGCCCTGCGCAACTACGCCAGTTACGCCGCCCGCCTGGGGCCGGACAACTATTACACGGAACGGTGCCGACAGACCCTGCCCGAACCCTGGCGAAGCCGCGTGACCAAGGCCCCCTGGCGCTGGCTCGTGGCCAGTGGCCCGTTTCGCCGTTCCCTCGCGGCCCGGGAAAATGCCCTGCCCGCCCACCCAGGACTGCTGGCCTGGGTGAAGAACCTGAACCCCGATGTCATCGTCGCCTCGCCTTGCAACCGCAACTATACGATGGAGAAAGGCTTCCGGGAGGCTCACCTGATCCGCGTGGCCAGAGACCTGGGCATTCCCTCCGTGGTCGCGGTGTTGAGTTGGGACAATCTGACAACCAAGGGATTGATCCCCTTCCAGCCCGATTTGGTGCTTTGCTGGCATGACCAACATGTCGCCGAAGCCGAGTCCATCCATGGCATCCCCAAGGGACAGGCCCTGGCGGTTGGGTCGCCCTTCCTGGACAAATGGCTGGACTACCGAGACCGCGCCGAGCCCCCGGAAAGCTTAATCGCCAGCCTGGGACTGAATCCGGCGCACCCAATGCTGCTGTACATGGGCTCTTCCAAGAACATCGCCACCAACGAGTCCTGGCTGGTGCTGGCGCTTCGTGACGCCCTGGATGCCCATCCCGCCCTGAAGGACACACGGATCCTCGTTCGGCCCCATCCGGCCAACCGAACAATGGTGGAGGACCTGACCGGTCGCGCGGGGCTCATCATCCAAGACAGTGTCATCCCTGGGGACAGGGCCGCCATGGACCACTTGTACCGGTGCATCCGCGGTGCCTATGCCGTGGTCGGGGTAAACACCTCGGGCATGCTCGACACGGTGATCCTCGACCGCCCTTGCCTCAGTCCACGGACGGACACCTATTCCGATACGCACTTGGATGCCCCCCATTTTCAGAGAATGGCCGAAACGGGAGCCGTTGACCTGACCGACAACCTGGACCGTTTGGTGGAAAGTCTAGCGCGTATCAAAACGGTGGGCGCGGATCCGAATCGGGAGGCCCGCGCCCGCTTCGTCGCGCGCTACATCTGGCCGCTCGGTAAAAGCGGCGGAAGCGCTTCGGCGGACGCCATCGTCCGGTTGGCGCGCCCCCTGCCCTGCGATCAGGGGGAAAGTCCCTTAATTCGGTAGAAGAGGCTCAATGCCGCGGCTGTCTCCGCCCTTGAAGCGGCCTAGGAAATGGCGGTACAACCCGAGACCCGCCCGCCCCCATCCCGCCCTAGACCGGACCGAGCCATGAGCCCGATTTCCTCGACCTCTTCCTCCCACGGCCGCGTCGTCTCCGTCATCGGCCTGGGCTATGTTGGCCTTCCCGTGGCCGTGGCCTTCGGCAGGACCGGCGAAACCGTCATCGCCTTCGACATCAACGCCGGGCGGGTGGCGGAGCTGGCCGAGGGCCGGGACCGCACCAACGAAGTAACCACCGAGGACTTGACCGCGGCCCGTCTGGCCCTGACAACCGACCCAGCGGATCTGGCCCGGGCGAATTTCCACATCGTCACCGTTCCGACTCCCATCGACGAGGCCCGCCTTCCCGATTTGCGTCCCTTGCTTGCCGCGACGCGAACCCTGGGCAAGGTTTTGAAAGCAGGGGATATCGTCGTCTATGAATCGACCGTCTATCCCGGCGCGACGGAGGAGGACTGTGTTCCCCTTTTGGAAGCGGAAAGCGGCCTGACCTTTGGAACCGACTTCACGGTGGGCTACAGCCCGGAGCGGATCAATCCCGGAGACAAGGAGCACCGGTTCGAGACGATCCGCAAGGTGGTGTCCGGCTCCGACTCGGCCACCCTGGACACCGTCGCCGCGGTCTATGGCTCGGTGGTCACCGCGGGCGTGCACAAGGCCCCCAGCCTGAAAGCCGCCGAGGCGGCAAAGGTCATCGAGAACACCCAGCGGGACCTGAATATCGCCCTGATGAACGAACTCTCGCTGATCTTCCACCGCCTGGGAGTGGACACCCGGGACGTGTTGGCGGCCGCGGGAACCAAATGGAACTTCCTGCCCTTCACCCCCGGCCTCGTGGGCGGGCATTGCATCGGCGTGGATCCCTATTACCTGACCCATCGGGCCCAGAAGGCTGGCTACAACGCCGAGGTGATCCTGTCGGGTCGCCGTATCAACGACGGCATGGGTGCCTTCGTGGCCCGGGACGTGGCCCGCCACCTGATGCGCCGGGCCGGGGATGGGGGCCAACCCGTTGTTACAATCCTAGGATTGACCTTCAAGGAGAACGTGCCGGACATTCGCAACACCCGGGTCGTGGACATCATCGCCGAGCTGGAAAGTTTCGGCGCTCGGGTCCAGGTCGTGGATCCCCAGGCCGACCCCACCGAATGCCAGCGTGAATATGGCCTCGTACCGACCCGGGAGGCCGATCTTCTCCCGGCGGACGCGGTGGTCCTGGCCGTCTCCCACGCGGAATTCGTAGCCCGGGGATGGTCCCTGATCACCGGTTGCCTGCGCGGCGGGCAAGGGTTCGTCGCGGACATCAAGGGGACCCTGGACCGCGACACGACACCGGAAGGTGTCACCCTCTGGCGATTGTAGAGTGGATCCGCGGAACCTTTTTCCGCCCTTCGCATTGCCATAAGGACCAATTGGCAAAGGATTCCCATGACCTCCGAAGCAACGCCCCGCCTGATTGTCCGCCACGCCACCCTATCCGACATTCCCGCCATACGAACGCTCTGCGCCAAGGTCTACGCGGATCTAGGGGCCTATTCGACCGCCCAATTGCGGGGACAGCTCCAGAACTTCCCGCAAGGCCAATTCGTCGCCGTACTGGAAGGGGCCATCGTCGGCTATTGCGCCACCTTCCGGGTGGACGGCGCCATCGCCCTCGCCCCCCACACCTGGACGGAGATCACCGGCGGCGGATTCGCCAGCCGCCACGACCCCGAAGGCGATTGGCTCTATGGTATGGAAGTCTTCGTCGACCCGGACAATCGAGGCCTGCGCCTCGGCCAACGGCTTTACAAGGCCCGTAAATCCCTGTGCGAATCCCTTGGTCTGCGCGGAATCGTCTTCGGTGGGCGTCTGCCGGGCCTGAGCCGCCGGGCCAGCAAGGTGGGGGGCGCGGAAGGCTATGTGGAGGCCGTGACGGAAAAGCGCCTACGCGATCCCGTGCTTTCCTTCCAACTTCGCAACGGCTTCGAACTCCACGGTATTCTGAAGAATTACCTGCCTTCGGACAAGGAAAGCATGGGTTGCGCCGCCCATCTGGTCTGGCGCGATCCAGCCTTCGTCGAACCCGAGGTCGCTGGCCGTCGCCGTCCGGCGCGGGAACCAAACACCGTGCGGGTCTCCATCGTCCAATACCAGCAACGCCGGGTGGGCTCGTTCGTGGAATTTGGCAAGAACGTCGAATACTTCGTCGATGTGGTGGCGGACTACAAGGCGGACTTCGTGGTCTTTCCAGAACTCTTCACCCTGCAACTCCTGTCCATCGAGAACGACCCCATTCCGGCCAACGAAGCCATCGCCCAACTGACAAGCTACACCGAGCCCCTGAAGAAACTGCTGTCCGACCTCGCCGTCAGCTACAACATCAACATCATTGGCGGCTCCCATCCCACGCTGGTGGAGGACGGGACGATCCAGAACATTTGCTATGTCTGCCTGCGCGACGGCTCCATCCACAGCCAAGTGAAGATTCATCCCACCCCCAACGAACGGTACTGGTGGCGGATCGAGGGAGGCGACACGAGCGACACCATCATGACCGATTGCGGTCCCATCGGCGTGATGATCTGCTATGACAGCGAGTTTCCCGAACTGGCCCGTCACTTGGTCGACCAGGGGGCGCGCATGCTCTTCGTGCCCTTCTGCACGGACGAGCGGCAAAGCTACCTGCGGGTCCGCTATTGCTGCCAGGCCCGGGCGGTGGAAAATCAGGCCTATGTCGTCATGGCCGGGAACGTTGGTAACCTGCCCAACGTGGAAAACATGGACATCCAATATGCCCAAAGTTGCATCCTGACTCCCTGCGACATGCCTTTCGCCCGGGATGGAATCGCCGCGGACACGACGCCGAACGTGGAAATGGTCGCCTTCGCCGACCTGAGACTGGACGACCTGAACGCGGCTCGGGAGTCCGGAACGGTGCAAAACCTCAAGGACCGTCGGTTCGACCTCTACACCGTCGACTGGAAGCGGAAGTAGCGCGGAACGAAACCGGTTCAATGATCATCACGGAAAACATGGAAATCCAATTCGCCTAAATCGGGGTTCCGACACACCATGACGTTCCCTTCGATCGAAATTATGAAAATAAATTCGTCTTAAGTTAATTTTCTCAACAATTTCATATATTCTTTTATTCTATTTTCCCAACAAAAAAATAGCAAACGCAGTCCCACCAATTAATCCAAGAGTTATTATCCATGAGATGATCTTTTTAAATTTTATCCCTATCATTCCACCGACAATTCCACAACCAATTACTGCTACCCAATTTGTCTTTTCACCATCCGATATCACATAATTTTCCAAAAAAGCCGCACCAACGAAGCAAACAATAAAAATAATTACAGATAACTCTCGTTCTTTTTCTTCAATCGTCTTAACTTTATTGGCCTTTTTTGGACTATGTTTTTCAACTACTTTTTTATTTTGCTTTTCATTCCGATACTTAGGCTTTCCATTATTTGAATACGGATTGCTATCTGGTATATAAGTACTATTTCCACCTCCTAGCGGACTAAGGCAAGCACCACAATTAAATGCATCATCGGAGTTTGTTCCCCCACAGCTGTAGCAAATTTTCGCCATTTCTCATTCTCCAGAATCAAATTCCACATTTTTTTTGATACAATACCACTCAACGTCCTCATTAACTGTATTATTAGAAAAACACATTTTCAATAGTGTTTTCTTTCTTTAAAAATATGTACTGGCAGTGGTGCTTATCGGTCCCCATTAAAATATTAAGCCGATCTTTCAACATTCCTTGGGCCACCGCGCCACCATCCTGAAGCTCCATGGAAATGAAACGCGCACAGCAGACAGAGGCTCTATAAATTCGAACCGAATGGAGTTTGGTGGAGCTCTCGGATGGGGTAGGCTCCGCCCCGTTTTCCTGTCCCTTCTCCCAAGCCTGGAACCCCAACCGTGAGCGGACTATCCAAAACCCTGGTACGGAGCGGCTATCGCCTCGCCGCGCGTACCTTGGACGTTCTTGGCCTGAAGGCCGCCATCCGTGCCCATGTCCTGCCCCGACTGCTGGCCGCGTCCCGCGGGACGGAGGGGGATGATCCCCTCGCCGCCGGACGGGATTACGTGGACATGGAACTGAAGCGTCTGGCCGCCCATGACGGTCCCATCCTGGTCGGCCCTTGGCTGTCGGAGGTCGGCTACGAGGTGATCTACTGGCTGCCGTTCCTGCGCTGGGCCATCGAGCGCCATGGCCTGGATCCGGCGCGGCTGATCCCCGTGACCCGCGGCGGCGCCGGGATCTGGTATCAGGAGCTCTGCGGTGGGGCTCCGGTGGAACTCTTCGACATGGTAACGCCCGAGGCCTTCTCCGCGCTCAACGAAGCCCGCTGGAAGGCCGCGGGCGGAGGCCAGAAGCAAGCCTTTCTTGATGATCGGGAACAGGCCCTGATCGACCGCATCACCAAGGAGCGGTCCCTGGAAAACGTCGCCATCTTCCACCCGGCGCTGATGTTCACCCTGTTTTGGCCCGCCTGGAACGGTCGGGCCTCGGCCAGCGCGATCCTCCCCCATCTGGTCCCCGCCCCCCTGCCCCGCCCTCCCCTAGACCCGGAGATGGCGGCCCTGCTGCCACCCCGCTACACGGCGGTTCGCTTCTACTTCCGCCCCTCCCTCCCGGACAGACCAGAGATCCGGGCCCGGGTAACAGCCCTGGTCCACCGCTTGGCCAAGACCGAACCGGTGGTCCTGCTCAACACGGGCCTGACCCTCGACGACCACGGCGACCTGAGCATCGAGGGCGAGAACATCCTGACCTTGCCCATCTTGGGCGACCCCAGCCGGAACCTGGCCCTGCAAACCCAGGTGGCTGGCAACGCAAGCCGATTCGTGGGCACCTATGGGGGGCTGTCCTACATCCCCGCGCTCCAGGGAGTGACCAGTCTGGGCCTCCATGCGGAGCGGGGACATATCTTGGCCATCCATCAGGAACTGGCCGAGAACGCCGCGGCCTTGACCGGCGGCCATATCCTTAACCTCTCCCTGGATGAACTGGATGCCCTCGACTCAATTCTGTTTGGCCGAGAGCACCCCTTATAGGGTCGCCAGTTGCGTGAAAGTCTCTCCCCTGGGTGGGGCGTGGGTCTCGGTGACGATATTGTCCACCCGGGCGGCGGACGGTCCGCGGCGGCAATCGGTCAGCATCTGGTCCACGGCACCGTCCTCCCCATGGAATAAGGCTTCCACGGTACCGTCCGACCGGTTGCGCACCCAACCCGACAGGCCATGCTCCCTCGCCCGTTCCACCGTCCAGCCCCGGTACCAAACGCCTTGAACTCGGCCGACGATACGCGCCAAAACGGTCTTCATGGGTAAACCTTCCCTTTCCTCGTCCCGCCGGAGAGACTATATACCCAGGCCATGAACCAAGCCATGAAACTGGCCCTGGAAGCGGGGCCGCTGATCGTTTTCTTCATCGCCAATGCGACGACGAACCTGATCACCGCCACCGCCATTTTCGTCGCCACCACCGTGGCGGCCCTCGGCCTGTCCTGGACCCTGAGCCGCAAGGTTCCCGTGATGCCCCTGGTGGGCGGAGTGTTCGTGGTGGTCTTCGGTGGATTGACCGTCATGTTGGGCGACGACACCTTCATTAAGATCAAGCCCACCATTGTCAACCTGCTCTTCTCCGCCATCCTGTTCGTGGGCTTGGCGACCGAACGCCTGTTCCTGAAACTGGTGCTTGAATCCGCCATGGTTCTGGATGACGCGGGATGGCGGTCCCTGACCCTGCGCTGGGGCGCCTATTTCCTGGTGCTCGCGGGCCTCAATGAAATCGTCTGGCGGAATTTCGATTCCGATACCTGGGTCGCTTTCAAGGTCTGGGGGATCATGCCCCTGACCTTGGTCTTCAGCGCCCTTCAGATCCCTCTGATCCTGCGGCACCAGATCGAGGAGGCGCCATTCGACAAAGAGGGGGCCAACAAAGAAGGGGCCGACTTGGAAGGGAAGAAGCTGGATTCCTCCTCCTGACTCCGCCTTAACCGGGTCCTATTTATAGGCCACGGCCACGCCATCCTGGGACAGAATGGTTTGGCTTCGGCAGTCCACGCCGCCTTTGGTCAGGCAGACGGAAATGATGGGCTGACCCAGCGGATTGATCCCCTTGCAGTCGTTCTCGACGATCACGTCCTGAATCCTCATTGTTCCCTTCGGGGCGACGTCGTAGACCGTCAGCGCGATCAGTTGCTCCTTGTTTTGCCTATCGGCCATGTACCCATAGGACAACTGAAGCTCGCTCAGCCCCTCGTCCAAGCCATTGGTGACGGTCACGGTGACTTGGCAGGAAGCAAGCGGAATTCCGGGAATGACCTGGGGCGCCCCAATCATGTCGACGGCGATCGCCGTATCCCGGTCGCATCCACTCACGGCGAGCGGCACGGCGAGCGGCAAAGCCACAACCAGCACACCCGCGACACCGCGGAAGATGGCGGAAAAGCGCCGTGCGGCGAAACGCCCTTCGGTCATGGCACGAACTGTCCTCATTTCAATGAACATCCTTCACCCACTTCCGGCGCGACACGAGAAGCGCTCACGCCCCAGTCCGTTCGACGGAAAGTCGCCCCGGGTTGGGCAGTCCTAGATGTGGATCCACGTCCTGTCCAGATGAAACCGCATGAAATCAATATGCTCCCATGGGATTATCCGAATACCTTGGCCGCGGATCCCGCCTCTGACACAAGCGACAGGAAGCGGCTGGCGTGTTCCAGGTCCGCGCCCATGCGCGCCAAGCGTTCCAGCGCCTCGCGGTCCTCTCCCCACAGCTCCATCTGGTGGATTTCGTCCATGGTGGCCAGCACCAGGATGTCCGCGGCGCTCAGCCGCCCATCGACAAGCGCCAGGGCGAGGACGAGCGAACCACAGTTGGCCGTCACCCCCTGAACCACCGTGAAAGTCCAGGGATCCAGCCCATCGAGAACCCGGCGCAGGGTCGCGAGGGCCGCGTCGGGCTGTTCGATGGGCATCAGTCCCACGGTCACCGCGAGGCTCACGCCGTGACGATCCGTTAGCCAATCGAGCACCGGACCCCACCCGGCATCCTGGCGTACCACGAGGGTCTCGGGAGAGGCGACCCGGTAGCACAGCAGATCCGAACCGGCATAGCGGACCAACTCGTCGGTTAGGATGTCGCGGGCATCCGCCACCCGATCCAAGGCCGTATTGGCGAGTTGCGTCAGGGGCATGGTCGCAGGTTCGATGGTCTCTCCCTGGGCCTCCCATTCCGCCGCCATGGCGTCGGCCAGAGGGCGACTAGGAACCAGAAGGGGGCGCTTCCCCGGAGTCCGGACCGAACGCCCATCCAGGATCGGACCAAACCCCTCCCCTTCGGTCGCCACCGCCACCGCCTTATAGAACCGTTTCCGGGTCTGAGCGGATAGGGGCTTGTCCACGATCTTGGTGGGCACGGTGATTGGGGGCTTTTGCTTCTTCGGCGGCGACATGAAAGGACAATGGCTCCATGAGAACTGAAAACAAAGAGGAAGAACCGGTGCAAGACCGCATGGTCCGATCGGACTGAATCACCTCACACCCTTGGCGTGCTTCCAGCACAAAAAGTTGGTGTGCTTCCAGCACAAAAAGTTGGTGTGCTTCCAGCACAAAAAGTTGGTGTGCTTCCAGCACAACAACTTTTCCCGATCGGAAGAATACTCATATACACACCTTTCCAGAGGGCGATTTCGCGGCCAAACGAGGGGACGAAGTGACCCCGCTTGGCCGCGACCCGCCCTATTTTCCGACCCGCCCTATTTTCCGAACAGACTCCCCAACCCTTCCTTCACGGCGTCGGCGGCGCCCTTGGCGGCATCTCCGACCGAGCCCTCGCTCCCGGTGACACCATCGACCAACCCCTTGACTGCGTCCACGGCTCCACCTGTGGACGTGGTGGTTCCGGTCGATGTGCTGGCCTTGGGCGGCGGCTTGTTGCCCAGGGCGGTTTCACAAGGGGCCGTATCGGTCTCCTCCACGCCCAGCAGGCTGTTGGCCATATCTTCCAGGGCCACGGTTCCCCCAAGGGTGGCCACGGCGGCGCCGAGTTTGGTCGCGGTGCCAGCCGCCTCCACCACGGCGGACCCCAAGTCCACGTCCACCTCCGGCTTGGCGAAGGTGCCGGTGACCCGGAACAGTTGGGTCACCTTGCCAATACCGGCTTCGAGGCCGATGCCCTCCCGGGGACGCGGCTTGACGCCCACATCCAGGGTCTCGGTTCCCAGGGCGACCGTCCCGACACTGGCGACGGTCATGCGATCCGTCTCCACGGCCACCTGACGGTCCCAGGTGATCACGCCATCCTTGACGGGGGTGTTCACCACGACGCAACGCAGGGCTGTCTTCCGGTTGGACCGCCCGAAGGGGTTGATCAGGTCGGAAACCTGGCTGACCACATCGCCTCCCATCAGGTCGACCAAGGCGCTATCGACCTCGCCTTTGCCCATGCTAATCAGGATCTGTCCGTTCAAGCTGGCGGCGATGGAATGGGGAGAGGTTCCACTCCCCTTCAGGGACAAGGTCAAATCCGTAGCGCCCCCGGTAAGAGGCGAGGAGCCATCCCCGACGAGATCCAGCAGGTCGCCGACAACCACGCCCTTGCCCTTGGCGTTCAGCACGAGCCCCGTGGCCCCATCCTCCTGGACGGTGACGGTCGCTTGGCCATCGATGACACCATTGGCCAACTGGGTCGAGAAGGTGATCGGTCCGGCGACACCCGGTTTGGCCTTGATCTCCAAGGCGACTTTGTCAAGGGACAGCTTGCTGGGCAGGACCACCCGCTCGGCCGTGATGGGCAGGGCAATGGAGAGCGGTAGACTCCGCAGGGCCGTCAGGTCGATGGGCGTATCGGGAATGACCGTCGCTCCCCCCGGGGCCTTATCGGCGTCCTTCCGCGGTTCAGGGATGAATTCGATAAGGGCGAGCAGGGGAAAATCAAGCGAGCCGGTCAGTGCCACCGGCTCCACGGTGGGATCCAGACGCAAGGACCCGTTCATGGCGCTCTGGCCGATGCGCAGGGCAATGTCCTGCAACAGCCACGCCTCGCCATCCTGGGCGAGATGCCCCGTGACATCCAACCGCTGGGACAGCAAGGCCCCCTCGGACAGGTGGGACAGATCCGGGGCATGGGCGGCGAAGCGCAGGTCCAGGCCCAGTTGGTTCAGAGGGTTGATCAGATGACCATCGATTGTCCCGTCCATGGTCTCCCGTCCGTCGGAATCCGCCATCGCCAGATGGAAGCTGATGGGCACGTCGCCGCCGGATAGGATCGTCGGCAGGCTCCCCATTTGACCGGCCAGGGTCAGGGCCTGATCCATGACCTTGCCCTCGACCTGGACACTCAGGTTGTCGTCGGCCTCATGGGATTCGAGGGCCAGACGCTTGAGCTCCACGGAAACCGGCGGATCCTCTGACTGACCGTCCTTATAGGTGAGGAGAATATTGGTCAACTCGATCCTCCGCACGTCCATACGCGGCGGATCGCCATCCGTCTTTTCGGCTCGGTCCACGGCCTCCTCGGTGGAAGACTTGCTGGAATTGAGGGTGGGGAGCACCCAGTTTCCGACGCCTTGCTTATTGGTGGCCAACTGGATCCGAGCCCCGTCCAGCAGAACCTTCTGGATCACCAAGTCTCCGGTCAACAGGGGAACAAGGGCCACCCGAGCTTCCAGTTGGTCCGCGGCGAACATGGGTTCCTTGCCCGCCCAATCGGCGTTGGCGAAGGTGATCCCCGCCGCGGTCAAGGCCGGGTTCCAACCAAGGGACAATCCCAAGTCCCCGGAAATGGTCAATTCCCGCCCGGCCATCTGGCTTATTTCCGCGGTCAGAGCCTGCTTATGGCTGTTGACGTCCAGAGACATCACCGCGGCCACCAGCCCCACGATCAGTGCGACGACCAAAAGGCCGACAATTTTCAATATTTTCCCGAAAGTCATGCCTCGGTCTCCCCTTGCCATTGGCCAGCCAGATAATCCGTTACCTGATCGAACCGATCCACCACCAACCGCGCGCCCGCGGCCATTAAAGCCGGAGCGTCATGGTACCCCCAAGCGACCCCAACGCCCAGGGCTCCCGAGCGCGCGGCCATTTCCATATCATAAGTCGTATCCCCGATCATCGCCGTCGATCCCGGATTCCCCCCAATGGAGGCCACGGCGTCGAGCACCATCCAGGGGTCGGGCTTTCCCGGGCCATCGTCGGCGCAGCGGGTGGCGACGAACCGCCTCTCGAAACCATGGCGCTCGACGAAGGACTCCACGCCCCGACGGGATTTCCCCGTGGCCAGCGCCAGCAGCACGCCCCGGGCCTCCAGGGCATCGAAGATCTCGACCACGCCGGGGAACAGGGCTTCGGTGAAATCAGGCCCGACCCGACGGCGGAAGAAGGCGTCCTTATAGGCCTGGGCGACACGGTTGATCAGCTCCGGCTCGGCCTCGGGCAGGATGCCCTCCACCGCCTCGATCAGGGAGAGGCCGATGATCGACCGCACCGCCGCGGGGGGCGGTTCCGCCAGCCCGTTTTCCAGGAAGGCGTCGGTCATGGAGGCCACGATATTGTGCTGGCTGTCCACCAGGGTGCCGTCGACATCGAAAATGGCCAGTTGAAGGGGCGCGCTCATGGGGTCCTTTCCAGGAGTCCGAAGGGGATTGAATGCGGCGGACGCTCAATCCTCCGCCCATCCCTCGAAGGGGTCGAGGGCGTCGGACAAGGAGAAACCGAGAGTCTTCAGGCTATCGAGGAAATGGCGGGGTGGCGGGGCGATCACTGAAAGGACCCCGCCACCGGGATGGGGAATGCGTAAGGCCCGGGCATGCAGATGCATGGACTTGGCCAATTCCGTGCCGTCCAGATAG
Source organism: Rhodospirillum sp. (assembly GCA_021741145.1). GTDB lineage: Bacteria > Pseudomonadota > Alphaproteobacteria > Rhodospirillales > Rhodospirillaceae > Rhodospirillum. The sequence continues at coordinate 68,842 of JAIOYK010000002.1, read as the reverse complement.
GCGTCGGCGCCCCCGTATTTCCCATCGCCCAGAATCGGCGTGCCCATTTCCAGACAGTGGACGCGCAACTGATGGGTTCGCCCGGTGCGGGGCCGCAGGTCCAACCAGGCACAAGTCCTGAACGCCTGATCGATCACACGGAAATCAGTGACGGCGCGTTTGCCCTCCTCTTCGTTGATCTCCATGCGTTCGCCCCGCCCGGTGGAAGCCTTGGCGAGCGCGCCCTTGATGGTTCCCTCGGTCAGGGGGGGCTCGCCCACCACCAGCGCCCAATAGATCTTCAAGGCATCCCGGGAGCGGAAGGCCGCCGTCAGCTTCCGCGCCGCGTCCTGGGTGCGGGCGAGGACGAGCACACCGCTTGTGTCCTTGTCCAGGCGGTGAACCAGTCGGGGGCGCTCCCCCCGCTCGGCCAGGGCATCGAGCAGGGCATCCAGGTGGCGGGTCATGCCCGTTCCCCCCTGAACAGCCAATCCGGCCTCCTTGTTCAGAACAATCACATGCTTGTCCTGGTGGAGGATGGCCTCGCGCAGGGCCTTGGCCTCGTGCGCGGCCACGGGTCGGGGTTCGGGTTTGGGGGCGGGTTCGCTGGCGGCGTCACCCAGGGGCGGCACTCGCACCTCCTGCCCGGTCTCCAGCCGTTGGTTGCTTTTGGCCCGTTTGCCATCCACCCGCACCTGACCGGTGCGCAACAGCTTCTCCAGGCGGCCCTGGGTCAGGGTTGGCCAACGGCGCTTGAACCAGCGATCCAGGCGGGAGCCTTCGTCGTCGTCGGTGACGGCGATCAATTCAACACTCATGAAAACACCATCCGTCCAAAGGACATACCCGCGACCAGGGCCATGACGCCCCCGGCCACGCTCAACGCAAGATACAGGCCCGCCATGCCCGGGGTTCCCCGCTGGAAGAGAGCGACGATATCCAAGGAAAAGGTCGAAAACGTGGTGAAGCCACCCAGAACCCCCACGGTGATCAGGGCGCGGACCTCCGGCCCCACCTGCCAGCGCAGGGCCAGGCCCTCCACCAGCAGTCCCATGGCGAAACTCCCAAGGATATTCACCACCACGGTTCCCGCGGGGAAACCGTGACCGAACAAGCGCGTCACCATCACCACCGTCACGTAGCGCCCCACGCTTCCCAGGGCGCCCCCCAGGGCGACGGCCAACAACATCCGTCCCGACATCGGCCTTTACGCGCCCCCATCCTTGGTCCGCCTCTCGCGGCGCAATTTGTCCCACCATGCCAGGCGCTTGCGCACCTCGCGCTCGAATCCCCGCTCGGGCGGATCATAAAAGGTCTGGCGCCCCATTCCCTCCGGGAAATAGTCCTGGCCGCTGAAGCCATCGGGAGCGTCATGGTCGTAGTTGTAGCCTTTCCCGTATCCCAAGTCCTTCATCATCGACGTGGGCGCATTCAGAATATGGGCGGGCGGCATCAACGAACCGGTCTTTTTCGCCGCGCTCATGGCCGCCTTGAAGGCCGTATAGGCGGCGTTGGACTTAGGCGCGGTGCCCAGGTAGATGACCAGATTGGCGATGGCCAGTTCCCCCTCCGGCGAGCCCAGGCGGTCATAGGCTTCCCAGGCGGCGATGGCGTGGCGCAGGGCATCCGGATCGGCGAGACCGATGTCCTCCACGGCGAACCGGGTCAGGCGGCGCAGCAGGAAGGCGGGATCCTCCCCCCCGGCCATCATCCGCCCCATCCAATAGAGCGCGGCGTCCGTATCGGACCCCCGCAGGGATTTGTGGAGGGCGCTGATCAGGTTGTAATGTCCCTCTCGGTCCTTGTCGTACTGGGGCGCGCGGCGTTGGACGATCCGCACCAGGGCCGTCGGATCCAGAAGGGGCTCCGCGGGCAGGGCGAAGACCTGCTCGGCCAAATTCAGCAAGAACCGCCCATCTCCGTCCGCCATGGCGCGCAAAGCCTCCCGCGCATCCGGCGTCAGCGGCAAAGGACGGCCCAGCTCCGCCTCGGCCCGGGTCAGCAACTCATCGAGCGCCCCGTCGTCCAAACGGCGGAGCACCATCACCTGACAGCGGGACAGGAGGGCGGCATTCAGCTCGAAGGAGGGGTTTTCCGTCGTCGCCCCCACGAGAACGACCGTCCCATCCTCCACGTAGGGCAGAAATCCGTCCTGTTGGGCCCGGTTGAAACGGTGGATCTCGTCGATGAACAACAGGGTTCCCTGGCCCAGAGTCCGGCGATCCCGGGCCGCGGCGAAAACCTTGCGCAATTCCGCCACGCCCGAGAAGATGGCCGACAGAGGTTCGAAATGCAGGTCCGTGCCAAGGGCCAGTAGGCGGGCGATGGTGGTCTTGCCACAGCCTGGCGGACCCCAAAGGATGATCGAGGCCATCCGTCCGGCCGCGGTCATGCGCCCCAACGGCCCCTCTGGCCCGACCAGATGCTCCTGGCCGACGACCTGGGCCACGGCCTGGGGGCGCAAACGGTCGGCGAGGGGGCGATCCGCCCCCTCGGTGTGGAGGGTTTCTCCCCCGGGGGCGTCGAAGAGCCCTCGCCCGCTGGCCTTTCCGCTCATCCGCCCAGGGCCAACCGCAGGGTCCGACCGTTCCGGTCAAGCAGGATAATCCAACGGCGCTGCTCCTGATTCACCACCTCGCGCAGAGCCGAGACCGACTTGATGGCCGCGCCGTTGACCTCCAGGACCCGGTCGCCGGGCCGGAGCCCCGCCCGCACGGCGATCGCTCCCTGACGGATCCGCAGGACCGTCACCCCCGGGCGGGCCGCGTCCAGGCCCAATTCCTCGGCCAGGGCCGGGTTCATGTTCGCCACCTCGGCCCCGGCGAAGGGGTTTGGGCCATCCAGCATGGTGGTGTCGCGGGCGGGTGTCTCCGGAAGGGGCGCGAGCGTCAGGGTCAGGGTTTTGTCCTTGCCGTTCCGCAGAATGTGAACGGGCACCTTGTCACCCGGCCGGCGGACGGCGATGCGGTATTTCAGGGCATCGGCGTCCACCACCGGGCGGCCGTCAACGGACAGCACGACATCTCCGGACAGGAGTCCCGCCTTGTCGGCGGGGCCGCCCTGGATTACCTCGGTGATGGCCACGCCGATGGGCCGGTCCAGCCCGAGACTCCCGGCCAGATCCCGGGTCACGGTCTGGCCGTCGGCGCCGAACCAGGGTCGGCTCACATGGCCGTCGGCGAGAATACCCGCGACCACGGCCTTGACCATCTCCACGGGGATGGCGAAGCCAATGCCGACGCTGCCCCCGTCCTGGGAATAGATGGCCGTATTGATGCCCACCAGCTTGCCCGAGACATCCACCAAGGCCCCGCCGGAATTGCCCGGGTTGATGGCCGCGTCGGTCTGGATGAAGGAGCGGAAATCGGAAATACCCACCGTGGTCCGGGCCAGCGCGGAGACGATGCCATTGGTCACCGTCTGGCCGACGCCAAAGGGATTGCCGATGGCCAGCACCAAATCGCCAACCTCCAAGGGACCCGCGTCTTCGGCGATGGGCAGGGTGGGCAGGGGTTCATCGGCCTTGACACGCAGAACGGCCAGATCCACACGCTCATCAATCCCCACCAATTCGGCGGCGAACTCCCGTCGGTCATTCAGCGCGACGGTAATCTCCTCGGCGTCCTTGACCACATGGGCGTTGGTTACGATCACCCCGTCCTCGCCCAGGATCACACCCGAACCCAGGGACCGCTGAACCCGCTCCCGCTGAGGAACATTCATGCCCTGGCCACCGAAGAAGCGTTGGAAGAATGGATCGTTGAAGAGGGGAGAGACCCGGGCTTCCCGGACCACCCGCTGGGTGAACACATTGACCACGGCGGGCGCCGCCGCCTTCACGATAGGCGCGAAGGTCAGAGTAATTTGCGCGGGCGAGCCGGGTACCGCCTCGGCGCCGCGGGTCCCCGATTGGATTTGGGCTTGGGCTTGGGCTTGGGGCAAACCTCCGGCGAAACCCAGCATCACCACCCCGGCCAAAACCCGGGATGCCCATTTGCCTATCCTTCCGGCCCGTCCAAGGACAGTGGACCACATGCGTGCCGGACTCTGTAACATGAGATGAACCCCTTGTTATATCACTTGGGTCTGGCGGGATAACGCCATCCCCCGCCTTTGTCCACAAAGTGGGTGTAAAAAGAAGGTTCGTCTAGCAATACTCTTTGTCTGAAATATGGAAGGCGACCCTTTCACGCGTCAATTCGCCGTCCTGGTCGCCTCGATCTCAATCGCGTTCCGCGGCGATATGAGCGCCGCGCGCCAGACCACCGCGACCAACACCACAACCGCCCCCGCCCCCGCCCCACAAACGAATTGCCCATTCCGATCACCCAGACCCCGAACCCGTTCACCGCGAGGAATTCGCCCCCTGGGACACCCCGCCAGAACAGCAAGAACCGGGTGGCTACAGACCGGGAAAGGGCATACTCATGGCCCCAGCCATTCCCAGTCTGGAGCCGATCATGCGTGCAAAATCCCAAGCGGTTTCCCCTTTTCCGTCCATGGGTTCCATGGATTGGGGCCTTCTCTTCGCCCTGTCCGTGCTCTGGGGTAGCTCCTTCTTCTTCGTGGGAATCGCGGTTCGAGACCTGCCGACATTAACCATTGTGGCCCTCCGCGTTGGACTCGCCGCGGGAATCCTGTGGGGGTGCGTCCTTGCCCTTGGCCGTCCCATTCCCCGTCGTAGCGGACTCCTGGCTGCCTTCCTTGGTATGGGTCTCCTCAACAATGTCGTGCCTTTTACGTTGATTGTCTGGAGTCAGGGCACGATCCCCTCGGGCACGGCGGCCATCCTCAACGCGACGACGCCCCTGTTTACAATTGTCATGGCCGGTCTTTTCCTGGCCGACGAGCGGTTTAGCAAGGGCAAGGCCTTGGCACTCGCCCTAGGCTTTCTGGGCGTGGTGGTTCTGATGGGCGGCGACCTGTTCACGACCTGGGGCCAAGCGTCCAAAAGCAACGTTCCCGCGCAACTGGCGGTGCTAGGAGCCGCCCTCTCCTATGCTATCGCTAGCGTGTTTGGACGGCGGTTCAAAACTCTGGGCGTGGATCCCATGGTGACGGCGGCCGGGCAGGTTTCCGCCTCAAGCTTGGTCTTGGTCCCCATGGCCCTGGTGGTGGAACGCCCTTGGACCCTTCCCCTTCCCGGATTGAACAGTTGCGCCGCGATCCTAGGCCTCGCCTCCCTGTCGACCGCCTTGGCATACGTAATCTATTTCAGGATCCTTGGCCGTGCCGGAGCAACCAACCTCGCTTTGGTCACCTTTTTGATCCCAATCTCCGCCGTCCTCATGGGAATCCTATTCCTTGGAGAGCATTTTACAATCACACAGTTTGGCGGCATGGCCCTGATCGGCTTGAGCCTTATCGCCAGTGATGGGCGGCTCCCAAGGATCCTCGGAGCAAGGGAGACCCCTCGGGGGGAATAAGCAGCCCTCCCCGTTCCGGAAGATACCACCCGGAAGGTACAACAAGGAAACCCCTCGCGAGCCCGAAACCGCCAAAGCGATCCCTCCACGACTCCAGGCATCACTTCCTGTTCGTCACCTTGCCCGCTGGGGAAGCACCAGCCGATGGGCCGGAGAAGGTCCGCAAGGTCTCCGTCCAGGCGTCGCCAGAACTCCGTCCGAAGGTCAAGGCAATCGCGGTGAACAGGCCGCACACGGCCAAAATAATGCTCACATCCCGGAAAACATGGGAAGAGCGCCGACCACGATTTCCCCTGGAAGAACGGGGTCCCTTGGAAGAGCTGGGTCCCCTGGAAGAGTTGAGTCCCCTGGAAGAGCTGAGTCCCTTGGAAGAGCTGAGTCCCTTGGAAGAGCTGAGTCCCTTGGATGAGCGGGTTTCCTTGAAAGAGCCGGCCATGAGTCCACCTCCACCATTCAAGATGGCCCGCTCTGGCGAGGGGCAACGATCAGACCCACGCCACGGGCGCATTTTATCGGACCACCCTCGCCATTAAGGGTACTCCCGACGCATCATCGCGGCAAGACTATACCCCAATGTCCCCCGGTCTCCTCTCCCCCTCAAAATCCCGTCCGGCAGCTCGATATTGGCGATAATTCCCTCCAAATAGACCGCCGCCAGATGGCCAATCATTGCCCTGGCTCCCTCCAAACCTTCCAAACAAGGCAGGCCATATCAATGCGCGGGAGTTTTACGGAGTTGATGCAGTGCGTCACTCAAATATACTTTCCAACGTACCCAACACATTCTTTGAATTAATAGTATTCCAATAATATTTTACACGTGGTCCATGACCACCGGTGTCTCTATCATCCAACCAACGTGCTGGGGGGGGAGGAATGGCCCGACCTGGAGCCGGTCGCCGCCCATGACGGATGACGACAGAGACCGCCCCTTTATCCCGGACCCGCCCCTCATGGGGCAACGCACGAGAACCAAGAAAAAACCCCGGATCTTTTGATCCGGGGTTTTCCATTCTCCCCCAAAAGGGAGAACGATGACGGCACCGATTAGCGCTTGGAGAACTGGAAGCTCCGACGGGCCTTGGCGCGACCGTACTTCTTCCGCTCGACGGTGCGGGGGTCACGGGTCAGGAAGCCGACGGCCTTCAGGGCCCGCCGCATGTCCGGATCAAAATAGGTCAGCGCGCGGCTCAGGCCGTGACGCAGGGCGCCCGACTGACCGGTCAGACCGCCACCCTTCACCGTGCATTCCACGTCGAACTGGTTCACCGTGTTGGTCACCACGAAGGGCTGATTGATCACCATGCGCAGCACCGGACGGGGGAAATAGGATTCAAGTTCCCGGCCGTTGACGATGATCCGACCCGTACCAGGCTTAATCCAGACGCGGGCGACCGCGTCCTTCCGGCGACCCGTGGCATAGGAGCGACCCTGGGCGTCCCGCTTGGGCTCCCGCTTCTGGGGAGCGTCCGCGACCGTGGCGGTGGCGTCCTTCAGGTCCTCGAAGGATTTGATTTCCTCGGCCATGGATTAGGCGCTCCTCTTGTTCTTCGGGTTCAGGGCGGCCACGTCCAGCACTTCGGGGGCCTGGGCATCGTGGGGATGTTCCGAACCGCCATAGACGCGCAGCTTCTTGAACTGCGCGCGGGCAAGGGGACCACGGGGCATCATGCGCTCCACGGCCTTCTCGATCAGGCGCTCGGGATGGGCGCCATCCCGGATCTGGCCCATGGTCCGGCTCTTGATGCCGCCCGGGTGACCGGTGTGCCAGAAAAAGCGCTCGTTGGCGGCCTTGTTGCCCGTCATCTTCACTTTTTCAGCGTTGATGATGATCACGTGGTCACCAGTATCCACATGCGGAGTGAAAATGGTCTTGTTCTTCCCGCGCAGCAGATCGGCGATGATCACGGCGAGACGACCGAGAACGACACCTTCAGCGTCGATCACGTACCATTTCCTTTCCACCTCGTGGGGCTTCGCGGAATAGGTCTTCATTGGTCTGTTCTTTTCCTTCCGGCCAAGAGAGGCATACCACCGGGTGTTCCGGCGCCAAACCCCTTTCGGCGGTTCATGTAAGTCACCCGTCAAGGCCGGTTCGAGCGGAAAACACTCCATGCGGCGACCTTTGTGGCGTGGCGGCGGAGTATGCCAGGAAAAAATGACCTGTCAACCAAGCATATTCTTTTAAAAACAACGCACTAGGTTAGGGGTATTTATGTACCCCATTTTTAACTCTCTGAAAGCGCGCCCTTTTAGCCATCCGACGGGAAAGACCTTGACCCCTGGGTCGGAAGGAGATTGACTGGCAAAGCGTTCGAAACACAGGAGGATTTACCGTGAAAACGGTCGCATCCATCTCTTTCAAGGATGACCACAGCCTCAGCTTGGACGTCATCGACGTCACGGGCATCGCCATGGGCGGACCCCTGAAAATTGATGACGCCACCTGGGTCGTTGAAATGGTTGTCAACACCCGCTCGGGTAAGATAGCGCTGCAAATGGTCGGCGACTCACCGGACAGTTTCACCGTGGTCCGGCCGGAGTTACTTAATCCAGAAGGGGAGTAGAACATCCGCGCCGATCCCGGCGCATGCAACACCCGCGGCCCGGCCTATTTGCCCCCACCTTTGTTTCCATCATTAACTCCCCCATCGTCATGCCAGGGGGGGCACCGAATAGGTGCCCGTCACATGGGCCACCAAATCCCGTGACCCATCATCCCGGGCACTGAACAGTTCCACCTCCGCGACCACCAAACGCTTTCCCTCTTTTAAGACATGGCCTTCCGCCAGAATGTCGTGGGTCGGAGGCTTACGCAGGAAATTGATGGACAGGTTGGTGGTCACCGCCAATTCCACCCGACCCACCAAACTAAGAACGACCGCATACATGGCCACGTCGGCCAGGGCCATCATCGCCGGACCGGAGATCGTGCCCCCCGGGCGGGTCAGGTCCGGGCGATAGGGCATGCGCAGCAGAGCATATCCAGCCTGAATATCCTCCGTCCGAATGCCGAGCATGGCCGCGATGGGCAGCTCCGCATCGAGGATTTCAGAAAATTCCGTAAGACCGATGCGCGACATCCCTTGTTTCCTTTCCCTTGCCATTTCAGTCCCATTCCATACACATTCCATTCCACCCTCACCCCCCAAAATTGAGGAAGGCGACTCGCTGGCACTTTCCCTTGCCAAGCATATCGTATTTTGCCATTATCCCATGTGAATCAATAACTCGTGGCGACTTCCTAAACAATCGCGAAAACAACATCCGGTTCCAGCTCCCGCTCTAGACGGGGCGTGCCCTCGGGGAGGACAGATGAACGACAAGGCCAAGCCCGACGCCCCCATCCTCCTGACCACCGATGCCGGAGGCGTGCGAACCCTCACCTTGAACCGCCCCAAGGCCCGCAATGCCCTGTCCATGGGGCTCATGGCCGTTCTCCAGGAAGCCCTGGATCGGGCACGGGACGATGACGCCGTGAAAGTGGTTGTCCTGGCCGCCAGCGGACCGGCCTTTTGCGCCGGGCACGACTTGAAGGAGGTCCGCGCCAATCCGGGTCGGGACGCCTATGATGCCCTCTTCAAGCAGTGTTCGGTGCTGATGACAAGCCTTGTCCGGCTGCCAAAGCCGGTCATCGCCAAGGTGCACGCCATGGCCACCGCCGCGGGCTGCCAATTGGTCGCGTCCTGCGATCTGGCCGTGGCCGCCGAGAGCGCCCGCTTCGCCACGCCCGGGGTGAATATTGGCCTGTTTTGCTCCACCCCCATGGTTGCTCTCTCGCGAAACGTGCCCCGCAAGAAAGCGATGGAAATGCTGTTGACCGGTCACCCCATTTCCGCCGAGGACGCCCTGGCTCATGGCTTGGTCAATACCGTTGTCGCCGCCGATGCCCTGGACGCCACGGTCACCGAATTGGCCGAAACCATCGCCAGCAAATCCCCTCTGACCCTCGCCATTGGCAAGGAAGCCTTTTACCGCCAGTTGGAGATGCCGCTGGAGGACGCCTACGCCTATGCCAGCGAAGTGATGACCCGCAACATGATGGCCCGTGACGCCGAGGAAGGCATCGACGCCTTCCTGGGCAAGCGCCTTCCCACCTGGACCGGGCGCTGATCCACCCGCGCCCAGGTGCCCCTCACCAGAGGCTGGGACCGATGACCGTGACGTCTTTCCACCCCCCCTTGGCGCGCGCGCGGCTCGCCCTGGCGCTGCTCACCCTATTGGTCCTCGCGGGCTGCGGTGGGGGGCGAGGCGCGACAACCACGCCCGGTTCCATGAGTGTGCCCCGCTATACGGGCGATGAAAGCTTCGTTTGGTGCGTACCCTATGCCCGCGCGATCTCCGGTGTCCGTATCCAGGGGGACGCGGACACCTGGTGGACCCAGGCCGAGGGGCGCTATGCGCGGGACAATACGCCCCGCCTGGGAGCCGTGCTCACCCTGCGGCCGGACAGCCGCCTGCGATCGGGTCACGTGGCCGTGGTCACCGGTATTGAAGGTCCCCGGGTTATCCGCGTTAGCCATGCCAATTGGGGATGGGACGACAAGACCCGGGGTCGGATTTACGAAAACATGCCCGCGCAAGACGTCTCTCAAGCCAACGATTGGAGCCAAGTGCGCTTCATGCACCCGGAGGTCAACGGCTACGGACGGGTTTACTCGGCCCTGGGCTTTATCCATTCGGACACGCGGATCGCGTCGATCACGCCCGACCACCAGGAGGAGGCCCGGTCCCTACCCGAGACCGGCGCCATCCGGACCACGCCGCGCACGGCCGCGGCCCCCTATAGCCGCCCAACAGAAGGGCAAAAGCAAATCACCGCGGTCCGCTCCCTTCAGCTTTGGTGATCCTCGGCCTCCAGGTAATCCCATAGGCGCCCCAGATCCCGTTTCAGGGTCTCCATGGGTCCCGCGCCGATAGCCAAGGCCCATTCAGCCTCGATGGACCGGCTAAGGTCATGGGCTGCCTTGAGGACCGCCTCTCCGCGCTCCGTTAAAATGACCCGCTTGGCCCGACCGTCCAAGGGATCCGGACCAACACGCAAATAGCCATGCTCCTCCAGATGAGAAACAAGGTAGGCCATGCTTTGCTTGGCCATACCCGCGCGATCCGCGAGGTCGGAAACCCGCGATCCATCGGCCTCGATATGGCGGAAGACCACGCCATGGGCCGGGCGAACCTCCGGGAACCCCCGCTCCGCCATTGCGCCGTAAACGCGCCCCTCAAGCACCCGCCAGGGCGCTCGCAACAAGGCACCCAGGGTACGGTGCCGATCAGGATAACTTCCACTTTTCATGGGGACAGCTTGACATATAGGCATGCTTTCTGTCTATTTAAGACAGTTTATCTGTCTAACTGAACCCCATTGAAGAAGGTCCCCGCATGTCCCCCATCCCGCACCGTGACCCGCTTCCCCGGCCCGCCCTGATTTGCCTTCTGATGGCCAGCTTATACCTCTGCCTTGGCTTGGCCTTGGGTCTTGGCATGGCGGCCAGTCATGACTTCCAGCTCCGCCCCGTCCACACCCATATCAATCTCCTGGGATGGGCTTCTCTTGGGCTGACAGGCCTGATCTATGCCGTCATGCCAAGCCTGACGCAGCGCGTCCTTTGTACGGCGCACCTCTGGCTGCATGGGTTGGGGTTGCCGGTAATGATGGTGGCATTGGCCGCCCTGAACCTGGGATTCGAGGACAGCGAACCTTTGGTGGTTGTGGGGTCACTCGCCGTGACCGGTGGTGTTCTTTGCTTCACCATGAATTTGTTTCAGAGCAGCCGCCACGCCGGATAAAATCCATCCGACAACCGCCGTGCGCGGGAAAAATCGCTAAAACGCCTTATTACGCACGCAACCGGCCATAGCTCCGCCCGAATAACCGGGTCAAATCAAGATCCACGGAATGATTGTCCCCTTGTGAAGAGGCGGAGCATCCGGATCAGGAGAATACGGCCATGCGATTTATTGTCTATGAGCGCGCTGGAAATACCATGGCGTCGACCATCGTCAAGCCCGCCATTCTGCTGCTGGGCAGTGCCCTTGGCATGGCAGTGCTATCGGCCCTGGGATCCATCTCCCACTAAAAAGCCGAATCCAAATGTCTAAAGGAAAAAATAGGGGCGGTCCTTGACGGATCGCCCCTATTCGCAAGGCGCTGAATAAAACCCACCGGTTCGCCGCGGGGAAGTGCGGTTTGATACCTCCGACGGACCCAAGTCCAACGCCTCCGAGAAGCCCTCCTTGATTGATCGGGAGGAGGAGGAGGGTTTGCAAACATGAGCATCCGTCGTGCCAAACCAATCGAAAAATTTCTTACAATGATTCCAATACCTGAAAAATTCCGATGCCCTCAAACCCTTTTGCGAATCGCGAACAGTCGTGAAGCGCGATGCCAAATGAGGATCCTCCCCACGAGAACGCCCCAACGAAAAAGGCCCCGAACAATCGGGGCCTCTTCCCTGTCTTGCTTCCCATCCCGAGCGACCACCTTACGTCCGGACGCCGCTCGATAACGGAGCCGTGAAAACCGCCGAAGCAGCCTTCGCGCAAGTGGACCCTCTTAGCAGGAATAGTACATCTTGTATTCGATGGGGTGGGGAGAATGCTCGAAGTTATACACTTCGTCCCACTTCAAGGCCATGTAGGAGTCGATCATGTCGTCGGAGAACACACCACCCTTGGTCAGGAAGGACCGGTCGGCGTCCAGGGACTGCAGAGCTTCCCGGAGGGACCCGGCGACGGTCGGAACGTTGGCCAACTCCTCGGGGGGCAGGTCGTACAGGTTCTTATCCATCGGATCGCCCGGGTGGATTTTGTTCTCGATGCCGTCCAAGCCAGCCATCAACATGGCCGCGAACGCCAAGTAGGGGTTGGCGGTCGGATCCGGGAAACGGACCTCGACGCGCTTGCCCTTGGGGCTGGCGACGTAGGGGATACGGCAAGAGGCGGAGCGGTTGCGGGCGGAGTAGGCCAGCAGCACCGGAGCCTCGAAACCGGGTATCAGACGCTTGTAGGAGTTGGTGGACGGGTTGGTGAAGGCGTTCAGGGCCTTGGCGTGCTTAATGATGCCGCCAATGTAGTAGAGCGCCATGTCGGACAGGTCGGCGTATCCGGACCCGGCGAACAGGGGCTTACCGTCTTTCCAGATGGACTGGTGGACGTGCATGCCCGAGCCATTGTCCCCCGCGAGGGGCTTCGGCATGAACGTGGCGGTCTTGCCATAGGCGTGGGCCACCATGTGGACGACGTACTTGTACTTCTGCATGTCGTCGGCGGATTCGATCAGGGTGTTGAATTTCACACCCAGCTCATGCTGCGACGGGGCCACCTCGTGGTGATGCTTTTCCACGGGCATGCCCATTTCGGCCATGGTGGTCAGCATCTCGGCGCGCAGGTCGGTGGCGCTATCCACCGGCGGGACCGGGAAGTAGCCGCCCTTGACATCCGGACGGTGGCCGTAGTTGCCCTCGTCGAAGAGCTTGCCGGAAACGTAGGGGCCTTCTTCGGATTCAAACTCGTAGGAGACCTTGTTCATCGTGACTTCGAAACGCACGTCATCGAAGACGAAGAATTCGGCTTCGGGACCGAAGTAGGCCGTGTCACCGACGCCGGTGGCCGCCATGTGGGCCAGGGCGCGCTTGGCGATCGACCGCGGGCAGCGATCATAGAGTTGACCGGTGGCGGGCTCGATCACGTCGCAGAACAGAATCAGCTGCGGCTGGGCCGCGAACGGATCCATGACCGCGGACGCGAGGTCCGGCTTCAGGATCATGTCGGATTCGTTGATCTCTTTCCAACCCGCGATGGACGAACCGTCGAACATGATCCCCTCGGTCAGGGTCTCATCATCGATGGTGGTCACGTACTGGGCGGTGTGCTGCCACTTGCCCTTCGGATCGGTGAAGCGGAAATCGACGAATTTGACGTCGTTTTCCTTAATCATTTCCATGATGGTCTTAACGTCGGACATGACCTTGCTTTCCCACTTGGTTGAATAAGCCTGTCGGAGATCGGCGCCCGGATCAAACCGACCCGACGCCGGGTATGAACCGGCCCATTTGACTGGTCCGGTGCCACCTTCGCCAGCCCACGGATGCCCCCTGAAAATGGTCATGCCGTGAAGCGTGGGTCGGCCGGTGGCCGTGCCTGATTGGGAACCGGAACCGGCTCCTGAAGTCCTTGAGCGATTTGAGGAACCGGAAAACCGGACCCTCCTCTCCTCGAATCGCGTTAGATGGCGTCGCCGCCCCGCTCACCCGTCCGAATGCGAATCGCTTCCTCGATGGAGGAAACGAAAATCTTACCGTCGCCAATACGACCGGTTTGGGCGGCCTGTTGAATGGCTTCGATCGCGCGCTCCACCAGGGCGTCCTCGATCACCAATTCGATTTTTACCTTGGGCAGAAAATCGACCACATATTCGGCGCCTCGATAGAGCTCCGTATGGCCTTTTTGACGCCCAAAGCCCTTCGCCTCGGTGACGGTGATGCCCTGCAAACCGATTTCGTGAAGGGCTTCCTTCACCTCGTCGAGTTTGAACGGTTTGATGATCGCTTCGATCTTTTTCATGAAATCCGGTCGCTCCGGCTGGTTGGTCGGGCGCGCCGCTGAAATGAGGCGCTGGGTAGTGCTTAGCATGCCGTGTGCCAAATTTTCAACGGCCTCGCAAGCCCTTGGAATTTTACGCCTTTCCCAAGCCACGAACGGTCCCCATGGACCGGGATATCCGCCTACGGGAGAGGCACGATGCCTGCAATATAGGCACAGGCCCTTCTGTCGGTCCAGTTCCCACGAAAGGCCGGACCCGGGATTGGAGAGACTCGACATCCCCCTTGCTCCAAAGATGAAATCGGTCGAAGAACGTGTTTGGTTTGTTCGAACAGCCCGGAACCCCGGGTTTTCCCACCCCTTCTTCCCTCATGAAGAAAGTCCGAGAGGCCAGAGAGAGCGATGAAACCGGCGAACAGCATTTTTTCCGGACTGGGAACGACCATTTTTACGGTCATGTCCCAATTGGCCCAGGAACACGGCGCGATCAATCTGGGCCAAGGGTTCCCCGAGGGCTTGGAGCCCGCCGACGTGATCGCCGCGGCGTCCCGTTCTCTTTTGACCGGACCGCACCAATATCCGCCCATGATGGGCCTGCCCGAGTTACGCCAGGCCATCGCCACCCACGACCGACGCTTCCAAGGATTGGACGTGGATTGGGCGACGGAGGTAATGGTGACGTCCGGCGCGACGGAAGCCCTGGCTGATTGCCTATTCGGCCTGATCGAACCCGGAGACGAGGTCGTGCTGATCGAGCCCCTCTATGACAGCTATCTGCCCATCGTCCGCCGGGCCGGAGGCATTCCCAAGCTGGTGCGTCTGGAGCCCCCCAATTGGGACCTGCCAAGGGAATCTCTCGCGGCCGCCTTCTCCGACAGAACCAAGGTGATCCTGGTCAATTCCCCCATGAATCCCTGCGCCAAGGTTTTCACCGAGGAGGAACTGACCTTCATCGCCGACCTGGTGATCCGCCATGACGCCTATGCCATTTGCGACGAAGTTTACGAACATCTGGTCTTCGATGGTCGCCCCCATGTTTCGATGATGGGATTGCCGGGCATGCGCGACCGGGTGGCGCGGATTGGGTCGGCGGGCAAGACCTTTTCCATCACGAACTGGAAAGTGGGCTATGTCGTCGCCGCCCCGGCCCTGCTCGCCCCCATCGCCAAGACCCATCAGTTCATCACCTTCACCACCCCCATCCCCCTGCAGGCCGCCGTCGCCGAGGGACTGGCCAAGGAGGAGGCCTATTTCGCCGGTCTCGCCAAGGACATGGCCGCCCGCAGGGACCGTCTCGCCACCGGCCTCGGTCGGGTGGGGTTCGATGTCCTGGATTGCGCGGGCACCTACTTCCTGACGACCGATTTCCGGCCCCTGGGGTTTACGGGCACCGACGTGGCGTTCTGCCGCCATATTACCATCGAGGCGGGGGTCACCGCGGTGCCGGTCAGCGCCTTCTACCAGGGGAGCGGACCCGATCATTTCGCCCGCTTCTGCTTCGCCAAAATGGACGACGCCCTGGACGGGGCCATCGAACGCCTGACCCGCCATTTCGGCCAAAAGGAATTCCCGCGTATCGGTGCTTGACGCGGGGTCCAAACCTGGTTTAAACACTGCGCCTCCGACGATGGCGGGTGTAGCTCAGTTGGTTAGAGCGCGTGGTTGTGGTCCATGAGGCCGTCGGTTCAAATCCGATCACTCGCCCCAATTTCCGGTTCCAGCGACCGGTGTCGGTAGAAAGGGCCCCCGGTATTTACCGGGGGCCCTTTTTCACATCTCGTCACGCCTTTTTCCCTTGCCACCGACGCGCCCCACGAACACCCTTTGCCCGCGCGCGTCCCGCCGCCGGGGTGGGTTGCAAGCGGCGAAGGAAGAAACGACATGGTACGATTGACCGGAAAGACCCTTGGCATTCTGGCCAGCCTCACCCTGACTCCCCTGGCCATGGCCCCGGACGCGGCGGCGGAGGAAATCGGCTGTGTTTCAACGGTGTTCAAGATGCTGGGTCCGGACCACAAGATTTGCATTGAAGCCTTCGACGATCCCAAGGTTTCGGGGGTCACCTGCCACTTGACCCGGCCGCGCACCGGCGGGCTGTCGGGCATGGTCGGATTGGCGGAGGATCCGTCGGACAGCTCCATCGCCTGCCGACAGGTTGGTCCCATCGACATCCTGGAGGATTTCGACCCCGGCGAGACAGTCTTCTCCGAACGCCGATCCATCCTGTTCAAAAAGTTGTCCGTGCGCCGCTTCTTGGACAAGAAGCGCAACGTTCTGATCTACTTGGTTATCAGCGACAAACTTATCGAAGGCAGCCCAAAGCACTCCGTCAGCAGCGTACCCATCATGCCCTGGCGCAGTGAATAGGCGCGCATGTCCGAAGAGAAGCCTGTTGGCACGACTTGCGAGTCATGCCAACAGATTCGGTGAGGGCGTGATTGAAGGTTTGCGCTCATAAGGTCGCGATCACATTCGGGCTTGCCGTTCCGCGAGGCCTTGTCTGATCGGGATGCACGAGGGAATGAGACGAGGGAATGAAAAGCCCCCCTATCTCAATCGTATATTGGGACCATATCAGAAGGAATAGCCACCCAATTCGCAGAGATCGAGGCCATAATCCTCGAAGACATCGCCGTCGTCGAATTCAGTGCGGATGTCATAGACGCAGACGTCCCGGCCATCACCGATATGAACGGTGATTTCATTCCCGTCAGGCAGGTAGGAACCCTCCATCAGGTTTTCTTCCCACTGATCCGTACCGGCGTGGGAAACATGGAAAGCCGTGATGGCCGCACCGGACTTATTCGTGAGAAGAAAATCCAGATCCTCGGCCAACACCGGCGACGTCGCCAAAACCAAGGCGGTGGCGGTAACGGCGACCAGGGGAAACACACGCATGAATGAAACTCCTCCTCGGACTATGGGGCAATGGGGCGAGGACCCCCTGCCCAGGCTACCCATTGTACGAGCGGAGTATGCCGGAAAATACCGACCTTGAGCTAGTGGATTATTTCGGTCCAAAAATAATACAGACTTGACCGCCCCATCGATCAACTGGGGAGTCCTATTGAACCTCGTTGCCCATGGGGTCGAGCTTGGGCTCGATGGCGACGATGGAGATTTCCACCCGCCGGTTTTTAGACCGCCCCTCCACGGTTCCATTGTCCCCGATAGGGCGACTGTCACCATAGCCCTGGACGGTAATTTTCTTGGGATCGATCCCATGTTCCAGGATTCTGTGGACCACCCCCGTCGCACGCGCCGCGGATAGGTCCCAGTTCGACTGATATTGCCCCCCGCCAGCCAGCGGAACATCATCCGTATGCCCGGAGACGAAGATCTCCCCATCCGCTGATTTCAGGGCGGGAATGATCCGATCGATGATCTGGTCAAATTGGGAAGTCAGCGCGCTACTGCCCGAAGGAAAGGAAATATCCGAGGGGAAGGAAATCACCACTTCCCCGCCTAGGCGCTGGATCTGAATGCCGGATCCGGCCACCTCCTCCTTCAGTTCGGACGTCAGCTTTTCATACAGTTCACGTGTTTTTCGCTGCTTGAGCACTTCAGCCTGTTTCTCTAATTCTTCCTTACTGAGGGTAGGCATCTGCCCGGCAGCGGACGCCTCCTTCCCTTCCCCTTCCGCATTCGCTTCCACCTCGGGGCGGAGTTCGCTGAAAATGGGCATGGATTCCTTTGTCGGGTCCATGTTCATGGACTGTTTCCGGCCCAGCACGCCATCCACTTCGATCATACCGGTCATTTTGTCTTCCTTGGCCACGCCAAAGGCTTCGGACAGGGCACCGGCGAGTTGCCGATACTTGACAATGTCCAGCTCGGCGAATGAGAGCAACAAAATGAAGAACGTCAGAAGCAGACTCATCAGATCCGCGAAGGTTGTCATCCACATCGGCGCACCGGCCGGTGCTTGCTTGCCCATGGCCTATGCCGCCCTCTTCTTGCCCTTGCCGCCGCCCCTGGCGCCCTTCCCGCCACCGGCCGTGGGCAGGTAAATCTGCAGAATCTCGGCGAGCACCATGGGGTTCTGATTGGCGTGGATCTGCAAGACCGCGTTCATAATGAGATCCAGATTGACTTGGTCGTTCTCCGTCTTCTCCGCGAGCTTATCGGCGATGGGCAGCGCCACGGCATTGGCGACCAAGGCACCATAAAAAGTGGTGAGAAGGGCCACGGCCATGGCCGGGCCGATGGTGTTAACGTCGCTCATGTTCGACAGCATCTGTACCAGACCGACAAGGGTTCCCAACATCCCAAAGGCCGGAGCGGATTCACCGATGCCACGGAACATCTTCTCCGCCTTGTCCTGGCGCAGGATGGTCAGGTTTACTTCCTTGGTCAGGGTTTCCCGGATCACGTCGGCTCCGTGGCCATCGGCGCACAGGCCGGCCCCCCGTTGGAAAATATCATTCGCGACCTTGAAGTTTTCCAAGGCGCGGAGGCCATTCTTGCGGACCGCCGTGGCCATCTCAATGGCTGTATTGACCAGATATTCGGGGTCGCTCTTGCTGTTCTTGAAGGCGATGCTGATCGCCAGCTTAAAGCAGCCCAGAACGTCCTTCAGGTTGAACTTGATCAAGGTCACCGCAAAGGTTCCGCCGAAAACGATCAGCAGACTGGGAAGGTTGATGAAGATCCCGAAATCAGACCCGAGCAGGATGGCCACGCAGACGATGACCAAACCAGCAACGACGCCAATGATCGTACCTAGATCCATGGTTTCGCTTCCAAGAACGACGGGCCCCACCAAAGCATTTCAGAAAGATATCCCCTCCGAATCCCCACGACGGGAATTGAATCCGTTCTATGGCCTGCGGCCCAGGGGATCAAGGGTATATATCCATTGGTTGTCATGCACACCACACCAAAAATCCCCAAATTCGTCCGGAAACCCACGGAATCCCAAGGGTCTTGCGAATTTCATAACGGGTGCGGAATTTTTTGACCCCATGATGGATGGGACGGCGATACGTCCTCTCATTCGGTGATGGAGAACAGCTTTTCTGCCCGCTTGATGAGTGTCCGTTGGTGATCCCGTTCGTGGATCACAAGCGCCTGTTCAAGGGCCTGGGCGATATCGCCGCCGTTCCGCATCAAAGCCGCGAATCGCTCGACCGCATCGACCTTGTCGACAGGGACCCTCAGGGATACGTCCTGATACCGACTAGCGATATTCTTCCCCTCCTCCGGCGAGGCTTCGCCATTGAGATAGGGAACGTACTCCATATCCTGGACCAAAATATGGTTCCGAATCCAACTGTCCAGAAAGGCTGTCACCTTTCTCAGGTCGACGGCATCGGGATTCTTTTGGTGCAAGGCAATCAGCGCGCTGACAAGGCCTCGAAAGTCCTCGTGGATTCGGCGGTGCGCCTCGTAGCCTGGAAACTTGGCGCGGCGCATGAAGCGCTCTTCCCGCTCGAAGTGCTCGGTGACATAGAGGTTCAGGGCATGGACGGTGGCGTTGACCTGATTGGCGCGGGACCCACGCCGTTGGTGGTCATCAATGGCATTCACCAGATCGAAAAGACCCTTATGGTCCTCGTCGATCGCTTTGATGCCGACTCGGCAATTCTCGGTCCAACCGGCACTCATCTCACGCCATCCAGCTCTTGGGGTCCCTTCTGGTTCCCTGGAAACCGACTTTGTCCAAAGCCGCCTCACCCAAGCACACACCTAGGTTATAGCCTGATTCGTTTAGAATTGGAAAGAGAAGCCGCCCGAGACCAGTCGTTCCCCAAAACGCTGGTGCTCAGCCCTTATTAATGATCGGATCGACGATGCTCCAAGCCCCTCTGAACAGCGCAAAGACCGCGACAGCCGAAATAATCACACCGGTTACGATGAAGAACAGCTTGATATTTCGAATGAGCTCCCGTCGCCGCCTTCGCTTCCGCTCCTCTTCTAGCTTGCGCCGTTGGATTCGATATTTGGCGAACTGCTCCCTGCGCTTCACGAGGTCATCGGAAGTCAAGTTCTTGTTGGAAGTCAAGTTCTTGTTGGAACTCAAGTTCTTGGCGGCCATACACCTCTCCGTCCATGGGCCGTCGTTCCGGGTCTTCCAGAAGGCCGCCTCCTGCAACCACGACACGCGTGATCAGCATCGTGGATCGACACAAGGGACGTACAGTCCCCCACTAGGACCTGTATAGACCTAAAACGCGGGATAGGAGAAACACTTTAGGTGAGCAGCACATTTTGTGGGGTTCGTGGACCATATATACGAATGTCCTGTAGAAATCTAGAACAGTCTGTCCCTTTTCGGTATTCGGTCGGACTCGTCCTCCATACATGGACAAAGTCGATTCGATGGGAAACTTTTCGCGGGAACCCCATGGCAAACCGTTCGGGGACAACCCAGCTCCAAACCAGATGCACGGCATACCGTTCGGACAGCGCTCCCCCGCTATTTGTGGTCCGGCGAGGCCTTATCCCCGACCGTGGGCTGGGGTTCCAGGGTGGCCAATCCCATATCGATTCCGACCGTAGAATCACTTCCGCGCGATTGGGACTCTCCCACCGCCTCCTTTTTATCGCGGACCCTCCGGGCCATATCCTTCCGGGCTTTCCCTTCCTGTTCGAGGATTTCGACCCGGACCACCAGGGCGGCGACCCCCTCCGCCAGGGCCGTCATGTCCGCGCGCCCAGCCTCCCGAGCCTCGCTGGCAATGGCCGTCAAGGTGACCTTGATCTCCTCGATCTTTTTGGCATTGGCGGTTTCCATGCCTTCACGAACCTTGTTGGTTTCCTCCACCATGTCACGCTTCAGCCATTTGGCCCGCTTATCAATGTCCGACTGCATATCCTTCAGAGCGGTTTCCATGTCATTGCGTAATTCCACCTTGATCTGATATGCGCTCTTCACCAAGGATGACATATAGTTGACCAGGGCTCCAACCAGGATGATCACCAGGGCGATGGCCACGGTGATACCGATCAGGGTGACGAGTTCCATGGGTAAGCCCTAGCTGGGGGACCTCGCTTGGCTCGGGATAAAACGGGTCAGGCCAAATGGGTCGGAGGACTGGACTGCACGGAGCCGACCGCTTGCCCTTTCCGGGCATGGTCAGCGGAACGCCCCACGATGGGGCACTGTCTGGAAACGGTGTGACACCATATTCATGGGGTCAAGGTAAGCTTGACGACCATCCGAATGCAACCGTGCTTCCCCCACGATCTTTTCCTTGGGGAGCGTTGGTCAGGTCGGTTTGGTCGGTTCATCGAGCGTGGGGAGTCTTCTCCTTCGCTATTTTCATCGTACAACATGGAAGATCCCATGAGCAAAACGGACCCCTCGACGGTCGAAGACCTGGAACGGTGGATCAAGGACCGGGGCATAACGGAAGTGGAATGCCTGGTACCCGACCTGACGGGCATCGCCCGGGGCAAGATCCTGCCAGCCCACAAGTTCCTCAAGGGCCTACGCGACCAAGGTCTGCGCCTGCCCGAATCCGTATTTACCCAGACGGTGACCGGCGAATACCCCGAAGACGACCCCATCGACATTTCGGATTCCGATGTCTACCTGCGCCCGGACCCTTCGACCGTTCGCAGCGTGCCCTGGTACAAGGAGCCCACGGCCCAGGTCATCAACGATTGCTTCAGCCGCGAAGGCGAGGTGGTCCATTGCGCCCCCCGGCAGGTCCTTCGCAATGTGCTCGGCCTCTACAAGGCGAAGGGCTGGCGCCCCGTGGTGGCACCGGAGCTTGAATTCTATTTGGTGCGCATCAACGCGGACCCGGACTATCCCCTGGAGCCTCCAATTGGCCGTTCGGGCCGGGCGGAAATCGGTCGCCAAGCCTATGGTATCGACGCGGTGAACGAATTCGATCCCTTGTTCGAGGATGTCTACGACTACGCCGAGGAGCAGAACCTGGATGTGGACACCCTGCATCACGAATCTGGATCGGCGCAGATGGAGATTAACTTCGAACATGGTGATGCCCTCGATTTGGCCGACCAGGTCTTCCTGTTCAAGCGAACGGTGCGCCAGGCGGCCCTGAGACATGGGGTCTACGCCACTTTCATGGCCAAGCCCCTGGAAGGCCAGCCGGGCAGCGCCATGCACCTGCACCAGAGCATCGAGGACGTCGAAACGAACAAGAACATCCTGTCAAAGAAGGGGGGAGAGGACAGTGACCTCTTCCGTTGGCACATCGGCGGCCTGCAGAAGTACCTGCCCCAATGCATGCTCATGCTGGCGCCCAACGTGAACAGCTATCGCCGTTTCCTGCCCGACCAGGACGCGCCCATCAACATGCACTGGGGCTACGACAACCGGACCGTCTCCCTGCGCGTACCCTATTCGGACAAGGCCGGGCGCCGGGTGGAGAACCGCCTGTCCGGGGCGGATGTGAACCCCTATCTGGCCTTCGCCGCCTCGCTGGCCTGTGGCTACCTGGGCATGGTGGAGGAAATCGAGCCCAGCAACCCCATCACGGGCAGCGCCTATACCCGAGCCCACAACCTGCCCCGCCACCTGCCAGACGCCATTGACCGGTTCGGTCGGGCCAAGCCCCTGCACGAGTTGTTCGGGGCCGACTTCGTAAGGGTTTTCACCTCCGTCAAATGGGCGGAATGGGATGCCTACCAGCATGTGGTGTCAAGCTGGGAGCGGGAGTTCCTGCTCCTGAACGTGTAACTTTTGATCCTTGGAACAAGGTCTTCCTAATATGTCTGGCTTTGGTGTCGTCATCGGGAGCTTCCACCGAAAGGAAGGGGAAGTCATGTTGGAAACCGTGCGCGAAGGTGCCCGGGAGACGGGGCTGACCATCGCCTCGGAGGTTTGGGTGCCGGGCTCCATGGAAAAGCCCCTGGCCCTCAAACGCCTGCTCCTGCGCGAGGACATCGATGGCGCCGTCGTCCTGGGCATCATCGAACAGGGCGAGACCACCCATGGTCTGGTCATGGGCCAATGCGCGGTGAAAGCCATCATCGACCTGCAACTGGAGTTCATGAAGCCCGTGGGCGTGGGGATCCTGGGGCCGGAGATCCATCCCAGCCAGATCCCGCCCCGGGTGGTCCCCTATGCCCGGGCGGCCTTCGACGCCATGGTGGCCATGCTCCGAACACGATAGGTCCGCGCCCGTGGCCCCTTCCTTGAACAACCGGACCCTGGACAATCGAGACAGGCGGATCATCACGGCCCTTCAGGAAAACGGGCGGATGAGCAATCAAGACCTATCCGAACGGGTCAACCTCTCCCCCTCCCCCTGCCTCCGCCGCCTACGCCACCTGGAGGAGACAGGGGTCATCAAGGGATACACAGCGGTCGTCGATCAGGAGGCCTGCGGCCTGCCGCTGACCGCCTTCGTGAGTATTCGCCTCAGCCCCCATACCGAGGGGCACGCCAGAACCTTCGAGGACAAGATCCGCCGCATGGACAATGTCCTGGATTGCCACATCCTGGCCGGGGACACGGATTATTTGCTGCGGATCGTGGTGCGGGACATGAAGGAATACGAGGCCCTGGTCCGCACCGAATTGCACACCCTGCCCGGGATCGCCGGGATCGAAACCCGCTTCGCCTACAGCACCGTGAAACAATCCACCGTCTTTCCCCTGAAGGATTGACCCGGCGTCCGGGGCGCGTTTTAGCGGAAATCACCTCTTTCGCCCTGGAACCCGCTCCCCTTAGCAAGAACCCACCCCGGCGTTCCCGCTATCCTGATGCCTCACATCCCATGAGCGGAAGGAGCGGAGCGATGACCACCAAGACCGAAGGAGCAAAGGAAGCCAAAGGCTTCGCCACCACGGCCATCCACGAGGGCTATCACCCCTTGGACCAGGACCATGGTGCCCTCAATCCCCCCCTGCATTTGACTTCCACCTATGCTTTCCCCACCGCCGAGGAGGGGGGCCGCCGCTTTTCCGGCGAGGCGGAGGGGTACATCTATGGTCGAGTTGGAAACCCCACGGTCGCCCTGCTGGAAACCCGCATGGCCGCCCTCGAGGGGGCGGAGGCCGCCCTGGCCACGGCTTCGGGCATGGGGGCCATCACCACCACGTTTTGGAGTCTGGTCACGCCAGGAGACGAGGTCGTCACCGATTTGACCCTCTATGGCTGTACGTTCGCCTATCTGACCGAGGGTCTGGGCCGCTTCGGAGTGTCCGTCCGCCATGTGGACATGACCAATTTGGAGACGGTGGAAGAGGCCCTTGGACCAAAGACCCGGGTGGTCTATTTCGAGACCCCGGCCAACCCCAACATGCGCCTGATCGACATCGCGGCGGTCTCCGCCCTGGTCCGGGCGAAGGCACCAGATGCCCAGGTGGTGGTCGACAACACCTATTGCACCCCTTATCTCCAACTGCCCCTCGCCCTGGGCGCGGATATCGTTGTCCATTCGGCGACCAAATACCTGGGAGGCCATGGGGACCTGCTCGCGGGGATCATCGCCGGACCGGCGGACCTTCTCCAGACCTTTCGGTTTTTCGGCTTGAAGGACATGACCGGAGCCGTCATCTCCCCCTTCGACGCCTTCCTTGTCCTGCGCGGCCTGAAGACCTTGGAGCTTCGCATGGAGCGCCACCAAGCGACGGCGCGGCGCCTCGCGCGATTGCTCGAGGGTCATCCCGCGGTGGATCGGGTCCATTATCCCGACCTGGACTCGGCCCCCCAACGCGCCCTCGCCCGGCGCCAAATGCCCAAGGGGTGCGGCGGGATGGTGGCCTTCGAACTGAACGGTGGATACGCGAGCGGGGTCGCCTTCATGGACGCCCTTGAGTTGGTCACCCGGGCGGTCAGCCTGGGCGACGCGGAGACCCTGGTGCAGCACCCGGCCTCCATGACCCATGTCACCTATCCACCCGAGGAGCGGGAAGCCCATGGCATCTCGGACGGACTGGTTCGCCTGTCGGCCGGCCTGGAAACGCCCGAGGACCTGGAAGCGGATATCCTGCGCGCCCTGGAGAGGAGTGGAACACCCGGCGGACATTAAATCCTCGCCGTCAGATTGAGGTCAGCAACCCCGGCACACTCCGCACCACGTCATGGGCGAGCCCGGCGCGTCGCCTTCCCCTCCCCTGCCCGATCGAAGGGGACGCGCGGCGCCCGGACGTGCCCCCCCGACGACACGCGGATTGACCGGAGACCCGACATGACCCTCACAGGCATCAAGTTGGAGGGACGGGGTTCCAAAAAACTATAAAAGATAGATTAAATAAAATAATACTCTCATTAGATGTAATTATCACCAAAAAAGACCATGGCCTTACAGGCAGTACATTCTTTATACTTATTTACTTTATACAGTATTTGGAATATATACAGATCCAAGGCGTGCTTGCGGACAGCCTCCATATCTCATTGGACGCCATGGAGATTAAGAATGTATATCAAAACCATAAAGGCCAAGACCGCCTTTTATGCTGGATTGTGCCTCATCTCCGCCGTGGCGATTATCGAGATCTTTGGAGTTCTCTCATCTCAATCGAACAATGCGCTTGTCATTGAACGCACCTCCACGATTCTTGACACCGATATCCGTGGGGCCATGACCAACTTGGCCAACACCCAGGCCGGTCTTTTACGGTCCGAATTCGACAACGCCCTTGTCAATGCCCGGGCCATGGCCGGCGCCTTCGCCATGATTGCTCGCCCGGTCGACCAGGGAGGCGTGGAAGTTGGTCATCGTCGTCCTTTAATCAACGACATTCTGCTTCGGGTTCTCCAGGAGAATCCCGGCTTCAATGGCACGTATACGGCATGGAGCCCCGATGCGTTGGATGGAAAGGACACGGCGTTCAAGGGAAACACGGCTTCGGGAACGGATCAGACGGGCCGGTTCATCCCCTATTGGAACCGCGACAGCGTCGGGAAGATCGCCATGCAGCCGCTCGTTGAATACGACAGTAAGGACCTCCATCCAAATGGGGTCATGAAAGGGGGATGGTTTATCGGCCCCCAGGAAACGGGAAAGGAAAGCGTCCTCGGACCTCTCCCCTACATCGTCCAAGGCAAGCAAGTATATTTGGCGACCCTATCGGTGCCCATCGTCGTGAACGGCGTCTTTAAGGGCGTGGCCGGTACGGACTTCAATCTCGACTTTGTTCAAAATCTTGCGAATGGCGTCAGCACACGCCTTTTCGAGGGCCGGAACAAGGTGGTCATCCTCTCCGACCTGGGTCTGGTCGTGGCCCACAGCGGTGACTCTTCCCGGATCGGACAAAGCTATGAGGAGGAGAGCGGCGATTGGCGGCGGGATCTCGCCACGGTCCAATCCGGCGGCGAATCCTCCGACTGGCAAGGGGACACGCTTCGGACCTTCGCCCCGATCAAATTGGGCGAAACGGGAAAGCCCTGGTCCGTTCTGATCGAGGTTCCCAGATCGGTTGTCATGGCCGAAGCCGACCGATTGAGCGCCCAATTGACCGAGAAATCCTCCGATTCCATCACCTTGGCCGTTCTCGTCGGCTTGGCCGTGGCGGTTGGGGCGATTGTCGTCATGTGGTTCGTCGCCGGCGGCATCGCCACCCCCATCGTCGCGATGACCCGCGCCATGGAGAAGCTGGCGCAAGGCGACATGACCGTCGACATCCCCGATGGCGGGAAGGTCCACGAGGTCAATCAAATGTCCGAGACCGTGCGGGTCTTCAAGGACAATGCCCTGCGAGTCGAAGCCTTGCAGGTGGAACAGCGGGAAGCCGAGGCACGGGCCGCAAACGAGCGAGTCGCCGCGCGCCGCCAACTCGCCGACAACTTCGAGGCCAGCATCATGGGTGTGGTGGATGAGGTCGCGTCCTCGGCCAACCAGATGCAAACGACCGCCAGTTCCATGGCTGACGAGACCCGGGATGCCGGAAACCAAGCCAACATTGTGTCCCAAGCCGCTCAATCGGCGACCCGGAACGTGGAAACCGTCGCCGCCGCGGCGGAGCAACTCTCCTCGTCCATTTCCGAAATCAGCCGACAGGTTACGGAAGAAGCCACCATCGCTTCGGATGCGTCGATGGAAGCACAAGACACCATCACAATGGTCCGCTCCCTGGCCGAGGCGGCGAACCGCATCGGCGAGGTCGTGAATCTGATCACCGATATCGCCGAACAAACCAATCTGTTGGCGCTCAACGCGACAATCGAGGCGGCCCGGGCCGGGGACGCTGGCAAGGGCTTCGCGGTCGTGGCCAATGAAGTGAAGTCCCTGGCCAACCAGACCGCCCGGGCGACCGAGGACATCGGCGCCCAGGTCACCAGCGTCCAGAATGAAACCAAGCGAACGGTGACGGCCATCGAAAACATTGGCGTCGTCATCGACAAAGTCCGCGACATTTCCACCACCATCGCCTCCGCCGTGGAGGAACAGGGAGCCGCGACCCAGGAAATCGCACGCAATGTTCAGGAAGCCGCACGGGGAACGCGGGAGGTCTCGACGAACATCGCGGGCGTCACAGAAACCGTGGACCGCACGGGCCACGCCGCCGGCGACGTTCTGACGTCCGCGGGAACCATGGCACAGGCCTCGGACCGCCTGCGCGCGGACGTGGCAAGCTTCCTGGCCACCGTCCGGGGGTAAAATCCGGCGTGCCCCTCCCCCATGCGGTAAGACTCCGTCCCCAAGTCCTACTGTCTTAGGGCCTGGTCCAAATCCGCGATCAGATCGGCCACGGTTTCCAAACCCACCGAAAGGCGGATCACATCATCCCCCGCCCCGGCCGCGGTCCGTTGCTCGTCGGTGAGCTGGCGGTGGGTGGTGCTCGCCGGGTGAAGGATCAAACTGCGGGTATCGCCGATATTGGCCAGGTGGCTGATCAGGTTGACCCGCTCCACCACGGCCTTACCCGCCTCGTAGCCCCCCGTCACGCCAAAGGTAAAGACCGACCCCGGCCCTTTGGGCAGATATTTCTCGGCCAACGCCTTATAGGGGCTGCTTTCCAATCCCGCGTAACTGACCCAGGCCACTTGGGGATGCCCGGCCAAGAAGGCGGCCACGGTTCGGGCATTCTCCACATGGCGGTCCATGCGCAGGGGCAGGGTCTCGATCCCCATCAGGGTCAAATAGGCGTTCATCGGCGAGAGGGCCGGACCGAAGTCCCGCAACGCGACCGCCCGGGCCTTGGTGGTAAAAGCGAAGTCACCGAAGGTCTCGTGGAAAGTCAGGCCATGGTAAGCGGGTTCCGGCTGGGAGAGGCTCGGGAACTTGTCGCTGGCCGACCAGTCGAAGCGCCCACTTTCCACCACCGCGCCGCCCAGGGCATTGCCATGGCCGGACAGGAACTTGGTGGTGGAATGGACCACCAGATCGGCCCCGTGGTCCATGGGGCGGCAGAGATAGGGCGTCGCCATGGTATTGTCCACGATCAGCGGGATGCCCGCCCCATGGGCCACCTCGGCCACCTTTTCCACATCCACGATCACCCCGCCCGGATTGGCGAGCAGTTCCAAGAAAATGGCCTTGGTCCTGGGTCCGATGGCGGCCTGGAAATTGGCCGGATCGCCGGGATCAACGAAGGTGCAGTGCCACCCCAGCTTCTTGAAGGATTGACCGAACTGGGTCAGCGATCCCCCATACAGATTGCGCGAGGCGACGAAGTGGTCACCGGGCTCCAGTAGGGTGAAAAAGGTCAGGAATTGCGCCGCGTGGCCCGAGGCGCAGCAGACCGCGGCCCGTCCCCCTTCGAGGCTGGCCACCCGTTCCTCCAGCACACTGACCGTCGGGTTGCTCAGGCGGGAATAGACATGGCCGAAGGTGTGAAGGTTGAAAAGGTTCGCCGCGTGGTCCGCATCCTCGAAGACATAGGAGGAGGTCTGGTAGATGGGCGTCGACCGCGCTCCCGTCGTCGGATCCGGCGCCGCCCCCGCGTGGATGGCCAGAGTCTCGAAACCGTAGTCCACGGGTGGAGCCCCCGCGTCCGCCCGGGCCGAACCCGGCTTTTCCCGACCCGGCGCCCGGTGAACCTTGCTGGTGATGATGCCCGTGTTCACCCCCTGCCAGGACAGCTCGCCCCCCAAGCGACCGAATTCGATCTTGGGACAGCGGTCCATGATCACCGTCAGCCCCGCGGCCACGCCCCGGTCGGCCGCCGGTTCGTTGATCACGGTGAGCTGCATCCAGACCACGCGGATGCCCTTCTCCTCCTTGAGCGCGATGGCCTCGTCAACGATACCCCCCGCGGAATCGGAATTGCGGAAGATGTCGACCATGTCGATGGGTCCCGGCACGTCGGCCAGAGAGGCATGGACGGCCTCCCCCAGGATCTCCTTGCCCACCTGCCCCGGATTAATGGGGATCACCCTGTAGCCCTTGTCCTGCAGGTATTTCATGACGAAATAACTCGGCCGGTTCCAATTGGCCGAGGCTCCAACCATGGCGATGGTTTTGGTCTCTCCCAGGACACGGCGGATCAGGCCGTCGGGATAGGACAGCGGCGAGGTGGACATGGGATAATCCTCCCTGGGTTGGTCTTCTTGTGTGACGTGTTTAAGCCGCGCGACTTTGGAAGGCGCGCTTCAACCCGCGAGAAAATCGGCCTGGGTCTTCACGATGTGGTCGCGCGCCAGAGCCACGAACTCGGTGCCCAGTTCCCGAGTGGCGAGGGCCGGGTTGGAGCCCATGCGTCCATCCGGGAAATTGGCCCGCAGGGAGCGCCAATCCGTAAAGCGCCCCTCCGGCGCCACGGGGGGATCCAGGGGCACGTCGCGTATCTGGTCCGGATAGGCATGCCAAGTCACCGCCACTTCGGAGGGCGTGGCGTGGCCCCCCTCCGCATCCCCGAAGTAGCGCCGGGCCGCCTCCACCACCGGTGGGGAATTGAACCAGTTGACCAAACCACATTGAATGTCCGGCGCGTCGGCGCCATGGGTGGCCCGCTGTTCCTCGTAGATCTCGTAGAAAGCCGATTGGATCGTGGGGATATTGCCCCCATGCCCGTTAATGAACAGGAACCGCCGGAAGCCATGGGCGGAGAGAGACACGACATAATCCCGGATCATCGCGATCATGGTCGACGGCCGCAGGGTCATTGATCCGGCGAACGCCATGTGGTGATGGGCCATGCCAACCGCCATCGTCGGCGCCACGTAAACATTCAATGCCTCGCCAACCTCCCAGGCCACGGTTTCCGCGGTGATGGCATCGGTCCCCACGAGGGCCGAGGGACCGTGCTGCTCCGTCGAACCAATGGGCAGAATAACGCCCCGGCGGGTGGTCAGGTAATCGGTGACTTCCGGCCAAGTCGCAAGTTGGAGTCGCAAGGCAAATCTCCTTACTGGTTATCAAAGAAGGCGATCTGAATGAACCGCGCCTTCCCGGTGAGTGGCGGAAGCATGCCCTCAGGCGCCCCACATGGTCAATGGGAGGTGTCGCATCCATCTAGAGTCCTTCCAAAAACCGACCCTTTCCCTTGTTCGCGATTGAAGGGCATGGCGTTAGACCAAGGAGCCCTATATCCTTAATTATAAGGGTCCTCCTTCGCGGATAGGGGACCCAATCGGAGGAAGTACGCGTCCATGTCCGATCAATCGCTCCCATCCATCCTGCTCGTCGAGGACACCCCGATCCAGGCCAGAACCTACTTGGATTACCTGGTGGGTGGGCCTTGGCGCGTCGAGCATGTGGAAACCGGCGCGGAGGCCCGCGTCCGATTGGCCGAGGATCCACCGGACCTCTTGCTGTTGGATATCCGCCTGCCGGACATGGACGGCATGGAAATCCTACGTCAGGTGCGGGCGGAGGCGTTGTCCATGGGTGTGGTGATGATCACCTCCAACGCCTCCATCACCCTGGCCGTGGCCTGCATGCAGGCGGGCGCGAACGATTTCCTGGTCAAGCCCTTCAGCCCCGACCGGCTGACCCTGACCCTCCGCAATGTCCTGGACCACCAACGTCTGTCCCAGGAGGTGCAAACCCTGCGCGAAGACCTGGGTATCGCCGCCTTTCAGGGGTTCGTCGGCTCCTCCGCGGCGATGCAGCGGGTCTATCGCCTGATCGAGGCCTCGGCCTCGAGCGCCGCGACGGTCTTCATCACCGGGGAAAGTGGCACCGGCAAGGAACTCGCCGCCGAAGCCCTGCACAAGAATGGATCCCGGAGATCCGGCCCGTTCGTCCCCCTGAACTGCGGCGCGATCCCCAAGGATTTGATGGAAAGCGAGATCTTCGGCCATGTGAAGGGAGCCTTCACCGGCGCCGTCGCCGACCGGGAGGGTGCCGCGGCCCTGGCCAATAAGGGCACCCTGTTCCTCGACGAAATCTGCGAAATGAACCTCAATCTGCAAACCAAGCTGCTGCGCTTCCTGCAGACGGGCACGGTACAAAGGGTGGGCGGGGACAAGCCGCACAAGGTGGATGTGCGCATCGTCTGCGCCACCAACCGGGATCCCTTGGCGGAAGTCCACGCCGGACGGTTCCGCGAGGACCTCTATTACCGCCTCCATGTCATCCCCGTGAAACTGCCCGCCCTGCGGGAACGCAACGGAGATATCATCGAACTGGCCGACCATTTCCTGGCCTCCATCGCCCAGGAAGAGGGGAAGGCCTTCGCTGGCTTTTCCGCGGCCGCGGCCCAGGCTATCGCCGGCTATGACTGGCCGGGCAACGTGCGCCAACTGATCAACGTCCTGCGCAATGTGGTGGTGCTGAACGCGGGACCCGAGGTCACCCTGCCGATGTTGCCACAAGACATCGCCCAAGGGGTGGCGGACCTGACCACCCGGGCCGCCCCGATGATCGAGGCGGAGGGCGGCCCACCCACCCAGGAGAGCATCGAACCCCTTTGGGTGGTGGAAAAGCGCACCATCGAGCGGGCCGTCGAGGCCTGCGACGGCAACATCCCCCGAGCCGCCGCCCTGCTGCGGGTCAGCCCCAGCACCATCTATCGCAAGAAATTGGCCTGGGACGAAGGGCGGCATTGAGGCGCGCCACCTCCCAACATTCTTGAGCGTTCGTAAAATCCTGGGTCCCATGAGGTGAGCCCTGCCCTAAAGCCTTCGGCGAACTGGGCCTCTGAGTCTCGAGGAATCGGCCAGGGAGCGGCCTGTTCAACGCCGCGTTCCGCCGTGGTGGCCACGTCCCAAACCCGTGGTGGCCACGTCCCAAACGACGAAATCTTCCGTGTCTCTCGGTTCCGAGGCTTAACGGCACCGTAGGCGCAACAGCGATACAAGAGGCATGGGTTTTACCCCTTGCATCTTGGCATAAAGCCTTCTTTTGGGTCGATGCACTATTTGAACCCGTCCAATCCATTGGAATTGTAATTCAAGACAAATCCTGAGGCGAAAACGTCGAATTTCCCACCGGGAATGGGCATCGGAGTGCACCGCTTCGTCGACCGTTCCGCGCTGGCGGCAAAGGCTCGATAGGTTGGGTCCGCCGCGTATCGGAGATCCAATTGGGCCTCGGCGGATAATATCCGCCCATCGGGCGCCGCTTGAACGAACACAGGGACACGCATACTGTCTAATCCACCGACCTGATTAAATGCCCAACACCGCTCGAAATGATACCTGACCGCGTCCATTTCGGTCATGGTCAATTTATCGGAAATCCGTCCCCCTGTGTTCGACGGCTTGCTCGGCGCGGGTTGACTGGGTGTCGACGCCGGTTCAACCTTCTTCTCCAAGTCGTTCACCGCGCTCAGCAAGGAATCGAAGTCGTCCTTGGGCTTGGGCTGCTCCTTCGGCGGCGCGGGCGTCTTGGCCTCGGCCTCCAGAACCTTCTGGGGCACCTTGGGCTTGGGCGGCGGCGGAGGGGGTTTGGACACCTCCTTCTTCGGCTCGGGCTGGGGCTCCGGCTCCGGCGTCGGCTCGGGCTCCGGCGCGGGAACGGGCTCCGGCTCCGGTTCCGGCGGGGGTTCGGGGACGGGCTCGGGAACGGGTTCGGGCGTCGGCTCCGGTGTGGGCTCGGGAACAGGTTCCGGTTCCGGCTCGGGCGCGGGTTCCGGCTCGGGCGCGGGAGGCGGTGGCGCGACGGGTTCCGGTTTCGGCTCCGGCTCCGGCTTGGGCGTGGGCTTCGGAGGCGTCTCCACGGGCTTGGCCTCCTTCGCCGGAATATCGGGCAGAGAGGTGGTTTCGTCGCTGATTTCCACCAATTCGACGATTTGGGCGGATTCTGTCAGAGTCACCGGGTCCCGCGCCAGATGGGGCAGGCCGACGATCAGCAACGCGACGATAATCGCGTGGAATACCAGGGATATAAAAAAAGCCCGTGTCATTCGAGGAATAGGTCCTTCGCCCGAAATCGGGAGTTATTTCTTGCCAGCACTCTTGGCCGGACCACCCGGCAGGGTGACCAGGGCGACCTTGGTGTAGCCCGCGCCCTTCAGGATGCTCATCACCTCCATGACCCGGCCATAATTGATGGCCGCGTCGCCGCGCACATAGATGCGGCTGTCGGCGTTGACATCGGTCACCGCGCCAATGGTCGCGGCCATGGCCTCCACCGTCGTTTGGTGGTCCTGGATGTAGACGGAACCATCGGCGGCGACGGAGATGGTCAGGCTCATCTGGTCCTGGTCGAGCGCCGGAGCATTGGCCTGGGGCAGGTCGATCTTCACCCCCGTGGTCAACAGGGGCGCCGTCACCATGAAGATGATCAGCAGCACCAGCATCACGTCCACCATGGGCGTGACGTTGATCTCACTCATCTGGTGGGAGCGACGACGGCGGGATCCTCCACCGCGACGGGGTTGGATGGACGCGCCCATGGTTTACTCCCGCTCGTCCAGTTGTCGACCCAGGATAGCGCCGAACTCACCGGAGAAAGCCTCCAGCCGTCCGGCGTAGCGGTCGATATCCGCGGACAACTTGTTATAGGCGATCACCGCGGGGATGGCCGCCACCAGACCCAGCGCCGTGGCGAACAGGGCCTCGGCGATGCCCGGCGCCACGGTGGCGAGGCTGGTGTCGTTGGACATGCCAATGGCATGGAAGCTGTTCATGATGCCCCAGACCGTGCCGAACAGGCCGACGAAGGGAGCAACGGAGCCGGTCGAGGCCAGGAAGCCCAGGCGCCGCTCCAAGGTCTCCAACTCGCGGTTCAAGGTGATCCCCATGACCCGCTCGATGCGCTGGGCCAGTTGGGGCTGGGCCCCGACCGCGCCGTTGCGGCGCTGGGCACTGTGGCGCCATTCCCGCATGGCGGCGACGAAGACCGCCCCCATGGGATCCTTGGGCCGGGAGCCCATGCGGTCATAGAGTTCCTCCAGCGAACCGCCGGACCAGAACTTTTCCTCGAACTGCTCGGCCCTGCGGTTCAGGCCCCGGATGCGAAAGATCTTTTCGAAGATGATCGACCAGCACCAGACCGAGGACAGCACCAGGGCGACCATCACCGCCTTCACCACCAGATCGGCCTGCATGAACAGGGCCCAGGGAGACAAGGTGTTTCTCCCTTGAGCCGCGGCGCCCATCATGGGTCCACCCGGCGCCATGGTCGCGCCGGGGGCGGGCGTGGCGCTGGGCAGGGCGCCCCCTTCCACCGGCGACACGGGCGCGGCGTTGGGTATCGGCGGCGCCGCCTGAACGTCCAGGCCCGTCCCCAGAACATGGCCCAGGCGGTCCATGAGATGTCCGATCTGGTCAAGGCCACCCTGCCCCAGCTGACCGGCCAGTTGTGTCAAATGACCCAGGTCGGCTAGATTGGTGGCATTGGCTAGGTTGGTCACGTTGGAAAGCACATCCATGGAAAGGGTATCCATTCTTTGCCCCGTCTTCGGTCGTCCCGTCGGCGCCATGCCGAATTCGATAAAACGCAGTCTAACCGACCAGTCCGTCCTTGTGGACCGAAGTCGTTACTTTTTCCCGCACCACCTTTGGAATCCGTGTCGCCCGGCCTTCCTTCAAGGAAAGGCAGGCAACCCGCACGGACAAAATGGTCAAGACCGTCCCGGCCCGGGAAATGGTCTGTTTCAGGTCCATCACGGCCCCCCCCAGCTGCTCCACGATGGTTTCCACCACCAGGGCGTCATCCAGCACGGCGGGTCGCTTGTAGTCGATGGTCATCCGGGCCACGGCGAAGGCCACGCCCAGCTCCTTGAGCATCTCCTGTTGGCTCAGGTCCGCCAGACGGAGCATCTCCGTCCGCGCCCGTTCGGCGAACTTGAGGTATTCGGAATGGTAGACAATCCCGCCGGCGTCCGTGTTTTCCCAATGAACACGCACGGGGAACAGATGCCTGCCGTCTCGCCACAAGCCGCTGACAGGCTGGGGCATCGCTGTGTCGTGGTCCGTCACGGTCACTCTCCCCCCTCCTCCTCGGTACCGCCGAGCAGGTCCAGTCGCACGGCTTCCGCCCCCTTGGGTGGGGACATGCCCAAATGCGCCCAGGCCGTGGCGGTCATCACCCGACCGCGGGGGGTCCGCTTGAGGAACCCCTGCTGAATCAGGAAGGGCTCGATCACGTCTTCCAGGGTATCCCGCTCCTCGGCCATGGCCGCAGCGAGGGTGTCGACGCCCACCGGACCGCCGTCATAGTGGTCGGCCATGCGCGACAGATAGCGCCGGTCCATGGCGTCGAGCCCGCGTCCATCGACTTCCAACCGGTTCAAGGCGGCATCGGCGGTGAAAGCATCCACCGGCGAGCGCCCCGCCACCGTGGCGAAATCCCGCACCCGACGCAGCAAACGACCCGCCACCCGGGGCGTTCCCCGGGAGCGTCGAGCGACCTCGCGGGCGCCGTCGTTGGTCATGTCCATGCCCAGAAGCCGGGCACCACGGGTCACGATGCTCACCAATTCCTCGGTCTCGTAGAAATTCAGCCGCAGGGGAATGCCGAACCGGTCCCGCAACGGCGTGGTCAGAAGGCCCGACCGCGTGGTCGCCCCCACCAGGGTGAAGGGCGACAGGTCGATGCGCACACTGCGCGCCGCTGGACCGTCCCCGATGATCAGGTCCAGTTGGAAGTCCTCCATGGCCGGATACAACACTTCCTCAATGGCGGGATTAAGGCGGTGAATTTCATCGATGAACAAAACGTCGCGGGGTTCCAGGTTGGTCAGAATGGCCGCCAAATCCCCGGCCTTGACGATCATCGGCCCGCTGGTCGCACGGAATCCCACGCCCAGTTCCCCGGCGACGATCTGGGCCAAGGTCGTCTTGCCCAATCCCGGTGGTCCATGGAGCAGGACATGATCAAGGGCCTCCCCCCGGCCCTTGGCGGCCTGGACGAAGACGGCCAAATTCTCCCGTGCCTGCTTCTGCCCGGTGAAATCGGCCAGCGTCCTGGGCCGCATGGCGGCGTCCGCGTCCCCGGGACTCCGTCGGGCGGAAATCAGGCGCTCCTCTTCTTCCTCGCGGTCGACCATGGGTTAGACGCTTCCCTTCCCCAAGTCCTTGAGGGCCGCGCTCAAAATCTTCTGGGTGGTGGCGCCCTCCCCCAAGGCGGTCGCCGCGGTGGCCGCCGCCGTATAGGCATCGGACCGACCATACCCCAGGTTGACCAGGGCCGAGACGGCATCGCCCACCGCGTCGGGCGCGCTGGCCACCGGCGCGGCCTCTCCCCCACTGGCGGGCAGGTTGATGCCCTTGGGGGGAAAGCTCGGCGTCGAGCCCATGGCCACGGCTTTATCCTTCAATTCCTGACAAATCCGCGCGGCCAGTTTCGGCCCCACCCCCGGTGCCCGGCTGACGGAGGCCCTGTCCTCGGCGACGATCGCTTGCCCGATCTGGTCCGCGGAAAGGGTCGAGAGGATGGCCAGGGCCACCTTGTTGCCCACCCCCTGAACCGTGGAGAGCACCCGGAACCACTCCCGCTCCCGGGGATCCAGGAACCCATAAAGATGGAAATGATCCTCCCGCACATGGCTTTCGATATAAAGAACCACGGCCTCCCCCTCCCCGGGCAGGCGGGAGAGGACCCGGGCCGGGCAGAAGACCCGATAGCCCACGCCGCCCACATCCAGGACCACATGGTCCTCGGTCTTGGAATCGACGATTCCCTTGAGCTTGGCGATCATCGGTGTCCCCTTGCCCGGGCACCCGCCCGGGCCAGGGCGAGCGCCAGAATGCCCGCTCGGTTATGGGCATGACAGACGGCGACGGCCAGGGCGTCGGCGGCATCGGCGGTTTCCAGAACAGCCCCGGGCAACAGCATACGGATCATCATACCGACCTGTTCCTTGGCGGCGGCGCCTGTTCCCACCACGGCCTTTTTGACCACGGAAGGCTGGTATTCGGCGATGGGAAGGCCAGACAAGGCCGGGGCGAGTAAAACAACGCCCCGGGCCTGACCCAACTTGAGGGTGGAGGCGGGATTGCGGTTGACGAAGGTTTCCTCCACCGCGGCCTCGACCGGATCGAAGTCGGCGATGACGGCGCGGACGCCCTCGTGGAGTTGGACCAACCGTTCGGCGAGGGACAAGTGCTCATCGGAGCGGACCACCCCATCCGCCACATGGCGCAGACGGTTGTCCTTCGCCTCGATGAGACCCCACCCCGTGATCCGCAGGCCGGGATCCAGCCCCAGAAGTCTCATCCCCCCAGCTTTTCCATGATGGCGTCGTCGATCTCGTAGTTCGCGGCCACCCGCTGGACATCGTCGTTGTCGTCGAGGATATCCAGGAACTTCAAAAGGGTCGGCGCGGCCTCTTCGTCGACCGCGATCGGCGAGAGCGGGCGCCAGTCCAGGCGGGCGAACTCGGGATCGCCAAGCGCCTCTTCCAGGGCCTTGGAGACGGTG
Source organism: Rhodospirillum sp. (assembly GCA_021741145.1). Lineage (GTDB taxonomy): Bacteria > Pseudomonadota > Alphaproteobacteria > Rhodospirillales > Rhodospirillaceae > Rhodospirillum. Next base: position 31,272 of record JAIOYK010000002.1, on the reverse strand, counting down.
TTGAGGTCGTCCGGCGCGCAATAGATGTCGTGGCCGTCCTCGCTGGACTCCACGTCATCGGCGCCCGCCTCGATGGCGGCTTCCAGGACGGCGTCGGGCTCGCCAACCGCCTCCGGATAGTGCACGAGACCCACCCGATCAAAGTTGAAAGCAACGGAGCCGGTTTCGCCCATGGTCCCGCCGTTCTTGTTGAAGGCCGTCCGAACCTCGGCCGCGGTGCGGTTGCGGTTGTCGGTCAGGCATTCGACGATGACCGCCACGTTGCCGGGACCGTAACCCTCGTAGCGCAATTCCTCGAGGTTTTCGGCGTCTCCCCCGCTGACCGCCTTGTCGATGGCCCGCTGGATATTATCCTTGGGCATGGACTGGCCGCGCGCGGCCAAAATGGCGGCCCGCAGACGGGGGTTGGAGTCCGGATCGGGCTGACCGAGCTTGGCGGAGACGGTGATTTCGCGGGCCAGCTTGGTGAAAAGCTGGGCGCGCTTGGCATCCTGCCCGCCCTTGCGGTGCATGATGTTCTTGAATTTGGAATGACCGGCCATGGTCGCTCACTCTCGTCCTCTGTTGGTGCCGAGAACCCCCTCCTTCCCCCCATCCAGACGCGCGAAAGCAGGTCATGGCGGGCGATGTTGGGTGGCTCGAAATGTCGTGTGTCTGGATCCTACACCGGGACCGGCCCCCTTGTCATGGACCACCCCCGCCGCCGGAAAAGCGGCGCGCACTATGGCAGGGTGGGGACAGAAAGGGAACAGGGGACAGGACATCCGGACACCGACCGGTAAATAACCGAGGGCGCCTATTCGAAACAGGGTTGACCACGGTTTCCCCGCACGGCTCTCCGCGCCCAAAGACTATCCCCATTCCGAAACCATTGGAAATCACGGGCACCGGCGACCAAGCGGCGGGACCGACCGAGCCCGCGTGGGATGGACCACGCGAACCGGGAGAGCGAACGGGGACACCGAGCGATTCAGGGAAGTCTCGCCGTCACGAAGACAGGGAGGGCATCGCCTGGGTCAAGACACCGCCCAGACTGACCGCTTCGCAATGGGTGGCCAGGCCGGTGCGGTCGTCCAGTGTCACGAACAGACCCCGCAAGGTCCCTTCCCCATCCGCCGGAGTGAGGCGCTCGCCCGGGGTTTTCTTGGTGAAGCGCGCCACCGCCGGGCCCGGAACCATGCCAATCACCGACTCGTAATCCCCACACATCCCCGCGTCGGTCTGATAGGCCGTCCCCTTCTTCATGACCCGGGCATCCGCCGTCGGCACATGGGAGTGGCTGCCCACCACGATTGAGACCCGACCGTCGCAATACTGGCCCATGGCCATTTTCTCGCTGGTCGCCTCGGCGTGGATGTCCACCAAAATGATATGGGCCGTCGTTCCCAGGCGATGGCGGGAGAGGATCTCATCGACCGCGCGGAAGGGGCAATCCAGTGGGTCCATGAACAGCCGTCCCATGACCTGGATCACCAGGGCCTTCCGCCCCCGGGAGATTTCCACCACCGTATGCCCCACCCCCGGGGTACCCGGGGGGAAATTCGCGGGACGCATCAAACGGTGTTCCCGGTCCATGAAAGGGATAACCTCCCGCTGGTCCCAGGCGTGGTTGCCCGTGGTGATGACGTCCACGCCATTGGCCAGGAATTCCTCGGCGATTTTGGTGGAAATGCCGAAGCCATGGGCGGAGTTCTCCCCGCAGACCACCACCAAATCCAATTTCAACGTTTTTCGCAGGTTCGGAAGTTCGTCCATCAAGGCGGCGCGGCCCGACCGGCCGACAACATCACCGCAATACAAAACATTCATCAACAAAGGTCCTCGGAACGGGGAGCACGGGCGGTGGAGGGAGAGAAGTGCCGGACGCCCGTTTCCGTGGCCACGGCATGGAGCGGGTAATCATGGCCTTCCACGGGCAATTCGTCCACCTCTTGGGCCGAAAAGGCCACGCCAAGGGTGAACGGGGAGCGCCCCTCGGACGCCAGGACCGCCAGGGTCCGGTCATAGAAGCCGCCCCCCATGCCCAAGCGAAAGCCCCTTCGGTCGAACCCCATGAGGGGTACGAGAAGCCAATCGGGCCGGACCTCCGGCATGGTCGGGATGGGATGAACCGTCTTTAGGGGACCGGGTTCGAGGGGATCCCCCGGGGACCAACGCCGGAAGATCAGCGGACCCTCGCGCTCCGCCACCACGGGCAGGGCCAGGGCAACCCGTCGCTCGGCCAAAGCCTCCAGCAGGGGGCGCACATCAATTTCACCGGGCATCGGCCAATAGGCCCCCACCACGGCGCTCTCCGGTGGAAAGACCTCCGCCAGGACAAGGGCGGCGAGCGCCTCGCCCGCCGCCGGGCCAAGGGTGGCGCTGGCCACCCGTCTGCGGTCGCGCAAATCCCGCCTCAGGTCCGCCTTGGCCGCCGCCAGATCCCGCGGGTGGGGATGATCGGTGCCTGACATAACCCTCATTCAAATGCTTGGAAGGGAAGAAAGCGCTTGGGAAGAAAGCGCTTGGAAAGAGAAGCAAGGAAAAGGCGCGGAGCCATCCAGCCGTGGGTCGTTACGACCCCCACATGGGCCGAAAGCACTAACGTGGTGGGCCGAGTGTCCGGACCACGGTCCGAACAGGGTCAGCCCCCTTTCTGAACGTATAGCCCCCGGGAGTGTGCTGCCACACGCGAGGGACAGCGTCCGCACTCCCTATTTAAGGTGCCTCGAGGGTTTCGGCAATGCCCTCAACGCGCTTGGCGATGGATTCTATGGCCAGGGCCACCCGTTCCTCGGCCATCTCGCGGGCACTGGGGCCATCGGTGGCGCCCGTGGCCCCCAGAGCGGTCCGCAGTTCACGCAATTCGCCCGTCACATCGGACAATTCGTCGGCGATCAACAACGAGGCCATGACCAGCATCAGGCCTTCATTCACATGGCCCGCGGCGCCCAGCAATTGTCTACAGCGCTGGTCCACGTATTTGCCCAAGCGGTTCAGATGCTCCTCCTGCCCGTCGTCGCAGGCGACGCGGTAAGCCTTGCCGTTGATCATCACCGGAACAATCGCCATGGCCGTCTATCCATTCATAGAAAAAGAAAGTCCAGGCACCTTCAAGGCGCATCGAGGACACCGCGCACCCGGTCGATGGTGGAATCCAGACGGCCGGATATGGTGCGGGAAATGGTTCGCAAGTTTTCATAATCGGCGCGCAGTCCCTCGACCTCCCGGCGCAGGGCAGCCTCCGACTCGGACTCGCCCATATCCTCGTCCTCGACCACGGCAACCGGGGTCGGGCGGGATTGGGCGGCCCGTTCCAGCCGCTCCACCGCGCGGGACAGGTCATCAATGGCCTGTTCGATCCGCGCCAGTTTATAGATCGCTATGTCTTTCAAGGGAATACCCGCGAGTCCTCAAACATCAAGTGAGACTATGCCTCCATCCGCGGCCCGCGTCAACGGCGCCCGAGAACCACCCCGAGGCTCCCCCCTTGACAAGGAGGGGAGCGCGCCTCCCCATGAGGCCATGATCACCGCAGCCTCCGCTCCCTGGTCCCCCGTCCGGGTCCGCGCCGATATCGTAACCCTCTTGGCCGAAACCCCGCCAGGGGGGCCACCCCTGGTCATCGTCACCCCTCCCGGACTGGTGGCGGCGGCCGGTCCTGGCTGGCTGCCCGCCCTGCTCGACGGCCTCCCCCGGGACCGGCTCCTCCCCCTCGCCGATTGCGGTGGCGACGCGGGTTTCGCCCTGGAGAGCCTGATCCTCGGCGTGGGTGTCCTCGCCCCGGAGGTGGTCGAAGCCGCCCGCCCTCGCCTCGCGGCCATCGGCGCCGCGATGGGCCTGCCTGTCCTATTTGAACGCGCGCCCCGTCGCGGGCCATGGACAGCGGCGGGATCCTGACGCAGACTCCGCGCCTCACCCTTCAAGCGAAAGCACCCCATCCGTGTCCGACGAGTCCCCTTCCCCTTGCCGCCTATACCTGATCACCCCGCCCCGCCTGGACAACCTTCCGGCCTTCGCCGAGTCCCTCAAGGGCGCCCTCGACGCCGGGGACGTGGCCTGTCTACAAATCCGCCTGAAGGACGTGGCCGACGACGTGATCCGCCGGGTCGCGGATGTCCTGCTGCCCCTCTGCCACGCCAAGGACATCGCGGTGCTGATGAACGACCGCCCGGATCTGGCCAAGAAAACCGGCTGCGACGGCGTCCACATTGGTCAGGAGGACATGCCCTATAAGAAGGCCCGGGCACTGCTCGGCCCCGACGCCCTGATCGGCGTCACCTGCCATGACAGCCGCCATCTGGCCATGATCGCCGGAGAAGACGGGGCGGATTACGTGGCCTTCGGTGCCTTCTTTCCGACCGAGACCAAGGAGGCCCCCACCCAGGCCGACACCGATCTTCTGCGCTGGTGGAGCGAGGTGATGCTCATCCCCTCCGTCGCCATTGGCGGACTCACCGTGGAGAATTGCCGGGAGGTGGTGGAAACGGGAACCGACTTCCTCGCCGTATCCAGCGGCGTCTGGACCCATCCAGAGGGACCGGCCGCGGCGGTAAAAGCCTTCAACGCCCTTTTCGAGGCGGTCCACGCCGAGGCTCTGGTCGGGCTGTAAGGGAGGGAGAGGGACACCGTCGGACACCAAGACGGGCATCGAGGATTTTGGTGGGACCGCCTTTGCATCCTCTTCTTTGGCAGTCCCGTGAATGCACCAAGGGACGCACCGATCTCAATGCCACTCGGGCGCTAATTTGAACATTGATTTGATTCATCGTTCCCGCGTGCGCGGGAATAAGGGCAAAAGCCGATTTTCTTCGGTTTGACAGCCCGACGAAGCGTTCACCCAACCGTATCGCCACGAAAAAACCCCCGGCCATCACGACCGGGGGCACTTTCTTGGGAAGCAACGGAAGCCTTAGACGCCCACCGCCGCGCGGTAGAGGGCCAGGATTTCCTCCTCCTCCGCCAACTCGTGGGGTTCCTTCTTGCGCAGGGCCACGACCTTGCGCATGATCTTGGCGTCGAAACCGTTGCCCTTGGCCTCGGCGTAGACTTCCTTGATGTCGTTGGCGATGTTCGCCTTTTCTTCTTCCAGGCGTTCGATCCGCTCGATGTAGCTCCGCAACTGGTCCGCGGTGATGCCTCCGATGTCCTGGCCGCCGCCGCTCGCGCCACCATCGGCTTGCCCACCTTTGGCGGAGCCGGCGGGGATATCGTCCTCAAGCACGTCCATGCCCGAATTCTCCAAAGTCAGTATCACGGAAAACCGACCCCCCGGTTCCTCGGGAACGCGGGGGCGGAAGGTCGGGCAAGGTACACGGACCTCCCCCCGCCCGCAAGCCTTCGGGCGAGGCGCCAGCCAAGCCCCTGATAAGCGACCGTCTTCCACACCCCCTCCCCCCCTCTCCCCAGAGGTCGGAGCATGGAAAAATGGGGGAGACTCGGGCAAGGCCGCGCGCGGAAGACATCTCCTCCGCGACACCCCAGGGGGGCGGATGCCTTACCCCCCCTGGACCAACGCCGCCCGCCCCGCCCGCACCACCGCGACCTCTAATCCCGGCAGGAGTTCCGAGGATAGGCGGCGGGCCTGCCAATGGAGCGGCGTGTCCAGCACATGCCCCGGGATCAGCTCCACCAAGCATCCCTCGGCCAGGGCCTCGGCCACCAGGGGCAAGGGATTGAGCCCCCACCCCATGCCCAACAGGGCGGCCTCGACAAACCCTTGGGTCGAGGGCAACCAATGGGTGGGACCGGATAGCGCCCGCCCCAGGACCGAGGTGATCCAGGCCGCCTGAAGGCCATCCTTGCGATTATAGGTCAGGGCCGGAGCCCGGCTCAGGGCCTCGGCCGTGACTCCCTCCGGAAAATGACGGTTCCGGAAGGCCGGAGAGGCCGTCGCCACATAGCGCAGGCTCCCCAGGGAGGTGGAGCGGCATCCCTGGACTGGATCCGCCAGCGCCGTCACCGCGGCCAGGACCCGCCCCTGGCGCAACCATTCCGCGGTGTGCTCCTGGTCGTCCACGGCGATATCAAGCAGGAACCGCTCCTCCCGGGCGAAAGCCGCCACCGCCCCCAGGAACCAGGTGCCCAGACTGTCCGCGGGCGTGGCCAGGGCCAAGGTTGGCCAGTCCGCCTCCCCCTGGCGCGCGGCGGGCAGGTGCGCCATCAGGTCCCGCTCCAGGATCCCCAGACTTTCCATGTGGCGGTGGACCGCCTCCCCCTCCACCGTGGCGCGGCAGGGTTGACCCCGGACGATCAACACCCCCCCCAGGCGTTCCTCCACCTGCTTCACCCGTTGCGAGACGGCCGAGGGCGTGACGTTCAGCACCCGGGCGGCCCGGTCGAAACTGCCCTCTCGGATCACCAGGGAAACGGCCAGAAGGCCCGCGTAATCGAGCATAGCCTTAGCTGTCCTTCATTATGGTTAGTAATCTTAATTAGGCTACTGCCTGGAGGCTGTCTAGAAAGAAGGTCTCACGATTAGTCACGAACGGATCCGGACCATGGAAAGTGCCTTCCCCGCGGGGTTTGGACTGGGATTGAGCTTGATTCTGGCCATTGGCGCGCAGAATGCCTTCGTCCTGCGCCAAGGTCTGCGGAACGAGCATCTGTTCGCCGTCTGCGCCGCTTGCGCGTTGTCGGACATGCTTCTGATCACCCTCGGGGTCTCGGGGTTTGGCACCATCCTGAAGCTTGCGCCCTGGATCGACCCGGCCCTGCGCCTGGGCGGCGGGGCCTTTCTGGTGTGGTATGGCACGCGGAGTTTTCTGTCCGCCTTCAGGGGCGGCGGAGCCCTGGTGGCCGCGGGGGCGGCGCCCGCGCCCTTCGCCACGACCATGGTGACCTGCCTGACGCTCACCTGGATGAACCCCCATGTCTACCTGGACACGGTGGTCTTCCTGGGTACCCTGTCCACCCGCTTCCCCGGCGCGGAGACCCTGTTCGGCGCGGGGGCGGCCACGGCTTCGCTGGCTTTCTTTTTCACCCTGGGCTACGGCGCGCGCCTGCTCGCTCCGGTTTTCTCCCGCCCGGTCTCCTGGCGGATCCTGGACATGATCGTCGGCACGACCATGTGGGTCCTCGCCTTCGGGTTGATCCTGGGGGCCTGACCTCCCCGGGTTCGACCTCCAAACCACGGTGGGGGCGGGAAGCTCATGGGAAGTCGAGGGTGAAGACCGCGCCGCCGCCGGATCGGTCGGTGACCGAGACCCGGCCCCCGTGGCGCGTCATGATATCGCGGGTGATGGCCAGTCCCAGACCGGCCCCTCCCCGTCCGTCCCGATCTCCCGCGCATCGATTAAAGGGCAGGAAAATGTCCTCCCGCTCGGCGTCCGGCACGCCGGGGCCGCGGTCAAGGACCCGCATGGCCCGGTCTGGACCGACGCGGACCACCACTTCCTCCCCCACCGGCGAGACCCGGAGCGCGTTTTCCAATAGGTTTCGCAAGGCGTCGCGCAGCGCATCGGTATTCCCAGGCTCGACCACCACGGCCTGATCCTCCTCCACCGCCAGGATCCGGCCCATGCGGCGGGCATGGGGATAAAGGTCCGCCACCACCCCCCGGGCCAGGGTTCCCAAGTCCACCTTGTCCTCCAGCACCAATCCCCGCCCCTCCAGGCGCGCGACGGAGAGAAGCTGGTTGACCACCCCGGCCATGCGGTCGATATCCCGTTCCAACTCGCCCTTGAGGGTCCGATCGGACACAAGGCTACAGCGGGCCTTGAGCACCGACAGGGGCGTGCGCAGTTCATGGGCGGCGTTGGCGGTAAACCGCCGTTGGCTTTCGAAGCCAGCTTGAACCCGATCCAAACTCTCGTCGATGGCCCGGACCAAGGGCCGGATCTCCGTGGGGATCCCCGGACGGAACAGGCGCAGGTCCAGGCGGTCCGGCCCCAGTTCCAGGGCATCCCGGGACAGGGCACGCACGGGTCCCAGACCAACACTCACCGTCGCCACCGTCACCAGGGCCGACAGCAGCAGCAGGGGCACGAACAGGGGGATGAGATCCGTTTCCATCTCGTGACCCACCCAGTCCAACAGTTCCACCCCCGGCTCGCCATCGTGGGAAATAATGCCGATCAGGGCGCCGTCTGGCCGGTCCACCCGGTGGTAGGCAACCTGATAGATCTCTCCGGTTTCGTCATGGCGGTAGTGGTTCAACCCCTCCCGCAGATCCCCATCGCCCAGCACCGCGAGGCGCCTCACGAGACTGGGATCCGAGCCGGGGGCGCTCCGCCCCGTCGCGGGATCGTAGAGCGCTTGACCGGGTCCCTCCCGGGGCAGGACCGGGTGGCCCTCCCCATCACGGACGGCGGTCAGGGCGAGGTCCCGGGCCAAGTCGTCCAGGTGATCGAGAACCTCGGCTTCACTGCCCATGTAGCCCCGCCAGAGATAGACGACGGACACGCCGAGCAGGACCAGGGTATTCACCGCGATCAGTCCAAGGATCAGGCGGCTTTTCAGGGACCCCGGCCCCCGTTCGGCGAGACCTCTTCGTCTAGTCATCGGCCTCTCCCAACATATAGCCCACGCCCCGCACGGTATGCAGGGTGATCCCGCTGCCCGCCTCGGTCAGGGCGCGGCGCAGGCGGGAGATGGCGGCCTCCAGGGCATTGCCCGCGACCGCCTCGTCCATGCCGTAAAGGGCACCCTCAAGCGCCTGACGGGAGACCACCCGACCCGCGGCGCGCATCAGGCTTTCCAACAGGACCACCCGCCGTTTTCCCAGCACCAGCGGACGACCGGCCACGGTGACGGCCATGGTCACCGTATCCAGGCGGATATCCCCCCGGGTCAGGGCCACGCCGTGGGCCGCGCCCGGGCGCCGGAGCAAGGCGCGAACCCGGGCGGTCAGTTCCCCCATGTCATAGGGTTTGACCAGATAGTCGTCGAGCCCCAGATCCAGACCCGAAATCCGTTGATCCACCCGATCCCGGGCGGTCGCGGCCAACACGGGCACGGTTCCCTTGTTCGCCCGTAGGCGCCGCACCAGCTCCAGGCCGTCCCCATCGGGTAGGGAGAGGTCGAGGATCACCAGATCATAGGGCGTGGTGGCCAGCGCGGCCTCCGCCTCCTCCACCGTGGTCACAAGATCCACGGTGAAGCGGGCGGCGACCAGATGGTCCCGGGTCAAGGGACCAAGCGCGGGTTGATCCTCCACCAAAAGCAATCGCATGATCCCGTCTCCCTTCCCCCGGGTGAGCCTCCAGGGTATGGCCCGATTATACGCTCGTTACAGGGACTTTCGGCCCGTGACCATGGCTCGAACAAGGTTTTCCTTGTGCAGAAGACTGGAAATCACCACCCCCGCCAAATGGACGGGGACGAGGATGTAGAAGGCGTTCGCGGCCGTCTCGTGAATCCCCTCGAGCAGGCTATTGCCCCAGAACCGGTCCGTGTTCATCAGAACGCCGGTTCCCGCGGTCAACACCAGGGCGATCAGGAGAAGCAGGATCATGGCACCGCCCGCGGGATTGTGTCCCAGATAGTGCCGGGCATCGCCCCGGCGCAGGTCCCGGAGATACCCTAGAACCACCCCGGGGGAGCGCAAGAAATCGGTGAAGCGGGCGTGGCGGGATCCCATGATCCCCCAGACGAGCCGGAAACTCACCAATCCTGCCACGGCATAACCCGCCCAGACATGGATCTTGGAGCCCGCCTCGAGGACCAGGTCGGTGAGAACCGCGGTCACGAGCGTCCAGTGGAAAATACGGACCAGGGGGTCCCAGACCACGACGGTCCTGGAGGGGGCATCCAACATGACGGTCAGTCCTTCACTTTGACGATTTCGCCGGTATTGGAGTCGATGTACATCTCCACCCGCTTGCCATTGGGGTCGATGGCCTTCAGTTCGATGCAGCCATGTTCCATGTCGGTGTTCTTCACGTCATACCCTTTGGCGCCATACATTTCGGCGGCCTGAGCTTCGGTCATGGCGCCGTCCTTGATGGTGGGGCACCACTGCTCCTCGGCCATGGCCGACGTCGCCGTCAGACCCAGGGTGGCACCGAAGGCCGCCACCAGGGCGGTGCTCGTGATCAGGTTCTTCATGTCTTTCGTCTTCCCTTTGGGTTTCCCGCATCCGCTAACGTGCGGATCGGATGAGGCAAACCCTAGCCCCGTCCCCTGACGCCTTCCTGACGTCTCCCATTTTTTCCCGTCAGGTTCGCATCAGGCATCCCACGCATACTCACGCGGGACCAAAAAGCAAAAGTGGGGGAAGCGCCCTCTGGCTGGTTCGAGGGGATCCATCGAATTCGATGGCCGGGTCCTCGACGCCGCCCTGGAGGTCTTGCCCCCGACCCGGGCGAGTCTAGAGGACCTGAACGCCGCCGCCGCGGCGGCCATGGCCGACCGCCTGGTCGCCCCCTATTTCCCCATCGGGTGAAGGGGTCCCGCATGCCTCCATGCACCTGAAACGCACGGATCATGGACATGGGACGCCGATCCTTGAGACCCATAACGTGGATTCGTGCCGAGGGACCGCGCAATGAAATGACGTCGAGACAAAGGAATCGAGACAATGCGCAGGTCCAGCCAAATCTCATAAGAAATGACCTGTCTGTTCGGTCCACTTTTCTTAATGGAATTTCTGGTACCAATTCCTTATCTAATTTCGAAGTATGGCTTCGACTGTAAGGCGAAAGGTACAAACCCGTGAGCGATCAAAGTGGTCACCCACGCCGGTCCATCTCCCACCTCTTGGACGGATTGAGTCACTTCAAGGACCGCTTCTATCGGGACAAGCCCGATCTGATGCGGGATCTGGTGGAAAAGGGACAATCTCCGGCCACGTTCATCATTTCCTGCTCCGACTCCCGGGTTGATCCAGGATTGATTACCGGCGCCCAACCGGGAGAAGTGTTCACCGTCCGCAACGTAGCCAATTTGGTCCCCCCCTACGAACCAGACGACCACCTGCATGGCACAAGCGCCGCCCTGGAATACGCCGTGCGCGACCTGAAGGTGGATCATATCGTCATCCTGGGGCATGCCCATTGCGGCGGCATCAACGCCATGCTGTCCAACGCGGCGGGGAAACCCCTGGACCGAGATTTCATCAACCAATGGGTCTCCTTGGCCCTGCATGCTTCCCACCATTTCGTCTCCGATCCCGTCAACCCGACCGAGGAAAAGGTCGCTCCCCTGGAATTCCTGTTGGAGAACACCGGTCTGGTGGAGCGGGCGGCCATCAAGGGGTCCCTCCGCAACCTGATGACCTACCCCTGGGTGAAGGAGCGAGTGATGGACAAGACGCTTGCCCTGCATGGGTGGTGGTTTGATCTGGACACGGGCGACCTGTGGCGGACGGAACCCGATGGAGACACTTTGTACCCCATCCCGTGAGTCTCGACATGCGGCGCCCCACCAATCTCGTATACTGGCTGAACGAGCGCCCCCGGTGCGCATCACCCTGGGATTGGCCCTCCAGCAACTGGCCTTCCTGGGGGCCTTGCTCACCGTTCCAGCCTATTTCTTCAAGGAACCGAGCCTGACACCAATCGACTTCGAGAATCTGGCCGGGGCGACTCTTCTTTATGGGGCGATCACGCTTCTGCTCCAAGCCTGGGGGCGGTTTGGAATTGGACCACGGGCTTGTTGATCCTGCTGGCCTGCATGCCCAAGGTGATCCTCGCAGAAGTCCATTTCACGGTCATCCCAGGATGGACTGGTCAGCCCACTCTCCGCCGACGCCATGATCGACGACCCCGCCGCGCCGGCCCGGCTCGCGGGGTATCTGGTGGGCCGTCTCGCCGATCGGCTCACCGTGACGGAACGTGACGGCAAGGAGGAAACCAAGCTTGTCTTCAACGCCTGACGGCCCTGGGCATCCCGCCCGCTATTCCGCGGGCTCGGTCCCGCGCTCCCGTTCCAAGGCCCGGTCGAGCGCCTGTCCCGCCGCCCCGGCCGATCGGGCATAAGGCGCCAGCAGGTCATAGAGAACCGGCGTCAAAAACAGGGTCATGACCGAGGCCAATCCCAATCCGCCAATTACCACCATGCCTATGGCGATCCGGCTTTCGGCCCCGGCCCCGGACGCGAAGGCCAGCGGCACCGCCCCCAGAACCGTCGACACCACGGTCATCAGGATGGGCCGTAAGCGCAGGGCCGACCCATCGAGGATGGCCTCCCGCGTTGTCTGGCCCTCGTCGCGGAGCTGGTTGGCGAATTCCACGATCAGAATCCCGTTCTTGGCCATCAGGCCGATCAGCAACACGATGCCGATCTGGCTGTAAACGTTGAGGGAGTTCCCGGAAACCCATAGGGCGAAGAGGGCGCCGGACACGGCCAGGGGAACGGACAGCAGAATGATGAAGGGATGGATGAAACTCTCGAACTGCGCGGCCAGCACCAGATATACGATGACCACGGCCAGCAGGAAGGTGTAGGTCACGCCGCTGGAGGTTTCCAGAAACTCCTTGGACTGCCCGGCGAAGGACAGCCGGGCCTCCGGTGGCAGGGTTTCCTCCGCCACGCCACGCATGAAGTCGATGGCTGTCCCCAAATCGTACCCCGGCGCGAGCGCGCTCTCGATGGTGATGGATGGCATCCGATTGTACCGGTTCAATTCCGGCGCGCTGGCCGTTTCGGTCAGTGTCACCACGGCGTCCAGGGGCGCCAGATCTCCGGACCGACCGGCCCGCACGAAGGTATTGGACAGGTCCGAGGGGGTCCGGCGATCCTCGGCCCGGGCCTGGAGAATCACGGGATATTCCCGCCCCCGGTCAACGAAACCGGTGACCTCGCGGGAGGCCAGCATGGTTTGCAGGGTGCGGCCCACGCTCTCCACGCCAATTCCCAGGTCGTTGGCCCGCGCCCGGTCCAGGTGGACCGAAAGCTGGGGTTGGTTCTTCTCGAAGTCGATGTCCGGTCCCACGAACCCCGGATTGGCCTCGGCCCGGCGCAGGATCGCCTCCGCCCAGACCAACACCTGGTCATAATCCGGCCCGCCCACGACCACCTGAAGCGGCGTCCGACTGCCCCGCAAGCCGAGGCCAGCCGGAACGATGGGCGTGGCCCGGGCACCGGTCAATCCGGACAGATCCCGGCGGAGTTGGGTGGTGATGTCCGAGGCGCTCCGCTTCCGATTTTCCCAGTCGTCCAACCGGCCAACCACAAACCCCCGGTGTGGGCGGTTCCAGCTTCCAGCGAGCGCGAAGAGACGCTGGACCTCACCATCCTCGACCAGGGGTTGGATTACCTTTTCCACTTCTCGGACCTGAGCATCCGTATAGGACAAGGTGCTGCCCTGGGGTGCCGAGAGGCTGACGAAGAAGACCCCCCGGTCCTCCTGGGGGGTCAGTTCCCGGGGGAGTTGCTGATAGAACCACCAGGAGGTCGCGGCGAAGAGCAAACCCAAGGTGAGGATCACCAGGGGCATGTCGAGGGAGAAGGCCAGCGCTTGGCGATAGCCGTTGGTCAGCCCTTCCAGTCCCCGGTTCAGCTTGCGCGCCAGCCACCCCTCGGATTTACCCTCCTTCAGCAGGCCCGCGGCCAAGGGAGGACAAAGGGTGAGGGCGACCAGGGTCGAGATGGCCACGGCACAGGCCAGCACGAACCCGAATTCCGTGAACAGCCGTCCGACCGTGCCTTCCATGAAGGAAATCGGCACGAACACCGCGATCAGGGTCAGCGAGGTGGCGATCACCGCGAAGGTCACCTGACGGGACCCCAAGGCCGCCGCGACAAGGCGGGACTCCCCCCCTTCGATACGCCGCTGGATATTCTCGAGCACGACGATGGCGTCGTCCACGACGATGCCAATGGACAGGATCAGGGCCAAAAGGGTGAGGATATTGATGGAAAAGCCGAGTGCCAGAATACCGATAAAGGTCCCGATCACGGCCACGGGAATGGTCACGCTGGGAACCAGGGTGGCGCGTATCGTGCCCAGGAAGGCGAAGTTGACCAGCACCACCACCAATCCCGCCACACCCAAGGTCATCAAAACCTCGGAAATGGAGCGGTTGATAAAAATGGCGTCGTCCGACGAGACCTCCAGGGACATACCGTCGGGCAGGCCCGACTGAATGGCCGCGACCTCGGCCTGGACCTTCTCGGAAATGGCCACGGTGTTTGCCTGGGACTGGCGCAGAATCGACAGGCCGACGGCGGGACGTCCCTCCGCCCGAACGGTGGTCGATTCATTCTCCGCTCCCAGTTCGACCTTGGCCACGTCCCGCACCCGGACCGGATAGCCGTCGACCATCCGAATGACGATACCGCCGAACTCGTCGGCCGAGCGCAACAGGGTATCGGCGCGCACGGTGAAGAGGCGGTTTGTACTTTCCAACTCGCCCGCGGGCAATTCCACGTTGCCCCGCCGCAGCGCGTCCTCCACGTCCTGAACGGTCAACTGGCGGGCGGCCAGGGCCCGGCGGTCGAGCCAGATCCGGATGGCCTGGACCCGCTCGCCAAACAGGTCCACCTGGGACACCCCATCCACCGTGGCCAGCCGATCCACGACGAACCGATCAGCGTAGTCGGTCAAATCCAGTTGGGAAAGCCGGTCACTGGTCAGGGTCAGGCGCATGACCGGATCGGCGTTGGTGTCGCTTTTGGCGATGGTGGGCTCGTCCACGTCGTCGGGCAGGTCGCCGCGGACCCGAGCCACGGCATCGCGCACATCATTGACGGCATCGTCCACCAACACACCGGTCTCGAATTCGATCACCGTGCGCGAGCGACCCCGGCGGCTTTGGGAGGTGATGACCCGCACGCCGGACACACCGGCGACGGCGCCCTCGATCACCTCGGTGATATCCGTATCGACGATCTCCGGCGCGGCGCCGGTGTAGGTGGTGCTGACCGTGACCACCGCGGAATCGATATCGGGTAGTTCCCGGATGGGCAACCGGGTCATGGCCGCGATTCCCATGACCACCAAAAGCAGGCTCAGAACCGTGGCGAAGACCGGGCGCCGGATGAAAAATGTGCTGAAGTCCATGGGGAGGCTCCGCCCTTTACAGATAATTCACGCCCGTTTGCTTCGCGACCGTCCATAGACCGCTTTAACCCTTTGGTATCGTCTCGCCAACATTGGAGACCGGGACACCATCACGCATGCGGTGGACGCCCAGGCGGACAATCTCCTCGCCCTCCTCCAGGCCCCCGCGTACCTCCACCCGGCCGTCGGCACGGGTTCCGGTGACGATGGGGCGGCGACTTGCCCGACCGTCCTTGACCACGAAGACCACGCTGCCCGCGGCTTCGGCCAGAATGGCCTCCTCGGGGATGGTCGGTAGATCGCGTTCGGCCAGGATGACATCGACATTCACGAACAGGCCCGACGGCAGAAGACTGTCCGGGTTGGGCAGGGAGGCCCGCACCCGGAACGCCCGGGAAATGTCCCCGACGCGGGTATCCACCCGGTCCACCACCCCCTCGAAGACCCGATCCGGATAGGCCTGGGTCGTTGCCCGGACCGTCAAGCCCGGATGGAGACGGCCGTAATGGATTTCCGGCACCGAGAAGTCCACTTCCATCACCGACAGGTCATCCAAGGTGGTAATCATCTGGCCCGATTCAACGCGCGCCCCAACCTCCACTTCCCGGAAGCCGACAACACCAAAAAATGGCGCGGTGATCACCCGGTCGGAGAGAGCCTTGCGCACCCGATCGACCCGGGCCAAGGCCGCGGCCTGGGCATTGGCCAATTCATCGACCGTGGATTGGGAAATGTTCTTGCCGGATCGCAAGGCGCGGGCCCGGTTGAGCGCCTGATTGGCCTGCAACAAGGCGGCCTCCGCCTCTTCCAGGTCGGCCCGTTCGGAGCCGTCTTCCAGGCGGGCAAGCACTTGCCCCACCTCGACCCTGGCGCCCGCCGCGAAGGGCAGTTCGACGACGCGGCCATTGACCAGGGGAACGATATCCACCGCCTTGTGAGCCCGAGTCGTCCCCACGGCCTCGACCCGGTCGGCCAGACGGGTGGTCGTCACCGCCACGGTTTCCACGGGGATGGGCCGCTCGGCCCGGGGGGAGGCCTTGCCGTCCGCCTCGGCCGACAACAGGGACTGCCCATAAAAAGCCCCGGCCACCAAGGCCAAAAGCACCACCACCACGACCCCCTGTCGCGTCTTCGTCATGTCCACCCGCCTTCGAGAATATAAAGAAGCCCGGAAACGAGAGCATCGAGAGGAAAACTCAGTCCCGGCTTTGCGACCCTCCCGATGCTCAACCTATTGACTATAAATCAAAGTCCCGGTGTTCAATCGAGGTCGATTGAACACCGGGACTTTGATTTAGGCTAGGTTCCCGGACCGTCGTCAAGTGACAAGGATGTGAGCTCGAACGCATCCACACGCCAAAAGTGCTTATCCCTTCAGCTTCGCGCCCAGGAAGTCCAGAGTGCGGGTCCAGGCCAATTCGGCCGCGGCCTTGTCGTAACGGGCCGCGGCCGTATCATTGTTGAACGCGTGGTTCACCCCATCATAGACGTGGGAGGTGAAGGGTTTGCCCGCGTTTTTCAGGGCCTCCTCATAGGCGGCTTTCCCCGCGCCGATGCGCTCGTCCAGGCCCGCGTAGTGGAACAGCAGGGCCGCGCGGATGGTCACCACGTCCCCCACGTCGGGCTGCCGCCCATAGTAGACAACCGCGGCGTCCAGGTCCGGCGCGGCGACGGCCATCCGATTAACCAGCCCCCCGCCCCAACAGAAACCGACGGCGCCCACCTTGCCGTTGGAGCCCGCCATGGACTTGGCGAAGCCGACCGCGCTGGCGGCGTTCAGCAAGGTGGTGTCGGGGGCGAGTTGGCCGATCATATCACGAGCCCTGTCCGGATCATTGGCTGGGGTGCCGCCCAGGGGAGAGAGGAAATCCGGAGCGATCGCCACATACCCCGCGAGCGCCAGACGCCGGGCCACGTCCTCGATATGGGGGTTCAGACCCCGGTTTTCGTGCACCACGATGACCACGGGCATGGGGGCGGTCTCGGACTTGGGCTTGGCCAGGTAAGCCCGGAGACCGCCATTGATGGTATCGATGGTCAGGGAGCCGGTTTCCAAGCGAACGTCCCCTTCGGGAACCATGGCGGCCTTCGCCGGATTGGCCGCGATCAAGGACAAGAGCGCGGTGGCCGCGGCGGCGCCCCCGGCAAGCATGACCATCCGCTCCATGAAGGTGCGCCGATCAAGATATCCATGCGTGAAGGCGTCATGGAGATCGATGGCCTCCTGGGAAACGGTGGAGGCGGATGGGGACGGAGGGATGAATTTCATGACGCCCAGGCTCCTGATTGTTGGAATGATGTCTTGGGAAGGGAAGGGATAACGGCGGATCAACGGCCAATGGGACCAATGGTTCATCCCTTCCGCATATGGGAAGGCCGCCGCACCCGAAAAGGGAGCGACGGCCTAAAACCATCTTCACGAACCCGTGATCACGATCGGCGGGAAAGAAGTCAGCCCACCTTTTGGACTTCCCGGGCCAAGATATCGAGAAGGGAGACCACCTCCTTGCTCGCGGCGTGCAACCGCTCCAGTTGCTTCGGGACCTCGGCGGTCTTGCCGGTCTCCTTGGCCATCAGACAGGCCCGGCCCGCCTCATGAACCCGCTGGTGGGGGTCGGACAGCTTGATATAGGCGTCCAATTCCAGCACCAACGGGTCGTTCACCGCGTCGTACCACCGGCCCAGACGGCAATTGTGGTGGGTGGCGAGCCCCGCGGCAATGGCGTCGCCCCGGCCCTTCAGGGCGTCCTCGATTTTCTTGACGTAGGCCAAGTGATCGGTCTTGGCCAGTTCGATCACCTGCCCGGCGCTTTCCAGCGCCACCCGGCGAACCAAATCGTTCGGTAAAATGTCCCCGCCCATGTTCACATGGAGTCCGTTGCGGGCATGGGCGCTAACGAAAACCTTCAGGATTCCCAAGGGACCCTTGGTTTCGATGCGCAGGACTTCCCCATTTTGGGCCTTCATATCGGTTTCAATGAAGCAGCCATGGTCGGACAGGTCTCGCATTATGCCCTTGGACGCGCCCGCCGCGCCCTGCAGGACCACGTCAATCAACACGGCACGGCGGCGGTAGCGACGCCGATTGGCCATGTCCGAGGATGTTCGGATGGCCTTGGCCAGCAGGTCGGGGAGTTCGACCAGCGCCTCGCTTATCTGCTTGGTGCCCAAGCATACGACCGAAGCGCTGTGCTTGGCGCGCACGGTCTGCCGCGTCACATCACCCATCAGGTCGTTCACGCCCTTGGCCGTGGAGGCCACCGACTGCACGGTACGGGCGATTTCCTGGGTCGCCGCGGATTGCTCCTCCACCGCGGCGGAAATGGCCGTGGCGATTTCCTCGATGCGACCAATGGTGGTCCCAACCCGATTGATGGTGCCAACGGCCTCCGTCACCGCCGACCGCATGGCGCCCACGCGCCCGGCGATCTCCTCGGCGGACCGGGAGGACTGGTTCGCCAGGTTCTTGACCTCTCCGGCGACCACGGCGAAGCCCTTCCCCGCGTCCCCCGCCCGGGCGGCTTCGATGGTGGCGTTCAGGGCCAACAGGTTCGTCTGGGCGGCGATGTTTGAGATGAGGTCCAGGATCTCGCCGATCTCCTCGGCCGAGGTGTTCAGTCTATCCATCACCGCACGGGTCCCCTCGACCTCACGCACGGCCTCCCGGCTGATGGCGGTGGACTCCGACACCTGACGGGCGATCTCGCCGATGGAGGCCGACAACTCCTCGGCCGCCGAGGAAACAGTCTCCGCCGACGCCAAGGATTGATCCGCCTCGGACCGGGCCTGGGTGGCGGAGTCGTCCACCGTGTCGCAAACCTCGGTCAGGCTGCCAACGGAGTCATTCAGGTCTTCGGTGAAATGAGACACGGCGTTGACCATGTCGTGGGCTTGGTCGGAAATACGCTCGACCATCGCCTCCACGGCCTGGGTCCTCTCCAGTTGCAGATTATCCCAATAGGCCGACAGGGCACCCTGGATATCATAGAGAACCGCGGAGACAACGGCCTTCTGCATGGCCGTGGAGCCACCGCCCCGACCGCCAAGCAGTCCGCCTCGGCCCTTTGGCGCCATCGCATCGAGCAATTCCTTCAGAACATACCCATACCCGGCGATGTACCAGTTTGGCTCCAACTTCACCCGGTGGTGGGTCAGGCCAATGCCCCGAACGTCATGCCGATAGGCATCGTCGAAAGCTCCACGAAACAGGGACTGCCAGTGGCGTTTCTGCGCCCCCTTGGCGCGGTCCATGTTCTTGCCCCCACCGAACAAGCTCGCCAAGTGTTCCTCGCCGGATATCCGGTCATAAAAGGCGTCGATGACACTTGGAAGAAGCCGCTCGAGCACGGGACGCGCCTGCTCAAGGGCGCGTCGATCCTCCGCGCTCAACATGAAATCCAAGGGGTCCATACGCCCCGCTTTCGCCGCATCCACCATGGTTCACCTTCGGTTCAATCCCGCCACGGATTCGATCCGTGACATCCAGTCCCTCGTTGTCTCTTCAACAGTGTTCTTTGTCACTGATTGGCCCGTGACTTTAATCAGGATGCATACAATTACAAGGGACACTCGTTATCGGTAAAAAAAAGATTATGGAAAACAAACGGTTTTCCCAAAACCGTGGAAAACGCTAGAGATGAAATCCCCGTTGGCCGCATCCTCTTTTCCTTGATGAATTGCGCGGGAGAGCGGATCCTTGCCCCATGGGACAGTCAGCAAATCCTCCTTCCGGACCACCGACCGCCACCCCGGCCCCATTGGCCGCGATCTCGGAACAGCCAAGGTTTTCCGAGGATATTTGGGTGGAGGTCCTGAAATCCGTTGACCGCACCTATGAGGAACTGGTCGCCTACCAATCGGAACTGGAAAGCCGCAACGCCGATTTGGAAAGCGTCCGTGCCTTCATGACTTCGGTGCTGGCGGCGATGACCGATGTCCTTCTGGTCTGCGCCGAGGACGGTCGCGTGCTGGAGGCGAACCGCGCCTGCCAAGCCGTCACGGGACGGTCCAAGGAGGCGCTCCAGGGCGTTCCCGTCACGGACCTGTTCACCGACGGCGATGGCACACGGATCACCAGGGACCTGACTCGTCTGCGGAGTGGTGATACCATCGAAGCCGTCGAGCGGACACTGCGTACCGAGAAGGGATCCACTCCCCTGGAGCTGAGCATTACCGCCCGCCGGGACATCCGGGGCCGCTATGAAGGCGCCGTACTCATTGGCCGCCCCATGGGTGAGTTGCGCCGGGCTTACGAAGACATGGAGGAAAGCCACCGCGCCCTCAAGGAGGCTCAATCCCAGTTGGTCCATTCGGAAAAGTTGGCCTCCCTGGGCCGTCTGCTGGCGGGCGTGGCCCACGAGTTGAACAATCCCATCAGCTTCATCTATGGCAACGCCCATGCCCTGGACCGCTACACCCGCAAGTTCGAGGAGTATTTTGATCGTGTTGAAGCCGGAGCCACCCGGGCCGAGTTGGTGGACCTGCGTAAGGATCTGAAACTGGATCGGGCCGTGCGCCAGATGCGGTCCGCGACCTCCGGCGCGCTGGAGGGGGCGGAGCGGGTCCGTGACATCGTCGAAAGCCTGCGCCGCCTCTCCGCCGAGGGGGCCGGAGAGATCGAACCCTTCGACCTGCGCTCCACGGTGGAAACCGCCGCCGAATGGGTCATCAAGGGCCGGGCCTCCTCCATCCCCGTGGAGATCCGCGCCGAGGGACCGGTCTGGGTCCAGGGGCGGCCGGGGCATATCCAACAGGTGGTCATGAACCTTGTCCAAAATGCCCTGGACGCCATGGCCGACAGTCCCACCCCCCGGGTGGAGATTTCCCTGTCCCAAAACGGAGACAGGGTCCGCCTGGATGTGGCCGACACGGGACCCGGCGTTCCGGAGGACCTGGCCCTGAAAATCTTCGATCCTTTTTTCACGACGAAACCCGTGGGTCAGGGGACGGGCCTGGGCCTGTCCATCAGCTATAAGATCGTTACCGAGAACAACGGCACTCTCTCCGTGGCCAACCGGCCCGAGGGGGGCGCCCTGTTCCGCCTCACTTTACCAAGCGGAAAGAGCCCATGAGCCCCTACACCGTCCTATGGCTCCAATCCGCCGGCTGCGGCGGTTGCACCATGTCGCTTCTTTGCGCGGAAAGCCCGGGGCTGTTCGACAGTCTTGAGGATTTCGGCATCAAACTCCTCTGGCACCCGTCCCTCAGCCTGGAGACCGGCGCCGAAGCCCGGGCCATCCTGGAGGATATCATCGCGGGACGGGTCCGGCTGGATTGCCTCTGCGTGGAGGGGGCCATCGCCCGGGGTCCCCGGGGCACGGGTCACTTCCATATTCTGGGGGGGACCAATCGCTCCATGCTGTCCTGGGCGCGGGAGATCGCGCCCCTGGCCGGAGATGTGGTCGCCATCGGCTCCTGCGCCGCCTATGGCGGGGTCACCGCGGCCGGACCGAATCCCACCGATGCCGTCGGTCTGACCTATGACGGGGCGCGGGAGGGCGGCGCCCTGGGGGCGGATTTCCGGTCCCGCTCCGGTCGCCCGGTGATCAATGTTTCCGGCTGTCCCCCCCACCCCAATTGGGTCACGGAAACGTTGATGTTGCTCTCCCTTGGCCTCTTGGGCGAAAGCGACCTGGATCCCCTGAAGCGCCCCCGGTTCCTGGCCGATCATCTGGTCCACCACGGGTGCCCGCGCAACGAATACTATGAGTTCAAGGCCAGCGCGGGCCACCTTTCGGAACAGGGATGCATGATGGAACACCTGGGTTGCGTCGGGACCCAGGCCCATGGGGATTGCAACATCCGCCCCTGGAATGGCGAGGGCTCCTGCACTCGGGGGGGCTACCCCTGCATCAACTGTACCGCGCCGGAGTTCGAGGAGCCGGGCCATGGCTTCTCGGAAACCCCGAAAATCGCGGGCGTTCCGGTGGGCCTGCCGACGGACATGCCCAAAGCCTGGTTCATCGCCCTGGCCTCCCTGTCCAAGGCGGCGACCCCGCAACGGCTGCGGGACAATGCCGTCGCCGACCATATCGTCACCCCGCCCGCCGTCCGCTCGACCAAGCGGAGCTGATGGGACAGGACATGAGTGAAACCACACGCCTGATCGCCGGTCCCTTCAACCGGGTTGAGGGGGACCTGGAAATCACCCTGGACATCACCGATGGCCGGGTCCGGGAAGCCCGGGCGAACTCACCCCTGTTCCGGGGGTTCGAGATGATCCTGGTGGGCAAGACTCCCCTGGACGCCCTGACCCTGACGCCACGCATCTGCGGCATCTGCTCGGTCAGCCAGTCCATGGCCGCGGCCCGGGCCATCGCCCAAGCTATTGGCGTTACGCCCCCCGCCCCGGGCCAATTGGTCGCCGCCCTGATCCACGCCGTGGAGAATCTGGCCGACCACCTGACCCATTTCCACCTGTTTTTCATGCCCGACTTCACCCGCCCCGCTTACGCCGGGCGACCCTGGCACGACCGGATGGTGACCCGCTTCACCGCGGCCGAGGGTTCGGCCATCCGAAGCGCGACCAGGGCCCGGGCGGATCTGCTGCACATCATGGGACAACTCGCCGGAAAATGGCCCCACACCCTGTCCCTCCAACCCGGGGGGGTGACCAAGGCACCGGACGCCCGGGACAAGGTGCGCATCCTCGCCACCCTCAAGGCCTGCCGCCGGTTCCTGGAAAGTGACCTGTTCGCCGCCCCACTCGAGGAGGTCGCCGCCCTGGATGGAGAGGACGCGCTGGACCGCTGGCGCCGCGCCGCGCCACGGGGAGACACCGGCCTGTTCCTGGACGTCGCCGAGGACCTGGAGTTGGACCGCATGGGCGCGGGACCGCCCCGCTTCCTCTCCGTCGGCGCCTATGAGACCCCGGCGGGTTTCCTCTTCGCCCGTGGTTTGTTCAAGGACGGCGCCACGGGACCGGTGCCGCTGGAGCGCGTCGAGGAGCATTTGGCCCATTCCTGGATGACCGGAGCCACCGCCCACCCTTTCGCCGGGGTGACCCAGCCGGATCCGGACATGGCCGACCCGGCCTATAGCTGGTGCAAGGCCCCCCGTCTGGCCGGTGAAACGGTGGAGGTGGGGGCGTTCGCCCGGCAAGTGGTGGATAACCACCCCCTGGCCCGCGCCCTGTTGCGCGATGGCGCGGCGAATGTGCGCGCCCGGGTCCTGGGCCGTCTGCTGGAAGTCGCCCGCACCGCCCTGGCGCTGGAAGCCTGGGCCGCGGCCCTCTCCCCCGGCGCCTCCCACATGGCCCGCTCCCATGCCCTGGAGACGGGACGGGGCGCCGGTCTGGTGGAGGCCGCCCGAGGCTCCCTTGGCCATTGGCTGGTCGCCAGGGATGGCAAGATCAAGAGCTATCAGATCATCGCGCCGACCACCTGGAACTTCAGTCCCCGGGACAGCCAGGGCCTCCCCGGCCCGGTGGAACAGGCCCTGGAGGGCGCCCTCGTCAAACCGGGGGAGACCACGCCGCTGTCCGTCCAGCACATCGTGCGCAGCTTCGACCCCTGCATGGTCTGCACGGTCCATTGAAATCACTGGTCATAATTGGATCGACTTTTTTGCGCCGCATTCGCGCGTAGGATGGCACGGCCAGACAAAGCAGGGGCTCACATGGAAACCGCCGTTCATATCCGCATCCGAGGCCAGGTTCAGGGAGTCGGATTCCGCCCCTTCGTCTGGCGACTGGCCCGGGACATGGGACTGCGGGGGTCGGTGCGCAATGATGCCGAGGGTGTCTGGATCCATGCCGCGGGAGGAAACCTGAACGCCTTCGCCCAGGCCCTGCGGGAGCAAGCCCCGCCGCTGGCCCGCGTGGACAGGGTAGAAGTCACCGCGACGCCAGACCTTCCCGAGGGGGAGGCCTTCACCATCACCGTCACCACGACGGGCGCCGCGCGCACGGGCGTGACCCCGGATGCCATGACCTGTCCGACCTGCGCGGCCGAAGTGCTGGACCCCGCGGACCGCCGCTTCGCCTACCCCTTCGCCAATTGCACCCATTGCGGCCCCCGATTTTCCATCGTCGAGGCCATCCCCTATGATCGGGGCAGCACCACCATGGCCGGGTTTCGCCTCTGTCCCGACTGCCACGAGGAATATGACGATCCCGCCGATCGGCGGTTCCATGCCCAGCCCATCGCCTGCCCCACCTGCGGCCCCAAGGCTTGGCTGGAAGTCGGCGGGAACGGGCGGATTCTCGATACCCCCGACCCGATCACCGCGGCCGCGGCGCATCTGCGGGAGGGCGCGATCCTGGCCATCAAGGGCATTGGCGGGTTCCATCTGGCCTGTGACGCCCGGAACGAAAAGGCCGTGACCCGCCTGCGGGTCCGCAAACATCGCCCCACCAAACCCTTCGCCCTGATGGCGCCTGATCTAGGGACCATCACCCACCACGCCCGGGTCTCCGAATTGGAAGCCCAGACCCTGGCCTCGCCCGCCGCGCCCATCGTCCTGTTGGAAGCAGCGGGGGACACCCTCGCCCCCTCCGTGGCCCCGGGGCAATGGGCGCTGGGCTGGATGCTCCCCACCTCGCCCCTGCACCTGCTGTTGCTCCGGGCCTTTGGCGGGCCGCTGGTCATGACCTCGGGCAACCTGTCGGGGGAGCCCCAGGCCATCGACAATGGCGAGGCGCGGAAGAAGCTGACCCCCTTCGCCGACCTCTTCCTGATGCACGACCGGCCCATCGCCCGGCGTCTGGATGATTCCGTCGCGCGGGTGGTCGCCGGTCGGGTCCGGTTGCTCCGCCGGGCCAGGGGCTATGCGCCCGAAGCCCTCCCCCTCCCCCCGGGTCTGGACGCGGCGCCCGCGGTGCTCGCCCATGGGGGCCTGCTCAAGTCCACCCTCTGCCTGACGCGGGAGGGGGAGGCCCTGCTCTCTCACCACCTGGGAGACCTGGACGACGCCCTGACGGCCGAGGAATACGCCAAGGCCGACCGGGATTACGCCGCCCTGATGGACCACGCGCCCGAGGTTCTGGCCCATGACCTCCACCCCGATTACCCCTCGACCGCCCGAGCAGAGGCCCGTGCCCGGGAAACCGGCCTACCCCTGGAGCCCGTCCAGCACCACCATGCCCACGTGGCCGCCGTCATGGCAGAGAACGGCTGGCCCCTGGACGGCGGCAAGGTTTTGGGAGTCGCCCTGGATGGCCTGGGCTGGGGACCGGACGGCACGGTCTGGGGCGGAGAATTTCTGCTCTGCGACTACCGGGACTTCACCCGGCTCGCCTGCCTGAAGCCCGTGCCCCTGCCCGGTGGAGGCGCCGCCCAGTCCGAACCCTGGCGCAACCTGCTGGCCCAACTCGACAGCGCGGGCTTCACCGAGGACGCCGACCGCCTGCTTGCCGGGCGCCCCCTGGCCCCCTTGCGCGCGGCCATGGCCAAGGGGGTGAACAGCCCCCTCTCCTCCTCCTGCGGGCGGTTGTTCGACGCCGTCGCCGCGGCCCTCGGTGTCGGCCCTGACAAACAAAGCCACGAGGGCGAGGCCGCCATGACCCTGGAAGCCCTCGCCCGGCCCCATATGGACTGGGAACGCCTGCCCCACTACCGACTCTTCCTGGACGGAGAAAGCTGGTTGGATCCCTCGCCCCTGTGGCGTGCCTTGCTCGATGACCTGGGACGGGGCGTAAGCCGAGGCATCGTCGCCGCCCGGTTCCACCGGGGTCTGGCCGAGAGCATCGCGGAAACGGCCCTGACCTTGGCCGGAACCCATGGCGCCCGGGCCATCGCCCTCACCGGCGGTTGCTTCCAGAACGCCACCCTGTTCGAGGCCGTCCTGATGGCCCTGGGCGGCTTCCCAACGCTCACCCATGCCTTGGTACCACCCAACGATGGCGGTCTATCGCTGGGTCAAGCGGTGGTGGCGGGAGCGCGGCGGGTCATATCGTGACCCCCTGGAAAGCCCCTGACCACTCCCCTTGGAAAGCGGAAAGGCCCCAGCCCCGCAGGGGCACGACCCTTCGGTAACACCATTGTAATTAAACACATTTATTTCGGCACACTTCTTGCTTACCCTCTCCCTTGAATGGGTACCCAAATAACAAACTGGGGGAGGCGACACAGTGAGCCAATCAATCGAAACCTTCTACGAGGTGATGCGCAGGCAGGGCATCACGCGGCGTAGTTTCCTGAAATTCTGTTCCCTGACCGCGGCGGCGCTGGGCCTGGGTCCGGCTTTCGCGCCGAAGATCGCGAACGCCATGGAGACCAAGCCCCGTACACCGGTGATCTGGGTCCATGGCCTGGAATGCACCTGCTGCTCGGAAAGCTTCATCCGCTCGGCCCATCCGCTGGTCAAGGACGTCGTGCTGTCCATGATCTCGCTGGACTATGACGACACCCTGATGGCCTCGGCCGGTCACCAGGCGGAAGCGGCGCTGCAGGAAACCATCGAGAAGTACAAGGGCAACTACATCCTCGCCGTGGAGGGCAATCCGCCCCTCAACGAGGATGGCATGTACTGCATCATCGGCGGCAAGCCCTTCGTCGAGCAACTGCGCCATGCGGCCAAGGATGCCAAGGCCATCATCAGTTGGGGGGCCTGCGCCTCCTACGGCTGCGTCCAGGCCGCCAAGCCAAACCCGACCCGGGCCACCCCGGTCCACAAGGTCATCACCGACAAGCCGATCATCAAGGTGCCGGGCTGCCCGCCCATCGCCGAGGTCATGACCGGTGTCATCACCTATATGCTGACCTTCGACCGGATGCCGGAGCTGGATCGCCAGGGCCGCCCCAAGATGTTCTACGGCCAGCGGATCCACGACAAATGCTACCGCCGTCCGCACTTCGACGCCGGCCAGTTCGTGGAGAACTGGGACGACGACGCCGCCCGGCGCGGGGAATGCCTCTACAAGATGGGCTGCAAGGGTCCCACCACCTACAACGCCTGCTCGACGGTGCGGTGGAACGAGGGGGTCAGCTTCCCGATTCAGTCCGGCCACGGCTGCATTGGCTGTTCCGAGGACGGTTTTTGGGACAACGGCCCATTCTATGACCGGTTGGCCCAGGTCAAGCAGTTCGGCGTCGAGGAAAACGCCGACACCCTTGGCCGCGCCGCCGCCGCGGGCGTGGGGGGAGCCATCGCCGTGCATGCCGCCGTCTCCGCCTTGAAGCGCGCCCAGCACAAGAATGAAATCAAAAAGGGGTCCAGCATGTCCCAAGGGGAGGAATAATCCATGGTCGCCACGCCCAACGGCTTCAATCTCGACACCAGTGGCCGCCGCGTCGTGGTCGATCCGGTCACTCGGATCGAGGGCCACATGCGCTGCGAGGTCAATGTCGACGAGAACAACATCATCCGCAACGCCGTCTCCACCGGCACCATGTGGCGCGGCCTGGAAGTGATCCTCAAGGGTCGCGACCCCCGGGACGCCTGGGCCTTCACCGAGAGAATCTGCGGCGTCTGCACCGGCACCCATGCCCTGACCTCGGTCCGCGCCGTGGAGGATGCCCTGGGGATCACCATCCCGGACAACGCCAACTCCATCCGCAACATGATGCAGTTGAACCTGCAGATCCATGACCACATCGTCCACTTCTACCACCTGCACGCGCTCGATTGGGTCAACCCGGTCAATGCCCTGAAGGCCGACCCCAAGGCCACCAGCGAGCTGCAGCAGGCGGTTTCCCCCAGCCACCCGCTGTCCAGCCCGGGCTATTTCCGCGATGTGCAGAACCGCGTCAAACGGTTCGTGGAATCGGGCCAACTCGGCCTGTTCAAGAACGGCTACTGGGACAACCCCGCCTACCTGCTGCCGCCCGAGGCGGACCTGATGGCGGTCACCCACTATCTGGAGGCGTTGGATCTTCAGAAGGAAGTCGTCAAGGTCCACACCATCTTCGGCGGCAAGAACCCCCATCCGAACTGGCTGGTCGGCGGCGTTCCCTGCGCCATCAATGTCCACGACACCGGAGCCGTCGGCGCGATCAACATGGAGCGCCTCAATCTGGTGTCCTCCATCATTGATCTGTGTAAAACCTTCGTGAAGAACGTCTATATCCCGGACATCATCGCGATCGGAGGATTTTACAAATCCTGGCTCTACGGGGGCGGACTCTCCGGAAAATCCGTCCTCGCATACGGCGATATCCCGGAGAATCCGAGCAACTTCGACCCTGCCCAACTCCACCTACCCCGGGGTGCGATCATCAATGGCGACCTCTCCAAGGTCCATGAGGTCGATGTCCGTGATCCGGAGCAAATACAGGAGTTCGTCCCCCACTCCTGGTACAAGTACGCGGACGAAAACAAGGGCCTGCACCCCTGGGACGGTGTCACCGAGCCTAATTTCGCCCTCGGCCCCAACACTGTTGGCACCAAGACCAATATCAAGGAGCTGGACGAGGCGGCCAAATACTCCTGGATCAAGGCCCCGCGCTGGCGCGGCCACGCCATGGAGGTCGGCCCCCTCGCCCGGTACGTTGTCGGCTATGCCAGCGGCCACGAGGTCATCACCGACCAGATCAAGGGCCTGCTGAGCACCATGAACCTGCCGGTGGGAGCCCTGTTCTCCACCCTGGGACGCACCGCGGCCCGGGCGCTCGAGGCGGACTACTGCGCCGACCTGCAAAGGCACTTCTTCGACAAGCTGATCGCCAACATCAAAAACGGCGATTCCAGCACCGCCAACGTCGAGAAGTGGGATCCCTCCAAATGGCCGAAGGAGGCCAAGGGCGTGGGCATGACCGAGGCCCCACGCGGCGCTTTGGGTCACTGGGTTCAGGTCAAGGATGGTCGCATCGACAACTACCAATGCGTCGTGCCGACCACCTGGAACGGCAGTCCCCGGGACAACGAGGGCAATATCGGCGCCTTCGAGGCCAGCCTGATGGACACCTACATGGAACGGCCAGACGAGCCGGTCGAGATCCTGCGCACCCTGCACAGCTTCGACCCCTGCCTGGCGTGTTCCACCCATGTCATGTCGCCCGAGGGCGAGGAACTCACGACCGTGAAGGTCCGTTGATAGGGAGGCGATCATGACCACTGGCATGAGCACTGGCGCCAAGCCAAGTACCGCTATCGCCGGAGGCGGCCCCAGTCCGGCCGTCGCCGGAGCCGACGATGTCGCCCCCGAAGACGTGGCCTCCCTGCAAAAGATCACCTCGGTCTATGTGTATGAGGCGCCGGTGCGTCTTTGGCATTGGATCAACGCCTTGGCCATCGTGGTGCTGGCCGTGACCGGATATTTCATCGGCTCCCCGCCGCCCGCCGCCGCACCGGGGAACACTTTCGATACCTTCTGGTTCGGCTATATCCGCTACGCCCATTTCGCCGCTGGCTATGTCCTGGCCGTCGGTTTCCTCGGGCGGATCTATTGGGCCATCGTGGGCAACCACCATGCCCGCCAACTCTTCTACGTGGCCCTGTGGTCCAAGAAGTGGTGGAAGGAGGTGTTGTTCGAACTGCGCTGGTATTTCTTCCTGGAAAAACGCCCGAAGAAATACGTTGGCCATAACCCGCTGGCGCAATTCGCCATGTTCTTCCTGTTCACCCTGGGGGTGACCTTCCAGATCGTCACCGGCTTCGCCCTCTATGGCGAGGGATTGGGCGAGGGAAGCTGGGCCGACACCCTGTTCGGCTGGGTGATCCCGCTGTTTGGCGGATCCATGGATGTGCACACCTGGCATCACCTGGGCATGTGGTGGATCATGATGTTCATTCTCACCCATGTCTACGTGGCCATCCGCGAGGACATCATGTCGCGACAGTCCATCGTCTCGACCATGATTTCCGGTACGCGGACCTTTAAGGACGACCTGCCCGATTAGTCGCTGGCCGTCTCTGCTTACTCCCTAAACTTCGCCAAGGGGTCGATGCAAATCGGCCCCTTCTTTTTTTCGGGTCGCTCTCCTTCCACGTCACCAAAACCCAAATTAGCCGCGACCCAACAGGTACTCGATATCCTCCTCGCCAATGTCGAAGGGCGTGGCGCCGTCCTCGTCATAGAGTCCATCGGCCAGGGCCTGCTTGCGATCCTTGAGCGCCTGCATTTTGACCTCGATGGTCTCCTCGGCAATCAGCCTGTGGACGAAGACCGGCTTATCCTGGCCCATGCGATAGGCGCGGTCCGTCGCCTGCCGTTCCACCGCCGGGTTCCACCAGGGATCATAATGAATGACCGTATCCGCGGCGGTCAGGTTCAATCCCGTTCCACCCGCCTTCAGGCTGATCAGGAACAAGGGCACCTCCCCCGCCTGGAAGCGGTTCACCACGGCCTCCCGATCACGGGTCTTTCCTGTTAAGGTCACATAGGGGATTCCCAGTCCCCCAATCGCCTGTTCGATCAGGGTCAACATGCTGGTGAACTGGGAGAAGAGCAGTACCCGCCGCCCCTCGGCAACCAGTTCGGGCAGCATCTCCAACAGCCGCTCCAGCTTGGCGGACCCCGCCTCCCGCGCCTTCGCGCCCCTGCCCCCTAGGTCGGCCTTCGCGACGAGACGGGGATCACAGCAGACCTGCCGCATACGCAACAGAGCTTCCAAGAGCTCGATATGGCTGCGGGCGAGACCCTTGCGGGCGATGGCCTCGCGCACCTTCGCGTGCATCGCCAAGCGGATGGCCTCGTAGACCGCGCGCTGTCCGTCCTCCAGCGCGATATGCTCGACAATATCGGTCAGAGGCGGCAGTTCGGTCAGCACGTCGGCCTTGGTTCGGCGCAGCAGATAGGGGCGCAACCGTCGGGACAGGGTGCCCTGGAGGTCGGCATCCCCCTTCTTCTCGATGGGCGTCCGCCACCGCTTTACAAAACTCGACCTATCCCCCAACAACCCCGGGGAGACGGCGTTATAGAGCGCCCAAAGGTCCCCCAGGTTGTTCTCCACCGGTGTCCCGGTCAGGGCCAGACGGTGGCGCGTGGGCAAACGCGCCAGCACCTTCGCCGCCGTGGTTCGGGGGTTCTTGACCGTTTGCGCTTCGTCCAGGATCAGCAGGTACCAGTCCTGATCGGCAAGAACATCGCCATCGCGGATCAGCAAGGGGTAGGTGCAAAGGACGAGATCGAAGTCGGCAAGACGACCGAAGTCGGCCTTGCGATCCGGACCATGCAAGACCAAAGTTTTCAACTCCGGCGCAAACCGCGCGGCCTCGGCCCGCCAATTGCCCATCAGACTGGTGGGAGCAATCAACAGGGACGGCCTATCCAGACGGCCCTCGGCCTTCTCGATGGACAGGTGCGCCAGAGCCTGGATCGTCTTCCCCAGACCCATGTCATCGGCAAGGATCCCGCCGATGCCCGCTTCCCGAAGAAGCTGCATCCAGGCCACACCAACGGCCTGATAGGGCCTGAGCTCCCCCACAAACGCCGGCGGCAAGGGGACATCGGGAACCGTGCCTCCGATATC